>JAHHHP010000023.1 GCA_019359275.1 Myxacorys chilensis ATA2-1-KO14 | reverse complement strand
CATCTCACTAGCCACCCCTGCTTTTCGCTGCGGTTCGGGGGTGGCTAGATTTTTGGGCTTTCTTCTCATCCAACACTAGGAGAAACCCAAAATGAATTACAGTTCGCAAGGTTTGTTGTCAGGATTAGAAAACGAATCCGTGAATGGCGATCGATTACGATTGTTAGCGATTGGAACACGTGAAAGAGTAACCGAAACGATACACACATTGTATGTGTTGGGCTATGCAGAAGCGGGGGCTTGGAGTCCGGTTTTACCTGTGCCCAACTCAACTGAGGTGATGAGTATCTTGACGAAGCAGCGATTAGCGCAGAGCGCAACTCCAAGGGAATCAAGATAAGCATCTGGAGAAGGTGTCGCAGAGGCTCATCTCTTAATCGAGTGGACTGCGAACACCTTTTCCACCTCAGTTAAGACATGGGTATAGATCATGGTAGTTTTGACATCTTTATGTCCTAGCAGTTCTTACACCGTCCGAATATCGTAGCCATCCTCTAACAAGTGAGTTGCAAAGCTGTGGCGCAGGCTATGGCAACGCACTCAGCGCCTGATTTTGAGTTGAAGCTGTCACCTTTTTGGAAACTGCTAGATGGGTGAGAAACGCTTCGATCTCTGGAACTCCCATCTCTTTCGGATGTTGTTTGTTGTGAAAGAGGATATAGCGACGAATCCAGTAAACATAACTTTGTTCGGTTCGATAGGAGTAATGTTTGAGGCGAATCACATCCCGAACTTGATCCAACAGCTTTCTAGGACGGGTTTCCATAGATAGAGAAGTCAACATTTAAGTACTAACGAACTAATCATAAGGTCATGCCTAAAAATGGGTAGTAAAGATTTGCTGAAGAAATAGCAATGCGCTTCACAAACGGGACTAATATCCAAACAGTTGATCTGTATAATCTGCTGCACAGGGGTATTATACAGATCTCTGTCTGTCTAATCACCTATATTCGGGGTGTTATACAGATCTCTGTCTGCATATCGTTCTAATTCAGCGTGTTATACAGATCGCTGTCTGTCTAATCACCCATTTTGGGCAGATACACAGACGCTAATCTGCATAACGTTCTGATGTAAGGTGTTATACAGACCTCCATCTTTATAAGATCCCGATTTAGGGTAGATATACAGAATAGAGTGGAGCGGATCTATCTAAAAAAGAGTTAGGCTGCTTAGCTTATCTACTGAGAGGCAGTTGTAAAACTATCTGTTGGAGCTTGGTATCAAGCTTCCGGGTTATTGGCTAGGACATTTACAGCAAAAATGTTACATAAAGCAAGTTTTACAGTCTCATTGACTGATACAGGAGAAGTTTATGGATCTTGAAAAGCTGACCCAATCCATTTGCACATCCATTAAAGCTGGGAAGTACACTGATGCCAAAATTATGGTTGATCATCTTCCATCAGCTGGAGGAGAGATCAACGAAAAGATTACTGCCTTATCTAATATTGCCGACCAGTATATAGAAGCCGAACAGTTCAAAGCTGCAAGAGAAGTAGCAGAAAAAATTTACGCACTTCCGAGACAAAGCTATGGAAATGCAGCTGAAATTAATAATCTGAGGCTCAAAGAGTTTTCTAGGATTATTTGTGAGCTTATAAAATATAAAAAACTTGAAACTCCGTTGACGTGGGTATTGCAGTTTGTTTCTGGTTTTGACGCAGACCCATCGACACAAGTTCAAGAGTTTACTAACATCACGTGCTGGTATATAAAAACTAGACAGTTTAAGGATGCAAATAGTTTAGTCAGTAGCATTCTTGTAACTCGTGTTGACGAAACTGAGAAAATTGCTGCACTCACCAGAATCTCACAAGAATTTTTATCTGCTGAACAAGCTAATGAAGCATTGCAGATTGATAGGATTATTGCTGGTCGGCGGTAGCGCAACCCAACAACACATTGGAGCGGACAGTTGAAAGCTCTTTGCAGGGTGCGGAAGATGCCTATTGCCGCTCAATTTAGCCGTTAGCTTGCTCCACATCAAGTCCTTCACTCGCCCTTTGAGGCTGTCTATCAACCGAAAGCTTCCAGAAGATGGTCGGCAATGGCAGTAGTAAGGGGTATCGGTCAAGCCGAAAGCACTCAGGAGGCGATCGATAAGGCAGTATTGGGGAGCGGTCGATGCGTTGCTCAGCTAACTCGACAGTGCAAGGAATTGAGAGGCGATCGCATCCGCGTTCAAGTTCATTTGTAACCGCTGACCTTGGTCGTTAGCCTGCTTAGTGAGGATTTGAAGGTATCTAGCTTAGATTAGGTTTGTTTTGAGTAAACGATAGTCCCTGATAGAAGAATTTGATAAGATGGCGGGAAATATCAAGGTTGTATAAGCTGGTCTATCCTTAGTCACTCTCTATCTACCACAACTAGCGAACCATCATGAATAAGCTAAAAAGTGTTATTACCAAGCCTTGGTGGAGGATATATAGTCATATTAGAGGTAAGAGAATAGTTCAAACGAGGGAACAAACCATAACTCATTTGTTGGGGTTCTATCTATTTTCTGTTATTCTTTCCTTCCTCTTAGCAGCAATAAGTATTTGGAAAATCCCAATTGAACAGGGTGTCCTCGGAGTTATTACTACTGCAACTTTAGTCGTCTTGGGATACGACTTTGTCAAGGATGTGATAGCGACCGAATTTGATGCTGCAACTAAAAACATTGAAGAGGGTGTAAGAAATGAGTTCCGCCAAGAGATACAGTTACTCCAAATTCAGTTGAAGAACTCGAATATTAGACAACGCTTGGATCAAAATTATCTCTCTTATCTGAAGCAATCTCTTGGATATGAAAATCTAAAACTTCAAGAAGTAAACTCAGAATTAAAAGAAGCATATTCTGAAGATAGGCTTGCATTTGGGAAAAAGTTAGATGAGGAATTTAGAAATAGTAAAGCATCAAGAGAGGTAAGGTGCGTTATCCAAGATTTAAACAAAGAGTTTCTACAGCAACTTGCTATACAGGGTATCGTCGATGGGCTTGAATTGGAACTCAAGGAGGTTCTTGAAAGGACTAGAGCAGGAAATGATCTTCATTCACTAAGAGTTGATATATATGCATATCTTAGCGCTTGGCTAGTTTGCAGCATTGATAACGATCTGGGATTCCTCATGCCGATACAGCCTATTGGCATGAGATACATGAATAAAGTTGGTGCCCCTGATAAAGAAACCTATAAAAAAATTATTGGGGCGATAGCAGACTGTATTCTAACCAACCAGTTCAAAAATCTTAGCTCTTATCCAGAAAACGATCCTTTATCTTCAGAACTTACCAGGATTACAGTCGTCAATTATCTAAATCAATTTATTGAATTGATTGACCAATATTCTTACAGTGAAACTGCAAAATCCTAGCGGCTTACAAGATTTAACCCTCTGATATTCATGATTCAGGCTTTTTGTAAAAGCTATCAGGATCAAAATCAATTTGCTCACTTTCCAAAGCGTCATATATACGTCGCTTATACTCGTCTAACTTCTCTGCAATCACAGCAAGCGTCTCCTCATCATTTTCAATGTTTGATGCTAGTTGCTTGAGTAGATCACTGAAAGTTTGATTTCCTTCAATTTCTAGATCTGCTTGAGCAATTAAACTTTTAATCTCTTCGTAATTAGGCATTGCGCTAATACTCTCACCTACAATTTCAAAAACTATAGAAATGAAAACTTTCGCTTTTGCCTTCTGATCATTGGAACTCATACAAGTACTATCCTGAAATGAGAGACATATAATTCTCCACAGGAGAGCCTCAAGAATCAGGATAATCTGTCTTGCTTTATTGAAATTTAAGTAACTACAGCAGATAGGCGAAGTCGAAGCAAATGCACTTTATTTAGTACATTAGCACTAATCTTCGCCATTGCACCAAACTCTCGGTAAATTTTAAGTAAAAGCTTGGAAGAGTTACTGTGAGACCTGGAGGTAAACTTAGTGGTGTTCTATCGTGGCGAAAGCAAGCTAACAATTACGGTGCAGCGGATTGACCGAAGCCGCTTGGGTGGGATACAAAGATTTTGGCAACCGTTGACCGCAACCGTTAGCCTTTTTGATTTTCAATCAAGTTATCAACCAATGTATGGATAAGCAGCTTCTTTGGACTGTAGAAGTAAGTCCCAATAACGAATTGCATACTTCTCGCACTTGGCTAATTTTCTCTGATTATGTCCTAGACCTATTTGAAACGAGTAATAGGTTAGCTTGACCTTACCCAAAACTGACAATTTACTATTTTTATGTTGTTTCAAGATATAGTTTAATGCCGCAATAATCTTCTTATGTCTAGACAACATCCACCATTGAACTTGATACTCTGCTATCTCAATAGGCAAATTTAGTAGTTTCACTACTTCAGCTAATTGAAGCTGAACCTCAGAGTAGTACTTTAATTCCTTTTCTGAGTCACCCGAAAATCTTGCAATCTGAGCATCATCAGAGATTCGATAAGCCTCAGAAATAAAGCTACCAACTCGATTACTTAATGATTCAGGATGACCTAAAAGCTGATAGATTTTACTAGCGGTATGAGTTAATTCATCAAACTTTTCTGCATCATGTAACCAATAAATTCTGGCTTGCAGTCTACCCAAGGAATCAGCTAGTTGAGTACCCATCATAGCAATCCAATACAATAAAGCTCGAACATTTGATACTGTAGAATGGGCACTGCTCGCCGCTACTATAAAGCCTTGAAGTGAGCATTATGCACCAACCTCGTGTAAGGCAGACCTACCAAAATTCAGATTGCCTGATTGCCCTATCTCTTCAAGTCTAACCCTGTGCTGCACCAGACAGATTAGCGATCCCTGGGTTTCTACCCGACCAATCTCCCGCTGCTGGTGAGCATGAGCATTATGCCGCAAGTTCTTGGAAAACACAGATAGAAATTGTGCCCGTTAGCACTTGAACAATCTGAGCAAATGTACCATTTTTGTCTCAGTTGTTTCTGAGGCGCAAAGCCAGTGATAGCTGAAAATGTTCAAAGCAAACCGAATTACGGCATTGATGCGCCTAGTCTAGTGCGCTTCTTTTTTATCGCTGGTGCAGTTGCACTAGTAATCTTTCTTGTAGTGCTATTCTCATCAGTATTGAGGCAAATTCCAAACCTAATTGTCGGTACAGTATTGAGTATTGCAGCCACCTACTTGCTTGGCATGGGTCGCTTTAGGTTGTAGCTAATACAGATGAAAGGTGGAGCAGTTGTGTTGCAAAAATTTTCTTGAAGCTACGCCTAAAATTGTAATTTTCATACTACAACTCTGTAGATAGCGCTTTTCAAATTTCTTGCAACACAACAGTTTCCCTACCTCGATTGTCAGCTCACAAGCAGCTACATTCCTGGGATACCACCACCACCGGTGAATCGTGTGAGTAAATCTGGTAGGTTGATGCCGAACTTCTGTAGTAGTTGTTGATGCTGCTGATTATCGGTGTCTACCTGCTGGGGTAGCTCCTGCTCAGCTTGTCCAGACTGGTCTTGATTCCCCGACTGCGCCTGAGAGCGAATCATACTTATAATCTGCTGCTTGTCAATTTGCATTATTGTTCTCCTGTGGGTGTTCCTTTCCCTAGTTATTACTGGGGAAGTGTAAATGTTGCTAAGCGTGAATAAATTGGTACCCTACCTTCGCCATTCATTTTTAATCCGCTTCATCACGCTTAGCGTCAATCATTAGATAGAGCCCAACAAGATAGGCTAAGCTGGCTGTAATGACTTGCAAACAAAAAGCTTTCAGCCTGCAAAAAGCCGATTTTCAAACCACGGCTTTATAGGTGTATGGAGGTAAAGAAGCAATGTATCGAATTCGTGTAAATTCAGTCACTCAACTTGCCTGAATCTAAGGCCTGTCAAAATTTACTGGTGTTGATTTCGAGGTTGTTTGCAACCGCTGCATTGTGCCGTTATATGGCTTCGTTTTGGGTTGTGGCAGGTTGATAAATGCTGTCTGTTAGTGTTCCAAGCTAAGTAAGCGATCGCATATAAACCAAATGTTGTATCTCGTGAGGCATTGTCAGGCAACAGGGCAAAAACCTGATGCTCCCTTAACTGAAATAGGACAACAACAAGCGATCGCGTTAGCTGACTGGTTAGGTGCAACACAAATTGAGCGTGTGTTGAATCCAATGTATATTGCGATCGCTCTGGAAACGAGGATATAACAATCGCCAAATTTTCCACCCGATGCGTTGAGGAATCATGATCCTGGATGGCTATGACAGAATAGAGAAGACACCCATTTTCTCGCTCCTATGGCTCCAGCAGACCTATTTCCAACTCTAAGAAATTTACCTCGCGCCGACAAATTGAAAGTCATGCAATTTCTAATTGCCGAGTTAGCGAAAGAAGAGGAGCCAACCCTTCAAGCTGGAGCAACCTACTCACTTTGGTCGCCTCTTAATTCGCATGAAGCAGCTCACAAACTTAGTCAACTCCTAGAATCGGATCAAAAATCGCAAGATGCGTAACGCTCAGCGATTTGATTTTACAGAGGGATTTGATGCCCTTTGGTGTTCCTGATGCACTACCTCAGTTACCGCTCTGCTTGACATACCGAGGTTCATCAACAGAGGTTTCAGCGCTGCTAGATACAGGTGCAAGTGTCAATGTCTTACCCTACAGCATCGGAGTTCAACTTGGTGCAGTTTGGGAAGAGCAAACGACCTCTGTGACTCTGGCTGGCAATTTAGCCTCAGTCGAAGCACGAGGTTTACTGGTTTCTGCACAGATTAGCGATTTTGAGCCAGTGCGGTTAGTTTTTGCGTGGAGCTTGTCTGACTCATGAGGCAATTTTTGAATGATTCAATGGCGATCACGTCTACAGCACGCTGAGCTAATGTGGGCAGATGTGGGAAGAGGGATGGCTAGCAATGTCTGTGGGGGTAGGTAGCGCAGGAACGATTGTTTGAGGGGTGATCGCTGGTTAGTCTAACACCCTGCAAATTATAAGCCTATGATAGAAAAAGCTCTCTCCAAATCCTGTAGGCTTACCGCTTGTAATGATTGTCCTCGACGACTGCCAGTCTTATCTACAAGAGATCTGCTGCCGTTACAAGCAGTGGTGGTCTGAAAATGCTTTAACGGAAGCGATCGCTGCTCGTCAGGCAACCTTCTCATTTGAGCAGATGGTGCAAACTGAGGAAAAGGACTCAGAGGGAAAACCGAGGGAAACTCTACCGCTGCCGATATTCAAAGCAATTCAGGATTACATCGAATCCGAGCACATTCTATTAGTTGGTTCACCAGGAGCCGGTAAGTCAACAGCACTTCTACAATGCGGAATTCGTCTTGCGAAAGCAGAGCTTGAGAAATCAAATCCTAAAATTCCTGTACTAGTTCAATTGAAAAGGTACAACAGTGACCAATACAAAGGACGTGAAGGACTACTTGTTCTAATCAGGGATGCTCTCAAGTTGCAGCTAAGCAAATTGCGACCACGACCGAAAATTGAGACTTCAGACGTTGAAGAACTATTAAATGATGAAAGGCTGATTCTGCTTTTGGATGGCTTGAATGAGATGGCAGCAGCTAACCATCGCACACATTTGATAGCGTTTCGTAAAGAGTACGATCAGATACCGCTTATCTGCTCAACGCGAGAGTTAGGTAGTGGTGACCTAGGCATTAGACGCAAGCTAGAAATTCAACCCCTTGAGAGCAAAAAAATTGAGCGATTTCTACAGGAATGCATTCCGGAGCAGAAGCAAAAGGTATTGCAACTGCTGAATCGCGATAACAGAGAGTTAAGCCGCACTCCTTTTGTGCTGTGGATGTTATATGACTTGTTTCAGAAGCAGGGCACTGAGGTAGAGACGTTAGCAGAGGCGTTCCGTAAATTCTTTCGATCTTTCAACAAAAACTATAAGGAAGATGTACCCGTTACCGATGAGCGACGTAAAGACTGGAGTTCTTGGTTAAAGCATCTGGCATTCTCGATGCTAGATACTTCAGATCCGAATGATCCAGGTTTAGTCATATCCAGAGAACGAGCAAAACAAGTTTTGGATGACCAGTTTGGAAAGCATTCTGGTGATTCATCTCGTGTCGAGGAGTTGCTCAAATATCATGTTTTAGAGTCAGTCAATGATGAAGAAATCAATTTTCACCATCAGCTAATTCAGGAATACTATGCGGCAGAAGCATTGCTAGAACGATTGCAAAAACATTCGGAGTGGCTCGAAAGAACATCCGAACAAAAATGGACTCGATTTCAGCAAAATTATCTCAATTATATTAAGTGGACTGAAGCGATCGCCCTTGTATTTGGATTTCCAGAAATCGAAGAACAGGCAGAGCAATTGGTAAAATCAGCACTGGATGTAGATTTATACTTAGCGGGAAGTCTAGCTGGAGCAGTTAAATCCAAATTACAAGACAGAACAATAAGCTTAATTACTGACTGTGAAATTCCTCAGCAGATCAAAGTTGAGCTTTTAGGAAAAATACAATCTGAAATCGCCCTTTCAAGATTATTAGAAATCAATCAAACATCTGATTTTGAATTACGACGAGCAGTTATCAGGGCTCTGGGAAATATTCCTTTAGAGCGCTCCATTGCTGAAATTGTTAAGGTTCTAGATGATCCAGATTCTGAAATTAGACAGATTGCTGTTTATCGACTCGGAAAGACTAAAGATCAAAGAGTAATTCCACACCTATGTAAAGCCTTATTTGATTCAACAGCTATTATCTGTGAAGTTGCGGCTGACGCTTTAGCAGAAATTGATTCTAGAGAAGCTATTTCTTGTTTAGTTCAAAACTTGAATTCTCTAAATAGTAAATTCTATCAGTACTTGTCTAACTTGTTACCAAATGTAGATGGGTCTACCAGTTATGAAGAAATTAAAAATTTGACAAATCTTCCAAAAATCTTATCTTCTTTAATAAACTGTTCTGTTCGTCAAGTGCGCCAAGCTGTGATCGAAGCAATTTATAATGCATCTTCGGGAAAAGAAACTGATGTTTTCAAAGGAGGGCAATATGACCTAAGTCCTTATGGAGAACTTATAGAATTAGCCAGCCATGAAATTGGGCTTTCTATGTTATTAAAAGCTTCTAGTATTCTAGAGAATTTAGAAGATGAGAATTATACCGAGAATGAGTTTTTTATCGAGAACGAACCTGAGCAAATAAATTCAGATATTGAACCATCTAAATTATTATCTCAACTAGAAGAAGCCCTGAAAGAACAAGATACCATCATGATTTCTGCAACTGCTTATGCATTAGGAAAAGAAGGCTGTAGCAAATTGCTTCAGCAGTTGATAGATGCTTTGGAGAGTTCAACAGATAGAGAACATTCTTTGGCTATTGCCAATGCAGTAATCAGGGCAGATGAATGTTCAGTACTACAAAAGCTATGGAAAATTCATCTAGATAAACCTACTCATTGCATCCATTTTGCGATCTCTGCCATCCAATCACGCTGCGGATTCTACAATTACGAGATTTATCAGTACGCTCAGGAGGTAAATAAATTAGGGAATAGTGGTGATTTTATTGGTCAACTCTACAAAGATATAGATCAAGTAATCTATCAAATTGAAAGGAACCCAGAACTACGTCAGGAAGACAAAGAAGATCGACTAACCATTGAAATTGTAGGAGCATTGCGTATCTCAGGGTATAACGCGAGCCATGACTGCAAAATTGGAGGTCATGTTGACCTTACCGTTGAAAAAAATGATTTCGTATGGCTTGGAGAAGCAAAGATTTATCGTGACAACAACTATTTGTGGGAAGGATTTCAGCAACTTACAACAAGATATTCAACTGGTAATATCAATCAAAACAGTGGCGGCTTGTTAATATACATCAAAAAAGGCGATGCAAAATCAATTATGGAGAGGTGGCAGGAGTATTTACTAAATAAAAAACTTTCAAATTATAAATGCGATTTCTACAAAACAGGAAGCTCCTCTTTTATATCAAGCCATACACATGAAAGATCGGGTCAACCCTTCCACGTAAGACACATTCCAGTCTTACTTTATTCTGATCCCAAAGACAAAAGTGGACGACGAAGGAAAGAGCAATCATAAGTTACTAAGAACTATCTGAGGACATTATGCAAATCACGATCGAACTTCCCGATGACATCGCCGATCAACTTCCATCTGGCAACATTTCCCGTCGAGTTCTAGAACTGATTGCGGCTGACAGTTATCGCCAGGAGATAATTGGAGCCGCAGAAGTCCGGCGAATGCTCAACTTCTCCTCCCGTTGGGAAACCTACGAATTCCTCAAGCGTGAAAAAGCTTACTTGCCTTACACGGAGGATGATCTGGAACAGGACGTTCAAAATATTCGCAGTATTCTAGGCGCAGAATGATCGTTGTCTCCAATACGTCTCCCATCAACTATCTGATTTTGATTGATCACATCAACCTTCTCCCCGAACTGTTTCAGCAGATCATCATTCCTCAAGCGGTCTACAGCGAACTGTCTGATGCAGCTGCTCCTGCCCCTGTGCAAACCTGGATTACGACTCCACCCGATTGGCTCAAAATTCAGTCTGTTAATCAACCCTCAGATGCGATCGTTGATTTGCTTGATCCTGGAGAACGCGAAGCCATTCTATTAGCCCAAGAACTTAATGCAAATTTACTCCTGCTAGATGATATGAAAGCACGTCGCGCTGCGATCGAAAAACAACTCGTCATCACGGGCATCCTCGGAATTCTGGATCAAGCAGCAGCCATGAAATTGATCAATCTTCCCTTTGCTATTCAAAACCTTCAAAATACATCCTTTTGGGCATCCGACAGTTTACTTCAGAAGTTGTTGGATAAGCACGTCTAGACTTGAGATGGCAGGAACAGATGAGTCAGGCGGTCTCCTTGTCAATTTCCTTAGACCTTAGCTGGTTGGGACTATAAGCAGCTTTGACGTAAAAACCTAAAGCTAGGGCGGCGTTTCAAGACAAGTTGAAACGCCGCCCTCATGTTTGTCTCTGGCTTCCACCTACGTTCAAGATTGCCGCAGGTTAACGTAGCCTCGACCTCTGCCGATAATCGGTTGAAGTTACGCTTAGAAACCCCTCGCAGAGCTTTCTGCTAAGACTGCGCGAAGGTCATAGCGATCGAGGTTCATCACCTTGTCCCATGCCGCCACAAAGTCATTCACAAACTTCTGCTGCGAGTCCACAGCTCCATAGACTTCCGCGAGGGCGCGGAGCTGGGAGTTTGAGCCGAAGATGAGGTCAACACGGGTAGCGGTCCACTTATGGTCGCCCGTCTTGCGATCGCTCCCCTCGAACTCATATTCAGCTTCAGAGGTCGCCTTCCACGTCGTGCCCAAGTCCAGCAGGTTCACGAAGAAGTCATTGGTCAACGTCTCTGGCCGATGGGTGAAGACGCCGTGCTGAGACCCTCCAAAGTTCGCACCCAAGACGCGCAAGCCGCCCAAGAGAGCCGTCATCTGAGGGGCTGACAGGGACAACAACTGCGCCCGATCGACTAGCAACTCTTCGAGCGATTCGCTGTGTCTGCCGCTCGTGTAGTTGCGGAACCCGTCCGCAGTCGGCTCAAGTACCGCAAAAGACGCAACATCCGTTTTCTCTTGCAGCGCATCCGTGCGTCCTGGCTTAAAGGGAACCGTCACGTCATGACCAGCATTCTTCGCCGCTTGCTCAATGCCTGCGCATCCGCCCAGAACGATCAAGTCAGCGATCGAAACCCGCTTCCCGCCAGACTGTGAGCTGTTGAACTCCTGTTGGATTCCCTCCAGGGTTTGTAGCACTGTTGCCAACTGGTCTGGCTGGTTGACCTCCCAATCCTTTTGCGGCGCGAGACGAATGTGGGCCCCGTTCGCTCCACCGCGCATGTCGGAGCAGCGGAACGTTGACGCCGACGCCCAAGCAGTCGAAACCAGTTGGGAAACAGACAGTCCCGAAGCAAGAATCCTTTCCTTAAGGGCAGCGATATCCTGCTCATCAATCAATTCATGATCGACTGCGGGGATGGGATCTTGCCACAAGAATTCTTCCTGAGGAACCTCTGGGCCGAGATAGCGCGATCGCGGTCCCATATCGCGGTGCGTTAGCTTGAACCACGCCTTGGCAAACTGATCTGCAAACTCATCCGGGTTATCGCGATAACGCTGCGCAATCTGGTTGTAGATGGGGTCCATCTTCATCGACATATCTGCTGTGGTCATCATGGGGGCGTGCCGTCTCGACGGATCGTGTGCGTCGGGAACCGTACCCGCGCCAGCGTCACCCTTAGGCTTCCATTGCCACGCGCCAGCGGGACTCTTCGTCACCTCCCAGTCATATTTGAACAGGGTTTCGAGATAGCTGTTGTCCCACTGCGTCGGTGTGGGAGTCCATGCGCCTTCGATACCGCTGGTGATCGCATCGACGCCGACACCCGTGTTAAAGGCGTTCTTCCAGCCGAGGCCCTGATCGATGACGGTAGCCCCCCCAGGATCAGGCCCTACGTGTGTCGCTTCGCCCGCACCGTGACATTTGCCAAAGGTATGCCCACCGGCGGTGAGCGCGACGGTCTCCTCGTCGTTCATCGCCATCCGACTAAAGGTCTCGCGAATATCGCGCCCTGAGCCGACCGGATCAGGTTCGCCGTCTGGCCCTTCTGGGTTCACGTAAATCAGTCCCATCTGAACGGCGGCGAGGGGATTTAGCAGCACGCGATCGCCTTCGTGACGCTCATTGCCGAGCCAGGTTTTCTCAGAACCCCAGTAGATGTCTTCCTCGGGCTGCCAGACATCCACGCGCCCGCCAGCAAAGCCCAACGTCTTAAAGCCCATCGATTCTAGGGCGCAGTTGCCCGCGAAGATCATCAGGTCGGCCCACGAGATCTTCTTGCCGTATTTCTGCTTGACTGGCCAAAGCAACATGCGCGCTTTGTCGAGGTTGGCATTGTCGGGCCAACTGTTGAGCGGCTCAAACCGTTGGCTACCGGAGCCTGCGCCGCCGCGACCGTCGCCAATCCGATACGTGCCAGCGCTGTGCCAAGCCATCCGGATGAAGAGCGGCCCATAATGGCCGTAGTCGGCTGGCCACCAGTCCTGGGAGGTGGTCATCAGCTCATAGATATCTGCCCTCAGGGCAGCTAAGTCAAGACTCTTGAACTCCTCAGCGTAGTTGAACTCCTCACCCATGGGATTGGCCTGGGGGGTGTGCTGATGGAGGATGTTCAGATGCAAATAATTCGGCCACCAGTCTCGGTTCGACGGTCTATGACGAGGCTGATGTTTCTGACCTCCACCCGTAAATGGGCATCCGTTTCCACTGCTCATAGTATCTCCTGTCTTTGGAAAAACGCTAATCTACGGGTGCAAATTAGAGCTACCGAGAAAGCGATTTAAGTTACCGTGAAATAGTCATAGGTTTAATCATAATCGATATGAGTTTGTCTTAGAAGTAGCCTTAAGCTATCGTAATAAGTGCGTCCGATCTCCCGTAGTGCGATTGCTGCCGCGTAGGTTGGGTTGACGACAGTAAACTCAATACACTCCCCTATTACATTCAATCCCCTGTAGCCCATTCGACCCCATCGGTTACAGTCAACTGGATGCGATCGTTGTCCTTCCCAACCATTCACATTGCATCTGAACATCCCCTTCAGAGGATGCAGGTGGATGTTGGGTTTTGCAAACTCAAGTTAACCAACGCGAAAGAGACGATCGCACTGGCGCAAGGTGTGAGCAGGCAGATGAATTGCTAGATCTAATGACACTAGCATTGGGCTTGCTTGATCCAATTGGTCTATCTTCCTCACCCGCAAATCAGCGGAAGCAATGGCATAATCCACTCTCAACTGGTTCACAGCTAAGGAGCTGTTTCCTGAAAATCAATTGCGACGCTCTATCGTTACATCTGGATGCAATGCGCCTAATAACGGCCATGCACCTGACCGCCGCGAGGTTATCTGTTGGGAATCGAAGGTTGTCTTCAGCAGGTGATGATCAACGTTGTACGGCTGCATGGCTGTGCTGTGGCAGCCGATAGATCTTATTGGTGGGGGTTCAAGGTTAAGTGAGCGATCGCATTATGAGCTAGGTGTTATACGGCCCTATTAGGCGATAGGACAAGAACCTGATACGCCTAACTGAACCGAGACAACAACAAGCGATCGCAGTACTGAGCTTGAAACCGATGATGGGATTCGGACTGTTGAACAAGACGAGACGAATCATAAACAATTCGCTGCGCAACCGCAGACTTTATGCAAGGGGAAAATGTGTCGAACCCTTGCATAAAGCCAAGCGAAATCAGCAGTTAGACTTATCCCCTCACCCTACTTAGATTTTGCTTTCTAGCTCTAAGTTGACACAAAGAGCTAGAAAGAACTTAGAAGGTGAGAGTGGTTCTCAGTGTACCAATTAGAACATTATCATTTCTATTATCTTGACCAGGATTGACGATATAGATCACGCCTGGTGTAACCGAAATGTTGTCATTCAGTTGGTACTTGTAGAAGCCTTCAAAGTGGAGTGGAACGCTATTTCTGACAGCATCACCCAGGTATGGCTCAGCACCTGCGATAAAGCCAAGCAGGTTGCCCTTCTTACCAAAATCAGGAAGCGCAAGACCCGCACCGTAAGTCCAAATGTCTTGTGAACCGCGACCGTCGCCAATGAAGTTAGCGTTGACATAGGAACCGAAGCCGTTGAGCACTAAATTTCGGCTCAGTCTAAACGAAACTTCCGCACCATAAGCATTGACGTTTGCTGGAGCAATGCCACCTGCTCCGTTGATGCCTTGATTGGCAAGTAACGTTCCTAATAGACCCGTACCACCACTGCCCGCGTCAAAAATCGCAGAGCGGCGGTAAGCATTCATGTAGGTCAGACCAACACTCAAGGCTTCATTTGCCTTGAAATTTACCTGAGCCAACGCAGAATAGCTGCCATTGAACAAACCGTTCTTGTCTGTAGGGCTGTTAGCACCCGGAGAAACAACACTCGTCGCACCAGAGTTATCTGCCAAATACCCCGCGCTGATGGTGAAAGCAGGAGTCGGTTGGAAGTTCACACCGACTCCAGAACCACCACCAATGAAGTAAATCGGGTTGCGCTCAGCAAACAACGAGAGCGGACCTGTCGCACCTGTACCTGAATCGAGAGCAGGGTTGCTGGTCGGCGCGTAGTCGGAGTGAAGTCCTCCGATCGCTGGAATGTAAAATTTCACCTTGTCGCTGAGATTGAAGGAGTAAGACACCCGATCGATATTCACCTGGTTGTCGCCTGTACTCCGGAAGTTGAAGGTCTGGAGTCCCTCAGCATTTGTGCCACCTGGCTGGGTGGGGTTCGTCAGCGTAAACGCATTGGCATTTCCAGCGGTTAGACGAGTAACCAAAAGGTCTGAACCCGTGAAGCTGGTATTGAGCGCTAGACGAATTCTGTCTTGAAAAACGGTGTTGTTTCCGCCCGTTCTATCAACCCCAAATTCATCTGTTACGGCAAAGACTGCTTCACCCGTCAACTTGGTTGTGGTGGAAAACTGTTGCTTCTCTAGCGTTGTAGTCCGAGCTTCTAGGGAATCGACGCGACCGCGCAAGGTTGCTAGTTCAGCTGCGAATTCTTCCTGTAGTTTTTGCAGGGTTGCGAGGTCTTCCTTCTTCACCAAGTCAGCCGTTGATGCCGCAATCAGTTCATTCACGCGATCGAGACATGCATTCAACCCTGCCGCAAATTCGTAGCGAGTTAGGGCACGATTGCCTCGGTAAGTCCGGTCAGGATAGCCTGCAATACAGCCGTAGCGCTCAACAAGTGATTGCAGAGCTTGAAACGCCCAATCGGTAGGACGAACGTCAGAAAGCTGAGAAACAGAAGTGACTTGTCCGGTGGCGTTGATCTGATCGATCGAGGCTGCATCAGAACTGGGTGCAGCAGCGGGCGTTTCTACAGAAACCTGCGCGACTTGAAGAGGTGCAGCAACCTTCAGTTGAGATTGCAGTTGAGGTTGCATCGTTGCAGCAGGAGCAGTTTTAGCAGGCGCAATTTCAGCAGATAGAGCAGATGCTGAAACATTTGACTGCTTCTCAGCCGCGATCGCAGGAGCTTGCTGAGCGGTTCCTACGAAGCTGCGCTCTGCACTCATCGCAGCAGAAGCAGCCAAGGTTGCACCTAGAACGACCGGACTAACCAGCAATGAGTTCAGTAACACTTTTAACATTTGGGGTTTCCTCACACTTATCACACACTTGACACACTTGAAAGCTGCTGCACAACCACAGAGCGCTTATCTGTTTAACTTTTACTTAATTTTGCTAAAAGAAGAAAGCACTCGTGTGTCAGAGTAAAATCTGGCTGCATCTCCAAGGATCATACTCTGAATAACCAGTGTCGTTCAACACAGTATTAAGTTCTTAGTTTAGGACAATGCTCCATGTGCTGAAGAAAGCCGAGTTCTAGCGAGCCGCACTCACAATTTCTAGCCAGAAGCATTGCTGCAACTACATGCCCAACTTGAGCCAGAAGAGCCTTTCAGCCTGCCACATGCTTACTTCAAAGGAGACTATGATGCAGAGCGCAGTGATTAAAAAGATTAGGCTATAGCGTTTCATAATTTTCCTCAAACTTTAATTCATTGAAATGCTTATTTTGAAAGCTCAGGTCTAATGATTGCTATTACAAACAGGTAGTACTCCATTAGAGCTCCATTAGAGCTAGTGTTGGAACTAGTCTCACCACGCTAATGTTTACAATGCTAATGCTCACAATACATGAGTGAACAACGCCTTCGTTGTAATACCTAGACCAATTAGAGTAATCAGCAAGGCGCTTGCGGCTGGAAACAATTTGCTGTTAGGCGACTGGAGCGGAAGCTGCTCAAACCAGTCCCTGGCGTAGACCAATATCAATCCGATCGCGGTGAGTACGCTCGCTAGACCTAGGCTAAAAGCAGACACTAGTGCAAGTCCAAAACCAATTCGACCAAGCGCGATCGCGCTCAGCAATACTACTAATGCTGAGGGACAAGGCAATATTCCTCCTGAAATTCCTAAAGCTAGAATGCTAGACCAAGTAATGGCAGAACCATCAGCGCCGGGCGGCAGGTGGGAATGCGCCTTTTGTCCATGACTATGAGTATGTTCACCGTGATGGCTGTGTCCAGAATGATCGCTATGTCCATGATCATGAGTGTGTTCACCGTGATGGCTGTGTTCACCGTGATGATGGGTGTGATGAGCGTGATGAGTGGCTAAGTGTTCATGATGGTGATGGGCAGGGCTAAGCTCACCGTGGGAATAGGCAAGGTTGGTGTAGCCCTGTCTCCAGGTCCAGTTCTGAAAGAGTTGAGAACCACGTAAATGATTTATCAGTAGTTTTAGTCCAATTCCGGTCATCAGTACCCCAGAAAGTCCGCTCAGCCAAGGGTACAGTTGCTCCGTCAAAATGAACCGAGACGTGCCAAGCATCAAGAGTCCTAGTGCAAAGATGCCTGCCGTATGAGTCAGCGTTACGGTTAGCCCCAGCAAAAGGGCATGTTGAGCTTTACCCCGCGATCCCACTAAATACGCACCAACTATAGTTTTGCCATGTCCTGGCGATAGAGCGTGCAGCCCACCCCAGACAAACGCGATCGCTAACGCTACCAGAACTGTGAAAACATTATTTTCTTCTAACGTGATCAACCGAGTGAACGCATCATTGCTTCGGCCTGCTAAAGCCTGATCGGAGCGATCTGACCGCGTCGGCACCGATGCAATTGGTTGAGCGAAGGATGATGGATTGATCTCAAACGAGATTTGGCGCTGATTTAGCGGACTACTGAGTAGATCGGTGGGGTACTCTGTCAAGCGATTTGTGATGCTTGAAGCCGTGACATTGCCCTGGAGAGAAACACCTTCTGCGGCTGTCACTGTAATCTCACGCCAGCCTAAGCGCTGTGGGTAGAAATTGTCTTCAAACTCAACCCGTTGAGTCGTGCTGACCGTAGTTGCCGATCCAACCGCGCTTTGAAAACCGCAGGTAAGGCGCAGGGTTGCTAATCCTCCGACCCCAGGAGGAAACTCAACGATCGCATTATTGAGCGAAAGTGCCAAAGGCTGCTGGTTGACTTGCAACGCTAGGTGAGATTTAACCTCACGACATTTCTCAGCCGGGTAGTTAACCGTTTCGGCAGAGTCAGGTTTGCGGTTGTGATTGGTATCGATTTGATTGATTTCTTGAAAAGCTGGAATTTCAGCCATATCCAGAACATAATCAATCGCTACGTCATCTTGCGCGACTTGTACGCCTGCATAGTGATTGATGGTGAAATTGCCGAGAGGATGGGCATCCGCGACGGGCATCCATAGAAATACCGACGCGATCGCGGCGATCCAGGTTGAGCAATGCAGCAGGATTCTCATAATAGATTTCTCAGAATCAAGGGTGAGTGGGAGTTCGCTTGCTGAGCATCACCATTTGTTGTCAGGTCAACCAAAACCTGACGAGCTTCTGTGGCGTATTTGTGATGAAACTGAGGATTCAGACTCAAGGCTTGCTGAAGATGTTGGGTTGCTCCAGCAAGATCGCCGCTATGCAGCGCAATCATACCGGAGTGAAACTGCAACAGGGGATCTTCCGTGCCATACCGGATGGCCTGTTGCGCGGCTTGTTGGGCAATTTGCCACTGCCCATTTGCAGCCGCCGCCCACGCTAATGTATCTTCGGCATAAATATCATCTCGCACAGATACCTCCCGTTGAGCAATGTCTAACGCCTCTGGTAAGTGAATGTTGTGTTCAATGTAGTAGACCGCCAAAGCGCGATCGTAAATTCCTTGAACCCGACTCAGGTGCGCCACAACATCGATTAAGGCTTCCGTTGCCGTTGCGCCCTCTGGATCGCCCAAGGCACGTTGAGCATCCGCTTTGTAGCCCAAGGTTTCGACCAAAGGCGACCGTTCTATCCCCTGGTTTGCCGCTTCTAAAGACGCTTGCCAGCGATGCTGTGCCGCGTATAGACGAGCCAACCCCGTAAACGCTGCAATATCGTCTGGAAACAGATCAAGCGCTTCCCGATATCGCCGCTCTGCTAGAGACAGATCGCCAGACAGAAAGGCTAGATCACCAGACCGCACATGAAACCAAGCACAAGTTTCTGCTGGGTTCGTGTAGAACGCATCCACCTGCTGCATGGTTGAATCCATCAGTTTCCGTGCCGCTGCCAAACTGTAGGTTAGCTCTAGGTAACGAGCAGCAACAGCGCTATGACCTGATTCTGACTCGTCGGTCAGGGTCTGCAATAGCTGCTGAGCAGCGTTATAGTCGCCCAGTTCCATTTGAATGGAAGCTTTTAGCGAAACGAGGTTGGCGTTGTTAGGAGCAATTTGCTCTGCCGCGATCGCGACTTGCAACGCTTCCCTAAACTGGTGCTGCGATAGCAACGCTGAAGCCAGCAGCATCGAAGCGGCTACATTCCGGCGCGGTTGGATCGCCAGCGATCGCCGCGCCGCTTGTTCGGCTCGCAACAGATCGTCTACATCTGCCCGTTCACGAAAGCGTCTGAGATATTGAGCCGCCAGCAACCGTAGGAGCAGAAAAGAGTCAGGAGACTGACGCACTTGCTCTTCATAGGTGCTGATGATCTCAGAACGCTGGAGGTAGTCCGGGAAGACTTGTTCTGAAGCTTCTACCTCCGGTTGACTAGCAGGCAGTAGTTCCCTGCCAGTCCCTAACGCCAGCATAGGAGGCTGTCCTAGTAGTAAAAGCAGGCTGACTAGTACCACTAACAGCCTCAGCGATCGTCGAGCCATATTGCCTAAAGAGGATTACCGAGATAGGGGAATGTAGGCAGGAAGTTGGCAGGATTAGGACCAACATTGTCACTCGTCAGGCTAGGAATTGCACCTTCAGTAATGTTGGTGACTGCACTGCCGAAGACAACAGAAGCAGTGACATCAATCACGTCATCTGTTGGTCTTCTGCCGCCGAAGTTTCCAGCTAACTGACTGCCAAAGTAGGAACCGCCTTGTTTAGAAAGGTCAGCTTGAATTACATCTGGGATCGCGACTGAGATGACAGCATCAGCAATTCCTTGAGGTCGTCCGATCGTCTGAACAAAGCTGCGAATAAAGTTGGCTTGGTTTCCAGCATCTTCTGTTGGAGTTCTAACATTGCTGTCGTTGTGAGCGCTGAAATCCATAAAGAGTTCATTCAGGGCTGGAACGGCTAAGCGCTCAATCTGAACAAACGCTCCATTTCTGCGTCTCGGATCGCCAACGCTGGTCGTCATCCAAACTCCAATTTTGCCAGTACCCAGTTGTTCTCTCGGTAGCTCGATCACAATCGAGTGAACATTGAAGGGAGCCAGCGTATCTTGTGCTTCACCAGGAGGTCGGAAGGACGTAACTGTGAGAGGTGGACTTGGATTTGGCTGCATCTGGTAGTTGCGGTCTGGAAGAATTTTGAAGAACTGTTCCAAATCGAAGAAGAAGGGATCTTTCCGCGTTCCCACAAAGACGGTAGACCCTCCAGGACCCGCGAATACTTCATTGATTCGACCCTGACGTCTAGCGCCAAGCAGCGTTGAAATGGTTCCAATTCGTTCCGGGCGATCGGGTCCAAACACTGAGACGGTTTGATTGGGTCCTCGATCGTTCACCTTGAGTTGAATCACCCGATCTTCAATACCATCACCCGTGTTATCGATCTTGAACTGGTAGAGAACACTGGGGTCGAAGGGTCTATTCTCACCCCGAGCAATCAGAGGGTTAAAATTCATCGACAGGACAACCTTGCTCGGATCTGGACTTTCAAATACAAATAGGTCGGTCAGATCGGCGGCGGTCTGTTGAGTCGCTAAAAAGGTTGTGTCTTGGTGATCAGAGGCTCTAGCGGGAAGCGCGGCGTAGAGAACAACTGTGAGCAAGACGGCAACAGAAATTCCAGCCGTCCTGAGCCAAGGTCTAACACTCTGCTGAAATAGCAACTTGATAGGAGAAAACACTTGATTGACAAACCTTCTGATGAAACTTCCATTTATATTCAGTAGAGCGTGAGCAACGCTCTGAGCACTGATTCTCATGATTCCTTCCTTACGGTTTTTCATCCTGATGGGGCTTGGAAATAGTAGGTTGGATCTACTTCTTCAAAAAAAGACTGGGGCTGCTTCAAGCCAGCCTCAGCTTGTAGGGTCTACTGCTCAATCACAAAGTAGCGATCGCGGTTTGCGAATACCTAGACCTGATAGCTTTTGAAAACGGTTGATCATCGATCGCTCATCTTCAACCGCCTCACTGGTTTTAGGGACTCCGCATGGCTGAGTGAAAACACTCATGTAGATAATACGGAGATGGATCTAGATCGGATTCCTGAAAACGCAAAATAAAAAGCTACAGCCCAAATCATGTTTTGAGGGCTGCTTTGTGGTTTAGTTTTATCGTGCTAAATTCTACAAGGCTTACAGCTTTCAACTAGCTCAAATCGTGCAGTTTGCTATTTGTTGGTAGAACGGTCAAGCATGTCTGAAAACAGAGTTTATCGATAGAGCTACAAAAAGATGCATCGTTCAATTGGCCAAGCGTTAATGGGAGTTAGCGCTTTTGTGGCGTTGACACAGGCTACTGTGGCGACTGAGACTAGAACAGCGATTACAGGGATTCAGATTCAAGCTGCTGAAACGGGGCTAGAAGTCACGTTTGAGATTCAAGGTGATCCTCAGCTTCAGCGATCGAGTGTGAACCGTGAAAATACTCTCACGATGAATTTTGTGAATACGCAGCTTCGTCTGCCTCAAGGCAATGCGTTGCGTCAAGAGAATCCCACGCCTGAAATTGCTTCAATCGTTGTGGCTCAATTTGAGCCAAATACTGTTTCGGTCATTGTTAACGGTACGACTGCTTTACCCGTTGAGCGATTTGTTCGGCAGGATAGTAAAAGCGTTACTTTAAGCTTTGCATCTAAGTTAAAGCAACAGGCTTTGTCAAAGCAACAGGCTGTTGTGTCAAGTCCTAATAAGGCTCCCGATCGCACCGTTGGGCAGTCTCCCCAAAGCGCGATCGCAAGTCCTCCTAATGCCTCAGCACCGTCTGCCACTCCCAACATTCAATCATCCCCTGCGAGTCCTGTTACACCCTCCGGAGCGCCATCCACGCCTCAAGGAACAGCTCCTTTGGGAGTAGACGCTAATTTCTCAGATGTCTACCTGGATAATGCTCAAACTCAACTCATGAGAACCTATCAGCTTAATCAGGTAAAAGCAACGTCTGATTCGGTTGTCACTCAAAACCTAACAAGTTTGGCAGAAACTGGGGGAACGGTCAGTGGCTCTAGTACGGGTAGTAGTAGTTTCGGCACAAACTCGGGTGTGTTCAACGGATTTGATGTCAGAGCGTCCGCCGCAACTGCACAAACCTCAATAAAACGGGCAACAACAACCGCAGAAAACGTTCGATATCAAGGAGCAAAAGAATTTTTAGAACTGTTTGGAGCGAATGGTGGCGTAACCACTAAACCAACAAGTACGTTTAATCCTGCTCCAACAAGTACGTTTAATCCTGCTCCAACAAGTACATTTAATCCTGCTGCTAGCCAGTTTCCAGGATCTCCATCTTCAACTGGTTTTCCTCAGACCGTGCCGCCCGATTTCTCCAGATCACCCTCCAAAGCCAGTTCTAGCCTACTGAGTGGATTAGAGGTCATCGCCGAACCTCGCACCAACACACTGACGTTAATCGGCTCGCGGCGATTAGTTGAGATTGCCACGCTGAAGCTAAAGCAGCTAGATGTGTTGACGAAGCAAGTTGCAATTAATATCAAAATCATTGACGTTGATCTCATCAAAGGAAGTAACTCTAATGCAGATTTGCAGTATCAAGCCAGTAACACAATTGGTTTAGGGTTTGATACCGCAGGCTCGTTCTTTGCCAACATTGGTAGAACATCTACGGGCGCGGGTGCGGCTGTCCCTCTAGCTCGCAACTTTTTACTGAACTTGCTAGCCTCAATTCAAAATCAGTCCGCGAAGATTTTGACGAATCCCACGTTAGTTGTACAGGAAGGGAGTTCAGCGCAAGTTAACCTGACGCAAGAAATCTTTTCAGGGTTTGAAACCATTGAAGATACACGATTTCTGGGCACTACGGGTACGGTCACTACGCCGCTCAGACGCCGCCCCATTATTCGACCCGCAGGTGTCATTGTAAACGTCACTGTCGATCGCATTGATCCACAGGGATATGTGACGCTCAACATCTCACCCGAAATTAGTGCTCCTTCGGGTGCCGTTTTTGAAGATCAAGGCTCGCAAGCTAGGCTGCTGCTACAACGCCGTCTAGAAACTGGTCGCATTCGATTGCAAGATGCCCAAACCTTAATTTTGACGGGCATCATTCAAGATCAAGATCAGTCAAATGTGACAAAGGTGCCTATTTTGGGGGACATTCCTTTGCTGGGTCGGCTATTTCAACGTCGTGCGACAAGCAGAGAACGGCGGGAAGTTGTCATTTTGGTGACACCAGAGATTCTAAAGGATGGTAGTCCTGCACCCTTTGGGGTCAACTACACGCCTAGCTCCGAAATTCAGAAGCTTCTGAAACAGCAAGATCAGTAGTGTTGTGATGAGTTGTAGCTTCGCGGCTCCGACAGATGCGGAATTTGGAAAAGATGAGGGCCGAGAAGGAGTGAAAGTCGCATCCTCGAAACTTCACAAGCCAAATCTCTAAAAGGTCAAGCCTAATCTGCTGTGATGATGTTGAACATGCTTTCGGGAGCATCGGCATGGTGCTCCTTTTCTGTTTAAAGTTCCTCCCATTCAGGTAGAAGGTCATTTCGATGAGTTGCTAGGTCATCGGAGTGGGTATCGAGGTGATTTGATTCGGTTGTCGAGTCATTTAAATGGGGTACAAAGGTCATTTGAATGAGGTGTGAGGTGATTTGATTGGGCGGTGGAGTGGGTTTAAACAACGTTGTACCTCATTTAAACCACTTGCTAGGCCATTTGGATGAGGTGCGAAGGTCATTTGATGCTGATACGAGGGCATTGAATACCAGCGATTGGCTTCGCCAAGCTCCAAAGGATCGCAGGGTGATTTTGGTTTAGGGCTGCTGCATCAAGTATTGAGCAGGAACGCTCATAAGGTGCAAAGCAGTCTGTGAGCGATCGCACATAATAAATACGACCAATTAGTTTAGGGCAGTAAAGTATGACCGCTCCTTACACTGGAGGATGTCAGTGCGGGCAAATTCGATACGAGATCCGGGCTGAACCTCTCACGCTCTATGCCTGTCACTGCAAAGAATGTCAGAAGCAATCTTCCAGCGCCTTTGGCATGTCAATGCCCGTTCCTCGTGCCGCAGTTGTAATTCTTCAAGGGCAACCGAAACAATGGAAACGCGTCTCTGATAGCGGACTTGAAGTGAGTTGCTTATTCTGTGAGGAATGTGGAACCAGACTATTCCATAACCCTGCTCGTAACTCCAAAATTACCAACGTAAAACCTGGAACCTTGGATGATACAAGTTGGCTCAAGCCCGTTGGCAACTTGTGGACGCAAAGTTCGCAAAATTGGGTCATTCTGAATGAACAGATGTTGAACTACGAGGCGCAACCCAGCGACTTTACCCAACTGTTTGAGCGGTTTCAGATTGAGTAGCGTAGAAACAATTCTGCTTGACCAGAATGGACTTATGCATGGTCGTATGGTGAAGATTAGAAGTTAGTGCGCTTAAGTCGTAAGCCTAACAATAGACCCCGATACGGACATTGATCTGCATAACGTTCTGATTTAGGGTGTTATAAGTAGATGCCCCTGATTGACTGACAAAATCAAGGAAATGGAAAGCTAGATAGGACGGATTCCGCGTCGCTTCAGGAATTTTGATCTTCTCTCGCTCCGTTTGTAGCATCAGATTAACGCCAATGGCAAACAAAATATTAATATGATCCACATCTGACATTTCGATCGTCTCTGAGATCGAGAGAAACACGACGAAATAGCGATCGCTCACATTCCGTCCAAACTCCGCCAGCAAAGTAGACTTCCCACACCCGCGATGTCCCGAAAAATAATCTTCGCATCCCGCGCTGCACTATCTTCTACCAGTTGCTCTACCTCTTCTAGAGCTTCGCGCCCATATTCCACCCAAAACTTTTTCGACAGTTTCGGTTGAATCAACGGCGTTAAATCCGTATCTTGGTAAGCCTTCTGAAAGATCTGCAACCTTGATTTGTCAGTCATGCCATCTCAAGAGGTGCGGGAAAGATCTTCTCTATCATGTTGGGATCATGGTGACGCAAGTCATTTGAATCGAGTGGCTCAGCCACAATCACTTTTCTACAATTCATCTTCTTTATGCTCCTTGTGGCGCTACTACTGCGCTCAAAGCTGCCCGATCAACTCTCAAGGCTTCTCTCCAAACCATCATCAACCTATAAAAACAAGCGACAATAGAGACTATGAAGGTCACGGAGACAGAGTATGAGCCAAACTTCTCCCGAAAAAGTCCGATGGACGACTGCGGATCTTGAAGTCCTCGCCACCGACGAGTGGAAACGCTATGAAATTGTTGATGGAGAACTGTTTGTGACCAGAGCGCCGCATATTGATCATCAAGACTCTAGTGGAGGAATCTACTTTGAGCTACGGGCTTGGTCAAACGTCAGCAAATTAGGCAAAGCGATCTTTCTGCCAGGAATCATCTTCTCTGATGCTGATAACGTCATCCCCGATGTCGTTTGGATTAGCAACGATCGACTCGCTCAACTTAAAGACGAAGCTGGACATCTCACAGGCGCACCTGAACTTGTTGTTGAAGTTCTCTCTCCTGGCGCAACCAATGAGCGACGAGACCGAGAAGCCAAGCTAAAACTCTACTCTACCCAAGGAGTTGAGGAGTATTGGATCGTAAACAGGGAGCTTCAACACGTCGAAGTCTACCGTCGAGAGAATGCTGTCTTAAAGCGAGTAGCTACGTTCCTTGCTCAAGACGAAATTACTTCGCCGTTGCTACCAGGCTTTGGGTGTCTCGTCCAAACGTTTTTTGCTTAAACATCGCGTTTCTCACAATTGATCTAGAGCAACCCCTAATTTTCATCACCTCTCGTCGAAGCACTGCGATCGCTGCACCAATTTGCGTATCGTCGCAGGGAAGGATCGCGGCCTATCTTCATAACACCGCAATCCACCCAAACACCTACTCCATCCTCCTATCGTCGTCGTTGACGCATCAGAATACTCATCACTTCTCCCGAAACTGGCGCAGGCAACAACGGACTCCATGCCCCAGCCTCCGCAAACCCTAACCCGTGCAACGTGTGAATCACCTCAATCACGCCTTCTCGTGAGCCAATCGCTAGCAATCGAATCTTTTCGCCCCCGACGACTTCATCATCCGTCGAGAGCAACTCTTGCAAACTGTTATTCATTTGGGGTTTCTCCTAATTGAAGAGGGGAAGAAACCCAAAAATCTGTCCACTTCACAAACATCACAAATCAAGGCGGCTTAAAGGAGTGATAAAATCCCACATTAAGCCTCCATGCTGGGTAGATCAGCTTGGTGGAACAGTCGCTCATCGCTGCTCGTAACAGCTTTGGGCGGCGTCAAGATTTTTGGGTGAAGGGTTGCCGTCTGATTTAGACAGGACAACTTAGTTTGTTAGCGTATAAGTATTTCTCTCTGGATGTCAAGCAATTGTTATGGAGAGATTCACTTAGAGAAAAATAGCAAAATTGCAAGTCAAGAACCGATGCTGCGGCTTGAAGATGCGACTGCTCCCACTCAAAACTTCGTCGTTGGAACTTACAGTGCGATCGCTCTCACTCAAAACGCTACGCTTCAAGCTCAGAACTCCACACTTCAAGTTCTAAGCCCGACGCTTCAGCTTCAGAATCTCGCACTTCAGCTTCAGAACCTCACCTTTCAAGCTTTAAGCCCGACACTCCAAGCTCAGAACCTCATGTTCCAACCTCAAAGCTCGGCACTTCAGCTTCAGAACCTCGCACTTCAGCTTCAGAACCCCATGTTTCAAGCTCAGAACCTCGCACTTGCCGTATTTTGCGAAATCATTGCAGGTCAAAGCTCAACCGTTCCACTCCAAACCCGAACTGATCTAGCGTTAGCTCAGAACTGCGCTGCTAAAAGGAGAATTGCTGCATTACAAATAGGGATTGAGACTGCGAACATCCACCTTCACATCGAATCACCAAGACCTTCGCCATCCTTCCCTTGAAGATGCGAATTGAAATACGCCAACAGCCCACAAAACAGCAGCAGCCCCACCAAATACTTCAACGGTTCAGGAAAAATTGGACTCGGCGAGAAAAACCCCTCGATCGTTCCCGCAATAATCAGCATCGGCACAATTCCAAACACCAACTGCGCCGCCTGCACCCCATAAAACTTCAGCGCATCCACCCGCCGCAGCTTTCCCGGAAACAAAATCCCCCGCGCAATCAGCAACCCCGCTCCCCCCGCCAAAAAAATTGCCGGAAGTTCCAGCGCTCCATGCGGAAACACAAACGCCCAAAACGGATACGCCAAGTCATTTTGACCCACAAGTGTCCCCACCGTACCAATCATCAAGCCATTAAAGAACAGCAGCAGCACCGTCCCAATTCCCAGCGTCATCCCTCCCGCCACCGCATTGAAAGACACCTTAATGTTATTGGTCATAATCTGGCTCGATGCCAACGGTTCCGTTCCCAAGATCGATCCCATCCACAGCTTGTGGTCATCTCGAACCGTTTGAATCATCGATTCGGGCACAAACAGCGAGATAAACACCGGATCACGCCACGATAGCCACCAGCCGATCAATCCGCCGACGACAAACAGCCCCGTCGCCAGCAGAATATAGCCGATCGTCTGCCGTACCACCGCCGGAAATCCCCGAAGGTAGAACTCTGAAATGCCCTGCCATTCTTGCTGCCGCGCCCCCTGGTAGACCTGGCTATAGCCGCGAGAAGTCAACCGCTGCAAATTCTGCACAATGGTATTACCCACCAACGTTTGATAGGTTCGTGCCCGCGCCAGATCGCCCGACACCGAGCGGTAGAGACTTGCGAGTTGCTTAATTTCGGCAGTCGAGAGCGATCGCAGTCCATGCCTCTCCACTCGCCCTAAAAGCTCATCCAGCAGCTTCCAGTCCACCTCTCGCCGTGCAATCCACCGCTTCACATTCATAGCTTCTCCACTCGCCGCCGTTTCTACCCAGTTATACTTTGGAACCGTGCGGTTGCTAGAAATTGCAAATTATTTTGTATTCTATCTGACCAAAATGGGGGGAGTTCTAAAGGAGTATAAGATACGGCAGTTACCCTGTAAGAGTCACACGTCCATGACCGTTGGCTTATTTCCAGTCTTTTATTCCACATTGTCCCCCCAAGCTGTGGTGTCTAGGGTGCTGTCTTGCTACGACATTCCAGAGGTAAACGCTTGTCAGTTTTGGCATCGCGGCTTAAGCGATGTCTATTTAATCGAAACAGCAAAGCAGCCCTACATCTTAAAAGTCTCTCACTGTCACTGGCGCTGCAAATCCGAGATTCAATTTGAACTAGACCTACTTAGCTATCTGCATCAGCGTCAGCTTCCGATCTCATATCCGCTCCCCACAAAAAGCGGTCAGCTCTTTCTCGAACTGGATGCGCCAGAGGGAAAACGCTATGCGTCGCTGTTTATCTATGCTCCTGGAAGCATTCCGTTAGGCGACCTCAACTTGGCTCAAGCCTCGAAACTGGGGGAAACCCTCGCGGCTGTGCATCAGGCTGGGATAGAATTTTCGACTGGCGCTCAGCGTCCAGCACTAACGTTAGAGCATTTGTTGGATCAATCTTGGCACTCGATCGCACCCTTTCTACAGCATCGATTTGACGATTACGATTATCTCGAATCGACTATTGATACTCTCAAGACTCAGCTTCAACACTTTCCCAAAGAATCGCCGTACTGGAGCGTGTGTTGGGGCGATCCTCATAGTGGCAATGCACACTTCACTTCAGATGATGCCGTGACGCTGTTTGACTTTGATCAATGCGGTTATGGTTGGCGTGCCTTTGATATCGGTAAATTTCGTCAAGTCGCGGTTAGTACAGGCATTAGCCGACGTGTGAGAGAAGCCTTTTTGAAAGGATACGAAAGCGTGAGCGCGATCGCAGAGTTTGAACGGGCTACACTGCCAGCCTTCACGCAAATCGCGCACATCTGGGTCTGGTCAATCAGCCTCACCAATGCCATCCATCACAACTACAGTCGCTTAGACGCGAGCTACTTTAATGTGCGACTAGAGCAGTTAAAGAAACTCAAGTCTCCAGACTGGCAACTGTTTTAGAGCCTTCTGTTTTAGAGTCCTTCGTTAAAATTCTTCATTAAAATAAGGTGCTTTGGCTCACAGGTCAAAGCACCTCTAAAGGCCGTTACCCAATCATTCGTTTAACTTTCGTACGCCTCCATAGGCAGACATGAGCAGATGAGATTGCGATCGCCGTAGGCATTATCAATTCGTCCCACAGCAGGATAGAACTTATGCTCGCGAGTCCAAGCGGTCGGGAAGATGGCTTTTTCACGAGAATAAGAGCGCTGCCAATCGGATGTTAGATCGGCGACGGTGTGAGGCGCATTTTTAAGGGAATTATTTGTGCGATCGCTCTTTCCAGTTTCAATCTCGCGAATCTCTTCCCGAATCGCAATCATCGCATCACAGAATCGATCCAACTCCGCCTGAGATTCACTCTCGGTTGGCTCCACCATGACCGTTCCAGCCACAGGCCATGACACCGTAGGCGGATGGAATCCATAATCGATCAAGCGCTTTGCAATATCATCCACTTCGATGTCTGCACTCTTTTTAAATTCTCGTAAATCGAGAATACATTCATGGGCAACTAAGCCATTTTTGCCTTTATAGAGAACCGAGTAATGTCCTTCCAATCGCTTCGCGATGTAATTAGCGTTGAGAATAGCAACTTCTGTCGCTTGAGTTAAGCCTTCACCGCCCATCAGCGCAATATACATCCACGAAATGGGCAGAATGCTGGCGCTGCCCCACGGAGCCGCCGAAACTGCACCGATGCCCTGCTTGCCTCCAATCTCGATCACCGAATGCTTGGGCAAAAATGGCATAAGGTGAGACATTACACCGATCGGCCCCATACCCGGACCGCCGCCACCATGCGGAATGCAGAAGGTTTTGTGTAAATTCAAATGGCAGACATCGGCTCCAAAGTCTCCGGGGCGACACAAACCGACTTGAGCATTCATGTTTGCGCCGTCCATGTAGACCTGTCCACCATTAGCGTGAACAATATCACAAATTTTTTGGATGCCTTCCTCAAAAACACCATGAGTTGAGGGATACGTAACCATCAGTGCCGATAGGTTGTCTCGGTGCTGTTCGGCTTTAGCGTTGAGATCAGCGATATCGATATTGCCCTGATCGTCACACGCGATCGCAACCACCTTCATGCCTGCCATCACTGCGCTAGCGGGATTTGTGCCATGTGCCGACTGAGGAATCAGACAGACATTGCGATGCCCTTCTCCCCGGCTTTGATGGTACTGCCGAATCACGAGCAGTCCGGCGTACTCTCCTTGAGAACCAGCATTGGGTTGAAGCGAAATTCCGGCAAATCCAGTAATTTCAGAGAGCCAGCCTTCGAGTTGCTGAAACAGAATGCCGTAGCCTTTGGTTTGTTCGACGGGGGCAAAAGGATGAATTTGACCGAACTCTGGCCACGTAATCGGAATCATTTCTGCCGTCGCATTCAATTTCATCGTGCAAGATCCCAAGGGAATCATGGCAGAGGTCAGCGACAGATCTTTAGACTGCAAGCGATACATGTAGCGCAGCAGTTCGGTTTCAGAATGATATTGGCTGAAAACAGGATGGGTGAGATAAGCAGACGTACGAACTAATGAATGTGGAATTTTGGGTTGGGCACTGAGACAGTGAAGATGCTCTGACGAGGCGTCAAAAATCGACAGCAAATCTGTCAAATCCTGCTGTGAAGTGGTCTCATCGAGCGCGATCGCAAGCGCATTCTCACTCAGTTTACGAAGGTTAATTCGACGATCCAGCGCCTTTTGAATGATTTCGTCCACCCGACTTCCAACTTCGACTTGAACTGTATCAAAGTACGGCTCTGTGCTGATTGTGTAGCCTACTTTCTGTAAGCCTGCTGCTAAAAGCGTGGTCATAGAGTAAACACGTTCAGCAATACGCTTAAGCCCAGTTGCGCCATGATAGACCGCATACATTCCAGCAATCACCGCTAACAGAACTTGTGCCGTACAAATATTGCTAGTCGCTTTGTCACGTCGAATGTGTTGTTCACGAGTTTGCAATGCTAATCGCAACGCTGGCTGACCACTTCTATCTTTAGAAACGCCCACCAGCCGTCCGGGAATTTGCCGTTTGTAAGCATCTTTCGTGGCAAAGTAAGCCGCATGAGGCCCGCCATAGCCGAGCGGAACACCGAATCGCTGCGTGTTTCCGATCGCAATATCTGCGCCAAACTCGCCCGGTGGTTTGAGTAACGTGAGACTCAGCAGGTCAGCAGCGACGGTGACGAGTGCGCCAGCTTGATGAGCGCGATCGCAGAACTCAGCATAATCATAAATCACGCCATCAGTGGCAGGATATTGCAACAACGCACCGAAGATCGGCGTATTAAACGCAAACGTTTGGTGATCGCCAACAATCACGTCAATGCCCAGTGGAATAGCGCGAGTCCGAATCACGTCAATGGTTTGAGGATGGCACGCTTGCGACACCCAAAACGCATTCGCTTTATTTTTGACCAAGCCATAGCTCATCGACATCGCTTCTGCGGCTGCCGTACCTTCGTCTAAAAGCGAAGCATTGGCGATCTCAAGCCCCGTCAAATCGATGATCATCGTTTGGAAGTTGAGCAACGCTTCTAGCCGACCTTGAGCAATTTCGGGCTGATAGGGCGTGTATTGCGTGTACCAACCTGGGTTTTCGAGAATATTGCGCTGGATGACCGGAGGCGTGATGCAATTGGAGTAGCCCATGCCAATAAATGAGCGGAAAATCTGATTCTGCTGCGCGATCGCTTTCAATTCTGCCAGCAATTCATACTCGCTCCGATCCGCCTCAATTTGAAGCGGACGCTTCATCCGTATTCCTTGTGGAACTGCTTTGGCAACCAAATCTTCAATGGACTTCATTCCCAAAACGCCGAGCATGTGACCAATTTCAGTTCGGCGCGGTCCTAAATGGCGATCGACAAAGCGATCCGGGTAAGCCAGATCTATAGGCTTTGCATGACTCGAGCCATTCCCGGAAGGCGGCGTGTCAGAGATCTCGGTGTCGCCATGGGTCAAATCAGCCGTGGATTGAAGTTGAGTGACAGGCTCAGACATAAAGGATGATACGGATGAGGTGGACTGGAATAACCAAGGTAGACAGAGTATGCCGACGGAAGGAGGAATGAACCGTTCACCGCAAACGAATGGGTTCACGATCGGAAGGTTCATCTTAAAGGCTGTTATTCACATTTTGCAACAATAAACCCGCTACGACTGTAAGCGGGTGTAAAGGAAGGATGAAGTTGTGGTGTAGTCTTGCGAGCAATATCGAAGAACCGCTACAGATGCCGTGTATCGAACTCGTGATTTAACTCTCGTGCTTTAACGAAGGATGCGAAACCGGGCATAACGGTTGCATCCTCTATCCGTTATCTTCCTCTATCTATTATCTATGGTACAAAATCTGCTGTCGCTCTGCTCAACTCCCCTCCACTAAGCCGCGATACTGCTCAGCCGATAGTGAATTTTCAATCTCACTGGGGTCGCTGATCTTCACCTTAATTAGCCAACCTGCACTGTACGGGTCGTTGGCTAAATTCTCTGGAGCGTCTGCCATTTCGGTATTAGCCTCAACCACCGTTCCAGTTACAGGAGATTTGAGATCTTCGACTGCTTTGACCGACTCGATCGTGCCAAAGCTCTCGCCTTTTGTCACCTCTGTGCCCACATCTGGCACTTCTAAAAACACAATATCGCCCAGTTGATCGATCGCAAATGCCGTAATGCCCACGATCGCGACGTCACCCTCAAGCTGAGTGTATTCGTGAGTGTCGGTATATTTCAAATGGTCGGGATACTCGAATGCCATGATGATTTCTGACGGGATGAAGACGAGATATATTCTACTTCTTGGCTCGGTAGAATGGACGTTTAACCACGATCGCAGGATAGAGTTTGCCGCGAATGCTAACTTCGACTTGCTGTCCGGGCTGTGCGAGTTCGACGGGAAGGTAGGCAAGCGCGATCGCGCTGCCAACGGTCGGCGCTAGGGTTCCGCTCGTGACGATTCCTACTTCTTTGCCCTCAAACAGGACAGAATAATCATGGCGGGCGATATTGCGTCCCTGCATTTGCAAGCCGACGAGCCGCCGTTTGACGCCCTCTTGTTTCTGTCGCTCTAACGCCGATCGACCGATAAAATCACCTTTGCTATCAAGATGCACTAACCAGCCCAATCCTGCTTCTAAGGGGCTAATCGAATCGTTGATGTCTTGTCCGTAAAGTGCCATCGCTGCTTCGAGGCGTAGGGTATCTCGCGACCCTAATCCGCAAGGAACAACTCCGGTGCTGAGCAGCGATCGCCACAGTTCTACCCCAACTGCCGGATCGACCATTACTTCAAAGCCATCTTCCCCGGTGTAGCCTGTGCGAGCGATAAAAGCGGGGTTTCCGAGAACGGTTGCTTCGAGATGTCCAAAAGGTTTAATCGAGGAAATATCATCTTGAGTCAGGGCTTGTAAATGCGCGATCGCTTTCGGCCCTTGCAGCGCAATTAATACCTTTTCAAGAGAATGATCGTGAAACGTGAGTTGGCGCGTATCTAAATTTTCTAGCATCCAGGTTTTGTCTTTCTGCGTAGTGGCAGCGTTCACAATGACAACCCAGCGCTGCTGATCCGATAGGTCAAGCCCCTGATAGTAAAAGATCAGATCGTCAATGATGCCGCCTTGAGGATTGAGAAGAACCGTGTACTGCGCTTGTCCGGGCTGCAAGCGGCTCAAATCTGACGGCACAAGCCGCTGAATTTGGGTCAGCACATCCTTGCCCTGCAACGAGAACTTGCCCATGTGCGAAATGTCAAACATGCCTGCGTCCTTGCGAACGGCGTGATGTTCTTGCCCAATGCCTGCGAACTGAACGGGCATTTCCCAGCCGGAGAATCCGACCATTCGGGCATTTAGCGCGATCGCAGCGTCATACAACGGAGTTCTTAGCAAAGCCTCTTGAGTCACAGCGATCGTCCTCACAAAACAGCATCTATCGTTTGATCATTTGATCAAATTATCACCGCTTTGATTCACAAATCATGCTGTTCTATGTGATCTGTATGACATTTATATAACAACTATAAATAACGGCTATAAACGACAAATTATCAATGATGGCTCACAGAACCTTCGCGCCTGCCCGCTCTGATCCCTGTCCTTCAATCTTCTGACTCAAATCTCTCAATCTTCTGACTCAAACCTCTTGCAAATAAAACCATCCAGACACACACTATTGATGGGAATCAAAGTGGAAGCTGCGAGGTTATGTTGTGAAACGAGTTTTATCGATTATTTTAGGTGGCGGTGCAGGGACCCGTCTGTATCCTTTAACAAAGCAACGGGCAAAACCTGCGGTTCCACTCGCAGGCAAATATCGCCTTATTGATATTCCAGTCAGTAATTGCATCAATTCAGAAATTTTTAAGATCTACGTTCTGACTCAGTTCAATTCTGCCTCCCTTAACCGTCACATTGCGCGGGCGTTTAGCTTCCCTGGATTCAACGACGGGTTTGTGGAAGTGTTAGCTGCACAACAAACGCCCGAAAACCCCAACTGGTTTCAAGGAACGGCGGATGCAGTCCGGCAATATATTTGGCTGCTAGAAGAATGGGACGTAGATCAGTGCCTCATTCTCTCTGGTGATCATCTATACCGAATGGATTATCGCCACTTTATTCAACGCCACCGGGAAACCGGAGCAGATATCACGCTGTCGGTTGTGCCGATCGATGAGAAGCGAGCGTCAGACTTTGGACTGATGAAAATCGACGGGACCGGACGAGTCGTTGATTTTAGTGAGAAGCCCAAAGGCGATGCGCTAAAAGCGATGCAGGTCGATACAACGGTTTTGGGATTATCTCCTGAAGAAGCAAAACATAGTCCTTACATCGCTTCAATGGGAATCTATGTCTTCAACAAGGATGTTTTGATTGATCTGCTGAAGCAGCAAAGCGATCGCACTGACTTTGGTAAAGAAATCATTCCCCAGTCGGCGGCAACTCACAATCTACAAGCCTATCTCTTCAACGACTATTGGGAAGATATTGGAACGATCGAAGCATTCTATGATGCCAATCTTGCCCTGACCCAGCAGCCGCTTCCGCCCTTTAGTTTCTACGACGACCACGCCCCGATCTACACGCGTCATCGGTTCTTGCCTCCCAGCAAGTACTTAGATTCCCACATTACCGAATCGATCATTGGCGAGGGTTGCATCCTCAAGAATTGCCGAATTCACCATTCAGTGTTGGGCGTCAGAAGCCGCATTGAAGCGGGAACAACGATCGAAGACTCAATGATCATGGGTTCTGACTTCTATGAAGGTCACGCCGAACGTGCGTCAGGCGCAGACTGCGAATCTTCGCAGGTGAGCTTAGGCATTGGCGCAGATACGACCATTCGTCGTGCGATCGTCGATAAAAACGCTCGCATCGGCTGCAATGTGCAAATCATCAATAAAGATCGGGTCGAAGAAGCAAATCGCGAAGATGAGGGATTCATCATCCGCAGCGGCATTGTAGTTGTGGTGAAGAACGCTACAATTTCTGACGGAACTGTGATTTAGACACCGCAGGTAAGGAATGTGCAAGGGATGACGCTGTGAAGGAAGGACTGTCCGTTCAAGCGTCGTCCCTAATTTTTTTAATCGGGCTTCCTGGCAGCGGCAAATCGACCTTTGCGAGATCGCTACTCATCACTCATCCCGATGCTCTACTCATTTCAACCGATGCGATTCGCGCTCAGTTGTTTGGCGATGACGCCATTCAAGGACCGTGGCTCAAGGTCTGGTTAGAAGTTCGCCAACAGTTTCAGCGCGCTGTCGAACAAACGTCTAGTGGGCAAGCCTCGTTTGCAATTTATGACGCGACGAATGCGGTGAGAAAGCAACGTAGAGCCGCGATCGCGCTGGCTCGCACAACTGGATTTACGCACATCACCGGAATTTGGCTAAACGCGCCACTCGCTCTTTGTTTGGAGCGCAATCAACAGCGAAGCCGGGTTGTGCCGGAAGAAATTATTTTGCGAATGCATCGCCGCTTACTGGGCGCACCTCCTTCTTTAGCAGAAGGGTTAAATCAATTGGTAGAATGCACCCCTTCCAATCTGTTATCTCTCTAGCATTCATTGTTCTAATCGTCTTAGCGTAATAAAACGCGGCTTCGAGGCCCGATCGATTGAGCAGGAGTTCGCGCTGATTCTAAAACAACACGGTTGACCTCAAAAAACGGAGCGGCTCCCAGCGATCGCAGCACACTCGCGTCCGAATTAGCAGGATTGACGCTAGGTTGGGGTGTCCCGTTAGAGGGTGGACTAAGCGGGGTCGAACCTGGCAACGTTGGACTAATGGGGGTTGGCGACGTTGGACTAATGGGGGTCGGACTTGGCGACGTTGGACTAATCGGAGTCAGCCCTGCCGGGACGGTAATGGACAGCCGAACGGGCATGTTAGTCACTGTGTAGGAAAACACCGTTGGCTGTGCTGGAATCGATGGATTTGCTCTGGTGTTATAGTGCGATCGAAAGTCAAACACAGTTGGACTAGAGCCGCCGTTGCGATCGCTGTAGCGCGGTCCTTGTCCCCGAACGTCAAATGTGCCTTGGTACTGAGTTCCTGTGTTTGGATCAGTTGCGATTCCGGTGTACTTGCCCAAGACCACAAATTCATCTTGAATCGTGCCATAAAACCGGACATTTTCCCGATTGTTAAACCGTTTAACCAATAATAATTCTCCATTTGATAATGCTGGAGAAACTAATGCGCCACCAACTGAGACAACAGGAATGCCACGAAAATCTACAAAGTAGCGACCACTACTGTCAACCTGAACAAGATTAGGATTGAAATCTTGAGCGGAATACACTAAAACACCATTACGAAAATAGCGTCCTTGACTATCGGTATCGACCCGTGTTGTGCCTTGATTAAAATTCGGATTGATGTTGGGCGGCGCGATTGTACCGTTGACCACTCCTGAACTGTTGATGGTAACTTGCGCGATTAGCTCCGGGCGCACCTCTGAAGCAAACGCCGCAGGAGCCAGCGCTATCAGACTACTAGCCAGTATGAAAGAATGCAAACGATTCGACAACATATGACAACTTAGAATAATTAGCTATAGCGAATAGATGAGTTTCAGCACCCGGTAGACCGTTCTTCTAAAACCTAAACGTTGCGCGTACTGCTCCAATGACCAACGTATCATTATCGCGATTGTGATTTGGATTAAACACTACAAGCAAGCCCGGTGTCAGATCAATAAACGAATTCAATCTGGCTCGGTAGAACACTTCTAAATGATAAGCACTATCGGGCTGCCCGCCCTTTTCCCCACCCTGACTAAACCGGGGAAAGTTGTATCCCGTTGGTAAGCTGCTAGATGTAATTTTAGGCGGTTGCCCAAACAAAACGCCACCGAGATTTCCACGGACAAACAGATCTGGAAAGGCAGAAAAGAGCATCCAGTTCGTGGTCTGCACTGAGCCAGAAATATCGGTTGCCGTCGAAGTCGTCCAGCCGCCCCAGCCGCCAATCGTCAAACCAGGATTGATCCGCCAAGCGGCAGTAGTCCCGATCGCATGAGTATTAAAGCCAGAATTCGTGGGTGCAAAGGGAGACAGAAGTTGAGCATCTCCGATTCCGGTTCCAATAATGCCGTCAGGCGCATGAGAGAAAAGATAGTGGAGGCCGAGATTGATCGTATTAGTGGGAGCGAGAGACAACTGAGTGCCGATCGTATAGCGTCCGCCAAATAATCCGCCGATGTTTTGATCGCCCGTAAAGCTCGGTAACTCAGCGCTGTAGACCGCTTGTAGACTCACGCGATCGCTGATCTGCCAATCAAACCCTGCGCCCCCTGTCCCGTTGCCCAACGTGATGATCGGGTTGCGTTGTCCTAGCAACGAAAGTGCGCCTTCGCCTTCGCTCTCTAGAGGATTAATGCCGCGAAACGTGTTGCTCGCATTCACCCCTGCCGCTCCAACAATCACCCCAAACTTAGAACTGATGGGAAAGCGGTAAGATAAGTCGCTGAGGACAAGTTGATTGTTTAGCTCAGATTCGTAGGCGAGGCGTCCCATGTTGGTAAATACAGTCGGAGCCGACGATCGCAAGTTGCCAGTTTGCAGCCCGGTTAAAAGTAAGTCGTCCCCCTTAAAGGAAGTTGCCAAAGAAATCTGAACATTATTGGTGAGCGTCGGTTCAAGTTTACCCTTGCGCTCTGGCACACCATCTCGTGGAAAGAGATCAACATCGACGCTGTTGCTGCCTTGAATAGATACGATCGCTTGTCCGACCAGTCGAGTTGTGGTTGAGAACTGCTGTTTTTCTAATGTTGCAGCTTTGGTGTCAAACGCATCGACTCGGCCCCGCAACGTGTCAACTTCAGCCGCAAATTCTTTCTGTAGTTGCCCAAGGGTGGCGAGATCTTCTCGGCTAACCAGATCTGTGCTTGAGCCAGCAATCAATTCATTGATCCGATCGGAGCAAGCGTTTAATCCAGCTGCAAACTCGTATCGAGTGAGGACACGGTTGCCAGAGTAAGTGCGGTCTGGATATCCAGCAATGCAGCCATAGCGCTCAACGAGCGACTGCAACGCCTGAAATGCCCAGTCGGTCGGGCGCACATCTGAAAGTTGCGATACTGAAGTAACCTGTGCTTCATCTGATACTTCTGTCTCTGAGCTACTCGAAGGGCTAAACTCTGGTTGAGCAAGACTTTCTGGAAGGGCAATTGCCGAATTTTGGCGAGATGTCGCTGCCGTTGGACGGCTTTGAGCAATTTTTTGAGACTTCGCTGAAGAAACCCTGAGTTGGCTATGGCTGGCGTTAGGCACTACTTGCTGAATAGGAATTTGCTTTGCGGATTGTACGAGGGTCATTAGACCAAAATCTGTCATTTTTATACAACTAGAATTCTAGCTTTCTCCTTATACCCGCATTTTCAGGTTTCGAGGTAAGAATGATTTGGAGTGCTAAGGTTTTACGGCGCGATCCTTTGGAGTTTGGCGGGAGCCAATCGCGTCCTAATCCCTAGAACAGCGTTCTAAAAAACGGCAATTATTGCTAATCTAGATAGGCTGACTAAGAATTACTCTAATAATTGAGAGACGGAAAGTTTGATTTGAAACTCGTCTCCCTGTCCGGGCTTTGAAAAACACTTAATCTCTCCCTTGTGTTTCTTCGTAATATTGTGACTGACCGATAACCCTAGCCCTGTTCCCTGATCCACTTCTTTTGTTGTGAAAAATGGGTCAAATAGTTTAGCTTTCACTTGCTCAGTCATCCCTGAACCATTGTCTGCAACTTGAATTAGCACAGTCTGAGCATTTAACAATTTGGTGCGGAGGCTGATCGTCTTTGAAAGAGAGCTACGATCCCGTGCAATTTAGCAACTTTCTAGCGCATCAATGGCATTTACTAAAAGGTTCATGAGGACTTGATTGAGCAAACTCGCATAACACTCAATCAACGGTAGCTCACCGTAATGCTTAATTACCTCAATAGTGCCACCACTTGACGCGGTGTTGAGGCGATGCTGCAATATCATCAACGTGCTGTCGATACTGTCATGCAGGTCAATGCTCTTTAGTTCTGCCTCATCCAAGCGAGAAAACGTGCGGAGCGATCGCACAATCTCCCGAATCCGCTCCGCTCAAACTCGCATGGATGCCAGAACTTTGAGCAAATCGTCTACGACAAAATCTAGGTCAATAATATCAATCTCCGCTTCAATTTTGCCTGCTGGGAGACAGGGCTGTTGCTGGTACAAGTAGATTAGATGCAGTAAGTCTTGGATGTAGTTCTCGAGATGAGACAAGTTGCCATTAATGAAGTTTACCGGATTATTAGACCTTTTGCGTGATAGGAAGATTTGGGGTTGAATGGAAGAATCATGATGTTGTCCTGCTATGCTCACCTACGCCAAACTCGTCAAGACGCCAGGCAAGTTTCAACGGTTCACCGGACTAACGGTCGAGGAGTTTAACCAACTCGCTGAGGCGGTCGAGCGGTGGTGGAAAGCGTCCGAGCGAACCCGCCTGATCAGTCGAACTCGGCAACGAGTCGTGGGTGGCGGCGGACAGTATAAGCTAGAAACCTTCAAAGACAAGTTGCTGGTGCCATTGATGTACTATCGACTGGACGTGACGTATAGAACTATTGAGTTGGATATTTGGGGTCCATGTGTCGAATCTGAATCGCCTAGTGCATCGTTTAGAGCCAGTATTGGCAGAGCATTTAAGACCGCAACCACCCACTCCCCTAAACCGACGGATTCGGAACTGGCAGGAATTTCAGCAGGCGTATCCTGAGCTAACCGAAGTCGTGATTGATGCTAGGGAACAGAGCATTCAACGGCCACGTGGACAAAAGCGACAAAAGCCGTACTACTCAAAGAAGCGCAAACGACATACGCTCAAAACTCAGATCGTTGTGACGAAGAGTGGACAGGTGCTGTGGGTGAGTGAGTCGGTTCCGGGTGGGCGAGTGCATGACAATCGCTTGCTCAAGCGCAGTCGTGTCATGGAACGCCTGCCGAAACAAGTCACAAAGCGAGTGGACTTGGGCTATCAGGGGGTTGAAACCGACTATCCAGACCATGCGGTGGTGATTCCCAAGAAGAAGCCCCCGAAACAGGAACTCACCCCATCCCAAAAGCGGCAGAATCGCAAAAAAGCAAAGCGACGGATTGTGGTGGAGCCTACCCTGGCGCACCTGAAACAATTTCAAGTCCTATCGCAAACTTATCGAAATCGACGTGGTACAAACAATCAGAGCTACAATCGCAAAATCAGGATTGTGGCGGGGCTTGTGAACCTGCGTTATGAGAGCAGAACTGCCTAAGCAAGCAACTGAGAAGGAACGGGAGTACTCAACTTTAATCTCACTTATCACGCAAAACGTCTAATAAGTCCATCGTCCTGCACAAAACAGTCTAATTGCGTCTGATAAAACGTCAGTAGTTCCTTTAAAACCAGCTCCCTTGAAAACTGCTGCTCCACACGCTGTCTTGCATTTTGACCGAGGCGCGATCGCAATGCCGGATCAAACGCTAACTTTTCAATCGCTTCAGCTAGCGCCACTTCATCTTTCGCAGGAACTAACAAGCCCGTTTGCCCAGCTTGAATGGCACAACGAACTCCTGGAATATCTGTCCCAATCAAAGCCTTTGCAGCAGCGGCTCCTTCTAAAAGTGAGTAGGGAAACCCCTCATGTTCACTCGGTAACGTGACGACATCGCAGGCAGTATAAACTTGATGCAGGTCGGTCAAATAGCCCAAACCCTTCACGCCTGCAACCTTATGCCCCAAAGCCTGATCACATTCATCTGCTGTACAACCTGCTACTAAAAGCACATTGTTGGCGTCCCCTAATCCCGATCGTTCCCAGGCTTGCAGCAACAAATGAAACCCTTTACGCCGAACTGGGCGACCAACATAAGCCAAGACAAATGGAGCGTCAGCCACACCCAAGTGCTGTTTTGCCTGGGCTACATCTAAAGACTTGGTATCGAATTGCAGCAGATCAATTCCTGCAATCGAGCCATGTGCCATGACTGCACCTTGATTTGCGTCTAAAAGACCATCAGCTCGCGCCTCTTGTAAATTAGAGTGGCTGACCAAAAGCACATGAGTTGCTAATCGGAGGTTGATTGCTTCTAGCAACCGCAGTGACCATCGCAGCGTTCCTCGATATCCTAAGTAGGGCAACCCATGATTCTGATAAATTCTCACGGGAACTCGTTCTAGATAAGCGGCTAGAAGTGGAATCAGTGAAGCACGACTCTGATGAGTATGGAGGATCTTAGGTCTTGCCGTTCTGAGATGGCGACGAAAGTTAGAAAGTCTTTGAAGGAATGCCAGTGGGTTGAGGACTAGATCACTATCAATTAACTGTTTAGGAACATCCAGTTGTTCAATCACTGCCTGGTGCTTTAGTTGATTTTCAACCCAGAGTTCAGTTTTAATTCCTGCTTCGTTTAAATACTCGACAACAGGTGAGATAAACGATCGAGCACTTACTGGAAAATGAATACTATGAATGACTTCAACCATTGCAGGTTATTCCAAAGGTAATGGCTGACATTGCACATTTTTTAATGCTAAAACAGCAGAATTCGACATAGTTAATTTTACAGATTGATAGCGTCTAGATATCAAATAATCAGCGAGATTTAGACAATCAAAAATACTCATGACTGACAGCTTTATAAGTTCGCGAAAGAAGAGATAAAAAAATCCGTAACGGGGACGAGTGTAGTGAGTACAAATTAGATGTAGCAAGCCTAGAGAAGTACCCAAGTAGTTTGTAAATGAGAAGGTTCCGCTTTCTCGGTAATAGAGCAATGGCTCTGGCAGATTTACAAATTTGGTAGTGTTCGTGGTTCGACACCAAAGTTCGGCGTCTTGCGTTCGTTGAAAGATAAAATGTTCACTATAGGGATTTTGTCGAAACCACTCTGTTGAAGCCGCAACCGTGGGATGGATGAAGCTATGTCGAGCGTTAAATCCTGAATGCTGCTGCGTGTGAGTTGAGCGCAAACCAACGACCTGAGACTCAGCGTCGATGGAATAAGCAGCAGAGCCAATCACCGTATTGTCATCATGTTGAATCAATTGCTGGTACTGCTTTTCCAGACGCTGAGGATGCATAATATCATCGGCATCCATGCGCAAAAAATAGGGAGCATTTGCCAGCTTGACGAGTTGATTGAGACGGACATTTAAGCCTCTAGATTCTCCATCGCAGTAAACCCGAACTCGTTGATCGTTTAACTGTTGAGCAAGGGTCAGGGAGTCGTCTGTGGAGCCATCATCGATGAGAATCAGTTCCCAGTCTGTAAACGTTTGGGCAAAGATAGATTGAAGTGCAAGCTCGAAATAGCGACCAGGATTTTTGAAGGAAATACCAATGCTTAGCTTAGGATGCGTCATCGTCTGTGATTACTGATAAGGAAACATTCGCCCAGGTAATCCTGAAGCGGTAAAGGTTTTGTACCCAAACAATCGCCAACTAACCTCAAAAACAAGTCTTCGTGCGGCTCGAATTCCTTGTTGTTGACCCAGAAACAATTGACAGACAGAAACTAACAGCCGCCGCATTAGCTTGAGAGGTACTGTTAAGCAATAACTCTCTAAGGCAGACTCAAACGAAGTTTGACGTGTTTGAGAATGGCTGGTTTGAGAATGACTATCGAGCCAATGATCGCGAGCTCGCACTGCAAAGTCTAATAGCTCTTTCATACGCAAATCGTACGTATGTTCACCGTGAGTTCTCAGAAAACCGGCTTGCGCGATCGCATCTCGTTCTATTGGATGCGCCAAAAAGTGCTTAATTTTTGTGACTAACTCTTCTTGATCAGCAAAGACTGCAATCTCTTCATCAGCGCAGTAGGCACGTTCTAATCCGATCGCAGTTTCTGTGAGCAAAAACCCACCTGCACCCGGAACCTCAAACGTTCTAGCCTTGACTTGATTTGCGCCTTTGTAGGCATTGCTGAAGTTCAAGCTAATGACCGAGTCTCGTACAATGCGCGGAATTTCTTCGGCGGCTACTGATCCGGCAGACCAACCATGACCAAAGCAAGTCACGTCAATTCCGTATGATTGAAGTTCTGCAATTCGCTGTTTACGATCGCCATGTGCTGCGCCAACAAACGAAACCGAGTATCGACAGTTTGAAGCAGACAAAGGGGTTCGCAGCAGTTCTGAATTTGCTGCCCATTGAGTCAGCAAAACATTGGTAATTCCATCGTGATGATATTTCTCAATACAGTCTGCATACGTGGTAGTCATGGCGTGGTAAGCCTTACCAATAAACCGAGACACTTCCTGGTATTTCCAAGAATCATCCGTTGTCCAAGAAATGGTTGCAACATCTTTCCGGGCTTGAATCAGTTGCAAAGTTTCTAACCAAATCTCATAATCTCTCTGAATGGTTAGCATGACATCCGGTCGCGCTTGTTCCACCGCATTAAGAAGTGCTTGATTGAGCTCAGCATAGTCAGCAAATCGAGACTTATCCCAAGAATCAAAGTGGATCACTTCATGTTCAAGTCTTTGAAGTGCAGGCATAAATGCTGCGTATTCAGTTCCTATGCCACGGGCAGGATCGCCGTACTGATGCTTACCAAAAACACATAACACTTTCATAGAGTTACTAAGCAATTTTTTTGGTCGCAACAACGTGATAGCCGATCGTAAATCCCCTTTCTTGGTCAAACCGATCCAGAAGATGACAGAACACTGGAAAGACCAAAGCCAGTAAAGGAAGAAGCATGACCCAAATCGGTATCCAGAGCAAACGTAAAGCAGCATTAGTTTTTAAGCTGCTCGGGTTTGTCATGCGAATAAAGCGAATACTCTCTTGACCATAATGTTTAAAAAAACCTCCGTTCGGCTGCACAGAAATATCTGAGAAACCCGCTTCAGCGAGAAACTTTTGATACCAAAATAGCGTATAGCCCCCATAGAAATGATAAGGTTCTTGGTGAATTCCAGATCCAAGCGGAGCAGTTAGCAATAACGTTCCACCGGGTTTAAGAACTCGAGATAACTCGTGAACTACTTTGATAGGTTCGGGTACATGTTCTAAAACTTCAGTACATAGAACCGCATCAAAACTTGCTTCAGAAACTGGAATTGCTGTGGCATCACAAAGGTAATCGATCGTGCCATATCCCTCATGTCCCCTTAGCTGATCAGGTGAGAGGCTAGCAAAGTCTTGGGTCTTGTATTGGCAGTGGGAAAAGTAGCGGCGGTAGGGACAAGAACCCGCGCCGACATCAAGAACAGAGCTTTGCTTCGGAATGAGCAAGGCTTGCTGAGCAACCCAAGCGTCTCTCTCCACTAGATTAAAATTCCAAACCTTATTACTTGACAGGTAGGCTTTGATTAGTTTCATGACTAGCAGTCTCCTCATAACTATTAGTGCGATTGAAAAGAAGGCAAAAAATGAAAAATAAAATAGTGGGAGTCGGTAGAAAAATGAGCGTAAAGAAATGGTTATAGGTGTGCGCTGATAAAAGAGTCCAAGAAATCTGACAGTAAACCAACAAATGAAACAAACTTGTTGATGACTTTTTATAGAAGAATTTAGAAATTAAGCCAAACATAAAGGCATAGAACACAATGCCTACAAGACCCATTCCCCAATGAATACTGCCGTAAAATCCTGCTCCAATTGTAGGTTCGGGTCTAAACGGTAGTTCGTTTAAAGGTGGAGCAATCGTTTCATATGCTTTGAAGGGTAATAGCGTCAATAAGGGGTAAAGAAGATTGTATTTGTAAGGACCAAGACCGATCTCCTCGCACTGAGCTTCTAAGTTAATGAGTGGATACTGCAAATAGTTGAGGATCTCATCAATTCCTGATACTTCTGAACCTACCCCCGTTCTAAGGGAACTGAGAAACCCGATGAAAAGAACAAGCGCCCCGACAACCGATGAATAAATGACAGCTCGAACAACTCTATTGCTTGGCAGTGCAAAAAACTTCAGAATTGGTTTTAGTGGATTGTCAAACTGAATTGATAGACCGCATAGAAGAAACGTTATAAAAATGAGTAATCCTTGACGTTTACCGGCGACCAAAGTACCCAATATTTCAATACAGGACGCAAAGAAGAAAAACAACTTTGGTCTATTTTTAGCTTCAAACCCCTTGATAAAGAAAATCAGTAATATGCCGTTTAGAAAAAACAGAGAGGCAGTTAAAGATCCTAGTTGACCAAACCCTGATTCGCGCTGGAGCTGATTAATATCAAGTACGTTAGCACTTCCAGTAATATAGCCGTAAATGGGAAGAATTCCATATAACCTGACTGCTTGCACTACTTGAACAACAACTAATGCGATCGTGCTTAATATCGCAAGTTTGATGCTGCCTAGACTTAGTTTAATTAATGATTTTGGTTGGACAGGCTGATTAATCTTAATGACTTTAGTACCCAGCCAGAAAAAGATATACCCAATTGACCAGATGAGGACAGGCAAGTAGGTGATTTCGTAGTGGTAACTCGCGTTTGAACCTAAAAAATACCAAAGAACATAGGGAGACAATGCCTGAAGTGTCCCTAGCAAAAACAGTATTTCAGGCGTAACAAAATCTTTCCATTTAATCATTAGATTGACATCAATTAGTGAATACTGACCTGATTGTTAAATGAGTTTGGCGTAGATGTCGCCCCACAACAGCTTGTCCTTTGTGTGATTCAAGCTATCAATTAAATGATTAGCGCTCACCCAGCTTGGAAAAACCAACTCCATTGATTCGCTAATTGAGTAATTGAATTCTACTTGAGTAATCGTTTGAAGATGTTGAATACATGCTTCTACTTCATGAAGAAGCTCAACGTTAAACTCAAACGATAAAAAAGGAATTGGCTGTGTTAACCCTCGCAACACAAAGACCTCGAAACCTTCTACATCAATTTTGCAAAACTTTGGACATCCGTAACGTTCGATTAAATTATCTAGGGTTGTAATTGGTACAGATTGAGTTTTAGTCCACTCAAAACTATCAGAAAATCTGCCGCTTGTTTTCCATTTACTAGATAAGGTAGAAATCGTATTGGCATCTTCGCAAATGGAGAGTTCTGCAAATCCTTCGTAATCACCGATCGCCGTTTCAACGATCGTGACCGTCTTGGTATCTCCAAACCGCTGATAAAGGCGTTTCCAGCAGTTTTCTTGGGGTTCGAGACAAATAACTTTCGCTCCTAGTTCAACGAATATCTCAGTTCTGTTGCCAACGTTTGCGCCAACATCAAAACACAAATCTCCTGGATGGAGAAACTGAGAATAGAATGTCAGGAGCTTCTGATGCTGACGAACTCCTGAAGGACGATGACGCTCTATCCAGACCTTTGCTGGATAAAGCCAAGTTTGACGCAAATATCGTTTTAGGGGTTTCACTAGGTGCAGATTCGTTGTCATTACACTAACTCCTATTGACGTTAAACTGATGCCAGAGAGAACGGATACTTTGAGGTTGAGAATCAATAAACCACTTAAGCAGAATGCCAGTTTGTAAAAGAGTTATGCAGAATAAAAATTGCATCTGATTTGCAAAAAGAAACCCAATAATTGTGGTTCCTAGAAACCATATCAATGGAAATCTCAACCACTTTAGCCACTGTCTTGCAGCAATGTTTAAACACTTCATCGCCTCGATCGTTAATAGCCAAACGCCAAGATAACCGCTGTTGCCTAACATAGCTCCCATCAAGCCAAAAAAATGAGAGCCAATCAAGATTAGTAATAAAGCCAATACACCGCTGATTAGATGTATAGCCATGCTTTGTTTTAAGCCATCTACGCTAAATAGAACGTAGTATCCAACCGCATTCACCGAGTAAAAAGAATAAATTATTGTTGCAAGACGAAACGCTAAAATATTTTCGTTGCTAGTGCAGCTAGCAACCATAAGTTGCATAATCAGTGGAGCTAGCATAAATAAGGCTGCACCCAGTCCTAAGGCAATGAACCCGTTAATTTCAAGGGCTTGTTTAACTCGTCGCTGAAGCTCTACTCGATTGGCGTCTTTTTGAACAATCAGCTGGCTCAAAGTTGGAAGGAGTGGCTGCACCGGTAGCGCAGACAGTCCATTGATCGTTCCTGTAATATCAGTGATTGCGGCGTACACTCCGAGTACCTGAGAACCCAGTAAAGACCCAACAATTAAGCGATCGCCCCGCGCAAAAAGCGCCCCTCCTAAGGACGTCAACCAGGTCATCAGGCTATACCGCACCACTAGAGATCCTTTCGTGGAGTTCCAACTTAGGCACAGATTTGCGGGTTGAATCAGAGATCGCACCACCCAAGCATGACTAACCAGTGATGCACTACTCACGATTGCTTGCCACTGCATCAAGGCAACAACATGACCTCCTTGCCAAGCGATCACACCCAATCCTAGACTCATCAGTGTCCACTGTGCGGTATTGAGAAGATTGAGTAATCCATAGCGCTGATAGGCTTGCTCTACTCCAATTAACACTTGTTGTAGCAACCTTGCCCAAACTACAAATCCACCTATTTGCAACGATCGAATTGCAGCTATTTGCTGCGGTTGAGCTAGCTTAGGAAACCAATTTACGATCGCATCTGCGTTAAACCAAAGTGAGATCGCCGTCAAGGTTGCCAGAATAAGCATTGCTCCAAGGGTGACCGTCAATGTTTGGGAGAGACCCGCTCGATCGTCTCTGCCCAAATCCTGTGAGACAAAGACAGTAGTTGCTGTTGAAAGTCCGGCTTCTGCTAGAGCTACAAGACCTACAACCGCGGAAACGAGTGCCCACAATCCATACTCTTCAATTCCGATGAAATGGATGAGCAGAGGAATGGTGAGTAGCGCCATTCCCATCCGGACGACCCCAGCGGCTACGTTGTAAAATCCATTCCTCAGCACTGATACCACCTTCAAGTTGTCGGACTGTTGACGAAAATTTATAGAGAGCGATGCTGAGAAAGGTGCTTCGATCGTCTTTTTCTTGAATTTCGTCTGTTTAATTTCGAGCTTTTATGATCTTCCCTGATCTGTCCCATAGATTAGGCTTTCTCAGAAGATTTTCAGCCACGGAAAACACGGAAGCTGACAGTGGTGATTTGGCGAGGGCAGCAATATTACTGAGGAAGAGGCAGTATTTCTGCGGAATCTGCGTTATGCCCACCCTTATTCAAACGTATCTTTAGAACAAAAAAGTTAAAACAAAAAAGGCAGACCTAGAGTCTGCCTCTCAGAAAATAGTAATTCAAGCGGATTAATGCTACGCAGCGCGTAATGCGATCGAGGTGGTCACCGTCGTGCCATTCATCTTCCACAGCGCATTCCCACCCGTGCTGTAATTGCGCCACACAATATCCACAAAGCCATCGCCGTCTAAGTCACTGAGATCCTCCACCTGCCAATCTAAGTCAGCAAATGACAGTGCTGTGGACGTGGGAGCGCTTGTGCCATTCATCTTCCAAATCGCCGTACCGCCTGTGCTGCTATTGCGCCAGAGAATATCGGTAAAGCCATCGTTGTCAAAGTCTGCCACACCCGCAATTTGCCATTCCGCTGGAGTCGCTGATAAGGCAACGGAGGTACTGACACTCATGCCGTTCATCTTCCAGAATGCGTTGCCGCCTGTTGCGTTGTTGTGCCACAGAATATCCACAAAGCCATCGTTGTCGAAATCAGCGATGCCCTTGATTTGCCAAGACAGAGTTGTGGCAGAAAGCGCAATCGAGGTCGCTACACTGGTGCCGTTCATTTTCCAGATGGCATTGCCGCCCGTGTTGGTGTTGTGCCAGAGAATATCGACAAAGCCATCTCGATCGAAGTCTGCCACACCCTCAATACTCCAGTCGATAGGTGCCGCAGGTAGAGCAACAGATCCTGTCACGGTGAAGCCATTCATCGTCCAAATCGCCGTTGTTCCAGTGCTGGTGTTCCGCCAGAGCAGGTCTAGATAGCCATTCTTATCGAAGTCTGCCACGCTCTCGATGCGCCAGTTTGGGTCAGCTACCGCTAGAGGAATCGATGTCTCAAAGGTCGTGCCATTCATCTTCCAAATTGCGGTACCTCCGGTGCTGATATTGCGCCACAAAACGTCTACCTTGCCATCTTTATCAAAGTCTGCGGTTTCGGCGATCGTCCAGCCTGACTTGTCATCGTCCACAACTGTTCCAATTCCAGTGTCCGCACCAGCAATAATTCTGGCATTGCTGGCATTCGAGAGTTTGACGAGGAAGGTTTCGTCGAGTTCAAAGTTTGTATCGCCATTGACTTGAATCTCGATCGTTTTGCTCACTTCACCCGCATTAAAGGTGAGAATGTCAGAAGCTGCAAGGTAGTCATTATTGGAGATCTTAGCGCTGCCGTCGATCGTTCCATAATTGACCGTCACAGTTTCTTGGCTAGCTTGAGAGAGGTTAACAGTGAAAGCATAAGTTTTGGTGCCGCTGTTACCTTCAACTTGGCTAACATTGTTGATGCTAAGCGTCGGTAGTGCCTGAACATTCAGTACGATCGTTTTGAGCGCAGTTTTACTTCCACCCGCGCCGCTAAAGCCACCATCGTTTACGGTAACATCGATGGAATCGTTGCCAACAAAGCCTGAATTACCTCGGTAGATCAGTCCAGTTACGTTAGAGAGGGTAGTGTTGATTTGGCTGATAGTTCCACTCAAAACAACAGAACTTGTTCCATTACCACTCACAGAGGTGACACCACCAGAGACATTAGAATTGACTTTCAAACTGCCAGCAAAGGCTTGCAGTGTGGCTGTGATGATGTTATTACCAGCATCCACATCATTGAGGCTTATCCCTGGAACGACAAAATCGGTATCTTGTTGGGCAGTGAGTGACGTTGTTGAGCCTGTTGTGACAGAAACCGCACCTAGCGTGAAATTAGCACTGGAGGTAGGCGTGTTGTCTCCCAAAAATAGGAAATTAGGCGTTTGATAGGGGTTACTGGGGAGAAACGCGGGAGCAACGAAACTGCTGTAATCTCGCAGAGTTCCTGTAAGAATTTGAGTCCCGTCAGCGAACAAACGATAGGTATTATCTAAAACCCGAATTTCGTAGTTAACCGACTTGGTTTTGGTATCCAAGTTTGCTCCCTCTCCTTGGGTGAAAAGCGTGCCAGTCGGAGGTTCAGCTGTACCATCATTCTGCGCCCAGATCCGGTTCTCCCAGAAACCCAGTTCGATACCTTTTTTGTCGTTGCCGAGAACCGTTACACTAAAACCTGCTCGATCGGCATTACCATCGCCATTTTTTTCAGCGCCAGGGTCGGAGTGGTTTTCCGCATTAACTTGAACTGCAAACTTGAGGCTATAACCCGTTGTGCGATCGAGATTTGGCATCAACTCAGGTTTGGCAATGTAGCCGACATAATCTTGAATTAAGCCACTCGTATTCAAAGTATTTCCGCTTTGAACGGCAGCCAAGGGAAGATTGGGAAGAGTCTGATAGACAAATCCCTGAGAGTTGGGTGTATTATTCGTCCCATTGAAGAGGGTGATGGATGCACCAGGAGCCGCGATTACTGGAGCATCATTGACTGCGGTGAGGCTAACCGTTTTACTGGCTGTACCGATCGCTCCTGTGTCATCAATTAGCCGGAAACGCACTGTGCGATCTCCCGCAACTGGGGCATCTGACAGATTACTGTAGGTGATATTCCGCATTAACGCTTGCACGTTCGTTGGGGTTGCATTGGCATTAAAGGTAATGACGAGTGGTGTGCCATTGGTTCCTCCGGTAAAGGCTCCGATCGTCTGTACTCCAACTCTAAGAGAATTTCGACCCGGAGAATCTACGCCTGCACTAACTTGTCCAGCCCCGGCTGGGTCATTGCGAATGAGTAGAATGTCGTTGCTATTAGCACCACTAGTGAAGTCGACAGTTAACGTGCCCCCGTTGAAGTTAGGGGAGTCGGCGTCGGTGAGGGTGAGAGTGCTGTTAATGGCGATTGAACCAGCATTTTCACTGTAGGACAAGGGCGTTGCTGACAAGCCAATCGCGGGAGTTGATTTAGCATTGCGAGGTCGTGGTGTATTGACCGTAAAATCGTTAAGGTTATTGTCTGTATCAATGTTGCCACTCTTTCTGATTGCAGCAGTCGTATTACTTAAAGCTCCAGTAGGACTCCCTTCAGACCCATTCGCAGCACCATAACCGACCAAATCGACAACGCTGGCTCCTGTAGGATTAGCACCTATGAGACTTGTCGTGTTGTTGACAAGCGCAACTTTGCCAGTTGTGGAAGACATAGCGAGTGAACCTGATGCGTCCGGTGAAGGCAAAGCAGATCCATTGGCACCTTCAGAAATTTGGCTGATTAGATAGTAGCTGCCTGGGGAGATTGAACCAGAGAGTACCGTACTCGACCAAGCAGTACCCATCGAAGCGGCATACTGTACCGTCCAACCAGTCAGATCAACTGCGGTTGTGCCTCGGTTAAAAAGCTCAATGAAGTCATTTTTGTAAGTTGCCCCACTGTTGCCACCTGCTCCATAAACCTGGCTAATGACGACACTGCTACTAGGAAGGATGCCGAGGTAACTGTTTAGCACTGCTGCTTGAAATGCCAGAGGAGCCTCAATTTCTCCAGTCGTTGCTTCTAGACTCCAGTTTCCACCTAGCGCTGCATTGCCAGTAATGTCAGTAGAAGCAGCAACATCCGCGCTGGTTAATTTTGCCAACTGTTGCACAAAGGTTTGACCGATTTTACCCGCTGCTACATTGCAACCGTACAGAAGAATATCTGCATCCTCGGTTAAGGCACTTGCCCACGATCGTATCTGAGTGGAATCTCGGTCAAGATCCTGCAAATCAACCCAATCTGAGCCTAGCTGCAAACTCCCTGCTTCAGCGTGAGAGACAATGTGCAAACTAGAAATATTTGATCGCCCCATTAGCGTCTGGGTGATTTGAGCGATCGCATCTTGATTCGAATCTAAAACACGAACCTCTGTATTTGGCTGAACTCCTGCTAGCAGACTTTGATAGTCATTGACACCTGTATCGATAAATAGAAGGCTAGTTGTGCCAGAAGCCGCAGATTGAGGAGTAGAGGGCAGATGAAGTAATGGACGAGAGATGCGATCGCTTGAAGTATTTGGGGTAGAGGTGAGACCTGTAGTCGATGAGCGCTCAAAGTTCATAAGTTTCAGAATTGAGGGTGAAAGGTGCAGAGTGATCAGCAGAAATTTGCTACTCTTAATTGGGAATTATTAAGTGGAAATTTCTCTAAGTTTCTTCTGACGAATATCCAGAAAATGGCAATCATCGACATAAAACCATTCTGAGCTAGATGAACCTAGCGAACTTCTACGGAGAAGAACGGAGACCAAAACCGTTGCTCTGTAAATTCACTGGCTGGAAATAATTAAAAGAAAAGACAGGTTCTCTAAACCTGTCTTGGCAAGTGATATGGAGAGTTAACTTACGAATCAAGCGCGATCGCGGTATACGCATCACCATTCGGTTTCCAAATCGTGCTGCGATGGGTAGTAAGGTTGCGCCACAAAATAGCTTTTCTGCCATGCGCGTCTAAAGCTCTATTGCGTCTTGTGATCGCCGCACGCTAAAAACCCCTCCTTGTAGCAAGGAGGGATCCAGAACAATTTCAAAACAGTAAATTTAAGGCATTGCGGAGACTTAATTCATTACTGCTTCTTGCGACTTCTGGCACGGCGACGCATCAAGGCAGCAAACCCAACAGCAGCTCCCGAACCCACGATCGTAAACGGTTCAGGAATTGGTTCGCCACCAGCGCCACCAGCGCCACCATTGTCATTATCATCGTCACCGCCGCCCGCCGCGATTGCGATTCCAGCGATCGCGCCTGCACCCAGCAAGCCCAAAGGCAGCGTCAAGTTCCCTGCACCTGGACCAGCCGCCGCGATCGGAGCGCCTGCTGGCGGCAACTGACCAACCGTTGGAGCAACGCTTTCTGGAGGAGCAAGGGCAGCAGCACCAGGCGTGTCACCGCCACCGATTGGGCAAGCGGTATCTCGCAGGCGAACAATGAAATCGTCGAAGTCCCGGTCTTGCTGATCACGATTACGCACCAAATCAGATCCAGTGTCATCCCACGCTAAAGAAACGCCGCTTCCTTGACAGAAGTTTGCCGGGTCGCCACTAAACGAAACCTGTCTCTCCTTGTTGGCGTTCATCACGTCGCTAGAGTAAACCGTCCCTGTAGGACGACCGTTGTAGTTAGACTCTAGATAAAATACATAATTTGTGTTTGCTTTAAAGTTGTAAGTGGCAGAAGGATTGGCTACTGTGCCTTGTGCGGTTCCAAGAAAGTCATTGGCGGTTCCAACGTTGCTGACCTTGCTCGATGGGTTGAAGATACTGGCTGGTTCATCCGCCGGTTTAGTCTCAACAAGAAGGGGCGTCTTCTCATTGGTATCCAAGTTGATCACCCCGAATGTGGACTGATACGCACCGTGAGACTCAACAAAATTTGTTTCTAGAGTCGTGTCTCTGTTAAATCGAACGCCACTGTTTCCTAGTGACATGTCGGCTGCATGCGCTTGAATTGCCAAACTACTAGCGAGCCATCCCACTGTTGCGCTTAAAGCCAGGGTTGGAAAATGACGCCGACGATAGGAACTCATAGTTTTAAGTGAAAATAGCTGAAAGCGACGAGAGCTAGCCTGCTTTCCGGTTTTTTTTGAAGTGGAACTGTCTTCTAACACCATTAACCTAACGCTACGAACAAGATTTTCAGAATTTTATAGTAAAAGACACTTCGGTGTGCGAACCAGCAAACCAGCCGCCGCTGTATGAACGGCAACAAAGGAAAAAGGTTAAAAAACTATGATCCTTTGTTTCCGCTCAGTGTAAAAACCTATTAGGACGCTATACATCGTCCCCACGGTGGATCAGCCTCTAGCTAGGCTTGTATCGCTAGAGCTATGCCAGAGCAGGTCTGAGGTAGCTAATTTGAGCTATTTTGCCTAAAATTTCCTTTACAACCCTTGCCCAGTGAAGCTTTGAGAGCTTTATCAGGTCTTCATGATGTTATGATTTCTTGCATTTTACGTAATTTTCGGTGGAAGGGCTGCGTAAACTGTAACAACATCAACAACTAGAACTTTTGCACCATCCTGCTTCTAAGAATAAGCGGCTGAAGCCTAGACGAAAGAGCCATCGGCATGACCGATGATTGAGCTTTTCTAATTTGTAAGCGGGAGGAGGACCCAGATCTGTGATGATCACTGCCGAAGCTGCATTTTTTCGACGATTTGACTACGAAAATGCCATTCAAATTATCTATTCAACCTTACCGATTAGGTTACTTTCCCTAGGTGAGATGGCGTATTATACCGTTACCGCAGAAAATGGACTTGGAAACGCAAATTGTTTTTCGAGCCATAGCGCTTCGCTCCACCTGAGGGCTATGGTTAGTCTGGGTGCGCGAGTTGAAATATTTGCTTTTAAGAGAAATAATGACGGGAATACATGAGCGGAAGATTGCGAATTGGGTAGACCAGGACAATTTTCTACTTCAGGGTCTAGTCAACGATATGATTATTTCTGCATGAAAACTTTTGAGAAATTTGGTGCAGGTAATTCGCTACCGTAATATTCTTGCAAAGTAAATGCATCGACCTGAATTGCATCCAGTCGCGCAGATTCGGCTGCCCGAATCAGTTCAGCCTCCGTATCAGAAACAATTTCAGCGTTGAGTGCCAAAGCAATTAAGTCCTCTAGTTTGCCTGGAGGCAATTGACCCGCCCGGCTCGCTGCCATCACTGTTTTAACGAGATGTTCAGCTTGATCAGAGAGCGTTAAAGCTTGCTCTAGCCGTCCTAAAGCTTCATCAGGATGAGTCGGAACGTAAATGCCAGAGGTTAATAGATTGCGCCCTTCCCCAGGAATTTGCAGTGCCTGTGCAACTTGACTGCCAAGCCGATCGGACGGAAGACTACCGAACGGATTCAATCTTACAAAGCTTAGGAGCAGGGGAATGGGTAGATTACTCAAGATGCCTTCTAACGCTTGCTGAATTTGCGCAAAACTATACTGCATTGCCCAATGCACGAAAATCAGATCTTCTGACTTACATCCTTCAGCTTCAAATCGTCGTAGCGTTGCAGTTCCCAAATACATCCATGACACCCAATCTGCTAATCTTCCTGTAAGTTTCTCGTGTCGTTTCAGTGAGCCTCCAAACCCTAACAGCATTAAATCTGTGAGAAAAGCAAAGGTTGCAGATGCCCAAGCTAGTTTTTGATAGTAGCGAGCGGTTGGACTGATTGCTACCCCTGCTAGATAGCCACGAGACAAGCCTAGTAGAACCGTTCGGAAACCGTTTCTCACAATCAATCCAATGTGATTCCATAACACTTGATCGAATGCGATCGCATCGTTTGCTTCAATCGCCTTTACTTCCTCGTAGAGATAAGGATGACACCGAATCACCCCTTGCCCAAAGATCATCAATGTTCGCGTCAGAATATTGGAACCTTCAACGGTAATTGGAATCGGCATTGCGGTGTAGAAGTTTGCAAGTAGATTCCTCGGTCCACGAGAAATACCTGAACCCCCTAGAATATCCATGCCATCGCTGACGAGTTTTCGGGTGATTTCAGTGAACTGATATTTAGCGATCGCAGAGACCACCGCAGGTTTTTCACCTTGATCCACGGCACTAGCCGTATAGATCCGAGCCGCATCCAGGAGATACGTCAGTCCGCCAATTCGGGCTAACGGTTCTTCGATGCCCTCAAATCGACCGATTGATAAACCAAATTGTTTTCTAACTTTGGCATGGGCACCTGTGACTCGGGCGACTAACTTAGCAACGCCAGTGCAACTTGCTGGAAAACTAATGCCTCGTCCTGCGGCTAAACTTTGCATGAGCATTTTCCAGCCTTGTCCGGCTTGTTCTACGCCTCCAATAATTTGATCGACCGCAACAACAACATCCCGTCCTTCCACTGGAGAATTGTAAAACGGCACGCCCATTGGGTCATGACGTTTGCCCAAGATCAGGCCGGGTGTGTTGGATGGAACGAGTACACAGGTAATTCCAACGTCTTCGCCTTTGCCCAATAAATTTTCTGGATCAGATAGCTTGAATGCGAGTCCGATCAGAGTTGCGATCGCGCCCAGTGTAATGTAGCGTTTTCGGAAGTTTAACCTCAGATATAGCGTTCCGTCTTCTCCCCGAAACACAATCCCTTTAGATGTAATACTTGCTGCATCTGATCCAGCCGTTGGTTCAGTTAAGGCAAAACAAGGAATTTCTTCTCCCCGTGCAAGTCGTGGCAAGTAGTAATCTTTTTGGGCTTCAGTACCGTAATGGAGTAATAGCTTAGCTGGGCCTAGCGAGTTTGTAACGCCGACCGTTGCGGTGTGGATAAACGATCGTGAGGCAAGTTTCATCATCACACTGCTGTAGGCAAGGTTCGAGAATCCCAAGCCATCGTATTGGGTTGGAATCATCATGCCGAAGAATCGTTCCTGTTCGAGATAACGCCACACATCCGCCGGTAAATCTTTGCGGCGATGGATTTCCCAATCTGTTGCCATGCGGCAAACTTGCTCCACGGGGCCATCCAGAAAGGTTTGCAATTCAGGCGACACGGCTGGATAAGGTTCCTGATTGATGCGGTTGAAGTTAAGCGCACCTGAGAAGAATTCTCCTTCGACCCAGACCGTCCCGGCGTTAATGGCGGCGCGTTCTGTTTCAGAAATTTTCGGCGGCTGGATGACTTGCATCAGTGGCGCAGTCAACAGGTTCCGACGCAGCCAAGGAACGTTCAGAATGAGCGCAACACCGCCATAAATTGCCCAGAGCCAGAGGGACGCTTGTGCCGTTAGCAGTACGCTCGCACCATACAACGACCAAAGCCATAATGGTGCGCCAAAATATCCTAATAGCAATAGACCCACGATCAGAATCGTCAATGATAAGACAATCATAATGAGACTCCTTACATCATCAGGTTCTCAAACACAGCAGCGGCTCCCATTCCACCGCCGACGCACATCGTCGCTAACCCATATCGCACTCCCCGACGCTTCATCTCATGCAACAACGTTGCTGTTACTCTGGCTCCGGTGCACCCTAATGGATGTCCTAACGCGATCGCACCTCCATTCACATTCACGATTTCCTCATTTAGTCCTAATTTGCGGATTACGGCTAACGATTGCGCTGCAAATGCCTCATTCAACTCAATCAATCCGATATCATCTAAACTGAGTCCGACTTGATGTAAAACCTTTGGAACAGCGGCAACAGGACCAATTCCCATAATTTCCGGCGGCACGCCTGCAACTGCAAATCCTAGCAGCCGTCCTAATGGCTGTAGCTTAAATTCTTTCATTTTGGCTTCGCTCACCAAAATGGTTGCCGCCGCACCATCTGAGGTTTGAGAAGAATTTCCTGCTGTCACACTGCCGCCCACTCTAAACACAGCAGGTAGATGAGCTAGCGCCTCTAAACTTGTATCTGTTCGGGGTCCTTCGTCAGTTTGGAGAATCGTTTCTACAGGTTGCGGTTTGCCGTCGAGATACAGTGTTTCGCGAAGGTTGATTCGGATCAGTTCATCGTTGAATCGTCCAGCTTGGGTAGCCGCGATCGCGCGTTGATGCGATCGCAAGGCAAATGCATCTTGATCTGCCCGAGAGATCTCATACAGGTGCGCCACATTTTCAGCAGTCATTCCCATCGTGCAATAGACTTTTGGCGTTTCTGCAATCAATTCTGGATTGGGCAACAGATCATGCCCGCCCATCGGAATCAAGCTCATAGATTCAGCACCACCTGCAATCATGACGTCCGATTGTCCAGTGACGATCGCTTGATTGGCGAGTGCGATCGCTTGTAGTCCCGAGGCGCAAAATCGGTTCACCGTAGCGCCTGCAACAGAATCTGGCAATCCTGCCCGTTGAGCAATCACCCGTCCTAAATTAAATCCCTGTTCTGCTTCAGGAAACGCACATCCAAACACCACATCATCAACGTCGTTTGGATCGAGATCTGGAACTCGTTCAAGCGCAGCTTCCACAGCGGTCGCGCCCAAGTTATCCGAGCGCATATTCCGAAGTTTTCCGCGCGGTGCTTTCGCGATCGCAGTTCTGACACTACTCACAATGTAAGCATTTTGCATCATCATGGCTTTACCCTCAATTTCGTAGCGGCTTTTTCGTTTTCAGCATGTGTACAATTCGATCTTGGGTCTTCGATTGGCTCAAGAGGGGCAAGAAGGATTCGCGTTCTAGTTGCAGTAAATAATCTTCAGAAACCAAAGCAGGGGCAGAAAGTTCTCCGCCTGTCATCACATAAGCGAGACGAGTTGCAAGATAGCGATCGTACTCACTCGCAAATCCGCCTTGCTGGAAGACGTAAGCAATTTGTTCCAACACCGCTCTACCCGGACCACCCAGCACCATAATGGAATCGTTCTTAGGTGGAGGAACGTAACCAATCTGATCAAGGTGTAACGCCTCGGCTTTGGCAATTTCTAATCGCCGCTCGCCACTCATGAGAATCCGTGTATCACAGGGCAAAAATCCCAGTTCTTTGGCTTCGTAAGCACTCGTTGAAACTTTGGCAGTTGCGATCGTTTCAAACGCCATTCTCAAGAAAGGCTGAATATGGCTGGTGGAGTCCGTTGCAGCCCGTTCAGATGCACGGCTAACCATTCGCATAATTCCGCCCGCGCCGGGAATTAATCCAACCCCAACCTCGACTAAGCCAATGTACGTTTCAGCAGCAGCAACTACCTGCGGACAAGCCATCACCAATTCACATCCGCCACCCAACACCCGTCCTTGAATTGCAGCAACAATGGGCTTTGGGAAGTAGCGAATGCGCTGTAGGAGCGATTGGAATTCTACAATTAGGGTTGCGATCGCATCAAAATTCCCGGTCTGTGCCATCATTGCCATTTCTGCTAGATTTGCCCCTCCCGAGAAATGAGCGCTGTCATTTCCAATCACCAAACCTTTGTAATCCCTGGTCGCTAGAATTTCTAAAACACTAGCAAACCCTTCTAAAACCTTGTTGCTTAACGTGTTTCCTTTAGAACGGAATTCGTATAACAGAACTCCATCACCCATATCTAACAAAGCAGCTTCAGAATTCTGCCAAATTGGTTGTTTAGAAGTTGCTGGAGTCGTTTCATAAAATGGCTTTTGTACCCATTCAGGCACCGTCATGTTGGCGGCTTTCATATCAGCTAACACGGTTTCAAATCCCAACGCATCCCAGAGTTCAAAGGGTCCGATGTCCCAACCAAAGCCCCAGCGCATCGCGCGATCGATATCTTGAGGATTGTCAGCAATTTCAGGAATTCGATGGGCGCTGTAGTTCAACATCGCTAGTGTGGTTTGACGGAAAAAATCGCCTGCACGTCCGGGAACTTGATACAGGGACTGGATGCGATGACGCAAAGGCAAGGTTTCAAATTGCTTAATTTCCTCTAAATTCAACGGCTGAGCAGGTTCGTAAGCAAACGTTTTGGGATTCACAGACAAAATTTGAGATTTTTGTTTTTTGTAGAATCCTTGCCCACTTTTCGCGCCGAGCGTTCCCGTTGCAACCATCTTACGAAGCACGTCAGGAACTCGGAAAACATCCCGGTGCTCATCTTCTGGGGCAGCTTGATAAAGATGATCCGCAACATACATCAGCGTATCTAGCCCGACTAAATCTACTGTCCGAAACGTTGCCGATTTAGGTCTGCCAATGAGGGTTCCCGTTAAGGTATCAACTTCTTCAATCGAATAGCCTTGCTCTGTCCATGCTTTTATGCCCAGCAGAGTGACAAACATGCCAATCCGATTTGCAATGAAGTTAGGAGTATCTTTGGCAATCACAACGCCTTTGCCTAAATACAACTCGCCAAACCATTTCATTCGATGGAGCACATTTGGATCAGTGTCTTGAGTAGGAATCAGTTCCAGCAGTTTAAGATAGCGGGGTGGATTGAAGAAATGAGTGCCTAAAAAGCGCTGACGGAAAGAATCTGAGCGGCCTTGAGCAACCAAATGAATCGGTAAGCCACTGGTGTTTGTCGAAACAATCGTCTCGGGTTGAATGATTGCTTCTAAGCGTTGCATTAACTGTTGCTTAATCTGTAAATTCTCAACAACGGCCTCAATCACCCAATCGACTCCGCTCAGTCGATCAAAATACTCATCAAAGTTACCGAGAATGACTCGTCGAGCCGTTTTCTCTGTAAAAAAGATCGGCGGGGACAGTTTGAGGGCTTTCTTAAAGGCCGTTTCAACGAGATCATTCTTCCGTCCGGTAGTAGCAGCAACATCGAGTAGGTGAACCGTTAAACCTGCATTAGCGAGATGTGCGGCGATTTGGCTTCCCATTACGCCAGCACCTAGAACAGCAACAGTTCGGAATGGCTTCAGCATAATTCTAAAATCCTCCCTTCAATGAGGTCGTTAATTGAGGATTGAGAGGTTAATTGAGAATTGAAAGATTGAGAGATTGAGCAAAGGTTGGACAAGCTTTAGTTGGAATGACTGGACATTCTATTTCTTGAAGATCAAACCCTGACGAATCTTGTGGCGTTGTTCTATCTCCAGTGTATAAGAGACTGATATCCTTAGCCAATACGCTTGCAATCTCCTGGCGATTGATAGATTCATTAGAACTGAGAAGCCGACATCGTTTCACGCTTGCCCAATAAGGCTGATGACAATTTGCCTCATCGACGATCGCTTGATACAACGACAGCACACACGGATGCTTCAGCAAGGTCTCTTCTGGTAGGCCCAGTTTCAACTTCCGCAGAGCTTCAAAATCTGGAACAATGAGTGCTCCACAAAACTTCTGATCTGCACCCACCACGATCGCTTGTTTGACTAACGGCGAATTCTCCAATCGAGCCTCAATCGGCTGAGGTGCGATATACTTTCCTGTCGAAAGCTTGAAGAGGGCTTTCTTCAGTCCTGTAACTTGCAGAAATCCATCCTTCGTTAAAGCACCCAAATCGCCTGTATGCAACCAGCCTCGCTCATCGATCGCCGCCTCAGTTGCGGCTGGTTTTTTGTAGTAACCCGGAGTGACGTAAGCCCCTCGAACAAGGATTTCGTGATCGGGCGCGATCGCAACCTCCACTCCTTCAATTAAGCGTCCAACTGTTCCAGCACGATTGGCGCGATCGCGGTTACAACAGACCACCGCACTCGCCTGCGTCAATCCATAGCCCTGAAAAATCTCAACGCCTGCTGCTGCAAACACGTTTGCTAATTCTGGCTTTAAGGCTGCACCCCCACAAAGCAAATATTTCAGACGATTCCCAAATAGCGATCGCCAGGGCGACCACACGAACCGATCTGCAATTTTGAGCAGCAGTGCATAAATTCCCCAAGTTGAATATCCTAGCTTATAGCGTTTGGCAAGCCACAATGCCAAGGCAAACGCTAGTCGTGATCGCTTAGACGGTAGGTTACTCGATTGCTCTAGCGTTTTACTGTAGATTTTTTCTAGGAGTAAGGGAACCGAAGCGAAAATGGTTGGTTTAACTTCTTTAAGATGTTTTAGAACACGATTGGGATTAGAAAAATAAATCGTGTGACCATAGTAGATGTGACCATAGATTAAGCATCGTGCAAACACATGGGTTAAGGGCAGAAACGAAAGCGCAATTTCCTGCATTCCCCATTGCAGTCGAGACAAACTTGCAAACGCTGCTAATGCATTCCCTGAAAGATTTTCATGGGTTAGCATGACGCCCAGCAACTGTCCATCTGTTCCAGGCACATAAACGAGTGTGGCTAGATCATGGGGGGAAAGTGCTGTTCGCAGATCATCAACCTGACTCGCAGAATGCTGAGCTTGTCCTGCGGCTCTGATGTGATCCAGTGAATAAATTTTGTGCAGATGCGTGACCGGATTGGCTGGAGCTTCAACCAAGATAATATGCTCAAGATTTGGAGCTTGGTCTAGATAAGGTAGAACCTGTTGTAGCACTTCTAAATTGGCAACAATAAATGCTTTTGCCTCGCTGTGTTGTAGGACAAAAACAATGTTTTCTAACGTTTGAGTTAAGTCAATCGGCACATCGACTAACCCTGCTAACAGGCAACTCATATCTGCGATCGCAAAGTTCACATCACTCCGAATCAGCAATGCAACGCGATCACCCCGCTCCAATCCCAAATCTAACAGTCCTAACGCTAATGCCTCAGTCTTAGCCTGGAACGCCGAGTTTGAGAGCGACCGCCATCCTGCTTCTATAGATTGATTGAAGGCAGCAGCATTCGGGCGGAGGCGACAAGCTTCATCTAGCAACGAAGGTAATGTATGCCCCAATGGAGATCGAATCCTTTGCTCAAGTTGATTAATATTTTTGGCACTAAACATCGTTCGTAAGAAGAATATTGATTCTTCTCCTCCGTAGGTGAGTTAGGCTTCATTAATAAATGGCTGACAAGTCTCTGCACCAATTAAATGTCTTTCTAACCAGTCTTCTAAATCCGAAAACACTTCCTCGTAATCGGAATCAACATAAAGATCATGGTAGTTGCCCGGATACTCTCGATGCTCTTTATCCGGGAAGATGACTCGCTGGAAAAATGCTCGACTGCCTTCGGGTAAAGTAACGCGATCGCTACTTCCATGCATAATTAACAGCGGAATCTGCAGCTCAGAAGCATGACTATAAATCCAGCGAACGGTTGCAAAATACTCGGTTGCTAGACGAGCACTACCGTATTCGTGGCGTAGTGGATCGACCAAATAGGAGGCGGCAATTTGCGGATCGCGCGATCCGAGATTGGTGGGAATCTTGAGCTTCAGACTAAATCGAGGGGCAATTCGAGAGAGAAGCCGCCCGATTGTTAGCCTCACAGGAGAAATATTAACCTTACCCAGAGCGGGGGCTGTAGCGATTAATCCTTGGATTTCGTGGGGCGATCGCAGGACATAATCCAGCACAATCGTTCCGCCCAAACTATGTCCCCAAAGGATCATCGGGCAACTGGTTCGCTGAGTCCGCACAAAGCGTAAAAAGAGGCGTAAGTCTTCTCGAAACTCCGCCCAAGCATTGATATATCCTCGTTGTCCAGTTGAGCGTCCATGCCCCCGTAAATCGAGGGCATAGACCTCATAGCCTTGTGGCACCAAATACTCCACTGCGTTCTGAAAGACACCGCTGTGCCCGCCCAGGCCATGCACTAGTGTCACGACGGCCTGACTCGGTTCTTCAGGGTGCCAACTTTGGTAATAGAGCGTTGTCCCTTTCAATCCTTGAAGGGTTCCTTCTCGATGCTTCATAGTTTTTTTCCTTATTGCACAGTTCGCTTTTCTTTTGTAGGTAGAGTGAAAAGCGATGAGGCGCGATCGCTAGTTACTAATGTTAGTAATTAGCGATGAATAGGCTTTTCTTATTAAGAAAATACAAGAGCAATTAATTCTGGTAGATGAATTGCCTCAATAATTCAGCTTGAATGGCTGTAGCGTCGATTGCAGTTGGCTTTCTGCACTATCAACATTCCTCCAAATCGGTAGCAGAATCCTTATCTCACTTTAGTAAATTTGAAAGCGGTCATCAAGTTTTTGAGTTAATTTTTAACAATCAAAATGAACAAGAAAGAAGTATTTTAGCGAAAGAATACTCTAAGTTTTCCTCTCCTTTTCTCACCACTAGAATCGACGGGCGGCAAAAAGTCTTCGGCTCTTAGAGCGTTAGTTTAAGTTTTTAAATTTTCGATTGACATCTTGGTGTTCAGAAAAAGATGCGATCCTTCGGAGCCTGCGAAGCAATCGCGCTTATGGAGCCTGCCAATATATTTATTTACTCGATACAGCAGTGACATCCACATTGAGATACAGATAGCAGCAATACCAGTACCCCTCTACTCTTCAAGGCTTATTGAAAACGCTTTTAAGATTCCACTTTCAACTCTGCGATGATCGCCCAGTCAAACCGCTAACCAACGGTTCTACAGCAGTTTGGTACGTCACGATGATGAGTAAGTCACAGAGCTAAACCCGATGCAGATACTACAATCGACTTTTCGGCAGCGTGATCAACGCGGCAAAATAACTACAGTCGCGAGACGATGCATCTCAAGTTCCGAAAACCGAGAGCCTATTCGTGTAGTTCAAGGCTGCCCATCATCTCGCTACCTGTAGAAGCCTATGAATCGAATCATTCGTTTTGCCATGATGGTTTTCGTTACATCGTGTTGCATCGCCGCTATCTTGTTTCAGACCGTGCAATCAGCAGTAACAATCTCGAATTCAGCGATTGAGTCTCCAAGTCGTGTAGACGTTGCCCAAAACATTGATTTTGCGCAGCACTTTCGAGAGCTAGGGGTTGAAGGTTCGATTTTGATCTATGACTTGAACAGCGATCGCGTCTTTCAACACAACCCACAACGGAACACAACTGCTTTTTTACCCGCGTCCACCTTCAAGATCTTGAATTCTCTGATTGCTTTGGAAACAGGAGTTATTTCAAATGACATCGCGGTTCTAACATGGGACGGAATTCAAAGAAAGCTGCCTGAATGGAACCGAGACTTGAATATGAGAGAGGCAATTAAGCTTTCTGCCTACTGGTTTTACCAAGTTTTAGCGCGTCGAGTGGGATACGACCAGATGCAGAAATGGGTCACTCAAGTGAAATACGGCAACCAAAAAATTGGCAGTCAAGATGATATTGATAAATTCTGGTTAGAGGGAGAACTGAGAATTACACCTCAAGAGCAAATTCAGTTTCTCCGTCGTTTTTACAATAATGAATTGCCCTTCTCCAAGCGATCGCTCTCGATTGTCAAAGACATGATCATTATGGAGCAAACTCCAGACTACACAATCAGAGGCAAGACAGGGTGGGTTGGTTTTGTGGGCGACGTAACACCACAAATTGGTTGGTTAGTTGGTTACCTAGAAAAAGGCAAGAATGTCTACTTCTATGCCACTAACATCGATATTCGTAACAAGAAAGATCCATCTGCTCGAATGGAATTAACACGTCGTTGCTTTAAAGAGCTTGCTGTGCTGTGAGTCAGTGAAGGTACTACTGGTGGCAAGTAAAGCAGGTTGTTAGAGCGATCGCTTCTACTAAAGTTCACAGCGATCGCTTGTTGAACGATGAAAATAGTTTTTTCTGAATAGATAGACTGAAAGTTTCTGCCCATCCACCCATACAAGAATCTGAGGCAAAAACTTTCAGTCTAAATAGTCGTTCTACCGCTTTGTCTGTGGCAGCTAAAATCTTGTAATTTTGAAGAGATCGGTCAAGTCAAAAGCGCTAATAAGGTGTTCGTCATGGATGTCGAAGTCTTACCAGCTCTAACCGCGGATAAGCCGATTATCCAGCAGATGATGGAGCTTTATCAGTACGATTTTTCAGAGTTTGAGAACACTGACCTAAACGGGCATGGATACTTTGGCTATCAGTATCTAGATTACTATTGGGTTGAAGCCGACCGCTACCCGTTTCTGGTACGAGTGAATGGTAAACTTGCTGGTTTTGTGTTGGTGAATCAATATACGTATCTTCCGCGTAGCCAATACTCAGTGGCGGAGTTCTTTATCTTACGAAAGTATCGTAAGCATGGAATTGGTCGTCAGGTTGCGTTTCACGTTTTTGATTTATTTTGTGGTCGTTGGGAGCTCCATCAAGTTCATACAAACATTGTTGCCCAACAGTTCTGGCGAAGTGTTATCGGAGCTTACACAGAAAATAACTATACCGAGACAATAATGGAGGACAAAGATTGGAAGGGCACCGTTCAATGTTTTGATAATACCGCTAAGTTGAAGTCTTGAGTAAACTGTTGTCAGCGATCGCAGTAGAACAAATTTGTTGAAGCGGACAATCAAGATTGATTTGGTGGTGTTGTAGATCTGATCGATAGCCGCTCAACAGACCTGTTATAGTCGTTAGCTGGCAAAATTCGGTGCTGCATCATGAATGTATACCTTTACCCAAGTCACAACTATCCATGACTGATAGAACTCAATACTTGTTGGAATTAGCAAAACGCAATGTCAAAGCGTACATCGCCAACCCGAAAACGAAGGCTGTCATGGTTGCAGGTTCCGTCGCAGAAGGGCTATGCGATGAATACTCGGATTGCGATGTGATGCTTTATTACGATGAATTGCCTTCTGAAGAAGAGTTGCACCTTGCGCGCCAGCAAAATCACGGTTCAGAGTTGATTGGGATTTTGGGCGATCGACAAAACGGTGCGTTTGGGGAAAGTTTTCTGATGGACGGGATTGAATTTCAGTTTGCTCATGCGACGATCGCACAGTGGGAACAGGAAATGGCAACCGTCTTGGAGGAATTCGATGTTCCATCTCCGATCACGAAAATGCTGTATGGAACATCGATTGGCATTCCGTTATACGGCGAAGCGCTGATTCAGCAGTGGAAAGCCAAAGTCGTAAATTATCCGGATGGACTCGCGCAAACAATGGTCGAGCATTATCTCAAGTTTTTTGCAATTTGGGGAATGCAGGAAAAGCTTGCCAAACGGGATACAACGCTCTGGTACTACCAAATTCTGCTTGAATCAGCCCAAAATCTTCTCGGTGTGTTGTCTGGATTGAACCACCTATATTACTCAACATTTCAATTCAAGCGAATGAGCAGATTTATTGAGCAAATGGAGATTGCCCCTGAAAATCTTGCCTCTCGTCTCGAAGGCTTGTTTCGTCATGAAGCCGCTGTAGCGGTTAATGAACTTGAATCATTGGTTCGAGAAACCGTGGAGCTTGTGAAGATTCACATGCCTCAAGTGAATACTTCAGCAGCAAGGCAGAAATTAGGGTGGAGACAGCAGCCGTGGAAGCTCAGCGAATCAGAGCGGTGAGAAATTCCAGTTAACAACTGTGTTGCAATGGAATGTATCAGTCCGTTGAGTTGCACAGGTTATCGCATCCGCTAAACACGATCGTTTGGTTGCTACGCCTAGCATCGTAATAGGCAGATTAGTGCGAATTTGATTAAATAAACGACATGATATTAGAAGTTGCCATCCTTGATGTGAAACCTGCTCAAAACCAAGCCTTTGAAAGCGCGTTTCAACAAGCGTCCGTGATTATCGCTTCTATGCCTGGCTATCTTTGGCATCAACTCCAGAATTGTGCTGAGAATAGGGACAGATACATCTTATTGGTGCAATGGGAAAAGTTAGAAGATCATACGGTTGGCTTTCGCCAATCTGCTCAGTATCAAGAGTGGAAGAATCTGCTTCACCATTTCTATGATCCGTTTCCCACAGTGGAGCATTATCACCTCGTGCTTCAAAACAAGAAAGAAACATAGCCAAAGCGATTAACCGTAACCGAACAAGGTGCAGCACCTGACTGTCTACAGGTAAACGCGACATTGAAGCTGATCAATAGGTTTACAAGACTACCCATCTATAGATACGCACTAACATAGACTGACCTAGAATAAAGCAATGCTGATTCTAGAGTTCAGGGAAAGGCAAAACTCAGCAATATAGCGTGATTGATGAGGCAATTCGCACATTTCAGTTTGTTTAACAAGTGCTTGCAGTACTAAATAGATCATTGGAAAGTGGCGGATTACGACCTCAACAAACATTGTGCAGCGTTGCGAAATTCAGCTCTGCCAAAGAACTCATCTCTCGATCGCATCAATTTGCCGCAGAAAGAGCATGGTTAGCCGTTTCTTAATGTTGAGTCTGACCTCTACTTTGGCTGGAGTAATTCCCTCATGAGCAAATTACTTTTGGTAGCTGGAGCTAGTGTCGCTGTTGGCCTCGCATTCTTGTCTCAAACTCAATCTGTGCCTCTTGATGTATCTTTGAGCGCAAATTCTGTGCGACAGATCATTGCTCAAAATACCTCAACTAGTTCGCTCACGATTCCTAACCAGTTTGACAGTGCCACCGATTTTTCTGAAGGCATTGCCCTAGTTCAGGTCGGAGAAGAATTCCGATATATCGATCGCGCCGGTAACGTTGCTGTACAACCAACCTCAGAATTTGAACTCTATTCTCCCTTTGCCGAGGGATTCGCCATTGTGAAGTCGGGCGATCGCTATGGGTACATCGATCGCACCGGAGCGCTAGTCGTCTCGCCTCGATTTGAAACTGCTGCACCGTTTCAAAATGGGTCAGCTGCGATTCGCCTCAATCAAAACGTTGGTTTTATCAACCCTCAAGGGCAGGTTGCCATTCAGCCACAGTTTCTATATACATCAGGATTTTCTGAAGGCTTAGCAGCCGTTAAACTAGGCCAAAAGTATCGCTATATCAGCCCGACGGGGAAAGCTGCTTTTCAACAAGAGTTTGACGATGGCTGGAAATTTTCGGAAGGATTAGCTGCTGTTCGGGTCGGCAAGCAATGGGGCTACATCGATAAGACTGGAAAGGTTGCGATCGCGCCTCAGTTTGATGGCGCATTTGATTTTTCAGGCTCGATGGCGCGGGTTCGAGTCGGCGACAAGTGGGGCTATATTGACAAAACTGGAAAGCCAATCATTCCACCCAAATTTAAATTTGCATCCGATTTTTCGGACGGGGTGGCACTTGTTAAAATAGGTCAATTATGGGGCTACATCGATAAAACTGGGAAATTAGTGGTTCCAGCAGATTTTAGCTACGCTGCACGGTTTTCTGATGGGCTAGCGCCCGTTAAGTATGACAATCAGTGGGGTTATATTGATCACGCTGGAAAGATTGCGATCACGCCTCAATTCGACGAAGCTGGATCGTTTTCTGACGGAATGGCGCGAGTCCAAGTCGGCAACAAATGGGGCTATATCAAGCAACCCTAATGGTTGAAGAAGTTCTACCGTAGGATGAATCATATTTATAGAATGAGCGATTTAAAGTAATACCGATTCTATAGGAAGGCTTCGCTCGTGGACATCGATATCTATATTCTCGACCTGTTAGCCATCGGCATACTTTTGCTCACAGTGACGTTATGCTCAGGGTTGATTGCGCGTCTTCCGCTCTCTTATGCAATCATTTATCTGATTGTTGGAGTGTTTTTAAGCCCCTATGGACTTAATTTAATTCAGGTTCGTCCAGACGCTAATATTCTCGAAAAGATTGCCGAATTGGTCGTCTTGATTTCACTGTTCAGTTGCGGGCTAAAGATGAATCGCCCGATTAAATTTTGGGCATGGGAGTCTACAGCTCGATTGATTGGCTTTCTGATGCCAATTTCTATTTTTGCAGTGACGGCAGTTGCTCACTGGGTATTGGGTATGGGCTGGGCACCTGCTATTTTGCTGGGAGCCATTCTTGCTCCAACTGATCCCGTCTTAGCATCAGAAGTGCAACTGTACGATCCGGGCGATCGCGATGAACTGCGCTTTGGGCTGACCTCAGAAGGCGGGCTAAATGATGCGCTCGCCTTTCCTTTTATATATTTCGGTTTGCATCTTCTAGAAGATGCAAATTGGCAGAATTGGTTTAAACAATGGGTTGCAGTAGATTTGCTGTGGGCGATCGCGGCAGGAATCGTGGTCGGATTTGCCGTTGCGAAAGCGATTCGGTGGATTGATCGATCTCTCCAGCGATTCCATACCGTTGACGGACTCATGGAGGATTTCGTTGCGATTAGTACCATTTTTATTTCGTACTCGCTGGCTGAAATAGTAAACGGGTACGGCTTCTTGGCTGTATTTGTGGCAGGAATTACCATGCGGCGGCGGCGAAACCAAGACAAATCCACTTCCCAACTTCACTTTATTGAGCGGCTGGAGAAGCTTTCCGAGATCGGAACAATTCTGCTTCTCGGATCGCTACTCCGAAAAGAACCCATGTTGGCGTATGCAACCGATGGAATTTTAATAGCTGTACTCCTGCTGTTAGTTGTGCGTCCTCTCGGCGCTTGGCTCAGCACTATCGGGCTCCGCGTACACCCTGCGACACGATGGCTTTATGGTTGGTTTGGAATCCGAGGCGTTGGGTCAATTTATTATCTAGCTTATGCGTTAGGGTCTGGATTAGAAGGACGTGACGGAGAACAGGTGAGTTGGATTACCTTTTGGACAATTATAGTTTCAATCTTTTTGCACGGCGTAACGTCAACGCCACTGATGAAATGGTATGAACGCAATGTTGAAGGAAATACCAGGCTAGAAGAAGATCCAGCACAACACGAGCAAGAAGCCGAAAGCGCGTGAAACCATATCACCTGCGATCGCGCTGAAAACACTAGGAAGAATAGGCCAGACCTATTCTTCCTCTACACTGGAAGTAACTGCTGATTTATCTCAATACCGCGATCGCGCATCATAACTTCAAACAAATCGGTTGGCAGCGCTTGTTCTACTGCCCAAACTCCTGGTTTCTTCAGTTTTCCAGACAAGATCAGTTCTGCCACCGTTCCAGTTCCCATCCCAGCCGAAATCGCGGTGTCAGGATGTACCATTGTCGAGCAACAGCGCATTGCCTGACCATCCTTTTGCCCCGTCACCTCTGAGCGGATTGCCACGCCAATTCCACTAAAGCGATCGCTAACATCAGTCATAGCGTGGCTGACGTGAGACAAAAACTCGATCACCGCTTTTGTTTGCAACAGCTTAGGATGCCACCACCGCGCTACGCTCCAGGTTAGGTAGTTATAAAACTGCGGAATGGTCGCAAATTTGGTTACAACACTTTCAACTGGAAAGGTCTCTGGCAGTGTGAATGCTTCTGGCATGTCAAACCAATAGACGCCAATCTTGCCATAGGACGGAAATTCGACAGCCTCGCGATCACTATAGGGCTTTACGGTTTGCCATTGCCCATTTAGCCAAGCCTGAAATGGGCGCTGCAACCCCAGAAACGTTGTTCGCATCACAGTGACGCCCGCTCCGCCTGAGCCTGCCACGACATAGCTGAGGTGAATTTTTTCGGGTTTGTCTAACTGCTCCACATCTCGCCGCACCATACTGTTTGAAATGCCTGGAAAAATGCCAGTGTTGACAATCGCAGTGACCCCTGCGGCTTCTGCCTCTGCTCGATGCGCCAGCGCCTTTCGAGTAAACGACGGATGATCGCTAACATCCAGATAGTTGACGCCTTGCTCAATGCAGGTTTTTAGCACACTGGTATCTCGGTAGAGAAACGGTCCAGCACAGTGAATGACAAGATCGGCTCTCGAAATTGCCTCTTCCAGCCGAGTGCGCTCGCTCAGATCTGTAACGACGAACTCAACTCGCTCTCCCAACTGATGGCTGAGTTTTGCGCCTGTTGTGAGATTGCGTCCTGCGATCGTAATCGCTACTGAGGTATGAGCCAGCAAATCTGCTGCTACTTTACTGCCAATCCGTCCACTGCCACCGAGAATTAAAACCTGCATAAGCTTAATAAAAAACTTTCTATACCAAGCCTAGGCTTGGGTAAAAGCCAATAAAACAACATTTAATCTAATGATATCTAAGTGCATTGTTAAACTTCTCCACCCTTGGTGAGGACAGTTTAGAGAAAATTTGATTAGAGATGAGGGCGGTAACACCCTTAATAAAAAATAATCGTACTGGTGAAAGAGTAATCTCACTCAGTACGATCGCAGTTGATAAAGTTAAAAGTCAAACAATCTATCGTGACTTCTGTATTTCCTGATCAGTAGTCACTACTTATTTCCAGGCGTTCTTCCGCCTTCGTCATTGCTACCACCGTGGGGACGAGAGTTGCCAGGATCACATCCTTCTGAGCCGTTGCCAATTCCCTGATTGCAGTTTTGTTTTTTGCCTTTGCCTTGCTCGATGGTGCTACCAGTGCTACTGGTTTGGTTTACTTCCACTGCATAGGGCGAGGAGATGCTTTGAACTTTGCCGATCGTTGTTAGCGTCTGGTAAACAAATGCGCTTAGTTCAGATCGGGTTGCTACACGAGTTAGCTCAAGACGACTGGTACTGGGATAGTTGATAATGATCCCCCGTTCGGTTAGAGCAGCAATCAGTGAACGGTACTGTGTCGGAATGCTAGCCGCATCAGTGTATGTCGCTAAGATTGTCTCGACCGAACCTGTCGTTGTCGTGTAGTTGAGGGCATTTGCTAACGCAACTAGAATATCTAATCGAGTTAAACGAAGCGTTGGGTTAAATTCCTTCGTTTCATCGCCAAAGAAGCCCATCTCATACGCTTCGCGGATTGCGCCGTAAGCCCAGTAGCTGCTTGATACATCCCGGAACGCGATCGCATCGCGGACTTTAGCTTGCTCAAACGCTTTACGGACGATTGCCGCAAACTGTGCTTTCGTCACCACATCGTCAGGACGGAAGCTGCCATCTGGGAAGCCTTTCACGATGGTTAGCTTCGTCAATTCGGTAATAAACGAGCTAGCCCAGTACGTGGACGAGACATCGCTGAAGCTAGTCATCGACGAGCTAGTAGCGCCTGACATTGTAGTGCCCGACATTGCAGCACCAGTCATTGCAGCACCAGTCATTGTAGTTTCACTGGCTGACATAGATGTACCAGCGATAGTAGAACTTCCTGTGCTGATTGCCTGAACGCTAGTCGCGCGAACTTCACGAGTCATTAACTGCTGCTGACGGGTCATTAGAACCGTGGAACGGGCAGTTGTCATTTGGGATACGGTTTTGTCGTAACTTACTAGAGAACCCGATTCATCCGTGCGGTACACCCAGTACTGTCGATCGCGAACCATAACTACTTGATAGCCAGGAACAACTGCCTGAGTACAGCTCTCTCCCTCACTACCTAGCCCTAAGCAACCATTCGACCATTCTTGCTGTTCAAATCTGACGATGCGAAACCCTGAAGTGTCTTCCCCTGTCCGTTTGGCTAAATCGCTAAAGATAGCCCTAGAGATAGATTTCGGCAATTTCTTAACCTTGTCACCCTCTCTTTCATGGTCATGATCGCCATCATGATCACTGTCTTTGTCGTCGTCTTTGTCGTCATCTTTAACCTGACTTCTAGAGTCGGCAAGCTCCTGCGTTTGAGGTTGCTGAACAATAGAAATTTTGTCTGTCTGACCTGTTAGATTCGTCAAAGGCGTTGCTGAAACAGCCCCAGCTTGAGCGATCGCAAGAACAGCCGCTGCTAAAACAGCGTTACCGAGAAAAGCAAAATGGTTTTGGCTCATAGCTCTCACACCGATGTGTAGGTTGGAGATTGACATTGAGTGGAGTAAGAAGTTTTTCTCGCTCAGTAAATATTGTGTAAATTAATTTACATATAAGCCACCGTGATAATACTGAGCTACCCGCCTTATCTGGAAAAGCAGCTCATGCGGAAAGTTTGCTCGCGCTGGCATCTTGATTACAATGAGCTAGAAGCGGTGCTACCTGAATAGCTTTAAAGAATAATTAATACTTTATTAGCTCAGTAAAAACCGAACAAAGGCAGCAAGTAGATTTAGAGAAATTGTGGCTATTGTGCGATCGTGATCCTCGTGGAATCACGCACATATCACGAGCAGGTTCAACAAAAATTTGCACCTTACACTTCTGGTTGTGGGTGGCGGAGCTAATTGCTAGCTTATCGATCGGTGTTTAGAAGAAGTGCTGATAATGCAGATCGATCAACCTAAACTGCGATCGCTAGAGTGAACTTACATACCCTTGCGGAACACCATCAATTGAAACAGGTTTCAGTTGTATCAGTCGTACCTATCAAGACAGCAAGATGATAAGCCGCTCAACTGGGTAAATGAGGCATCGTTACCCAATTGAGATCAACCTGATCCAAATTGACTTGAGAAAGCTTTGCGTCCGCTAAAACTGCCCCGCGTAGCACAACAGAACCTAACGTCACTTGAGTCAAAATTGCTCGGCTCAGATTTGCACCACTCAGGTTAGCGCCGTTTAGGTTTGCCCAACTTAGGTCTGCCTCAACCAAGTTCGCCTTAATCAACTCCGATCGCTCTAGATAAGCCCCCCGCAAAACGGCTAGGGCTAATTTTGTATCACTTAAGTTTGCCCAACTCAAATTGGCTCCTGTGAGGTTTGCCTCCGTCAGGTTTGCACCACTTAGGTTGCTCCCCATCAGATTTGCCCCCTCCAGGTTTGCCCAACTTAAGTCTGCCCCAACCAAGTTGGCCTTAATCAACTCCGATCGCTCCAAGTTTGCTCCCCGCAAGTTTGCCATCGGCAAACTTGCACTACTCAGATTAGCTCGACTTAAATTTGCTTCCATCAGATCCGTTTGGCTCAAGATGGCGTCACTCAAATTTGCACCACTGAGATTGGCCCTGCTCAAAATTGCACCCCGCAGATTTGCCTCATGCAGCCTAGCTCGGCTTAAATTCGCTTCAGTCAGGTTTGCATTCTGCAACACTGCTCTCCACAGCATGGCTCCACTTAGGTCTGCACCAAGCAGCAGTGCCTCAGACAATTCTGTTCCTACAAGATGGACTCCACTCAAATTTGCTCCCCGCAGGTTCGCTCGTCTCAAGATCACTCCATTGAGATCCGCCCCAACCAAGTTTGCCTCGCTCAAGTCTGCTTCAAATAAAATCGCCTTTTTTAGAGCGATGCCGCTCAAGTCAACTTGATGTAGACGCGCTTCAGTCAGATCTGCGGTATGAAAGTCTCGTTCTCCTGTGGCATAGCGCTGCAAGAGTTCTTCGGTATCCATTGCCTGTACCTCTCAATACCATCCTTGAAGTTGCGATTCAGCCCAAATCACTTTGCGCCGTCTCACAGGTGTCTAGCACTCCCACCTTCTTGAAACAGTTCATGAATCCTAATTCACTCCTCACTTGCTGTTTCTTGTGTGGTGAATCTAGAAGCAGCAGAATATTTAGGCATTCACGCAACAGATGTAAAGTTAGCTTTTCAGCAGATCTCATTTCTGTTGCATAGTTCAATTGTCTAAGAACTCAGCGAAAAGGAACACTAGATTTGACGTTTATTTATACTCGGTACGAGTATGTTAGTTCAGAGTAGAGATCTGTCAGATTCAAACTGCATCCACCCAATCAAAACAAATACTAAATATGGACAGCCCTAATAATCCAAGTTGCGGGTTAAGTTGAGAGAACAGAAGAAAACAACCGCAAGCCACGCGAATTGCACCGCACCTGTGTTCACGACT
>JAHHHP010000022.1 GCA_019359275.1 Myxacorys chilensis ATA2-1-KO14 | reverse complement strand
GGACAATGAATTGGCTCTAATACCATGATGCTGAAGGATTAGATAAGTTCACCTTCTATTTCAGCAGATTCTCTCAGTCACAACAACATATCTGGGACATTACCGGGAGAACGGTAGCTGCAATCGATTGGATTAGTGCTGCTCACAGCCCGATCCAACCCTCATTCTTCGTAGTCGCTGTCAATTTCAACCTCTAGTGTGTCTTCATCAAATCGAATGTAGAGAACATTGGGACGACAGCAGACCTGGCAATCTTCGGTATAGGATTGCTGAGTTCCTCCGCTCCAATCGACAAAGGTGAGGTTGGGTTCGCCGCAATAGGCGCAGATGTATTCGGCGGTGTTTTGCATAGATTGGGAAGGAATAACGAGGGATGAAGGATGAGCGATCGCAGGTGAAATAGGAATGATGGCAGATCAAACGGGAGCGATCGCAGATCAAACAAAAACTGCCAAATATCAGCATGAATTCTTCTCATCTCCAATCAGAAGAGAGATAGAAAATTTGTCTCCGTTCCTAGTTGAAGCGCAATCAGAGCCAGTCAATCTGCCACACTTCCACTTAGATGAGTCAACGCTGAGGAAAAATGAGCGATGCATGGCTATTTATTAGAGTGTCGTTCTATTGCAAACTGAATCAATTGATCCACTAATTCAGGATACGGAATTCCACTTGCCGCCCACATCTGAGGATACATACTTGTTGCTGTAAAACCAGGCAGCGTATTGATTTCATTAATCAAAATTTCGCCCGTCGCTTCGACGTAAAAGAAATCCACTCGCGCCAGCCCTGCACAATCTAACGCCAGAAACGCTTGAAGTGCCCGCTCCTGAATCTGGGTCGTCACGGCTGGAGGAATATTTGCCGGAATAAATAAATCCGCTTCGCCAATTGTGTATTTCGTTTCGTAGTCATAAAAATCACTCTGAAACGTAATCTCTCCCGGAACCGATGCTTTCGGCTGATCATTGCCCAGCACCGCACATTCTATCTCTCGTGCGACAACGCCCGCCTCCACAATGATCCGCCGATCGTAGCTTGCCGCATTATCTAACGCCGCTTCTAGTTCCCCGCGAGTCCGAACTTTCGAGATCCCTACCGACGACCCCAAATTCGCAGGCTTCACAAAACAGGGATAGCCCAACTGGGATTCAATCTGGTCACACAGCTTCGGAAACACACACGGATTTGACCAGACCTCAGAGCGCTTCACCGCCACATATTTCACCTGCGGCAATCCTGCCTGAGCAAACACCATTTTCATAGCAATCTTATCCATTCCCGCCGCCGATCCCAGCACCTCAGAGCCAACAAACGGAACTTGCATCAGTTTGAGCAACCCTTGCACCGTCCCATCTTCACCATTCGGGCCATGCAGAATTGGAAACCAAACATCGATTCCAGCCGCTTCGACAGGAAACTGCCAACGATTAGGAGTTTCGTCAGCCACCGGAATGGCAGCACCCGATTCGAGAACTTGCCGAGCAATTTCGGGCGATCGCCAAGCTCCATCTTTGCCAATGTAGAACGGCAGGAGCATGTACTTCTCGGCGTTAGCCTCGTTACTTAGGGCTTGAGCAATCGATCGGGCTGAGGAAATCGACACCTCATGCTCCCCAGAACATCCGCCAAATAACAGTCCTACGTTCAGTTTGGTCATGACTCGTCCTATGAATACGGGCTGTGCGTTTACGGTATTCTGCCATGAAGCGACGCTAATCCGAGAGGAGAGATGAACTCCTAATGAAATATTGGGGGGGAGTCTCTAGAATGAAAAGAGTTGCCTCGTGACTTAAGCGTTATGTCTCAGATTTGTATTCTCGGTGGCGGTTTTGGTGGATTGTATACCGCGCTGCGGCTGAATCAGTTGCCGTGGGACAAGCTCGACAGACCTGAAATTACGCTGATCGATCAGCGCGATCGCTTCGTCTTCGCTCCTCTGCTCTACGAACTGGTGACGGGAGAAATGCAGTCGTGGGAAGTCGCCCCGCCGTATGAAGAACTGCTGGCGGGAACCGGAATTCGATTTAAGCAGACAGCCGTAACCGAGATTGACGTTGAGGCAAAACAGGTTCAGCTTCAGAACGGAGAAACTCTGACCTACGATCGCTTGGTGTTAGCGGCAGGCGGAGAAACGCCGATGGATATCGTTCCAGGAGCTGAGGAGTTTGCCATTCCGTTTAGAGCGATCGCAGATGCCTACCGATTGCAAGAACGGCTAAGACTTCTAAAAGAATCGGCGGCGGATCGCATTCGGATTGCGATCGTTGGAGCGGGATATAGCGGTGTGGAACTCGCCTGTAAATTAGCCGATCGCTTAGGTGACCGTGCCCGCATTCGGATTGTCGAGCAAACTGATCAAATTCTGCGATCGTCCCCCACTCACAATCGTGAGGCAGCCACCAAGGCGCTAGAAGAACGAGGCGTCTTTCTCGATCTAGAAACCACAGTGGAGAGCCTAACCGAGGACAGCATTTCTCTACTCTACAAAGGCTCAACGGATACGATTCCGGTGGACATCGTTCTGTGGACGATTGGAACTCGCGTTGCCGAAGTCGTCCGAAATCTTCCGCTCAAGCAAAATCAGCGAGGACAGATTGTGACGACCCCAACGTTGCAAGCGATCGATTATCCTGAGATTTTTGCATTGGGCGATTTGGCAGACTGCAAAGATGCTGAAGGTCAGCAGGTTCCAGCCACAGCCCAAGCGGCATTTCAACAGTCCGATTATGTCGGTTGGAATATTTGGGCCTCGCTCACCCATCGCCCTTTACTGCCATTCCGCTATCAGTATTTGGGCGAAATGATGACACTCGGCATCGGCGAGGCGACTTTGACAGGCTTAGGACTCCAGCTAGATGGAGCATTGGCAAATTTGGCGCGGCGGCTTGCCTACCTCAACCGGATGCCCACTCTAAGACACCAAATTCGCGTTGGATTTAGCTGGTTAACGCGTCCGATCGTGGATGCTTTGGCAGGAAACGATGAATAATAGACGATGGCAATTGTCTATGTTCCTCTACGGAAAGTCTTATGAAACGCCCCCAAGTAATCTTTTTTGACGCGGTTGGTACATTGTTTGGGGTTCGTGGCAGTGTGGGCGAAGTATATGGACAGCTTGCCCAAAAGCACGGGGTTGAGGTTGATCCGAAGCAGTTGAATGAGGCGTTCTATCAACAGTTCAAAGCTTCGCCCCCCTGCATGTTTCCAGAGGCAAACTCTACTGACATTCCTCGGCTTGAATATCGCTGGTGGGGCGCGATCGCATCTAAAACCTTTCGCCAAGTCGGCGTGTTCGATCAGTTCAAAAACTTCTCAGAATTTTTCTCAGAGGTCTATTCTCACTTTGCCACCACCGAGCCTTGGATAGTGTATCGGGACACGGTTCCAACGTTAGAGCGGCTAAGAAAACTGGACATTCCGTTGGGCATCATTTCAAATTTTGACTCGCGCATCCATCCTGTTCTAAAAGCCCTCAATCTCTCCGATTACTTTAGCTCGATCACCATTTCCACCAAAGCTGGAGTGGCAAAACCAGATGCCAGAATTTTTCAAATTGCGCTCAAAAAGCATGATTGTGCGGCGGAGATGGCATGGCACATTGGAGATAGCGCTAAAGAGGATTATGAGGCCGCAAAATTAGCAGGACTGCGGGGGATTCTTGTCGATCGAGACCTACAAGCGAATCGAGAATCAAAATAGAGAAATCGGGACGTGCCAAAGAAGATCCGAGAACTAAAGGCGATACTACTACGGGCAAACTTTACTTACAGATCAGGAGAAGGCAGTCATACAGTATGGTCTCACCCTCTTTTGCCTTACATGCCGCTTTCTGGAAAAGATGGAGCAGACGCTGATCGCTATCAAGAAAGAGACATCAAAAATGCCCTCCGAGATCTGAATAGGTTAAACGAAGATAATGGAGAACGTGAATGACGCCCCACTACAGTATGGTGATTCAGTGGTCAGATGAAGATCAAAAGTTTATTGTGAGTTTGCCTGAATTTGGTCCTTATGCTCACACGCATGGAGACACTTACGAAGAGGCACTGAGAAACGGTCAAGACGTGTTAGAGCTTCTAGTTGAAGATTACCAAGCACGAAATCAAATCCTTCCTAATCCGCTCACTGCCGATCGCTCTTTTTTAATCAACGCAATAGGCTGAACTCACCCCATCTTCAGGCGAATCAGCGATCGCAGATTTTATTGCAATCTGAGAACCTGGGATATAGTACTTAGGTATTAATTCTTTAAGTTCATGCCTGTCAAACCATCGCAAATTCTGGCTCAGCTAAATCAGAAGCGAGAAGACTTTACGCGCTTCGACAAGACGGCGATGCACGAGCTTCAGCTTTATGGAGCGGCGCTTGCCCAAATGTCGCAGCGATCGCACACCGACTTGCTCGATCGGCTAGACGGCATGAAAGATTGTGGCGCACGTCCGTTAGAGGCGCTTGGCACATCTCCAGACTGGATTTTGCCGTGTGATTTGACGTGGCAGAGCCGAGAGCAGAGCATGGCCTGGGTGCGCGATCGCTTGACTGGAATTTCCACATTTGCCGTGGATGGCTCTCAAATCTATCCGAGTAAAGATTTCTCGATCCCAGTAGCGCTAGTGCAGATCGGGTGGTACGAAAACTTTCATTTGCCATCGGGCGAGTATGAAAAAGACATCAAATCAGAGGTGCTGACGCCGAGTGATCTGCGCGTCGGACGGGGAGATCTCGCCGATCGCAAAGTCAATCTGCGTCGGTTTGAGATGGAAACTCAGCGCTTAATCCAATACATGGAAGAGCGCGAAGGATGCGATCGCTGCTTGGCCTTCTTTGACGGTTCGCTGATTGCGAGTTTTGCAGAAGCCTTTGATGAAGAAACCAAGCATTTCTACGTCAAATGCATTCGTAACCTAATTCGAGCGAGTGAACGATATCGAGTTCCGCTCGTGGGCTACATCGATACCTCTACCGCCCGCGATCTGACTGAGATGCTGAGACGGTTGTGTGATCTACCCGAAGGCAAAGCCATTCATGATGCCCAACTCCTGACTCGCGCCAAACATGACATGCAGTGGGGCGATCGCACTCCTATTTTTCGCTGTCAGCGCATCGGAGTCCGAGATTTCTATCAAGAGTTAGCCGATCACATCGTTTTTACCTACCTCAAGACCAATCGGGATAGCTATCCTGTGCGTTTAGAGATGCCTGTTTGGGTTTATGAAGCGGGACTCTACGATCGCGTGATCGATTGGGTTCGAGCAGAAGTGATTATTGGCGGCGGATATCCCTATGCGATCGAGACGGCGGATCAGGTCGCGGTTTTAAAGAATGAAGACCGTCAAACGTTTTATCGCCTTGTGCAAGAGTGGGCAGAAAAAGAAGACTTAACATTGCGTCTATCTCGCAAGATGGTGAGCAAGGCTCGAAGGCGCTAGCTCATAACCATCTAATGGCAGAATCCCACACTGCTATAGTTCGTCGGTGCTGCTTAGGGAGTTTGTCAGCGAGACTCAGACGTTCATCAATGCTGGGTAGAATGCCTATTCTAACGGGTGCAGAATCTCACGCAAATATGTCCACTCAGAAACCAAACGATAGGAAGCCGCCATCAACAGCAACGCACTGTCCTGTAATGTAGGAAGCGGTGGGCATACACAAAAACGCGACTAACCCTGCGACTTCTTCTGGTTCACCCACGCGCTTGAGCGGCGTCCGAGCTTGTACCGAGGCTAGAACGTCGGAATTGTTGAGCAAGGAATCGGTTAGAGGCGTGCGAATAAACCAGGGCGCGACTGTATTAACGCGAATTCTATCAGCTGCCCATTCCACTGCCAGCGATCGCGTGAGTTGAACCAACGCTGCTTTAGTCATGCCATAAGGCGCACCCGTCCGAACGGTAGTCAATCCAGCAACAGAGCCAATATTAACGATGCTGCTTTCCGCCCCTTTGAGCAACGGATAGGTCAGTCGGCACATCTCAAATACAGACGTTAGATTGGTTTCCATAATTTTGGTATATTCATCCACGCTGTACTCAGTTGCCGCTTTGCGAATATTCGTCCCCACGTTATTCACCAGAATCTCTAACCCTCCAAAGGTTTGCTGAACGTACTGCGCGATCGCATCTCGTCCCTCAGAGGTTGATACGTCGGCAGCCATCCCTTCAGCCTCCAACCCCTGCGATTTCCAAGTTTCAAGCTGCTGCGAGATCGCGTCCTGATCTCGCGCCACAATCATCACCTCTGCGCCAAGAGAGAGAAATTCTTGCGCGATCGCCAGTCCAATCCCTTTAGTTGCGCCTGTAATCAAAGCTTTCTTTCCGCTCAGTGTCCAGCGATTATTCATGCGATAAAGTCTGTTTAAGGATTCGATGCCAGAATTTTATAATCTAACGAACTGCCATCATTTTAATTTGCAGGTTTTATGATGATCACACAATTTCTCCACGCCGCGATTCCAGTGTCGAACTTAGAAAAGTCAGACTACTTTTATGGAACGGTATTAGGGTTGCCAACGGGCGATCGCAATCTCAAATTTTCCGGTACGTGGTATGAGCTAGGCACGATGCAAATTCACCTCATCGAAGTTCCCAACATCATTTCTGATTTTCAGAATGCAGAAAAATGGGGGCGAAATCGGCATTTGGCGTTTTCGGTTTCTGACATTGAAGCGGCAAAAGAGCAGTTAACCTCCCACGGCTACCCGTTTCAGATGAGTGCTTCCGGTCGTCCAGCGCTGTTTGTCAAAGATCCCGACGGACATGTGATCGAATTGGGAGTCGTGGGATAATTGCATGACACTAACCGTTGAAGTTTCTATTTACCTCTACAGAACTTTTTGATTTTCGTTAGCAATCCCATTCTGTATGAAAATCATTGCTTATCTGTACAGCGATCCGCTTTTAGAGATAACCCCCGATCCGACGCTGTGGGGCTGGGATATCGATCGCGTGTATCAAGATTTAGCCACCGAGAAGAAGCCGCGCTTTCAGTTTCAACAATTGCTGAGCGACTGTCAAACCGAATCTGTAGACTATCTCCTAATTCGTCGCTTAGAAGAATTGGGCGAATCGATGAAAGAGGTCAGCGATCGCTTATCTCAACTCGAATCGCTCAACATCAACGTCATTCCCATCGAGGCATCTGAACACAATCTACAATCGGAATTTCTAAAGTTCTTACAGCAACTCCAATACACCCAACGCAGCAGGCGCATTCGTCAAGGGCACGCCCGCAACCGTGTGAAAGCCTTTGCTCCTCCCGGAAAAGCGCCTTACGGCTATCGTCGCAGCCGCAATCGCTATATCATCGATCGCAGTACGGCTCCGGTGGTCAAAGAATTCTTCGAGCGATTTCTACTGTTTGGCTCGCTGCGGGGCGCGGTTCGCTATTTAGAAAAGCAGTATGGCAAAAAAATTGCTGTTTCAACCGGGAGCCGATGGTTAATCAATCCGGTTTATCGAGGCGACTTAGAATACCAAAACGGCGACCTCCTCTCGGATACTCACGCCGCCATTATTTCCCGTGATGAAGCAGCACAAGTGGATCGGCTCCTGCGACGCAACCGACGGCTTCCCGCTCGCACCGCAAGTGCGCCGCGATCGCTGGCAGGACTTGTGATCTGCAAAACCTGTCAGTCTCCCATGACGATCGCGCGAGTCACTCAGTCACGTCGCAAGCGCAAAGGTGCGAAGGAATATCTTTATCTGCGTCCAACCCGATGCCCCTGCAACCCAAAGTGCAAATCGATCGCCTATGATTCAGTTTTACAGCGCACAATTGAGCAAATCTGTGAGGAACTACCCCGTGCGGTGTCGGGCGTCGAGTTGCCTCCGGTCGAAGGGATCAAACAGGGCATTGACGGTGCGATCGCGCAAAAACAAACGATTCTGAATCAACTTCCATCTCTGCTAGAAAGCGGTGTTTTAGATCAAGAAACGGCAGACTTAAGAACTTATAACTTGAGGGCTGAAATTGCCCAACTGCAAGCGAAACTAGCTCAATTACCGCCTGTCAATTTGATTGCGATCGCCAAGACCGTTTCGATTCCCCAATTTTGGCTTGACCTATCGGAATCTGAACGTCGGTTCTATTTTCGCGAATTCATCCGTCAAATTGAATTGATTCGTGAAAGCGAAGACTGGAAGTTGAGTTTAAAGTTCATCTTTTGATTGAAAGGTGTAAAGCACTATAGCTCACAGAGACAGCCTAACAATATCCCCTAAGCCTCACAGGAGGATCAAGATTACAATGGAGGGCTGTATAGCCTCTGAAATAAGCAATATGTCACTCAGCGAACTGTTGCCCACCATTAATCAGTTATCTCATCAAGATAAGATTCGACTGATCCACTTTCTCCTTCTAGCAGTTGCCAAGGAGGAAGGATGCAGCCTAGAACCGCTTGAAGAGAGTGATTCAGAGAAAATGCTTCTCAATCACCTCGCATCTACTGAAGCAGTAGTGTGGTCTCCCCAAGCGGATAAGGAAGCGGTTCAAGCATTGTCTGATCTTCTAACCACAGTCAAGAAAGCATCCAATGCTTGATGGGCAACGCTATTCGTTTACTGAGCGAACGGATAGCGCCGGGCGATCGCTCGTCATGCCCCTACCTTCGATCCTCACATTAGAGAACCGTTCTGTAGAGATAATGGCACTGTTAGATACCGGCGCGAGTGTCAATGTTCTACCTTACGAGATTGGTCTACAACTGGGAGCCGTCTGGGAAAACCAAACTGTTTCTGTACCATTGAGTGGAAATTTGGCACGGAGTGAGGCACGAGGTTTAGTTGTGTCTGCTGCGATCGCGCCGTTTTCTCCTATCCTGTTTGCGTTTGCGTGGACTAAATTAGAAGATATCCCTGTGATTTTTGGGCACATGAACTTTTTTGCAGAGTTCAATGTGTGTTTTTATCGGCACGAGTTAGCATTCGAGGTTTGTCCAAGAAGATGAAGTTGATCTGTAAGCCAGCAGCGTAACCGTTTAGATTTCGCTTTGGTTCAATTGTCTCGTCGCCGTTCATCTTTGTTGGTAGTTCGTCAGAACCGAAAGCCGAAGTTAAGGTTTAGATGCGTTTGCCCTGGGCATGATGCGTCGCGTCTCTACGAGGATCTGTCGCTTAATTGGGAAAATTGGTATAACATCCCGATATCGATCGAAGGAGTTTCCCTTGCCTCGCTCACTCCAACAGGTTCAACCTCCCTTAGAATTTATTCCGCCCGCCCTCGATCGTAAAGCGGTCTATTTTTTGCGAGCAACCGTGCCGTTGTGGTTGCGCTTTAGAACGCCGATCTGTCAGGTCGAAGCTAAAAACATAGAACAATTGGCGCATCTCTATCAGCAGTTTCAAGACGGCAAAGTTCGCTTACTGCTGGCGTTTCGGCATCCCAGTACCGACGATCCAGCCACCATGATGTATTTGATGCATCATCTGCTGCCTCGATTTGCTAAGCAAAACGGAATTCGTTTACAAAAGCCGACCCATGCTCACTTTATGTACGATCGCGGCATTCCGCTTTGGGCAGGTGCGATCGTTGGGTGGATGTATTCCAAACTGGGCGGCACCCCGATCCATCGCGGCAAGCTCGATCGGGCCGGCTTGCGATCGGCGCGTGATCTGTTTGCCAACGGTCAATTTCCGCTCATGGCCGCCCCCGAAGGCGCAACCAATGGGCACAACGAAATTATTAGTCCTCTAGAGCCTGGAATTTCGCAGCTTGGCTTCTGGTGCGCTGAAGATTTGCAGAAAGCCGGGCGTTCGGAAGAGGTAATTGTAATACCTGTGGGACTTCAATATCGCTACATAACACCACCTTGGGCTGAAATCGAGGCACTACTCGGAGAATTGGAAGCGGACGCTGGACTGAGCCGGGCAGAGAGCGACGAAAAAAAACTAAATGAGCGATATTTATATCACCGGCTTTATCGGTTAGCTGCACACTTGTTAGTGGAAATGGAAGAGTTTTATCGACGCTTCTACCATCAACCCTTAAAAACCGGAGAGAACGCTAAACATCACAAGATGACCAACGAAGAATTTGCCGTCCGATTGCAAGAGTTACTCAACGCGGCCTTACAAGTTCCTGAAGAGTATTTCAATGTTCTGCCAAAAGGAACGGTGATCGACCGCTGTCGTCGCCTTGAACAAGCGGCTTGGGATTGCATCTATCGCGAGGATCTCACGCTTGATAAGCTTTCACCCTTGCAGCGCGGGCTTGCCGATCTAGTTGCGGAAGAAGCTCATCTGCGAATCTGGCACATGCGAATTGTCGAGAGCTTTGTGGCTGTGACTGGGCAATATGTATTCGAGAAACCGACGGCGGAGCGGTTTGCCGAAGCGGTGCTGATTCTGTGGGACACCATGACTCGAATCAAAGGTGGCAATCCGTTTCATCGCCCGAAGCTTGGGAAACAATCGGCGCTAATTACGATTGGAGAACCGATTTCGCTCAGCGATCGCTGGAATGCTTACAAAAAAGATCGGCGTTCTGCAAAACAAGCAGTCACCGATCTCACTCAAGATTTACAAGACGCGATGGAAACAATGATTCTTAACGTCTAGTTAGTTAAGGCGAATTCTCCTCTGTTTTGGGTTTTGGCTTGCCGCCCGAATTGCGGACATTGACAAATTTGCCGAGCAAGTCAAACCAGAACGGAGCACCCATCGCGATCGCAAGGCCACTAAACGCCCAACCCGAAACCATTCGCAGCAGTCCCAAAGGTCGATGAGCAACAATGTCCATCACTTGTAGGGGTACAGGGGTGTCGATCGTCGCTTGACCTCCATTGACGCAGGATTTGTAGAGGTTTGCCCAGGCTTGTTTAGCCTGAGTGTCATCAGTCTGATTGGGTGTGTCTGGTTGCGTCGCTTGAGACGGATCGCTCGGAACCTCATTGGGCTGACATTCAAGCTGTCTGCCTAAATTGACCGGACTCCAGCTAATAGGAAAAGCAATGTCTCGCAATGCAGAATCTGTCTGATTTCTCAGGTTTTTTAGATCCTCCGACAAACGCGGAGAATTGGTCGCTCTCAGATCGAGTTTAGCGGCCTGGTCAGTAATCAGTTGTCGCAAGCTATCATCACTCGATAGTCGATTGAAAATATGAAATGTATCGGCATTTGTACCCGCCGCGAGAACAAGACCCATCAGGATCGCCACCCCTTTGGCATTGCGTTTGTAAACGCCAGACGCACGCGACATCGATCGGTCAAACCAAAGCGCGATCTCATCGCTAAATTGATGCAGTTCGTTATCGACTTGCTGAACTCGCGTTTGAGCCCGCCTTGCCAAAATCGATAGACTTTCTTTCACAGAATCGGGCAACCGACTTAAACCACTCCGAATTTTTTTGTAGGACTGATAATCTTCGTACAGTTGACGTTCCTCTTCCGACAAATCTTTGAGGGCAGTGGATAGGAAGATCTGCTGCTGGTCAAATGGTAGAGCGTCATACGGTTTGAGGTGGTCCTCGTTGATGAGTTTCTTGAAGCGTTGCGCCTCTTCAGGCTCTAACCCTGCTATGTAGTCTTGAATTTGACCTTCAATTGTTGAATTGACTTGGGCATCGATCGGTCTTGCCGTGTTCGCTAAGCGCTCATAGGCGCTCACCGCTTCTTTGTAGGTGTGGCTGTTCTGGTTCACCAGTTCGGCAATTTCAGATAAGCTTGGCTTCAGACCGCCTGACAGAATCGCACGATCGTTATTTTCACCAAAAATACTAGATTTGAGCGATTGCAGGCGACGAGCATAAATTTGTTGCGTTGGCTCCGATGAGTTGGGATCGCAACTCGTTGCAATATAAATGTTAAAGGCTTCGCCCAACCGCTCAATGCTAGTGGTTAGGTTGGCTTGCTTATTCTTATACGATCGCAAGATCTCGTCATACTCTTCAACTAATAGTTGGAAATTATGATCTTGGTCTAAGTTAGCCATGTTGGACTTGGCCGCAACGACTCGAATTCCGCCCCGCTCCCAATCATCTCGAAACCCATCATCGCTAGAAACTTGAGCCTCGCCCACCCCATCCGTCGAATACTGTCCGACAATGCGATGGACAAATTTCTCAAATCGAACTTCGGTTAATTTGTCGATCAGCGACGTGATGCCAAGCTGCTCGATCATGGTTGTGGCGAACGTTTCTGACGCGATGTAAGAAGGCCCGGTTGATAGCTCCCGACCAAACGCGCCTTTGCGATTTCCCCGAAACAGGAAACCCGAAATCCGTCGAAAGCCCGTAGCAACAACGCCTTTCGCTTCTTGGTTAACGTTTTGCAGCAGCGAATCGTTGTAAAGCCGAGACACCAAATCTCGCACGCGCTCTTCTTCGGGCGTACCCGTGCCTCCTGAGAGCAAAACTTCAATTGAGTCTTTAAGATGCTTAGCTCGCCATTGCAAGAGCGTTGCCAATAATTCTTGCAGTTCAGAGGCTAATAAACTCAGAATTAAATACGTAAAAATTAAGCCGATCGCGACATCTAAAACAAACGGTAAACTCATCTATCATCACCCTGCTCAGTCAGCGCTTAACATGATAGTTCGTAATTCATAATTGAAGAAAATACTTCAGATTACAAATTACGAACTGCAAGGAGCGCTTGAGATTGGGTTAGATAATCAAATTCACAAAAATCAGATTTACAGAATCCGATTTAATTTAAATGATGTAAAGCAACAGAAACAGAATTACCCAGATCACATCCACGAAGTGCCAGTAGATTTCTGCTGCTTCGACGCCAAAATGATCTTTGCTGTTGTAATGATTGGGCTTTAGCGATCGCCACAACACTGCCATGATCAGAATCAGTCCAAAGCAGACGTGTAGCCCGTGAAATCCCGTCAGTACATAGAATGTGCTGGCAAAAATATTTTTGGTCAGCCCAAATTCTAAATGGAAGTACTCATAAAGCTGACCTGCTAAGAAGACAGCGCCCATCGCCGCAGTGACACCAAACCACAAGCGCAGCCCGCGAACATCATTCTTCTTGATCGCTGTATCCGCGTTGTGAATGACAAAGCTACTACCAATCAGAATTACTGTGTTGATGCCCGGCAGCAGTAGCTCTAGTTTGGGTGTTCCTTCAGGGGGCCACGTTGGGGCAACCGTCCGAAAGGCAAAATATGCCGTGAACAGCCCCAGAAAAATCATGCCTTCTGCGACCAGAAAAACAATGATGCCCAGGAGGCGATAATCGGGATGGTCTTCATGCCCAGACGCAACATGATGGTCGTCTTGGTGATGGTTGCGCTCTAATTTTGCAGGATCGAGGGTGGTCATGGTCTCGAATAGCTAAGTGAACAGTTGAAAAAACGAGGGATAAACCAATAAAATCTGTTTCTCCCTCTTCGATGGAATGACTAAATTGAATTACTCTCGGTTGTAGCTTTCGTCGCCGCGATCGCTTGGATTTGCTGCTACCACCGGATCAGGTTTTGCCCGCAACGTAGAACTTGGACCCGCCGACAAAGTTGGATCGTCGGCCTCGGAGAAGGGAACATCCACTTCTGTAGCACGGCTACCCATGCCATAGTCATATGGACCAGTTGCTAACACTGGATCAGCTTCAAAGTTTTCCACTGGAGGCGGAGAAGTGGTCATCCACTCCAACGTCAATGCTCGCCACGGATTATCGCCCGCTGGTTTGCCTCGCAGCCAACTCCAAGTGGCATTGACAATAAACGGAATGGTCGAAACGGCTAGTAAGTAGGCTCCGATCGTACAGATCAGATTTAATGTCGCAAACTTGGGATCGTACTCTGCAACCCGACGGTTCATGCCTTCCATACCAAGTTTATGCATCGGCATAAACGCCAGGTTGAAGCCAATAAACGTAAGCCAGAAGTGAGCCTTGCCCCACGCTTCGCTCATCATCCGTCCCGTGATTTTGGGGAACCAATGGTAGAAGCCGCCATATAACCCAAAGACGCTGCCCCCAAACAACACATAATGCAGGTGAGCCACAACGAAATAAGTGTCGTGGACGTGAATGTCAAATGGAACTGAAGCCGTCATGACGCCACTAATACCGCCAATCACAAACAGGCAAATAAATCCCATAGCAAACAGCAACGCCGAACTCATATCGAGCTTGCCGCCCCACAACGTCGCCAGCCAACTGAAGATCTTAATTCCGGTTGGCACAGAAATGACCATCGTAGTGATCATGAAGAACATCCGCAGCCAAGGCGGAGTTCCACTGGTAAACATGTGGTGCGCCCAGACGATTAGGCCGAGTCCGCAGATGGCGATACTGGAGTATGCGATCGCTTTGTAGCCAAAAATTGGTTTGCGCGAGTGAACTGAAACAATCTCTGAGATCATGCCAAAGATCGGCAAGATCATGATGTAGACGGCAGGGTGAGAGTAAAACCAGAAGAGGTGCTGATAAATGATCGGATCGCCGCCGCCCGTTGGATTAAAAAAGGCAGTGCCAATCAACACGTCAAATGACAGCAAGATCATTGCTCCTGCCAAAACTGGTGTGGCGATCAGCGCTAAGAATGAGGTTGCCAACATTGACCAGCAGAACAGAGGCATCTGGTTTAAGCCCATGCCAGGGACTCGCATCTTGAAGATCGTGACGATGAAGTTCACGGCTGCCAAAATTGACGAGGTTCCTAATAGCAGAATGCTAAGAATCCAGATCATCTCCCCCGCTTTTGGGCTAACCAAGCTGAGGGGCGGATAATTTGTCCAACCTGCGCCGGGTGCGCCGACTAAGAAGCTGGACATCAGCATCAATCCCGTCGGGGGAATGATCCAGAAGGCGAGCGCGTTGAGGCGAGGGAACGCCATATCTCGCGCCCCAATCATCAGAGGAATAAGGTAGTTGCCAAATCCGCCGGTTGCTCCAGGCACAATCCATAGAAAGATCATTACTGTGGCGTGAACCGTGAATAGGCTGTTGTAAACCTCGCGGCTGACAAAATCCGATTCAGGCGTAGCGAGTTCTGTGCGAACCAGGGTCGCCAGCACACCGCCAATGAGATAAAAAAAGAAGGTTGTGACCAGATATTGAATTCCGATCACCTTATGGTCAGTGCTAAAGGAGAAGTATTCCTTCCAGTTGCCCGGCTTGTTGCCGTGGGCAAGCTGGTTGGCTTCTTCTTGAATTTGAGCGGCTTGAGTCATGACGAGAGGGGTATGGGGTAGGCAGGGTAACACGGAGTACCCAATGTCGATTAAGCGTCCATCAACTGTCTATCAGAAATTAGGAATGCCCCTCGTGGGAGTGTAACTGTTCGAGGGCGGCTGCCGTGATGCCGATATCTTGAGCATAGGGAGCAAGGTACTCTTCGTCGGTCATCGTAGCGGGATTGGCCGCTATCGCTCGATCAAGCACCTCAGCACTGGCAACTTCTTGACTCTGAAGCCAACTGTCATACGCTTCTTGAGGCTCCACAACCACGATCGTTTTCATTGCACCGTGGTATGCCCCGCATAGCTCAGCACAAATCAGGGGATACTGACCTTCTCTAGTTGGAGTGAAGCGAATCTCAGTTTGGCGTCCGGGCACAGCGTCTTGCTTCAGACGAAATTCTGGAACCCAGAACGCATGTAGAACATCGTTAGCAGAAATATTAATCAAGACGTCGCGACCCAAGGGAACGTGCAGTTCTCCTGCAACGACTTCGGTTCCTGGATAGGTAAACAGCCAAGCGTACTGCATTCCTGTCGCACTGATGACTACTTCAGCAGGCTTCTCTGTTTTCTCAGGAGATGAACCCACTCGTGGCGAGACAGTTCCCAGCGTTGGCGCGTCCTTACGTTGCGGAATATCTTCTCGCACAGCGTTGGTGGCTGGATCTTTCAGAATCGATTCGGCTTGCTGCTGGTTGGGATCAGCTTGAGAAACAAGAGTTGCGGCAAATGCGGGGGACCCTGTAAGCTGCGCAACTGCATTTCCTGGCTGCGCTGCTACCTGATGCTGAGCTTTCCCATGCGCCATGTGATCCATGGGATTCATGCCGTTTTCATCCATGTAAACGTCAAAGCTGTAGACCGAAATCCCTAACACGATAATGGCCGGAATCGCTGTCCAGAGAATTTCTAGCGGAATATTGCCATGTACGGGCGGTCCGTCACTTGTGTCGTCAGGATCGCGTCTGAACTTAATAGCGCTGTAGATCAGAATGCCAGCAACCAGTAGAAAAATACCTGTGCCAATTGTCAACATGGCGTTAAACAGACTGTCTACTGAAGCAGCATTCTTAGAGGCTTCAACGGGTAATAGGTTGTGGTTCTGACCATACCAAAAGCTAATTAGGGTCAGAAGAATACCAGCGAGAAGCGTTGTAATTTGACTTGGAATATTCACGGCTCATCACTCTCATTCATGGGGGACGTGGGATCGGGTGTAAGAAGACCTACTAAACGGGAAAAGGCAACATGGATTATGGCTGGTTCGCTGTCCCTCGGTCTGTTCGCTCAGAGCATAGATGTTTGATGAAATATCAACGTTTGAAATTCTAGTATTTGGGCTTTGGATGGAGAGCGCCCTTAAGAGAGATCCTAACGCGAAAACCAATAAGGCTAAATGTCAGTTTGAATCTAAGCTGAAACGCCAAAACCTCTATTTGGGTAACTCCCCCCTCAACGGTACGACACGGCTCTTTGGATGTGTTCTGTTTCAGAAGTATCCTTAATATTTTCTTTGGGATCGCAGCAGAAGCGTTGTAGAAGGTTGACTGGAAGCCATTGAGAATCCGAAGAATTCCCTAAAGCTGTTCAAATTAACGATTCCGTCACTAAAGTAGAACTTAGAGCAGATGCTCCGATTTCCGTGAACTTTTATTTTCTCTTCAGAGACCGGAACAATAAATTTCTCAGATGTCAAATTCTATTCTTCACTCTTCTCCTGTTTCTTCGCCCTCATCTATTGCCGTCAGAGTTTGGATGACGCGGTTGGTGTTTGGGCTGGCGATCGCGACGCTTTTCCTGATGGCATTGGGCAGCGCTACCCGTGTGATGAATGCGGGTTTGTCTTGTCCTGACTGGCCCTTGTGCTATGGGGAGTTTGTGCCGCGTCAGCAGATGAACCTGCAAGTTTTTTTAGAATGGTTTCATCGTCTTGTTGCCACAACGATTGGATTTGGCGCGATCGCGCTCTGCGGTGCGGCGTGGTGGTTCCGTCGGGACTTGCCTCGCTGGATGCCGAGCGCCGCGAGTTTTGCCCTGTTTCTCGTGGTCTTTCAAGGAATTTTGGGCGGTCTGACGGTGACTGAGTTGCTGCGCTTTGATATTGTGACGGCTCACCTTGGAACCGGACTGTTGTTCTTTGGAACGCTGCTAGCGATCGGATCTTCCCTGGTGGTTTACAAAGGCATTGGAACCGTTGGCAAACTCCGCTGGGTGGGCGTAAGTGCGGCAGTTTTGGTCTATATGCAAAGCATTCTGGGAGGATTAGTCTCTTCTCAATGGGCGCTGCACCAATGCTTAGGGACATCAAAGCTCTGCATGGTGATGAATAGTCACATTGCTGGAATCGTGCCGCCTACGATCGCGGTGCTAACGCTGGTCGTCATGGCTTGGCGAACTCCAGCGCTTTCGTTTGCATTGCGGCGATTGGCGAATGTCGCTGGGCTGCTGTTGCTGTTGCAAATTACGCTGGGTGTTGCAACGTTTCGACTCCGATTGCAGGTGGAGCCGTTGACGGTAGCGCATCAGGCGACGGGCGCTGCGCTGTTGGGAACGCTAATTGTTTTTGCGGTTTTGGCGTTGCGGGATCAAGCAGCGGTGCAATTAACACCATCAGCAGACGAAACGCTTGCAACGGTGGAATGATCGGTGGATCTGCACGATTTTTACCGAACAATCGCTGCAATCCAATCCTTAGAACAATGCTTACGTCAAAGACGCAATAGTTGCTAGACCAATATCTTTAAACGCAATATATTGCGTCTCTACTCTCTCGTTTACGGAATACGCGAATGCAAAATGCAATGACGGGCGTTTCACGCCGCAATCAAGATTTCCTACAAATTATTCAAAGCTATGTTCAACTGACAAAACCTCGGATTATTTTGCTGTTGCTAATTACAACAGCAGGGGCAATGTGGATTGCAGCAGAAGGACAGGTTGATCCGGTATTGCTGTTAGTGACATTGCTGAGCGGAACGTTTGCCTCTGGATCAGCGAATACAATTAATTGTTTGTACGATCGCGACATTGATTATGTGATGGAGCGGACACGCGGTCGCCCACTTCCGTCAGGTCGAGTTAGTCCGCGTGATGCGCTGATCTTTGCGATCGCGCTGGCGATCGCTTCGTTTACGCTGTTGACTGTTTTTGCAAACCTGCTCAGCGCGTGTTTGGCAATGTCGGGCATTCTGGTTTACGTGCTGGTTTACACGCATTGGCTCAAGCGTCATAGCACTCAAAATATTGTGATTGGCGGCGCAGCGGGTGCGATTCCTCCGCTTGTGGGTTGGGCAGCCGTGACGGGCGATTTAAGCTGGGCAGCGTGGGTTCTATTCGCAATTATTTGCCTGTGGACACCACCGCATTTCTGGGCGTTAGCCATCCTGATTCGCGAAGATTACGCCAAGGTCGGCGTACCAATGATGCCTGTGGTAAAAGGTAACGAGTCTACAAGTCGTCAAATTTTTTACTACACCCTGTCGCTAATTCCAGCAACGCTGCTGTTGGTCTATCCATTGCATGTGATGGGCGTGGTGTATGGCGCGATCGCGATGCTGCTAAACGGCATTTTTGTGCAAAAGGCTTGGAAATTGATGCAAACGCCGTCAGATCTGCAAGTTGCACGCGCAACGTTTAAATACTCAATTTTCTACATGATGCTGCTTTGCGCGGGCATGGGGATCGATAGCCTCCCGATTACTCATCAGCTCGTCGATGTTGCGACAGCCTACATCACTCGATTAGGGTAATCCTCCTCAGGAGATCGCTTCTCCACACCTCATTATCTGTTCACCAGAACTACTACAATAGGTATAGACATGTTGAGATTTGTATAGAGGAGTACCGACTATGCCTGCGGTCTTCATCGAAAAGCTCCAGAAGCGCTATGGGTCAGTAGAAGCGGTCAAAGATGTTTCGCTCAGCGTTCAGTCGGGCGAAATTTTTGGCCTGCTTGGACCCAACGGAGCCGGAAAAACGACGACACTCCGCTGCTTGTGTACGTTGACAGAACCAGATTCAGGCACGATCGAAGTCTCTGGCATTTCAGTTGTTGACAATCCTCGTCAAGCTCGGCAGCGGCTGGGATACATTGCTCAAGAAGTGGCGCTCGATAAGGTTCTGACTGGGCGAGAGCTTCTAGAGTTGCAAGCTGCGCTCTATCACCTGCCGAAAGCCACTGCCAAACAGCGAATCGCAGAAACGATCGATCTTCTGGGGCTAGACGAATGGGCAGACAAGCGGACGGGAACCTACTCTGGTGGTCTCAAGAAGCGACTCGATTTAGCCGCTGGACTGCTTCACCAGCCTGATGTTCTTGTTTTAGATGAGCCGACAGTCGGACTCGATATTGAGAGCCGTAGTACTGTATGGAACTTTTTGCGACGATTGCGAGAAGTTGGAACGACAGTTCTGATTACAAGCCATTATTTAGAAGAAATTGATGCGCTTGCCGATCGCGTTGCCATCATCGATCGCGGTATGGTGATTGCATCCGGTACGCCTTCTGAGTTGAAAGATCGAGTTGGCGGCGATCGCATCACGCTACGGATTCGAGAATTCTCTCCAACAGACGAAGCTCAACAGGCAAAATCTCTTCTAGAATCTTTGCCAACCGTTCAGGAGGTCATTATTAACCCGGCTCAAGGCAATTCTCTTAATCTCGTAGTGACCCCCAATAGCGAAGCGTTAATGGGCGTTCAGCAAACGCTACAAAAAGCTGGACTCCCGACATTTGGCATTGCTCAGTCGCGTCCTAGTTTAGATGATGTCTACCTCACGGCGACAGGTCGCACCCTGCTAGATGCGGATCTGGCGGCGGCAGGAAGCCGAGATGCAAAAGCTGAGAAGAAGCAAAACATGCGCTAGTTCTTCTGTTATCAAAAGGACTGTTATTAAAAGGAATGTATTATGAGCAGCACGCTTACCCCGTCTAAAAACGGTCTTAGTGAAAAGCCTTTAGCTACACTGTCTCAACCAAATCTGGTTGGGGAATTTGTTCAAGAAACCTTGGCGCTGACTCGGCGGTTGTTTATTCAGCTTCAGCGGCGTCCATCGACACTGGCGGCAGGCATTATTCAACCGCTCATGTGGCTGATTTTGTTTGGGGCACTATTTCAGAACGCACCCCAAGGATTGTTTGGCGATCGCATTAGCTACGGTCAGTTTCTCGGCGCGGGCGTGATTGTCTTTACGGCGTTTGGTGGTGCGCTCAATGCTGGGCTTCCGGTCATGTTCGATCGCGAGTTTGGTTTCCTCAACCGCTTATTGGTTGCGCCATTAGCATCAAGATTTTCGATCGTAATGGCGTCTGCAATCTTCATTACGACCTTGAGCCTGATTCAAACAGCCGCGATCGTCGTGATGAGTGCATTGCTCGGTGCAGGATTGCCGAACGCATTTGGGCTTGCCCTCGTTGCATTCATCGTTCTGTTGCTCGTGCTAGGAGTAACTGGATTGAGTCTTGGACTCGCGTTTGCTTTGCCCGGGCATATTGAGCTGATTGCCGTTATCTTCGTCACCAATCTACCGCTACTGTTTGCAAGTACGGCACTGGTGCCATTATCATTTATGCCCAAGTGGTTGCAAGTCGTTGCGACTCTCAACCCGTTGAGTTATGCGATCGAACCCATTCGCTATCTTTATCTTCACAAGGATTGGAGTTTTAGCAGCATTATTATGCAAGCGCCTTTCGGCAACGTGTCTCTCGGTGGTGCGCTGCTAATCCTAGTCGGATTTTGCACCCTTACCTTGATCAGTATTCAACCTTTGCTGCGTCGTCGCCTTGCCTAAAAAAACTCTTTTTGGGGAGCATTTTTCAGAAAAACCCGTCTTGGGTAGAATTGCAGTATCACGTAGTGGGAGTTAATGGTTATGGCAAAGTTTGTGTTGGGTCTGTTAGCAGGAGTAGGATTGGCAATTGCGTTTGCGCCTGCCTCGTTTGCTCAAATTCCTGGGAGTACCCCTAATAGCGCCGCTCTTCTAAAAGATCCTCAGGCCAGTGATTCTCTAACTGATTTGTTCAACAACCGCAGTGATGGCAGCACCACAGGATTGATGCAACTGATTCAGCAACTTTCTCAGAGTCCGCTTGATCCGGCAGCGTTTCGAGCGCAACAACGCGAAAATCTAGATGCGGCGGCAAAATCATTCAGAGATCAACAGCGTCAACGCCTTCAGCAACCTCAAACCGCTCCCTCAGCGGTGACTCCCCCCGCGCAAAAATAGTTATTTGACAGGCTGAAATTCGTACTGCTTTGCTTTGGCTTTTGTTCGCGCTGGTGTCACTTTCATCAGCGCGATTTTTGTCTCGCGATCGCCTTCTGTCGAAAAACTAAACGGATGAATTCCGCCAGGCGATACAAAATCTGGTTTCGCTAAAATACTCCGAATTCCGTTGCGAGTAGGAGATTGCCCAATCGCGGTAATCAGGGCTTGTGTTGCGTCGTAAGCAAGCACAGTTCTCCAGTTGACAGCGTTATTCCAAAGCTTGGTTGCTTGCTTTTGAAACAGAGAGTTATCGACCTCTAATTGGTAGTAAGGAACTGCGATCGTTAGCCCAGTACTCGCATCGCCACTCCTGAGAATTCGAGGAGAAAACATCACATCTCCTGCCAGCATTGGCAACCGTTTTTGGTTGGCCGCAATCACTAACAGGGCGCGATCAACATATTTGTTGTCTGGAACCAGCATCAGTACCTCTGCCCCTTTGCGAATGGCCAGATCAACGGCTGCCGTTTGCTCAAAGTCGGGCGCATTAAAATCAATCTCAGCAGTGCTGCCTTGATTACCAAAGAACAACGCATCCTTAAACGCATTTTTCAGCGATGTGCTGTATTGGCTAGTGGAATTGTAGAAAATGGCAACTTTTCGCTTTTTAAGCTGATTCACCATATAGTCTGCCAGTCGTTTTGCCGGACGTTTATCACTCGGCATGGCCCGAAACACATAGTGGCTCAGCCTAGATAATTCTGTGGCAGAACTAATGGGGGCGATCGCCACGAGTTCTCCTGCCTGATACACTTCCCCCGCCGCAAACGTTGTGTCACTAATGCCATGCCCGACCACGCCGAGAACGGCTGGAGTATTCACCAGCGTTTTGGCGACGCGTTGAGCTGTATCAGGATTATTGTCATCACTGGCGATCGCAACTTTCAATTTTGTTCCGTTAATTCCGCCAGAGGTGTTGACCCGCTCTTGTGCCTGGGCTACGCCTCGCAAAAGTTCGTTTGCAGGTTGAGGTTGGGTTTTAAGCGGCACAGCAACTGCGATCGTATAGGCTTTTTCGGTTGCAATTGCAGCATTGTTGAGATAAATCAGCGTTTCTGGGTCAGATCGATCTACAGCGCGAGCTTTTTTTAACGCCGCGATCGCCACGTCAAAATTGCCTGCCGCCACCTGATCCGCCGCCTCTTGTTTGAGCGGAAGGTTTGCTCCCACTCCCACTCCCAAAACCCGTTCACCATAACTAATTTTGTTTTGGTCTGAACTGAGCGGAGTGGCGATTTGAGGGAGAACAGGTTGAGGTGAATCAGATTGCCGAGACAGTGCCCACGCCGACGCACCCAACACCGCGATCGCGCCCGCCCCGATCGCGGCAATCTTTAGTTTTGTAGATTGGCTCGGTTTGTTTGGAGATGAGTCCTGAATGTTAGCGGAAATGTTAGACGGAGCGAAAAAGCGATGTTCATCAATGAGAGAAAGCGGGGCTTGCGTGAGCAGCGACTCTTCTTTAACGTGGGCCAGAGCTTCTAAAACTTGGGCAGCCGACTGATAGCGATTGGCAAAATGAAATTTCGTCATGGTTTCGATGACGATCGCTAACTCTTCGCGTACCGAAGCTTGGTTGCGCCATAGTAATTCATACGTCTTGGAATCGTGAGGCAATTGGGCAGGACGGACACCTGTCAAGGCTTGAATCGCGATCATGCCCAATGAATACAGATCGCTAGTGATATGTGGCTTTCCAAGACACTGTTCGCTAGAAGCATAGCCAGAGGTATAAACCGGGAGGCTAGGAGCCGTTTCAGATTGCGATTCTGTGATCGACGTTTCGATACTCTTAACGGCCCCAAAATCGATCAGGACGAGTTTTTGCTCGCGATCGCGCCGAATCAGATTGTCTGGTTTGAGATCGCGATGAATCACGCCATGACGGTGAACAAATTCTAGAGTTTTCAAAACATCTTCTAAACAATCAATTACCCAGTCTTCCGATCGTTTCTGACCTGCGACTAGCTCATCGCTGAGTGGATGTCCCTGCACAAATTCTTGAACAAGATAAAACTCGTGATCTTCTTCAAAATAAGCCAGCAGTTGCGGAATTTGATCATGTCTTCCCAGTTTCTCTAGCGTTTCTGCCTCCGCAAAAAACATGCGTCGCGCTTGCTTCAGAATGCTGGGATCAGGAGTTGTAAAACTTAAATGCTTTAGCACACAAACAGGATTACCGGGTCGTTTAGTGTCTTCGGCAATGTAGGTGTGCCCAAAGCCGCCTGAACCGAGTCCTTTTACGATTTTGTAGCGTCCATCAAGCAGTCGTCCTAACATCGCACCCGTCTGAAGTGATATATCGCATTTTAGGTTGATTCGGTTGAATCGAACATAGAGATAGATTCATGATTTGTAAACCAAAACCGTTAGAGAATGAAGATTCAACAGAGACACGAGTGGACATTAACCGCAGAAGCTGCTGTTGCGATTCAGCAAGAATTGCGTCAAGAGGTGGTGACGCACGATCAGTTTGGTGTGGTGAACCATGTTGCAGGAATCGATGTTGGGTTTGAAGAGGACGGCAAGATCACGCGGGCGGCGGTAGCAGTGCTGACCTACCCAGAGTTGCAGTTTTGCGATCATGCGATCGCGCGGCGTCCAACCACGTTTCCTTATATTCCGGGCTTTCTATCGTTTCGAGAAGTGCCTGCGGTGCTAGATGCGCTTGAGACGGTGCAAACTGTCCCCGATCTGCTGCTCTGTGATGGTCAAGGATTGGCACATCCGAGGCGGCTTGGCATTGCATGTCACTTGGGCGTGCTGACGAATATGCCCACGATCGGCGTGGCAAAATCGCTGTTAGTTGGCAAGTATGGTGAGGTTCCTGAGGAGCGAGGTGCTTGGGTGGAGTTGCAGCACAAAGGAGAGACGATTGGGGCAGTGTTGCGAACTCGTCCTAAAACCAAACCTCTGTTTATTTCATTAGGACATCGCATCAGTTTAGAGACGGCTTTATCCTATGTGATGGGCTGCACGACGAAGTATCGCCTGCCCGAAACAACGCGCCATGCTCATAAATTGGCCTCAGGATAAAGACGTTCTTAAGTCTGCTTTATCTTTTGATTTTCTCCGGTAAATTAAATGCGCATAGTTACCTCCTAACTGCGTCTAGTGCCCCGTTGAGCTATTGAAGCCCAAACGGGGCTTTTTGCTAAATAAAGGCTCGATCTCTCGAAGAAATGGAAGACCCAATATGCCGTTATTTGAGGCGCGTAATGTCAATTATAATCTTGCCGCCAAAGTCAGGAATTGGTGCGGCAGGCTTAGTTAATTTCACTTGTACCTGTTTGACAAGCTCAAACGATAGGGCAGATTGGGCGATCGCGGCTGCCAATCGTTCTATCAATGCAAATCGACAGGTTTTCACCAATTGCTGGACGCTCGAAATAATCTCGCGGTAGTCGAGGGTGTCTTCTAAGCGATCGCTCTGTCCGGCTTTTTCTAAATCGATCCACAGCGTTAAATCCACCTCAAACCATTGCCCTAACACCTGTTCTTCTGGCAATACGCCCGTGTAGCCGTAGCATCGAATCTCAGTTAAATGAATACAATCTGTCACGGTTTGTACCAGTATCCTTTCTGTATGTAGTAATTTTTGATCAAAATTCCAAATCGGGTGACCGGAACTGTGACTGGCTCAGAAACGCGATCGAACTTTGGCAGTAGTTTCCCCGTTGCTGGGTACCAATCATCCCAAACAATCACGGCATTTTTGCCCTGTAGCTCGCCTCGATCTGAATGCCAAAAGTCAAATTGATCGACGCGATCGCTCACTGCAATCACATTTTTATTGTTCAATTCGTAAGCTAAAGCAGATGCCGAGCGATAATCAGTCGTCATCAATAAAGGCGCTCCCAGTTCTTTTGTTTGACGGCTGACTTCACTTGCAACCTCACGCCACCCAAACAACATACGCGAATCGGGATCAACGGTTTGATCCATAAACGCAGATAGGGGAAGCACAGTGTAGTGAACGACGACCAGCGTTGAGATCAGTAAGCCATACAAAAACGATAGTCGAGGTGGACGTTTGGGAAATGCTAACGGAAGCAATGGAAATAATAGAATATAGGCGGTGATGTTCCAGTAATACAATGCCGCAGAAATGAGAGAAATAATAGTCAGAACAACAGAAGAAATTAGAAAAACCCAGAACGCAAGAATCGGATAGACAGAGGTGACATCTTTAGGCTGAGTCCGATTTTTTAAAACTCGAAAGAACCCTCTCCAATAAAATGGAGATACTAGAAAATAGGACGCTCCCAAAAATCCAATGAATGCACCAATCTTAAGTCCGCTCGTAACTGGATTTACGCTGCGATTGAGATAATATTGCACCGACTGAAAATCATTCGAGTAATTCCACAGCACAATTGGAATGAGAGCGCTGAGCGCAATGACTGCTGCAATGTAGAATCGTCGATCGAGTAACAAACGGCGCAGTTGGGGAACCGCTAGGATAGTGGCGAGGAATCCTAAACCCACAAACACGGCATTGTATTTCGAGAGCCCTGCGAGTGCGATCGCGGCTGCGGCAAGATACAACCGTCCTGTCTCCCCTCGACCGTTGGCAATAAATCCATCCGCAAATCGAACAAACTGATACGCAGACACTAATGAGAAGGTGATCAGAAGATGATCATGCCACGCTAATCCTAGAAATACAAAATACAACGGTGATGCGAATACTAGCAGAACATTAAACCAAAATCGTTGTGGGGTTTGCTTTGGATACAAATAGGCTACAATGCGATAATACGTATAAAGGAAAACAGCACTACTGAGTACATTGGGGAGCCGCAGCACAAATTCCGATCGTCCAAACAAGGCGGTAAAGGCCCCCTGCACCCACGCTTGCAATGGCGGATGATCGTAGTACGACCATTGGAGATGCTGACCCCAAAGCCAATAGTACGCCTCATCAGAATTTGGAAATGCTTTCAACCAAAAGACAAATCGCAGCGCAATGAACGCGATGAGAAACACAAACCAACTAGGAGAGATTGGGCGCACGAGATCTAGAGGTTCAGGAACAACAAATAATCACTGAATTAATAATCGGTGAATTAAAACCAGTTTCGGATTGCAAGGATACCACTTTAGACCCACCCTTAAGATCTCCTATTAATTCGTAATATTTGCGTTGCCTGCAATCATCGTGCCTGAATTTGATGCGATCGCATTAAACTCATATTGCGCAGCGGCTTTGATTAAAGCACTACTCTCCCTTTGTCCGGTCAAACGGCTCGGTGTCAGTTTGGTTTGACTCAAAGGCAGGACAGTAGCCTTCAGGCGTCACCTTAAAGTTAAACAACGGAGACGCTGGATTCCAACAGCGCTGTCCTCGATAGTGACGACAGATAGAACAGGAGTCTTTTAGCGTTCCATCGATGGATGGAGAGATGCGATCGCTATTTTGATTGAGCAACTCCCGCTCCGTCAAACCGCGCAACACAAGCTCCTGTCCTTGCCATCGCGCTTCTACAAGCCCCGTATCGGCTAAACCCCGCCAGCGTGAATCAGCCGTAATCGCATCGGGTAGCGTAAACGTTACCATCGTTCCAAACTCTGAAAGCTCCCCCTCATAGGTCGTCTCCGGGGGAGCAGGCTGCAAGAAGGTTTCTCCAATCGGTAGCTCCACCAAACTTCCCGCCGAAGGCGAGTGGAGATGATAGCGATTGTGTAACTCTTCTAGCCCAGTCAGATCAGATAAATAATTGGGATTGCCGTGAACAAAGATCACGTGCTGCGGGCGCAAATTGTGAATTAGCTGCGTTGTGCTAGGACCATCACCATGCTGCGCCAAAAGATACGTTTCCATCTCCAGACGGTCGGAATTGGGGATCAAAAACGGGTCGGCTAAATGTTGAGGTAACAGCACCAACCAAGGCTCAGTCTGAAAAAATGCATTCCAGTCTGAAGTGAGATCGCTCAGGACAATACAGGGAGATTTGCCAACAGCTTGGCGCTGATCAGGAGAGAGCCGTCGCACTCGTGGACGGATGCGATCGTCCCAAAAGAGAGATTGGTGACGCGCAAAATTTTGAACAGAGGCAGGAAAATGCGGCAACAAATCCAAATACGCATCGCATCCGGTTGCGATCGTGCCATCGACCCAAATATCTAAATCGCGCCCTGTAAATAAATGATGGCTCCGTAGCAGCATCAGCAACTCTTGTCCCAAACCCAAGGTTGGCACAGGCATCAGCACCGATTGTCCATCTGTTAGCGCATTACTGATGCGCTCTGCTAAATAATTTTCTTGTTGCCGACGGTGAGGATAGCGTGCTGTGCCGTAACTGCCCTCAACGATCAAAACATCTGGCTCTAGTCCGCGCAGTTCTTCTAGCCGCAAGCCTTCAACTAGGCGCGAGTTGGACAGAAAGAAATCTCCGGTGTACAGCACTGTGTACGGGCGAGCATTAGTATCCCGTGGCGTATAGGTGATCAAGATTACGGCGGCTCCCGGCAAATGCCCTGCCGGAAACAGTTCTGCCGTCAATCCGTCTAAAAACTCAACGGGCGACCGCCACGGCAACGCTTGGGCAAACAGAGGAACTTGCGATCGCTCTGTGATCCAATTGAGCCCTAACAGTTGCGTTGTCACCTCACTGGCATAAATAGGCAACTGAGGAAAGGTTTGATGCAGCGATAGCAATCCCCTCGCGTGATCGGCGTGAGCATGGCTGCATAGCACTAGATCGGCTGGCGGCACATCGGATGGCAAAAGAGCCGTATCCCACAAACCACAGTCCAGCAAAATTCGATAAGGCCCCATCCGCACAAGGAGACATATTCCTTCGTCTGCATGACCGACACTATAGGGAAAGCATTCCAGTTGAGTCACGTAGTCATCCGTCTTCTGAGTGGAGGGTAGGAGCTATCTCTAGTTTAGGATGAAGTGCGATCTTCTGGAATGCGTTCTGTGTTAATCGCGTTTAGGTGGCGTAAAACTAAGCGCAGTTCGTTAGGCAATGCCATAAACCGCACCCTTGCAAGATTCGTCCCTAAATTATGAACGCTAGGTCAGAACAACTGAAGCCTGCGATCGGAGTTAGGGTCGATGCTTTAGTGAGCCGAGCCGTTACCGTGGTAGTTGTCGGTATCGTAGAATCCGTTGCGCGTCCCAAAAAATAGACAGGCGATCGTAAAAAGCCCGGTTAAGACGACTAAAACAAGTTTGACATCCATAATGAACCTACCTAGTAAAAAGATTGCTTAGAGTGTACAAGAGGAATTGGCGCACCCTCAAGCCAGTTTGCTAATTCTAAAGTAACGTAAACCGAACGTGTAGAAACTTTAGCAAACCCTAAGATTTTCCCTGAGCAAGCTTGCTAAAGCGGATTCTCCGCTTCAGGGTTTAAGCTTTTGTCCGCGATCGGTAAACTGCACCGACTTAATTTTTAACACTTTATTGCCCGTCAACGTTTTCCTCAGACTGCCATACAAGGCTAACTGTTCACAATTTGAGAGCGACTTCAATTGCCGCTTCGCGCCTGAAGCGATTCGGAAATCGATTGTTGCAACGCCTTTTTTAACGTTGACTCGGTATCCCGACAAACTAAAATCATCGCTATCTAAATCTTCTAAAACCCGACCAATCGTTTTTTCTAACGTCTTCGTTTTAGATACTCTTACTTTCTGCGACACAAACTTATTACATTGATTATCAAGCTGATAAAGCGTCACTGGAAGGGTGTTCTTATCAGGAGGTTTTGGCTTGTTAACAGCTTTTTTAGCGCTTTGAACCGTAGGGCTTGGAACTGGAGAAACGGCTGAAACGGAAGGACGCGGAGCGTCACTAGGCGTCGATTGACATCCTGAAAGCAAGATTAGAGAAACGAGAAGGCAAATACCTTTACATCGCTGAGACACCTGAGAGGAGCCAACAAGAACTCTTTGAAAGAGCAGATCCGCTGTTTTTTTACTGTGTAGGAAATTACTGTGTAGGAATAAATTCATCAATGCTAATTTTCTTTAAGTACTTCTAGAGACCTTTCCTGTTTTGGTCATCAATCTGAGGAAAGAGGAGTAACGCTTAGCAAGACTGAGCGTTTTAAGGGAAATCTTTACCAAAAGAGGGACTTTCTTATAGAGTGCGCTTTATGACATTGTGGAATTGCTGCATCAGGGTTAGCATATCTGTAGCGATATCTGCAACAGATATTGATGTTGAATTTTGTAAAGTTCATGGACGACGTCCATTTAGCCAACATTAGATAGCTCCCTTAGCCTGGCAGCCTCAGTCTCCCAGCGCGGGGGATGATTTGAGGAGATCATAGTACATGCTTACCCAGGAAGCTCGGACGTCTCTGTCTGAAATTGATAATTTAAATCGGCTCAAAATCGAGCTTAACGAAATGCCCGCGATCGATGTGGGCGACTACATCAAAGGACTGCCTGAAGAGCGCCGCGCGATCGCGTTCCGGTTACTCAACAAAACCCAGGCAACAGACGTATTTGAGTATTTACCTCCCGATGTCCGCGAAGAGTTGATTGGCTCGCTGCACAATGCCCAAATGTTCCACGTTATTGAGGCAATGCGCCCCGATGACCGAGCGGAACTGTTTGATGAGTTGCCTGCTGGCATCGTCAAACGGCTTGTTCAGCAACTGAGTCCCGAAGAACGTCAAGCCACGGCAACCATTTTAGGATATGACGAAGGCACAGCCGGGCGGGTGATGACCACAGAGTATGTCCGGTTGCGGCAGGGCTTAACCGTGGGGGAAGCTCTCAGCAAAATTCGCTTGGCTGACCGCGATAAAGAAACGGTCTACTACGCTTACATCACCGATAATAACCGCAAATTAAAACAGGTTGTGTCGTTACGACAGTTGGTGTTCTCGATTCCTGATGCCCGGATTGAGGACATTGCTAGCGATCGCGTGATCAAAGCACGAACCGAAATGCTGCAAGAAGAAGTAGCACAACTGATGAAGCGCTATGACTTGTTGGCCGTCCCTGTGGTCGATCGGGAAGATCGCCTGGTCGGGATCATCACCGTAGATGATGTGGTCGATATTCTCGAACAAGAAGCCACGGAAGATATTCAACGCTTGGCAGGTGTGGCAGATGGCGGCGAATCGTCTCTATCGTCTCCAATCTCAAAAATCAAAAGCCGTTTGCCCTGGCTGCTTGCCATTATGGCTTTATACATTGGTGCATCTAGCGCGATCGCGCCGTTTCAAACGACGATCGCGGCTGTCCCTGTTCTAGCAGTGGTAATGCCATTGTTCTCAAACACTGGCGGAACTGTGGGCATTCAAGCCTTAACCGTGACCATCCGGTCGCTCAGCGTTGGGGAAGTGACGCTGCAAGACACGCTTAAAATCCTGCGAAAGGAGATAACGGCAGGATTAGGAACTGCGATCGCGCTGGGTTTGGCCATGGTGCTGATCTCCCTGATTTGGACCAAGCCGGAAGAACGCTGGGTCTCGATCATGGCGGGGCTAGTAATGGCAACCAATACCTTAGTCGCAGTCACGTTGGGAACGTTGCTACCAATTGGTTTTGTTCGCCTGAAAATTGATCCAGCTTTGATTAGTGGTCCACTCGTGACAACGCTGCTTGATACGATTGGCTTTATCCTGTTCCTCACAATGGTCACGATTAGTCTTAACGTTCTGAACGTCACCCCCTAGAGTGTGCTTTAAACCCTCAAAGCCAAAGCGGAGCAGCAGCAATGGTTCCACGTTGCCAAAATTGTTACAGTGCCTAGCAATGCGACGCAACTGCTTGAATCCAGTGGTTGTGTATCAAACCTGCTTTGACTAAGTTTGATGCCACTATACGACCCCGAGAAACAATCTGGACACTACGAAATACTTGAGCGTTTGAGCAATTTGCTCAATTTCATTTTCAGAGGGATCAAGTTGAATGACTTCCACTTCAAAATAATTGCTGAAGTTTTAGCGGGGAAGGTAACTAAGAAGATGGTAACGAAAGCTGATGGCTCTGCCAGTAAAGCTGCTCGATCGCGCTGCGACGAAACAAATATGCACCGCTCCGACGGGAAATGTAAGGTTCAAATCCAGCAGCCATCAACCGAGAACTTGCGGCTTTCTGTGAACATCCCAAAAACTTAGACGCCTCGCTAAGCGGTAATAATTGCTCACCAAATCGAGCTAAAACCGTCTCATCATCTTCGTTATGAATCTCTTTTAACAACCGTTCTGCAAGCAGCCAGCATGCGATCGTATCTGCCTCAGCCCGGTGCGATTCTCCGACCGGAAACTGAAAATGTTGAACTAAATCCGGCAACTTGCGCGAGGGCAGCTCAGACAACATGATCCGAGAAAGCTTGACTGTACACAACCGATCAGATTCAGGACGATCATAGGGAATTCCTAATCGCTCGTATTCGCCCTGAATAAAGGGATAGTCAAATGCAATATTGTGCGCTGTGATCACGCCCTCACTCAGCAACGGTAAAAACTGCTCCCAAACTTCTGCTGACGGTGGAGCCATATCCACCATTTCCTGATAAATGCCTGTAAATTTCGTAATCATCGATGGCACTTCAACTTGAGGATTGATCAAGCTCGTCTGTTGGTGCAGAATGCCATCTTTCAAACTTGCATGAAGCACCGAAACTTCGATCGCCCGCGATCGCGGCGGTTTGTGCCCGGTTGTCTCAAGATCGACCACGGTCAGCGATCGCGTCGTCATGCTTCGATAATATGCAAGCAAGTCGGTCGATAAAATAGGCATACCCTCAATTTCCACCAGAAACCACAATTCGTGACGTGAGATTAGAACAGCTTCCGATCTCACGTCACGAATTAAGCCACAGCTTGCGAATTACTTCGACGGTGCGGGTGTTCTCGATGGCGATCGCTTGCCACTCGGATTCGACGGTCTGTTCCGCTTCGCGGGCTTCGGCTTCGGCACGCCTGAACGAGTGTACTCGTCCTCAACAGGATCGCTACCCATTGTCAGCCACGCGGGACGGGTCTTATCGTAGATCATCTGCAACGCTGCCGCCGCGATCGTATGCGGTTCATACTCTTCGGCAAGTTGAGACACGATTGGCAAGAATGATGCCATCCGTTCACCCGAGAGCGCTTCTTTGACTTGACCTTGCAGTTTCTCTAAGTAGCGGCCTTCGATTTCAGCACGAGTCGGGATCGGCTTGAACTCCAAGCGCTGCCGCACGTGATGCTCAATGTCACGCAGCTTACGACGATCCATCGAGTGAACCAGCGAGATTGCGGTTCCTTCCTTGCCCGCGCGTCCTGTCCGGCCAATGCGGTGGACATAGTTTTCGACGCTATCGGGCAAGTCGTAGTTGATTACGTGGGTCAAATCATCCACGTGAATACCGCGAGCCGCAATGTCGGTGGCAACTACCCACTTAATCTGCTGCTGACGGAACCGAAGCAGCAGCCGCTCACGCTGACTTTGGCTCAAATCACCGTGGTACTCATCCACGCTGTGCCCTGCTTCTTGCAGCTGGCTAGTTAATTCAGCCGCCGCTCGCCGGGTGCGCACAAAAATCAGCGCAGATTCGGGATCTTCAAGTTCAAGGATCGGCAAGATTGCCCGTGCTTTCGTCCATCCACGCGGAACGGAGTAGGCAACTTGATTAATCCGATTTGGAGCGGCTTTAGGTTGTTCAACAGTGACCGTAATGGGCGATCGCAGAAACTTTGATACCAGTTTGCGAACTGACGGCTCCATAGTTGCCGAGAAAAAGGCGGTTTGACGCTCTGTTGGAGCCTGATTCAAAATCTTCTCTACGTCTTGAATGAAGCCCATATTGAGCATTTCATCCGCTTCGTCGAGCACCATCCAGGTCAGCTTGTCGAGTTTGAGCGCTCCGCGAGAGAGCAAATCAATAACGCGTCCCGGAGTCCCAACGACAATTTGAGCGCCGCGACGGAGAGCAGAAATTTGCTGCTCAATCGACTGTCCGCCGTAGATCGCCACTGTCTTCACTCGACGATCTTCATTAAACCCACGAATGGCTTGGCAAACTTGCATTGCCAGTTCGCGAGTCGGGGTCAAAATCAAAGCTTGCGTGACTGGAGCTGCCGAATCAATTTGCTCCAAAATGGGAAGCGCAAATGCCGCCGTCTTGCCTGTTCCCGTTTGCGCCTGTCCAACGACATCCCGCCCTGCTAATAGGTGAGGGATGGCTTGCGCTTGAATTTCAGTCGGAGCAGTAAAACCAAGCTGCTCTAGCTGTTGAATGCGGGTTTCAGATAATCCGAGGCTTTGGAATGAAAGGGTCATTACATCTCCTATAAGGTCAAAGACATGCGCCAAACAGGGCAATCGGGGGATGTCAGACATAGACTGCGGGAAAATAACCTTTGAAGGGTAGACCCTCCGTTCGGTCGTGGCAAGGCTGCCGTGAATCTATCGTCCAACCAGCAGGATTGAATTAGGACTGACTTCGTATCAGACCCAAGTAGTTCTGCTGAAATTGCCACTCAGGGCGCGTGAAAGGTGAACTGTGTACTGAATGAACGCTGTACGAACAGTGTGAGGAAAATCGAAATTTGAGACGATCAAATGAATCAAGAAGGGCCGGTCTCAATTCTGTTTGAAATCTTATCGGGCCGTTAGCAGCGGGGGCTGCATCAGATCGGCGGCGGTGGCAACGCGACCGTAGAGATCGTAGATGTCGGCATCTGCGATCGCAACCGGAACTAGGGAGCCTAACGACGCTTCTCCTTGGACGTAAACAAGTCCATCTACATCCGGAGAAGAGCGGGCAGAGCGCCCGACTAGCTCACCTGTTGCCGGATTTTCTTGCTCAATCAACACATCCACTACCTTACCAATCTCTGCTCGATTTCGCTTAAGCGAGATCGGCTGCTGGATCTGCATCAGGGCATCCCGACGCGCATCCATGACAGACTGGGGCAGTTGATCAGAAAGATCATAGGCAGGGGTTCCTTCTTCCGCAGAAAACGTGAACACCCCGACATGATCAAACTCGTGACGCTGCACAAACTGCCGTAAGTGGTCAAAGTGCGCGTCAGTCTCACCGGGAAATCCGACAATCAGCGTAGTTCGCAGGACTGCATTCGGAATCGCGGTCTTAATCCGCTCAATGATCCCATCATTGACCCGCCCTTGCCAAGGGCGATTCATCATTCTAAGAATTTCAGGATGAGAATGTTGAAGCGGCAAGTCTAAATAGGGCAACACGTTTGGAGTGTTTTGGATGGCCTCCATCACTTTTGGGGTGAGTCCAGTCGGATAGGCGTAATGCATCCGAATCCAAGGAACATCCACGTTGCCCAGTGCGTGCAGGAGTTCGGCTAACTTCGGCTCACCATAAAGGTCAAGACCATAGTTGGTTGTAATTTGGGAGATTAGAATAATCTCCTTGACTCCTTCAGCAGCAAGCTGATTGGCTTCTGCCACGATCGATTCGATCGAGCGCGATCGCTGGTTCCCTCGCAAGTGGGGAATGATGCAAAATGCACATCGATAGTCGCAGCCTTCAGCAATTCTTAAGTAGGCGACTCCCTCAGTGGTCGTGCGATACCGGGGTGTCGTCTCATCGGCGATGTAAGTCGGCTCAAGCGAAACTTCGCTCACTCGCTCTCCGGCTTCCGCCCGCTCAAGTACGTTAACGATCTTATGGTAGTCGCCTGTCCCGACCAATGCAACCGCTTCCGGAAGTTCGTCGAGCAGCTGCTCCTGGAAGTGCTGTGCCATGCAACCTGTAATCACAATCTTCTTGTCAGCTTCTGCTAGCTCGACTAAAGTGCGAACTGATTCTTCTCGCGCAGCTTGAATAAAGCTACACGTATTGACGATGACAAAATCTGCGATTTCTTCATCTGTGTCTACGGTGTAGCCTGCTTGTGCAAGCAAGCCGAGCATATGCTCTGTGTCAATTCGGTTTTTTTCGCAACCCAAGTGAGCGATCGCGATCGTTGGCTTTTTGCCCATGTAGTTAGAACTGAGGAAGTAAAGGAAGGTCAATCAAAATCTAAAACCGCGGCGATTACAGTGCAAGCTCCTGCTAGGAATTGCTTGTTGCGACGGTTTACCCCCCGCTTTACGACCCACTTCTGCAAACTCGCGTCAATGGATACAGACAGATGCAATCGCTGTCGTGCTGAATCTACATCATAGCGCAGATTTGCAATTATTACGTTCTGTTAAATTCTTTTCTGCGATGGAAGTAGAACAGAGAATCATTTGGGGTTTAGGCATGGCTATTCATAATAGCAATAAAGACGTTTTTTTGGTGATGCTGACGATGTAATCATCTCCTTCAATTCCTTAAACCGATCCGTCCTGCTGAAGAGACGCTGCCGATAATGGATGAGTTGCCAATTGAAGACCTAGAGGAACCTGGGTTCCCCGTTGATCCCAATTATTCCCGCCTCTAGATTGAAGAACTCAGTGTCGGACTGGGCCTATGGCACGGTAAGTTTGAGGGGATCGCTCGTCCGTGCTGCGCTGATCGATGGGAGCGGCAATTGGAGTCTGACCGACACGGAGCGCTTAGAGGGGGAACAAGAACGCGCCGATCGTACCGAAGTGCCTAGCACAAGTTGCTCTGAATCCGTCGCAGTCGGACATAACGATCGCACAAGTTTCGCAGACCACAGAATTATCTGAAGATCAAATCCACCAAATGAGTGAGCTGTGAACTAGCGCACCGAGAAGGCTTCGCTGAATCGACGGGTCACAGGCTCAATAATGAAGGATAGAATTGATTTCTTGCGAGTCACAATATCAGCCGTCGCTGCCATTCCTGGCGTAAGTTCAACATCTCGCCCTCGCACGGGGATCATCTTTTTACTCAACAGGACTTTGGCGGGAAACACCGGACCCATATCGCGCCCGTTTTCGTCTTTCTCCACCACGGCGTTTGGACTAACATCTACTACTTCGCCCTCAATTACACCAAACTCTTGATAGGGAAAGGTGGCTAATTTCACTTTGGCTTTTTGTCCAGCATGAATAAAGCCAATGTCTCGGTTCAGCACTTTAACTTCTAAAACTAGATTCTGATCGCGCGGGGATACAGATAACAGTTCTTCGCCCTGCTGAATCGAACCTTGAGTCGCTTTGACGTTGTAGATTGTGCCATCGAATGGGGCTTTAATGGTTTCACGATCGCTGCGTTGTTTCTTGGTGACTTCAATTTCGCCCCGCTTTTTCGTCAATTCTTCACGACGCTGATTCAGTTGCGTCAGGATTTCACCTTGTCGCTGAGGCGCTAACCCTCTCGCTGTGCTTTTTGCACCTTGGTAGGCTTGCTGCGCCTGTTGAATGCGATCGCGCTGGGCATCGATTTCTTTGTCGAGCGACACGATCTGAGTTTCAGCATCAGTAATTTGAGTGGCTGCCGTCGTGACTTGCTGCGAGGCCTGGGCAACTTGCTGTCTCGAGTTAAGTAGCTCTAGGTGAGGCACGGCTCCGCTATTTTCGAGGCTACTGAGCCGCTTTTCGCGTTCCCGTGCGATCGCTAGACTGCTCTCGGCATCCACCTTGTTCGATTTAGCGTTCTTCAAGGTTGCATAAGCACCCGCTAAGCTCTCCTGAAACCGCTCTAGACGGGTTTGGGCCTCACTCACAGTGGCGACTTGACGATTAGCCTCTGCCACGGCTGCCGCCTGCTTATCTAGAAACTCTTGCTGACGCGCCGCCTGCAATTGATTTTGTTCGGTGTTGCCGACGTTGGCTTGCCCTCGGTTTTCTGACTCTAATCGGGCAATATCTTCCTCAATCTTCTTTGCCTCTTGGGTCAGGCTGTCAATACTAGTTTCGGCGGCTCCTGGATCAATCGTAATCAACAGATCGCCTTTCTTAATCGTATCGCCCGCTTTGACCTTGATATCTGTAATAGCGCCAGCGCTGGTGGCTCGCAGCGGACGAACTTCGGTCGATGGAACTAGCTTTCCGTTGGCGTTGGCGACTTCATCCACTTCGCTAAAATGTGCCCAAGCGATCGTGCCGACCACCAACACACTAATGGTTCCGGCTAGAAACCGCGTGTAAAAGGGCGGCAATTCTTGAACAGCTTTACCTAACTCAAAAGATAAAGACTCCTCTGGATTGGCAAGACGTTGTTTGACTTGCTGTGAGTGAGCGGGGTTGGAGGATAAGGAAATCTTCATGTCTATCTTAGGTAGAGCGGTGAGGGACTGTTAGATAATGCTTGAGTGGGGAGCAGGATTCGGACGCCGTTATTACTATTAAGACTCAGATTTCCCGAGTTGAATTACTTTTTCACGACATTCATTATGGACTACGTATTTGCTCTTCTGCGGGTGATCCTCCACACACTTCACCCATTTTTGGTTCCTATCTGCTTTGCTTTCACTTGGGGCTTCATTTTTCTGACGGTGTGGAATGTCTATTCCTCGGTTCGGGAGACTACCCAAACCGTGAAGCGATTGCATCAAATTCCCTGCGCGAACTGTCAGTTTTTCACAGGTGATTATAATCTCAAATGTACGGTGCGTCCGACAGATGCTTTATCGGAAGACGCCATCTCATGTCCTGATTATTCTCCCAACCCAACGTCTTAACTAGCAGAACACGGTAGGATAAAACCAGTTTTCTGCTGGTGTTATGCTTGTTCGACCGTTAAATGACTGCCCAGAATTCATTGCAGGCGATCGCACGAGGTTGCGCGAGCTGCTGCATCCTGATAAGCAGGCGATCGAGTTGCGCTACAGTTTAGCTCATGCGATCGTAGAGATCGGAGAAACCTCAATTCCTCACGCGCTCACCACGTCAGAGGTGTACTACATTCTCAGTGGCACAGGCGTAATGTACATCGACGATGAAACTCAGAGCGTAAAGCCTGGGGATACGATTTATATTCCGCCCAATGCGAGACAGTGTATTCACAATAGTGGTGATGAGGCGTTGGTATTTATTTGCATTGTTGATCCCGCGTGGCGTAAGGAAGATGAAACAATCTTCAGTTAAGCAGAGGTGGAGATGATGCCAAGACGATTTGAAGTTCTTCCTCATGATGTGAAGTGGCAACGTGACTTTGAAATTGAATCAAAACAGGTTGCTTTAGCGTTAGGAGAGAATGTGGTGGCAGTTCATCACATCGGCAGCACAGCTATTCCAAATATTTACGCTAAGCCCATTATTGATTTATTGGTTGAGGTAAATGAACTGACTGGGGTCGATCAGCGTAGCTCAGCGATGGAGGAATTGGGCTATGAAATTATGGGTGAGATGGGGATTCTTGGTCGTCGCTACTTTCGCAAAGATAACAAAGAGGGAGTGAGGACATATCATGTGCATACCTTTAGGGCGGCTTCTCCTAACATAGAGCGACACTTAGCGTTTCGAGACTACATGACTGCCCATCCTGACCTCGCTCAGCACTACAGTAACCTCAAGCGCGAGTTAGTGAAGCAACTTGATCCGAGCGATATCGAAGGCTACATGGACGGTAAGGACGAGTTTATCAAGGAGATGGAGAAGCGAGCAATCGAGTGGAGACGGTTGCAGCACGATTGTGGAGTACGGCAAGACCAGAGATAGTTGTCTTGCAACCAATGCAAATCCTCTCATAGTGAATGCGATCGCGTTCGTTACCAGCCCCAACCTCCTGCTAACCAACCTAAACCTTCTCGTTAGCAAACCAACCCCTCTGGTTGGCAATCTCAACCTCGTGGTTGACAACACAATCCCTCTGGTAACGACACAAGAAATTAATTAGATTTACGGAACTGCTACAGCAGCCACAAACAAGCTTTGGTAAAGCTCATCCAAATTCTGTGAAGTTAAAATTCCTGCTTCCGAAGCATTTCTGAGACTGCCTCAAAATCTTCTTGAAAAAAATATGATTTCTTGTGTCTTCTGCTGACCCGAAAAGCAGGGCGAGTAGGTCAAACTAGCGCTATACACCTGACTCAGGGAACCCTACTTATGACTCGCCCTAAAAAGACATCCCGCATGTTAGAGCGCATTGAACTGCGCGTTGCCGGACTGCAAGCCATCGATCCGCTCATGACCTTTGGCGACGATCGCGATTTAAAAAACATCGCTCAACTGATCGAGCAGTTACGCAACAAAATTAGTGCCTACAACACCGCGCTATCCGTGATCGATTCCTCTAAAGCTGAGATTCACACCTTAGAAACCACGCTGAACGATCTTGCCGAAAAAATGCTGATTGGCGTGGCGTTCAAATACGGCAAAGACAGTAGTGAATATGAGATGGCCGGGGGAGTGAAGAAGAGCGATCGCATTCGTCGCAGCACCGCTAGTCGCCTTAAAGCCAAAGCAGAGGAGGTTTCTGCGACGGCTCTCTAGAATTCTAGAACGTCTGTAGAGCAGGTTTGCAATCTCTAATCTCTCTTCTTTGCGGTGAGCGAAAAGGGAAGCAAAGCGCAACACATCTCGAATCTGCTGTTAATTTCTGCAAAAACGAATTAAAACGCGCTACGCTTAACAGCAAGCTAACACCGCTTAGCCAAAGACTTCGTTCGGTGAACCAACTTCATTCTTCCTCCCCCAAATTTGTCTCTCCCGATTGGCACGGCACTCTATTTCTGAAGTTTGCCAACCGCAACGGTGCAACGGTGCTAACTGAGAACTTGGGACAGGCTCCTCTCAAGGTACAGCGCCCCTTCTACCCAGAGGGTGATGAAGTTTGTCACGGCGTCATCATGCATACCGCAGGCGGAATCGTGGGCGGCGATCGCTTATCCCTCGATCTCCGCCTCCACCCCAACAGCCGCGCTCTCATCACCACCCCTGCCGCCGCCAGAATTTACCGCACGAACGGCAGAGAAGCCCGTCAGACTATTGAGATTAACGTAGACGAAGGCGCAGTTTTAGAATGGTTGCCGCAAGATACGATCGTATTTGACGGCGCTCTCTATCGCCAAGATCTACGCATTAATCTTGCACCCAACGCCCACTGGATCGGCTGGGACATGACTCGATTTGGACGCACCGCCAGAGGAGAGCGATTTACCAGTGGCATGTGGCGATCGCACACCGAAGTTTGGCAGCAAGGTCGCCCGCTGTGGATTGACAGACAATGGCTTCCTGGCCATGAAGCTATACTTAACAGCCCGCACGGACTGGCAGGATGCCCCGTGGTGGGCAGTTTTGCGTACCTTGGTCAACCTGTGAACCCTGATCTTGTGCAAGACATGCGATTGCTTTGGTCAGGCACTGCTGGAGAAACAGGTGTCACTCGCTTGCAATCGGGATTACTGTGCCGATATCGCGGTGCTTCTACAATAGAAATGCGCCAGTGGTTCATTGCCGTTTGGCGACTGCTCCGAGAAACGATGTTCGATCGTTCAGTCTGCATTCCTAGAGTTTGGCAACTGTAGCTGAGGTAATGCCCATGATCACCCTTCCTATCGAGCTTCCCATCGAACAAATTACTGAATTTTGTCAACGAAACCCAATTCAGAAACTCTCACTCTTCGGCTCAATTTTGAGGGAGGATTTTCACTCAGAAAGCGACATCGATATGCTAGTAGAATTCATTCCCAACAGCAAAATTGGTTATTTTGAGCTGATTGGAATGGAAATGGAACTTACCGAAATGCTCAAGCGCAAAGTCGATCTTCGCACACCTGCAGAACTCAGCCGCTATTTCCGTCAAAAAGTTCTAGATTCTGCACAAGTTATCTATGTTCATTGATGATAAAGCGCGTCTGCATCATATGCTGAACGCAGCCCGTGAAGCGGTTGAATTTGTAGAGAATAAGAGCCGTTCTGAGATAGACACGAACAAAATGTTGACACTTGCTATATGTCGCTGTTTTGAAATAATTGGAGAAGCGGCTTCACGAATCACAAAGGAGCGACAGAGAGAATTAACACAAATTCCTTGGTCAACTGTTATTAGTATGCGGAATCGTATCATTCACGATTACTTCAATATTGATTTAGATATTCTATGGGACACAACTACACAAAATTTACCTCAACTCATCGCTGAACTTGAGACTATTATTGCTGCTGACTGTGAGGAGTAACCATGCAATTAACGCCCCAAGAGAAAGACAAACTTCTGATTTTTACGGCTGCACTATTGGCAGAACGGCGCAAAGCGAGAGGAGTGAAGCTGAACTATCCCGAAGCGATCGCGTTTCTGTCCGCCGCTATTTTAGAAGGCGCAAGAGACGGACAGACCGTTGCTGAGCTGATGAACTACGGAACCACTCTCCTCGGTCGGGAGGATGTCATGGACGGCATTTCTGAGATGATTCACGAAGTCCAAGTCGAAGCCACCTTTCCCGACGGAACAAAGTTAGTCACCGTTCACAACCCAATTCGCTAACGTCACGCAAGGAGTAGCACCGCTATGATTCCAGGAGAACTATTTGTCGAAGACGGCGAAATTGAACTAAATGCTGGGCGAGAAACGCTGACATTATCAGTGGCAAATAGCGGCGATCGACCGATCCAAGTCGGCTCTCATTTCCACTTCTACGAAGTCAACGCCGCGTTAGAGTTTGACCGAGAGCAAGCCCGTGGACGGCGGCTCGATATTCCAGCAGGAACCGCCGTGCGGTTTGAGCCAGGAGATACACGAGAGGTGACGCTAGTTCCCCTAGTGGGTACTCGTGAGGTGTATGGCTTTAATGCCAAGATTGAAGGAGCCTTGGACGCAAAACCAAAGAAGAGTAAAAAGAAGTCTAAATCCTAGTATCTACTTCAGTGGAGTTTGGCAATGAACTTGAAAGATTTGCGCCGTTTAAACTCAGAATACCTTGCCACTATCAAAAGCGTCATGACGCTGCTCAAAGATCCTGAACAAACCGAATCGGTCTACGACGTGGAAGATGCATTACGGCGATCGCATCCGCAAACGCTCGCCGCATCCGTAAAACACATGCTGGCTGATCCGCAAGTTGCACAGCTTGCTCAAGAGCGCTACCTGCCTCCGGCTCCAGACATTGAAAGGCTCCTAACGTATCCGCCTCACTCTTTGGGATTCGCCTTTGCCAATTACATTTCATCGTCAGGATTCGACCCAGGATTCTATCGAAAACTCGATGTGGTTGATGATGCAACCTATCTTCTGTTTCGCCTCAGACAAACCCATGACATTTGGCACGTCGCTACCGGATTCAGTGTCGATGTTCCCGGAGAACTCGGTCTCAAATCCTTTGAGGTTGCTCAAACTCGTCGCACGCTATCTGGTGTTCTGATTGCAGGAGCCTTCCTGCAAACCTTGCTCAGCAATCCAGACGGATTAGATAAATTGCTCGATCGCATTGCTTCAGGCTATCGCATGGGTGCAAAAGCAAAGCCGTTACTTGCCCAAAAGTGGGAAGAGCAGTGGGAAAAACCAGTCGAAGAGATTCGCGAAGAGTTGAACCTTGAACCAATGCCAGTTTACGTTCCTTGATTCACACAGATTCATACATAATGTACAAACTGTACGACTTTGCGCTATCCGGTAATTGCTATAAAATTCGGCTGCTGCTGACTCAACTAAATCTTCCCTTCGAGAAGATTGCCGTCAATATTGTTGATCAGGAAACTCATTCGCCCGATTTTCTACAAAAGAATCCAAACGGCAAAGTTCCTGTTTTGGAAACTGAATCGGGCGTCTTTCTGACCGAATCAAATGCTATTTTGACCTATTTAGCTGATGGAACGGCGTTCTTTCCACGCGATCGCCTCGAACAAACTGAAATTCTAAAATGGCTGTTCTTTGAGCAATCTAGCCTCGGTGCAAATCTGTCTCGTCCTCGCTTTTGGATTTCAGTTGCCAAGCAAGCCGAACAGTTCGCATCCCTGATTGCTTATCATCAGCGGTTAGGTAATGCTGCTCTTAAGGTAATGAATGAACATTTAACGCAACATCCGTTTTTGGTTGGAGAGCGCTATACGATCGCTGATATTGCGAACTATGCGTACACTCATGTTGCAAATCAAGGTGGCTACGACATGAGCCAATATCCGGCGATCGCGCACTGGTGCGATCGCGTCTCATCTCAACCCAATTACATTTCCATTCATCCATAACGGTTCAGTATTTGTAGTAAAACTGTTGGGGAACTATCAATGTGAGTGATCACAACGTGCATCCAAAGAGATTATTGTGAACGCTAAAAAATTCGGCTTCCGCAAAAAAACATCTCAAAAGCTCACTGCCTTGGGGATAGTCATTATTGCAATATTAGTCGCGATCGACAATTGGCTGCCCTACTCACTCCTCAGCCATTACAAATGCCCAGTTAATTCTCAGCCTCAAATTCTGAGGCAATATGGTGCAATTGCGGAAACCATTCAGTTCTCTGTTGCAGATGGAACTCAAGTTTCTGGATGGTGGATTCCAGCAAAAACCAGATCTTCAAAACCTCCTATTACGCTGATCTTGCTTCACGGACTCGGTGGCACTCGGCAAGACTTATTAGAATTTGCGCTTCCGCTCTGGAAAAAAGGAATAAACTTAGCCGCAATCGACTTGCGAGGACATGGAAACAGTAGCGGTGAATTTTTCACCTACGGCTTTAACGAATGGAAAGAAGTCAGTGGACTGATTGACAATTTACAGCAGCGAGGAGCCAAACGTATGGCTGTGCTTGGTATCTCGGCAGGCGGAGTAGTTGGCATATCTGCTGCGGCTCATGACACCCGCATTCACTCTCTTGTCACCATTGGTGCATTTGCCGATCTCGACCAAATGATTACCCGACGATCGCCCTGGTTGCCAGCACTTTGGCGCGATCGCGCCAAAGCGAACGCAGAACAAATGGGGCAGTTTCGGATCAAAGACGTATCTGCGATCGCTAACGTGCAAAAAATAACCTGTCCTATCCTCATCACTCACGGAACCGCAGACGACTACATTCTTTTTGAAGATGGGCAATCGCTCTACCGTTCTGCACCTGAGCCTAAAATGTTTTATGCAATCCAGTCTGCCAATCACGCCAATATGCTTTGGAAAGAAAAACAAAAACTTCAAACACAGATTTTTAACTTCATTCAAGCCAACACTGAATACGATATAGAATCGAACACGCAGTAAAGTAGCGTCATCCAGCGAACACACAGTAGCGCGCTAAGCGCCGATCGCAACTTCATGGGGCCTCGTTTCACCTAAACTCAATCACATCACCATCACACAGTAGAAAACCGATTCGCGATCAGCGCGTCTCTAAAATCGTGCCTTTGGGACACGTATGGTAAATTCGGATTAAAAATCAGAGCTTAGTCTCCAGAGGACTCCCCATGAGCTACCGCATGAATCGCCGCGCTTACGCTGAAACGTTTGGTCCGACTGTGGGCGATCGCGTCCGATTAGCCGACACGGAACTGATCATCGAAGTCGAACAGGACTACACAACCTATGGTGAAGAAGTCAAGTTTGGCGGCGGTAAGGTGATTCGTGATGGCATGGGACAATCTCCCATTACAAACGAAGATGGAGCCGTCGATGCTGTGATTACCAATGCGCTAATCCTTGATTGGTGGGGCGTGGTCAAAGCAGATATCGGCATTAAAGACGGTAAGATTGCGGCGATCGGCAAAGCTGGAAATCCTTACATTCAAGATAATATCACCATTATTATTGGGCCTGGAACTGAGGCGATCGCAGGCGAAGGCATGATCCTCACCGCAGGCGGCATCGATACTCACATTCACTTTATTTGTCCGCAGCAGATCGAAGTTGCGATCGCATCGGGGATCACGACGATGATTGGCGGCGGAACTGGGCCTGCCGCAGGCACAAACGCCACAACCTGCACTCCCGGACCTTGGAACATCTATCGAATGCTGCAAGCCGCCGACGCCTTCCCGATGAACATTGGATTTCTGGGCAAAGGCAACACAAGCCAACCCGCCGCTCTCGAAGAACAAATTAAAGCAGGCGCAATGGGCTTAAAGCTGCATGAAGATTGGGGCACGACGCCCGCTGCGATCGATACCTGTTTAACCGTCGCCGATGAGTATGATGTGCAAGTTGCAATTCACACCGATACCTTAAATGAAGCCGGATTTGTGGAAGATACGATCGCGGCATTCAAGCATCGCGTCATTCACACTTATCACACTGAAGGCGCGGGCGGTGGACACGCGCCCGACATCATCAAAGTGTGCGGTGAATCTAATGTTTTACCCTCCTCAACGAATCCCACCCGTCCTTACACCCTCAACACATTAGACGAACACCTTGACATGCTGATGGTGTGTCACCATCTCGATCCCAGCATTCCTGAAGACGTTGCCTTTGCAGAATCTCGGATCAGACGAGAAACGATCGCAGCAGAAGATATTCTGCACGATATGGGCGCGTTTAGTATGATATCGTCCGACTCCCAAGCAATGGGACGTATTGGAGAAGTCATCATCCGCACGTGGCAAACGGGACACAAAATGAAAGTTCAACGTGGCGCGTTAGCAGGAGATACAACACGCCACGACAATCACAGAGCGAAGCGCTACATCGCAAAATATACGATCAATCCTGCGATCACCCATGGCATCGCTCAGCATGTCGGTTCGGTTGAACCTGGCAAAATTGCAGATTTATGTTTGTGGCGTCCGGCAATGTTTGGCGTTAAACCAGAAATGGTGATCAAAGGGGGAATGATTGCGTGGTCACAAATGGGAGACGCAAATGCAAGTATTCCAACACCACAACCCATTCATATGAGACCGATGTTTGGCAGTTTTGGAGGCGCGATCGCAGCTACGTCCTTCACCTTCATCTCCCAAACCGCGCTTAAAAAAGGCATCCCTGACAAACTCAATTTGCAAAAAACAGCCCTTGCGGTGTCTGGCATTCGCACACTGAGCAAGCGCGATATGAAACTCAACGACGCTATGCCTCAAATGGAAGTCGATCCTGAAACCTACGAAGTCCGCGCTGACGGAGAACTACTCACCTGCGAACCTGCAACTGTGCTGCCAATGGCGCAGCGATACTTTTTGTTTTAAGTCGTTCCTTTTTTATGACACCACCAATTTTTCTGCTACAGCGTAAACTTCTTGCGTGAAAGGATGGCTAGGGTACTGCAAGCAAAACACACCACTACTAGCAAGTTGTAGCATCTCCTCGTTTTCTTGGAAGAGTCCTGCTACCAATGCTTCGTAGTTCGCTTCTACCTGCTGCCGAATGGTGTCACGATCAAAAGCTTTGGGCATTTTATTGACGAGCAGCATGAGGCTGGGAACGTCCAACTTTCGAGCAACCTCTAGCGTTACTGCTGTTCCTAAATAATCTTGACGATCGGGACGGAGAATAACGATCATCGCGTCAGAAATTGCGATCGACAATAGAGTTTCTTCGTTGAGACCAGGATGCGTATCAATGAACAGAAAATCCAGGTTTAACCGATCTAAAAGTTCTTGAAAACCATCATTCAAAAGCCCAACATCAAATCCTTCGCGTAGAACTTTAGCAATTTCGCCTGCCTTTAAACTTGAAGGAACCAGAAAGATTTTGCCAGCGATCGCAGCCGCCTCCCCATTAGCATCCTTTAAGTGAGGAGTCACATCGTAGGCGGTTTGCTCAAGGGCGCAATTTCCCCAAAGATAATCATTCAACGAGTGAGTAATCTTCTCTTCGCTTAAACCAAAAATGACATGAATTCCGGGCGATTGAATATCGGTATCAACAATGCAGACGCGTTTTCCTTGGCTGGCGACAGCAGTAGCAATATTTGCAGTGAGGTTAGATTTGCCCGTACCGCCCCGAAAAGAATGAATAGAAATGATTTGAGACATGGCAACTTCTTTGTCCGAATCGGTTGCCATTAGTATGGGAAAACTTGTGATGAAACTATCAGAGAACTTTAGTTAATCAGGCTTTAGTTAATCAAATTTAATTGATAGATCAACTAGTAGATTAACTGGTAAATCAACTGTTGAAAAGCAGAGGCAACAGTAGGAGTGCATTCTGCAATTTTAGAGATGATTCGTCAAAAGAATTTACTGTCGATTTCTTCGCAGTTGTCCTGCCCGTTGCTGTAGCTGTTGGAAGTATTCAGTTTCAGTAATCTCCGCGACCTGCCGCGATCGCTTGGCAACATCGACTTCAAGGCGTAGTTCCTGTAATTGTTGTTGCAGTTTTTCTTCACGGGCTTTTGCTTCTCGCACTTGCTGTCGGTAGAATTGGGCATTTGCGATCGCTTGCGCGGCCTGAGAAGCAACGGTAGACAAAAGTTTGAAATGTTGCGCCGTGTAATGGATGGTTTGGCAATGGATAACGTTCATGACTCCAATTATGCCTTGCTCAGTTTTAAGCGGAACGGTGATGAATGCTTTGATGGTCTGCAACTCTGAGGATGACGGATTGTTTGCATCGGTGGCAACTTCGTTAACAATTTCGCCTTTTGCGGTTGCTAAAACGGTTGCGGCAAAGTGCTTGATGGCAGTGTGATTAACGTTATTAAGGCTGAAGATGCTACCAGCATCTTTGGTTGCTGAATCAGTGAGCAAAATAGCAGCATCCGTGGCAGGAATTAACTTGTGGACTTCGGTGAGAACGGTTTGGCAAACAATCGTAATGTCTAAACTTGCCGTTAGCTTTTCAGAAAGGTTATAGAGCAAGTTGATTTCGCGGTACTGGTCTAAGACTTCATCTGCTAAGGTTTTGAGTTCTAATTCTCGATCGCATAAGGCGCTCAAAACAGTTGCAACGATCTCTGAATCTCCACTGCCTATAGTCCAGCCAATCTGCCTTTCGCCCACCAGCACCGGATACTTCTCAGTTTGAGCTGAATTTGGCTGTCCTGCAAGCAGCGTTCCAGATGCGTCATAAATTTGCACAGGCGCACTAAGCCCATTAAGCAACGTCCCGATCGTTGCTCCTGATTTTTTGAGAACACGCTTTAAGTTAACTTGCACCATTTGCTGATCAGTTTAAGTGACTGAATTGAGCTAGTGTGCCCATCTATTGCAAGAAGTAATAATTCTCTAAAACTGAATTTCTACGAATTCAAACAAATTTGGGGCTTCCTGTAGTGCAGTGGGCATTCTGAAAGCGGATTGCTCAAACCTCGATCGATTGGGAATGCAGAAAACTCATGACAGATTCAGTCATTCAGAAAGCGATCGCACTTCTTCTTCTGATTGTGGTGGGTTATTTGCTCAAACACAAATTTAACACCGATGCGTCAGTTGGAGCGATTAGAGCCTTTATTCTCAATGCTGCACTCCCTGCAACTATTTTTTTATCTACGATCGAGATTGATACCAACCTAGATTTAGTGCTGTTGCCTTCCTTTGCTTTGGCGGTCAATCTCTACTTGATGATCATCGGGTGCGGTCTAGCGTATCTGCTACTTCCTAACACTGACAAATCTAAAAGGCGCGCTCTAATTCTATTGTTTCCTTCACTCGCACCCGGATTAACGGTGTATCCGTTTGTTGAGCAATTTCTAGGAAGCCAAGGACTTGCTTGGGCAGCTTTAGCTGACATGGGTAACAAAGTTTTTGTATTGATTGGCTTGTATGTATTAGCAATTATTTGGTATCAGAAAACTGCTCAACATTTTAATTCTAAACTTAAGCCACAGTGGCAGCAGATTGGAATGTTTTTGCTGAATGAGCCTGTTAATATTGCCATTGTATTTGGTGTTGCTTTTGCTGCTTTTCATCTTAACTCTACTTCTCTTCCGCTTGCCTTGTTAGACACGATTCAGAAACTCGCGCTTTGTGCAACACCTCTCATTCTATTTTATGTCGGAATTTCGCTCAAATTGGAGTCTTTGCAGTTTGGCACAATTCTAATGGTGCTCCTGGCAAGGGCAGGAGTGGGGTTTTTATTCAGCGGGGCTGCGATCGCGTTGCTTCGTCCTGCTGCGGAGGTCACGATGCTCTTGGTTGCTTTACCGCAGGCGTCTTGCAGTTTGTGGCCCCTGATTCATGCTACTCGAATTAATCAGCAAAATTCAGAGGAAAACCATCAACTGTTCTTTGATACCGAATTTGCTACAGCCTTGCTAGCGATGTCTTTTCCGTTTTCAATTTTTGTGCTGTTAGTTGTTTTCTCTAGCGGTTGCTTCTTTAATTCGTCTATGCATCTCACCTTTGTAGGAAGTACTTTTCTAGGTGTATTTAGCATGTTGCTGATATTGAAGCAGTTGCCGATCGCATTGCAGAATTCAACGGCGGTTAGCGTTGCGCTAAAAAATCCAGACGCACCCAAACCAACGGCTCAAGAACTCACTGAAGACAAGTTACCCTCGCGCGATTTAAGACAAGATGTTCAATTTTTACGGTCTTATACTCAACAGAACTATCAATTAAAAGATCTTGATCAAGTAATCACTCGATACTTGCACTCAGAAATTAGTGATCCCAATGTTGCTCTACAAATTCAATATCGTGTCAAAGGACGGTTGCTGATTATATTAGGTGAACATAAGAACGGTAGTTTTATAGATTTAGAAATCATATCTCAACGTTTTAAAAAAGAAATTGAATCGCTAGAACTAAATCTTATTGATCGAATTCGGCTTTACTTCAGAGTCGTGGAACAGAAAGAACCCTATACGTGTTATTTCTTCATCCCGAATTCTAACTCTAACAACTCCTGCATTGCTAAGGCTTAAAACCAAACATGATCCCTCTATCCTGGCTTAAACGCAAAAAACGTCAACCCAACGATGAACCCTTAAATCGCAATAGAATCGTCTCTGTGCTCTTAGTTGGTGGTTCAATTGCGGCTGTTGGAATCGTCGCCTTCACTAGCTATTGGGTCGTCCGAGGTTTGATTCTCAATACACTGAAACACAATGCGCTTCTGAAAGTGGAAAAAGCAGGAAGCGAGATCGATACTTGGTTAGCAAAACAGCTGGGTGGAGTTGAAACGTTAGCGAGTAGCTATGAAGTACGATCGATGAATTGGGACATTGCAGAACCTTTTTTGCAATTGGAGCAGGATCGGTTGGCTGACTTTTGGATGTTTATTCTCGTCAATCCGGATGGAACATATTACACGACACGTGTTGGACTTGCTAAAGGGCAAAATCTCAGCGATCGCGAATATTTTCAACGCGCGATGAAAGGTGAGCCGAATGTATCGGATATGATCATCTCTCGAACAACGGGCAAGCGTCAGATCAATATTTCCGTTCCTGTGTGGTCGTTTCCCCGCGCAAACTACGCTCAAATTCCTGATGATAGAGCTGATATTCGCTCCAAAAGTCTATCGTCCTATAACCTTCCTAACGATCTATCACAACAACCAAAAGTGATTGGCAACTTAGCAGGTAATATTCCCACCGCCCATGTTTCCCAAGTCGTTGCCGACACTCAACTCGGAAAAGGCAGCTATGCTTTTGCACTTGATTCTAAAGGTGTTCCGATCGCTCATCCCAATTCCAAACTCACCGAAGGCACTCAAAGCTTTTTAGATAGCGCGAATCCAGCATTAGCCAAAATCGCGCGGGCGATGATTGATCGGCAGCACAGCGTTAATTTGATGCGGCTCGATGATCAATGGGTTTATGTGGCTTATGCCCCAATTCAAAAGACAGATTGGTCAGTAGCGTTGGTGATTCCACGGGAGAATGTAGAGCAGCAATTAGATGCTCTACATTTGCTTGCCATCGTCGTCGGAACACTGTTGGCATTGGCAATTCTCATTGCCTTACAACAACTGCGTCAACTAGAAGAAACCCGTGATCGCGCCATTCAGGAATCACGTCTAAACAAACAACTCGCGCAGACTAGCACTCAGCTTCAAGACGCTCTGGCTTATCTGGGAGCCATTATGGATACGTTGGTCGATGGATTGTTAGTCACTGACATTAATGGCAAAATCACGCGCTGTAATCCTGCTCTGTCTAAAATGTTTGGCATCGAATCTACTGATTTAGCACAGCAAGATGCCGCGATCGTGTTTAGCCACGAGATCACTGATTTAATTGCTCAAACTCAACAGCATCCCCATCAGGTTTTTACGGCTGAGATTGCCTTGAACGACGGTGGTATCGGTAAAGCTGTTGCAACCGTGATTCTGAAGACCGCTCAATCTGAGAGCGAAGGAACGTTAGACCGCTCCGCGATCGGTTCTGTAATTCTGATTCGCGACATCACCTCAGAGAAAGAAGTGGATCAAATGAAGACCGATTTCATTTCGACAGTTTCTCATGAACTAAGAACGCCCTTAACTTCGGTATTGGGCTTTGCCAAAATTATTAAAAAGAAACTCGATGAAGTCGTCTTTCCAGCAGTTGCCAGCGAAGAAAAGAAGGTGTTGCGAACAATCCGGCAAGTTGAAGACAATATTGACATCATCGTATCGGAAGGAATGCGCTTGACCTCACTGATCAATGATGTGTTAGACATTGCCAAAATGGAAGCGGGCAAAGTTGATTGGAAGATGGAAGTGCTGAATGTGAGTAAAGTAATTGAACACGCGATCGCGTCGACCTCTGCGCTCTTTCAAGCCGAACATCTCGAACTGATTCAGCAAATCGAACCAGAATTACCAAACGTAATAGGCGATCATGATCGGATTGTTCAAGTTGTGATCAATCTGATTTCCAATGCGGTTAAATTCACTGATCATGGCTCTGTCACGTGTAAAGCAATTCGCATTGGAGATCATGTCTGCATGAGTGTGATTGATTCGGGCGCTGGAATTGCGGCGGACGATCATCAGAAAGTGTTTGAAAAATTTAAGCAAGTGGGAGACACCTTAACCGATAAGCCAAAAGGAACTGGGTTAGGATTGCCGATTTGCCAACAAATCGTCGAGCATCATAACGGCAAGATTTGGGTTGAGAGCGAACTTGGAAAGGGCAGCACATTTTCGTTTACGCTTCCAATCAAAGTCGAGACGAATCTAGTCCAAAAAATTGATTTCAGTACCTTGGTGCAGCAACTTCGAGAGCAAGTGATTCACCAGGATTCTGAGACAAATCGATCGCAAAAAACGATTCTTATCGTTGATGATGAAGCCCCAATTCGAGAACTCTTGCGGCAAAACCTAGAAGCAGAAGGCTATCAGATCTTAGAAGCCAAAGATGGTAGGGAAGCCGTTGCGATCGTTAAACAGCAAAAGCCCCATCTGATTATTCTTGATGTGATGATGCCAGATATGACAGGATTTGATGTCGCGGCGGTACTGAAACATGATCCGCAAACGATGGGCATTCCCATTATCATTTTGTCGATCGTGGATGACAAAGAACGCGGGTTACAAGTTGGTGTCGATCGCTATTTAACAAAGCCAATTAACGCTGAATTGTTGTTACATGAAGTAGATTTGCTGATTGCTCAAGGAAGCTCTCGACGTAAAGTTTTAGTCGTTGATGAAGATGAATTAGCAACTAAAACTCTAGTTGGAATTCTACAAGCGCAAGGCTTTAGCACGAGCGAAGCCTCAAACGATGCAGAATTGATCGAAAAAACACTCTCCACTCAACCTGATACGGTGATTGCTAATGCAAAGTTTTGGGAACATTCAACGGCAGTGAAAACTTTAAAGTTTGAAAAAGGACTCGAAAACGTTTTCCTTCTCTTAATTGCAGATCACAAATCTGATTCAACCTTGCCTTAAGCAACAGTTGGCGAAGTTCTTAAAATCTCTTATTCGGGGACACAAACGCTATGTCACAAAAAATCTTGATCGTTGATGATGAATTTCACATTCGTCTTCTTCTAGAACAAACACTCGAAGAATTAGAGGACCAAGGGGTCGAACTGATCACCGCTACAAACGGACATGAAGCGCTAGAAATCATTAAAGCTGAGCATCCTCAATTAGTCTTTCTCGATGTGATGATGCCTCATCTGAACGGTTTTGATGTTTGTTCTACCGTCAAAAATGAGTTGAATGTTCAAGATATTTACATCATTATGTTGACTGCAAAAGGGCAAGAGTTGGACAAGCAGAAAGGTGCGGAAGTAGGGGCAGATTTATACATGACTAAACCCTTCGATCCGGATGAAGTGCTTGAGAAGTCAATTCAGATTTTAGGTTTGTGATGCAATCAAAAAAAGCCCCTCTGGGTTAAGGGGCCTTCAGAAGCCGGAATTTTCTAGCAATTGCTCTATTAATGCAAATAGATTTGAATACCAACTACGATCGCGACTAATACTACAATTGGAACCGCGATCGCTGCCATTCCGTTATGACTTTTTACCACACGAGATTCATGGCTAACCACCGCTTTTTTAATCGTCTCGTGCATCTCTTCGCGCAATTTAACCATTTCCGATTCTAGGCTATCTGTGCTGTAGAGTTGCCGCAAGCGATCAAACGTGTCACGCGCTAGGACTAAACTGTCTTCAGGACGACGAAATAAAATATCTAGAATCTCTGTATGACCGAAGACTAACAGCTTTGAGGGTTCTACTGCCTTGGCAGTAGACGATCGAGGCTTACCATCAATCACTTCAACCTCTCCAAACACCTTACCTGCGTTCAAAGACTTCGAGACAACACTTCCCGTTTCGGGATAGGTATCAATAATTTCAATTTTGCCAGTTTTAATCAGATAAACCGTCTGGCTTTCGTCTCCTTCGCCATAAATCGTTTCGCCCGACGAATAGGTGCGCTTTTCCATAATGCTGAATTTTCACAGGAGCGATAGTTTCGCGGCTATTGTTCCCATACTGTATACAGGTCTATCGCTACAAAAAACGATAACGACAATAGGAGCATGAATGACGATGGGTATACGCCAACCCTCGTCGTCTGATCGGGGACAGCCCGGTACAAAGACGATGGCAGATCTACTGTTCCTTCCCGATCTTGAGCGCGGTTTAATGAACTGGCTGCTACGTCAGCGCTCTGTAAGTTTCATTGAGGTTACTAACTATTTGGAAGGTGAAGCGATTGACGTAGGGTACAACCCCGAAGGACCCGCGCGATCGCTGTTAGAGAAATTAGCGGCGGAAGGTTTTTTGCAGGCAACGGAATCCGAGGGACAAATCTGTTATCAGCCTTGTCTCGCTTCAAGGCGTGGTCGTCAAGTCCCCTCCAATATTTGGAATGCCCTGGATTCCTAATCGATATCAATTCTAGTTTCTTCATAAGGAGTTGCCATGATTGCAAATGAGCCTACCGTAAATCAACCCACAGCAGTGCTGCCTGCCTCACAGATTTGGCAATGGCGCGGTCATCCGATTCGCTTTCAGACTGCAGGCACTCAAGGTTCTGCTGTCCTTTTGATTCATGGATTAGGAGCGTCGAGCGACCATTGGCGTAAGAATATTCCAGTCTTAGCCGAACATCATCGAGTTTATGCGATCGATCTGATTGGTTTTGGTCAATCTGCTAAACCTGCTCCTGGAACTCCCCCTGAAAATCCGATTGAGTATCGGTTTGACACTTGGGGAGAGCAAATCACGGCGTTCTGCCAAGAAGTGATTGGGGAGCCAGTGTATTTAGTAGGAAATTCGATCGGCTGTATCGTTGCCCTGCAAGCGGCTGTCATGGCTCCTCAAAGGGTGCGGGCGATCGCGCTGCTAGATTGTGCACTGCGGTTACAACACGAGCGTAAGCTCAACTGGTATCGTCGTATCACCTTTCCCCTCGTCCAGAAAATTCTGACCTACCCTCCGATCGGACATTATTTCTTTTCAAAGTTGGCACAGCCAAAAGTAATGCGGAAGGTACTGCTGAAAGCTTATGGTCGTTCAGAAGCGGTAACAGATGAATTAATTGATATTTTGCTACAGCCCACTCAGGAGCCGGGTGCAGCAGATGTTTTCCTTTCTTTTATCACTTACTCTAAAGGGCCTCTACCAGAAGATTTATTACCCCAAATTGCTTGTCCTGTCTTGATCGCATGGGGTACGGCAGATCCATTTGAGCCATTTGCAAAAGGAAAAGCGTTGGCTGATTTTCCGATCGTTGAAGAATTCATTCCGTTAGAAGGGGTTGGGCATTGCCCTCAAGATGAAGCCCCCGAATTAGTCAATCCTATGCTGCAAAAATGGCTTGCTAAGCACGCGCAGCTATCGCCTGTCTAGATATCTACTGTTTGAGACAAACACAGCAATTCATGCCACATACTAAATTCCGACGCAAGATTTCCCCCTTACTTTTCATTTTCATCACCATCTTGTTAGATAAGTTAGGGGAGAGTATCCTGTTTCCAATCCTGCCCTTTTTGTTAGAAAGATTTCGTACAGATGCAATGACGCTTGGGTTGCTAACGGCGTCCTTTGCGTTGGCGCAGTTTTTTGCGACACCCATAATTGGCTCCTTGTCCGATCGCTACGGTCGCCGTCCGGTTCTGCTGATCTGCGTTTTAGGAACTTCTCTCTCCTATTACATGTTTGGCTTGGCAGGCAGTCTTTGGGTTCTGTTTGTCTCACGGATGATTGATGGTGTGACTGGCGGTGTAGCGGCAACGGCTCAAGCGTATATTGCTGATATTTCAACCCCTGCCGATCGCGCCAAAAACTTTGGTCTCACAGGAGCTGCCTTTGGGCTAGGGTTTGTGCTGGGACCGGCACTCGGCGGGTCGTTAGCAGGGATTAATATCAATTTACCAGTCTTTTTTGCGGGCACTGTCGCACTTCTCAACTTTATTCTGGGCTGGGTTAGCCTGCCTGAATCTCTCACCCCTGAAAATCGTCGAGTTTCTGGCTGGAAGGACTTGAATCCCTTCAGTCAAATCAGCGACCTATTTCAGCACGATCGCATCAAAGGATTTTTGTGGACGACCTTTATTTTTAACTTTGCGTTTTCTGGGTTCTCCAGCATTTTTGTCCTCTTTCTCAACCGTCGCTTTGGTTGGGGTCCCTCCTCAGCTGCTCTTGTGTTTGTATTTATTGGCGTTCTTTCTACCCTGATTCAGGGAGGGCTGATTCGCAAGCTGATTCCTGCCTTTGGTGAAGGGAAGCTAACGTTGGCTGGACTAGTTGCGTTGGCGCTCGGCTTGGGGCTGATTGTGGTCATTCCATCAGACAGTCCTACTATTTATGTATTGCTTTATTTAAGTCAAGGACTATTGGCGCTCGGTGTGGGGCTGATTTTACCTTGTCTCAGAGGGTTGATTTCCAATCGCGTTTCCGCTCAGGAACAGGGGCGTACGCTTGGAAGCGCTCAAGGGCTACAAAGTATTGCTTCAATCCTGGGTCCTCTGTGGGCAAGCTGGTGTTTCGATCAGTTCGGCATGTTATCTCCATTTTGGCTGGGGTCGCTCTTCATCCTGCTGGCATTTGGAACAACGTGGATGAATTTACGATCGATGTCTCCCCAAGCAGCTGCTTAGTTAATTGCAAAATTAAAGCCATTTATCGATCGCTAACAGTCGGTTGCTGTCAGCCTTGATAAATGGCTTTAATCGAATAAACGATATTTGAATGGATGATTAAGTGTAGGTTGAATTGATGCAGAGAACTCAACACTAAAGAGGGACTACAACGATCGCTTTCCTTGGATGCTAGAGCAGTATTCCACAAATTTCAGGATTAAACCCTCCATCTATGCGGCATTCGTTGCCAGTCGTCCATCTTCCATATGGATAATACGATCGGCGACGTCTAAAATACGGTTGTCATGAGTGACAAGTAGAATGGTGCATCCCTGCTCTTTTGCCAATTGCTGCATAATTTCCACAACATCTCGTCCCGATTTACTATCCAATGCCGCTGTGGGTTCATCTGCCAGAACCATTTTGGGTTGGCTCACCAAGGCACGAGCGATCGCGACCCGTTGTTTCTGTCCACCAGAGAGATCATCCGGGTAATAGTTGATCCGATGCCCTAAACCGACGGCATGGAGTATGGCCACTGAACGATTGATCCGCTCAACCAACGAAAGATCCTTGTGCAAACGCAGAGACATTCCCACATTTTGTTGGGCAGTTAAACATTCCAGTAGATTGTGAGCCTGAAAAATATATCCAATTCGGCTCCGCACCTGAACCAGTTGTTTTTTACTGGCTTCGCACAGTTCCTGATCCAAAACCTTTAAACTACCCTCCTGAACCGATCTCAACCCTCCCATTAAGCTCAGCAGCGTCGTTTTTCCACTGCCAGAAGGACCTGTCAGAATTACAATCTCTCCTGGATAGATCTCCAGATCAATATCTGAAAGAACAGGTTTTCGCAGCGTACCTTTACCAAAGGTGTGATTAAGCTTCTTTGCTGTAATGACAGGCATTTGAGACATATCTATCAATCGCTTATAATGACTCTAAAATACATCGGCTGGATCAGCAGATTGCAATTTTCGCACCGCGAGCGCGGCTGATATCAAACACATCAACAGCGTCAGAATAAACACTTGTAGCGCAACATCGAAACGCATCACAATTGCAACACGAGTTAAGTTTCCTAGCAAGCCATACATACCAACGGAACAGGCAAATCCAGGTAAAAAACCTAGCACCCCTAAAATCAACGCTTCTTGAAAGATAATGCCTAGCAGTTGCAAATCAGCGTAGCCAATCGCCTTCAACGTTGCATATTCGGGTAAATGATCATTCACATCGGTATACAAGACCTGGTAAACGATCACGATACCTACAATAAAACCCATCACGGTGCCAAAGTTGAAAATAATACCAGGCGGTTGTTTTGCCCAGTAGCCTTGCTCTAAAGCGATGAACTCTTGCCGATTCAAAACCTTGATGTCTTGCGGCAACAGTCTCTGCAAGCCTTGGATCACAGCATCAGGATTGGTTCCAGGCTCCAGGGTGATAATACCAAGGTGAACTTCGTCTGCTCCGGCTTGACCAACGACCCGCAAGTAGTTTGTATCGCTCATAACGATATGCCCCTGCTTAAACAGGCTACTTCCCAGACTATAGAGTCCACCAACCCACATTTTGCGCCCACTGACTGCGGTATTAATGCTTTCTCCTGTGTTGAACAGCTCACTCACAGGACCAAGGGAAGCAAGGGACTTGCTATCAAAGAGAACCGTATCTTGTTGCACGATCGTGCTGAGTTGCCCCTGAATTTCCGGTAAATCCATCACCGATCGGGCTGGATTAAAGGCAATGATATTCACATCCGCCAGTTCTTTGGTCTTCGGGTTCACCCAGGAACTGCGGCTGTAGTAAAGCGGGTCAACAGATGCAATTCCTGCGATCGCATTGGCTCGATAGAGCTGTGCTTTGGAAAATGTTTTATTCCCAAGAAACTGACCTGTTTTGTTGACAAGGAATAGGTCCCCTTGTAAGTGCTCTTGAATACGAGACACTCCATCGAACATAGCTGCTCGAAAGCCCACCTGCATGAAGATGAGAATGTTGGCGAAGGAAATTCCCGCTAGCCCGACTATCAAACGAACCTTCTGATGGGAAAGCTGGGACCAGGCAAGCGGAGGTTCCTGTGCAAAGCGACTGACCAGTTTTTTAGGAAAGAGAAAGTACATGGTCGATGTTCAATCAATGATTTTTTTCGCGAATTTGATGCACTAGTCCAAGCGAATTTGAACTCGCACTTGCATGTAAGTCAGTTCTGCAACCTTTTTGCTATCCTCTGGATCAAGCCGAATCTTGACTTCCACAACTCGGGCATTTTTGTCTGCTGCTGGATCTGTACTCAACTCATCAGTTTTTTTGATTTGTAGTCCGATTTGATCAACAGTGCCTTGTAATTTCTCATTAAAACCGCCATTCTCGCTCGTGATCAAAGCTCGTTGTCCAAGTTTGACCTTCGGAACGTCGGTTTCGTAGACCTCGGCAACGGCATACATTTGGTCGGTTTGTCCCAGATCCACAATGCCCTGTTCCGCACTAACCTGTTCCCCAATCTGGGTATTGATTCTCAAGATCTGACCTGAAACTGGCGATCGCACATAGAAATCTTCCAGTTCAGTTTCAGCTCCTTTTTGTTGGGTCAGCGCGTAATCTACCTCAGCTTGCGGAACTCGTAAATCGGCTGGACGGACTTCACTCAACTCTTGCAGTTTGGCAGTTTCTTGCTCAATTTGTGCAGATAAGGTCAGCTTTGTATTTTCCAGTTGCGCTTTTGCTTCGTTCAATGAAGCGCTTGCTGTTTCAAAACTCTTACGATCGTTATCTAAAGCAGAGGCACTAATTGCCCCGTCTTTGCGGAGTTGCTGCGATCGCTCGTAGGTTGTTTGAGTATTCCGAAACTCCGCTTCAGCGCGAGCAATGACAGCTTGCCTTGCGCTGATTTCAGTGCTAGATTGCGCTTTTAAGCGCGTGATAGCTGCCTTTTGTGCAGAAAGCCCGCCTATGGTTGCATTCCCGACTCTGGTTTGTGCTAGCTTTGCTTGCATGACAGCGACATTTTGTTTCGCTTCTTCAACCGCGGCCTGTTTCTTATCTAATCCCTGCAAAATGGCAATTAATTGCCTTGCCCGCACCTGATCGCCTTCCTTGACCAACAGCTTATCAACCCGGCTATCTTTCGCATTCACAACAGACAGCTTGATGATCGATCCTTTGGGTTCAATTCGACCTAAAGCAGCAACAGTTCGCACCGAGGCAGGTTGAATGGATGAACCGGCATCAGCATTTTGCTTGGCTTTAGACTGGGACAAATACACTGCGCTTAAACCCAACGACGTAATTGAGATTGCCCCAATTAGCCAGTAGCCAACTGTCCTTAAAGTAATTTGTTTTTGCACCATAAACCAAGCACACAAGCACAATATAGGGCAATGAAATCAATGTCGCAGGTGAGGAGCAGATCAGGAAGCTTCCATCATCCATTCCATCTCCGAAAACTTCTTCAGTAGTTTTCGATAAGCAATCAACGTGGCATCTGATGCAACCATCAGTTCAGTGCTGTTATGAAGGGGCGCAAGTCGGGGAAGTTGAGTTTGAACAACCACGTTATCTTCCATACAAATGCGGGTTCCGACCTGAGCGGTGTTGTGGTCTAGCCAGTTGCTAATCAAAGGGGTATGGTTTAGGAAACTGCGAATACTGACTGACTTCACGATCGTAGTATTTTCGTCGACGGGAATGTGAGCCAGAATACTTTCAATCTTGAACCGACCAAAATTAACACCGGAATAGGTAATATTAGGTGGTGCAAAAATATATTGTTTCCAAGGGTCTTGATCATCCTCTCTCAAGAAAAATCGCATGGGTCCGTTAATGCGGTTAATCTTGATCCCTAGCGTTGCCGATAATCCCCATTCCGTAACTTCCAGGTCATAATCCTCAATCACGGTGTTCTCAGGAGTTTTGCTTTTTCCTACCGAACCTCGATGCATGAATGGCGCATGAGAGACATCCAGGGTGTTCTCCATGGTGCGAGTGAAATGGGCGTCAAAGGTATAGACACTCTGAGAGGGTTCACGAGTAGGATTCTCAAACTGAGGGAACGAGGGCAGCGGTGGGCGATCTGCTGAAGCAGATATCTCGAAGAGATCGCGCTCTGGTAGATCGCCGATAAATATCCAGATAAACCCGTATTTCTCCTGGACAGGATAAGCCTCAACCCTAGCTCGCTTAGGAATGGGAATTGCGGCTGGATTTGCCGGAATCTCACTACAGGAACCATCTGCCTGATATCGCCAACCATGATAGGGACAGCGGATACAGTCTCCTTCAACCCAACCACCCGCTAAAGATGCGCCTCGATGAGCACAACGATTATCGAGCGCCACCACCCTACCCTGGCTGTCGCGGTACACAACCATTTTTTTACCCATCAGCGTGATGAGGGTAGAACGCTTTGTGATCGCATTGCTAAACTCAACGGCGTACCAAAAATTCTTGAACATCATTAGAGTCTCCTTAAACCTTGGCAGCTTCTACAGGCTGCTCAACTAGTGGAGTAGCCACATGTTCAAAGGACAATTGGTTATATTCAGCATTCTCCAGCAGTGTTTGCTTGTGCCCTGCTTTAGTCAAGTAATCTCCAATTCCCCAGCCTTTATCCAGAAATTTGCGAAGCAGCTTGCGGTAGGCGACCAGCAAATTATCTGAGGCAACTAAAACCTCTTCCGTGACTCCATAGGGCACAACGCGAGGTTCCTGTGCCTCGATCACTGCTTTGTCTTCTAGATAGGTATCGACAGTGTTTTTGATGGAGTTGTAGTCTGCCCAAGGTTGAGTGAGGAAGTTCCGGACTCCAATCCATTTCGTTAAGGTTGTAGTTTCGTCAACCGGAATGTTAGTGGCAAAGTAAATATATTGGTAACCGCGAAAGTTGAAATCTAGTGCAATGCGGTTGATGTTAGGCATGTGAACGGTCAAGGTAGCGCTGGAGAAAGGGCGATCGCGTTTCACAATGTATTTCAGCAATCCTACTCGTTTGGGTGGCTTGGTGCGAACGGTAGCACTTGTGCTCCACTCTTCACTATGAACCTCGTAATCCCACACCTCTGCATCGTCCCGGTTGTTGAAGAAAGCAGCGTGAACAAAAGGCGCATGGGAGGTATCTAAGCCGCTCTCAATGACGCGAGTATAGTGAGCATTCCAAACGTATTCGCCCTGAACTTGTCGCCAAGCTGGATCGTCAAATTCTGGAAAAGGTGGAATCGGTGGACGCTCTGGCTCTGGCAAATCACCGACAAATACCCAAACAAAACCGTACTTTTCTTGCACTGGGTAAGTTCCAACTCGCGCCCGCTTCGGAATAGACACGTCTGCTTCGTTTGCCGGAACTTGAATACAAGCGCCGTCTGATTGATATTTCCAACCGTGGTAGGGGCAGCGTAGACAGCCTTCCTCGACCCAACCCCCAGATAAGGCTGCCCCACGATGGGCACATCGATCGTCGAGGGCTACGACCTGACGATTCGCATCTCGGTACAGGACATAGTGCTGTCCCATGAGCGTGACTTGTTTTGGTTTGGCTGTTACAGCAGTACTGAATTCAACTGCATACCAAAAGTTTTTTAGCACGTGCGATCGCCCCACTCATTTTGCAAAGTTTAGAGATGGGCTTACAGTTCCCACGTTGATACGAGGAATAGCGTTTTTTAGGGCGGAATCCGTCAGATATGTGAGGCGTGATTCTGCGATCGAGATTGGGCAATCTGTCTTAAAGCAAGATGTCACGTTGGAAGAACGGAGCGGTATGGTTAGAAAGGCTCAACGTCCGCCAGTCGATCAAGCAGATAAAGAGAAGATCAATGAATTTCGCCAAGAGCTGAATCAAAAGCTTGAAGATGCGATCGAACATCACGAATTCAAGATGGTTTATATTGGGTTTGCGACACTCTTCGCGTTTGCGGGTGTAATCTATCTTGCGGTCAAGTTTCCGCTTCCCTTCCTTAATTGAGTTCTGTTCGCATAGTCATTGTCATTCTCCTGATTCGACCCTTTCAACTAAAACAACAAGAAGGCCGGAATTAAGTGCTGTTAGAGAAATCTAGAAGGATTTTTTGATCGTGCCTAAACTTCTTCAAGCTGACCTGTCTTTCTATTACTAGTACAGAAGGGTAACCCACACAGAATTGAGCCATCCGACCAACCGCTCCTATTCGAGCAACGCCACTGTCTTGAAGGTTGGGCTACAGGAGGCGTTTAAGCAGAAAGGCAGTTCACTCCACCACCGCCTTTCACCCTTGATATTTCCCGACCAGCTGGCCATGGTCAAGCTAAATTCGCTTGCCCATTGCACCTCATGAGTTGAGCCATCCGATTGAGCGGCTGGAATGAATGGTTCAATCTTTCATTTAACAAATGAGTCATATTTACTGCTTCTCAGACGTCCTCTGAGCGCGATCGCACAACTTTTGCAAGCCAATCCGCTACTTTGCTAGTTGTCCGAGAACGGCAATATAGCGATCAATGTAGTGATCCTTAAACCGTTGACTGATGAAGTTGGGACTGAACCGTCGCCCGATCCGGATTTCCTTGTCTACAGCACGATATCCCTGCCACCATCGCGGTAACTCTGGTACCAGATCCATACCGTGAACCACTCGGTAGCTGTTGGAAACCCGTTGGTTATAGGACTCTTGGAATCCATCATTCCCCACTTTTGGTGCGCCATAGGTGTACGCTTCGATGGTGACCTGATCGGAAAAATTGTATTGAATATCCACAGCACATAAGGTTGCCAATGCACCGCCTAAACTGTGTCCGGTTGCAACCACACTCGATACCCCACTGCTTTTAATGTAATCGTGAATTTGGCCTCGCACGGCAAAGTAAGCAGCGACAAACCCCCTGTGTATGAGTGCTCCTGAGCTGTTAGAGCCAGCATAGGGATACGTTTTTTCCTTAGGCTCAACAATCAAGTCACGGATGACCTTTTGGTCAAACTGGCCACGCTCCAGGGTGGTGTTAAAATCAGTTTCCCAATCCTCGGACGATTCACTGCCTCGAAAGACAATGGTCGCAGCTGTCCCTTCTGATAAAATGGCGCACTGAGTATCCGTCTTCGGGTCATTAATCAGGAGCGGTTTGACGGTGATGCCATCGAACTTGAGGAGAGGGTCAAATTTCTCATAAACTTTTTGGCAAAAAACGGCGTATTTTAAGGCTTTTGCATAATCGATGGACATAGTAACCCCCTGTAGCAATTCAGTTGTTGGTCAATACTGATTACCATGAAGACTAAGCGATCTCCAGAAAGTCTTCTTAAATCTCTACTTTGACTAAGAAACTGCTCAAGCAACAATCTGGAAGAAACAGCGTAGAAATACTTTGAGTTGGCATAAATTTCTCCTGATAGATTTTGATTGAAATCAGGATGCGGCCTAACGGATAAGCTCACCTGCCGTCCACGACCCGCAAAAATAGCACTGGACTTGTAGTATGGGCGAAAATGCACTTAAGCCAAGCTCGTGAATTCTCCTGCTTAGATTCCTTAAAGTTGCTTTTAGTGCAAAAGCGACGGGAGCACCTCTTAGAATTCATGGATATCTAAAAAGATATGCTTAACAGCCCGTTACGATGCTCTTTCCCCTGGTTCAAGCCATGCCTACTCAACGAAATCACCATGCGATCGTCATCGGCGGCAGCATTGCTGGATTGCTCGCGGCTCGTGTTTTATCTGAGCAGTTCGATCGCGTGACGATCGTGGATCGAGATCGTCTTCCTCTCACGGCTGAGCCTCGCCGCGGAGTGCCTCAGTCCGTTCAGCCCCATGTTCTACTTACTAGAGGCTACAGGATTCTAGAAGAATTATTCCCAGGCATTGGGGAAGCCCTTCATGCTGCCGGAGCTGTTTCGTTGGACTGGGGCAAAGATTTTCTTTGTTTCCAGCGCGGCAACTGGGCTCCAACGACTGAAGCGGCATCAGGAATGGGGTCTTACACTTGCACTCGTCCTTTGCTAGAAAGTACGCTTCGGCAACGGGTAAGTCAACTGCGCAACGTTGAGTTTTTACAAGAACAACGAGTTGTGGGACTTTGTAGCGCTCCTTCGGAGCTTGGCAAAGCCAATCGCGGCTCAATTCAGGGGATTAAACTACAGCAAGGTGACACCTTGCAAGAATGTTCAGCACAACTCGTGGTCGATGCGAGTGGTCGAAGTACTCAAACCCCTCAGTGGCTGCAAGACTTAGGGTTGATTTCACCCCCTGCTACCGTGATTGATCCTGGATTAGGTTATGCTACTCGTCGTTACCGCATTCCCCCTCAGTTTCAACCGGATTGCAAGATTCTATTGATTAGCCACGAACCTCCGCATCAGCCGCGCTTGGGATATTTAGCTGAAGTGGAAAATCAGGAATGGATTGCCACTTTAGGTGGTTATGGACGAGACTATCCGCCGCTTCAGGAGCAAGGCTTTCTGCAATTCGCTCGGAGTCTCTCTGATCCCGCCTTTTATCAAGCGATCGCTCAAGCAGAACCTCTCTCTGAAGTTCGAGCGCATCGGGCGACAGCAAACCGACTCTATCACTATGAAGACATTGAACTGCCAGATGGCTTAATTGCGATCGGAGATGCGGTGTGTGCGCTCTGTCCGGTGTATGGACAGGGGATGACCGTAAGTGCAATATCATCACTCATTCTTCGACGCTGGCTAAGTCAACCCCAACAGCGTCGATCTCTGACCTTCAACGGTGCAAGTTTTCAAAAACAACTTGCTCGAAGCAATGCTTTTCCCTGGTCACTGGCAACGGGATTCGATTCAAAGGTCCCCACTACGAAGGGAGCCGTCGCGCAAAGTTGGGCAGGAAATCTGTTTCAGGGGTATGCGGATCGGCTCACCGATCGCGCCCAAAAGGATGTTGAGGTTCATCTACAATTCCTAGAAATGGCTCATATGCTGAAGCCTCCCAGTACCTTGCTCCATCCTCGGTTGCTGCTGAAAGCATTGTTCTGAGCTTTTGGCGCAAAGTTGAGCAAGATGAAGATCTTTTGCGTTTAGGTGCGAGCAGACCCGTGAGAAAGCATGGAGTGTTCTTTCTGAGTGAGGCAAGCAACACGTTATTAAGCCACGGAAGATGTATGGCTGATGAGAACCATGACCAATCATCTGAGTCTTGCGGGTGCTTTGTTGCTTCAACAGGGCATCTGATCAGTGCTCAAGAGTTAGGGTTACTACGAGGGGCGGAGCGGCAGGACTTCGGGCAAGATTAGTTTGAATTCATAGAAGAATTTTGCTGATTGCAATGAAATCTTGTTTTCTTAGTTTGACGGTTTGACGCGCCAACTTGTGGATTGATCGCGTCAACTTGCGGATTGATCGCGGCAACTTGTGGATTGATCGCGTCAACTCGTGGAGTGATCAATCCAACTCGTGGATTAATCGCATCAACTCGTGGATTAATCGCATCAACTCGTGGAGCGATCGCGTCAACTCATGGATTGATCGCGGCAACTTGTGGAGTGATCGCGGCAACTTGTGAATTGATCGCGGCAACTCGTGGAGAGATCGCGCCAACTCATGGAGCGATCGCGTCAACTCGTCGATTGATCGTGTGGGGTTCGCACAATCATCCAATTGGTGAGCTGAGAAAGATCAAAGGAGGGTAGCCAGTCCATAAATGTAGCGTTGGCGGAGATAGTTTTTTGCTTGCAACCAGACATCCTCAATCGGATTCTGCTCTGGCGCATTCGGGGCAAAGCAAATGCAGTAAATTGAAGCAAATTCGGTCACATAGCTGTCGATCGTTGAAACAAGCCGACCGAACCAAATGATAGTAAATGTACGCACAGAAAATTCATGATTTATCTTTCATTTGTTGCAATTGGAACAACGGTTTTTGATATTAACGATTTCCCTTTATGAGATGGTTAGATACATCATTCAGAATTGCATTTGCTGAAAGAATATTTCCAAAGACCCAATAGCTTGAATCTACAAGGTAGACCCGCTGATTTTTTACTGCATTTAATGTTTGCCATAAGGGGCTAGTTTCATAGACTTTAAAGTTGTTATTAGCTCCAGGATCAACTACTACAAAAATTGCATCTGCATCGAGCAAGTCTACCCGCTCCAAACTGACCTGCACATAGGTATAGTCCGACCCTCCTAATTGCCGCTGAACGTTAGGAATAGAGACATATTGTAGTTCTTCAATAACGCTTCCGGGAAACGATATGTGATTCATAAATTGTGTGAATTCGAGAGTTGTGTAAAACCGCATTACGGAAACTTTAGTATCACCAAGCTTTTGCTTAAAAATGGATCTTAAGTCTTCAATTCTTTGGTGATAATCATCTAGCATTTTTTCAGCTTCTTGGCTTCTATTTAACATCTCCGCAAACTGTCGCAACGTTTTTTTCCACTCAGCGTGAATCGGTTCTATTGAAATAGTTGGTGCTATTCGTGAAAATAATTCATAGTTCTGAGGCACGATGTATGTCCCGATGATCAAATCGGGTTTTAGTTGCACCATTTTCTCAATGTTAGGTTGTCCCTCCTTTCCTAAATTGGTAATTGCATCAATTTTGCCATTCAGAATAGATGACTTATCACCTACTCGACTTGAGCTTGCAGCAGCGATCGGCTTTAAGCCCAACGCGATTAAAATTTCTAAACTTTCTTGATCCGTCACGATCACTCGTTGTGGATTAAGTGGAATGCAACTTTTTCCTAATTCATGTTGGACGGTTCGACAGTTCGCTGATGCGGCCCCAGATTTTTGGGACTGCGATTGTTGGCTCAACATGCCATTACAACTCTGAATCAAAACCACAATCAGAGTTCCTACCAAGAACAGTTTGATGCGGTGCCACCAGGATTTACAGATCATTATCATTTCACATCTTTACAGCTTTCAAATAAACAAGAGTATTCCGAATGTGTATAACTGCCGTTTGCCCTTTGTACAAAATTAGGATGCACCCAAATAAACTCCCAAATGTTCAAGAAATTAAAATGTCCAAGAAACTGTGCCCCTTACCGTAAAGGGAGCACCATAATAAACCCGCAGGGAACTTTCCGCCGTCTCGAAATAGCTAACGTCAAACAAATTCTCAATGTTTAATCCAATCCGATAATTATCTCGACGATAGAACAGGGAAGCATCAGTGCGCGTGTAGCTGGGAACCTGAAAAGAATTGTCTAAATCGCCTTGGCGCTGACCCACGTAAAAGATGCCAAGCCCAAAGCCTAGCCCCCTGAGAGAGCCTGTTTGAATTTCATAGGTTGTCCATAAACTCACGGCATGTTCTGGAACATTATTAATGCGATTCCCGATCGCAAAAGTATTGTCATCCGTGATCCGGGCATCTGTGTAGGCATATCCAGCCGCAATTTTCCAGCCTGGCAAAATTTCACCTGCAATATCGAGTTCAACACCACGGCTTTTCTGTTCGCCCGTCTGGATTGAGAAGTTTGGGTTAGCGAGATCATTGGTCAGCACATTGGAACGAGTGATTTGGTAAAGTGCGAGAGTCGTTGCCAATCGTCGATCGAGCCAGTCTGCTTTAATCCCCACTTCGTATTGAGTACCTCGCTCTGGTTGGAAGAGTGCATTATCAAAGGCAGTGCCAACACTTTGCAGAAAAGAGCGGCTATAGCTGGCGTACAACGAGAGCGAATCAGTGGGTTGATACACCAAGCCGATGCGTGGGCTGAAAGCTTCGTCCTGTTGAAAAGATTCAGACCCATCAGCAAGATCGATCTTTTGGCTGGCAATGTCAAACCGTCCACCGAGCAATAGTTTCAAATTGGGCAACAGATCAACCTGATCTTGCAAATAAATGCCGAGCGAGTCTGTGGTGATAGGTTCTTTAGGAAATTCTCCAAGCAGCTCTCCTCGTGGTCGTCCGTACACCGGATTGAAGATATCGATTGGAGCTAAGACAAATTCTTGACCGCCTGATCCATACACGTCCCGGTTGAGATCAACGCCAAACAATAACTTATGAGCAACACTACCTGTTCTAAAAGTTCCAACGACATTGGTATCGAGGATATAGTTGTTCTGAGACTGGTCTTTTGCGACAAATAAACCCCGCTCTAGCGTGCGTTCATCATCAAGTAGCGCTGATGGAAACAGAGAGTTTTGAGGGACTTGTTGAAATGTAGCTCGAAAGGCATTCCGCAATTGCCAATTAGCACTCAGTTGATGTTCGAGTGTGTAACCTAAGCGCAGGCTATAGCGATTGTTTTTATCCAGTTCATCATCTGGCTCGCCAATAAATCGGTTTCGAGGTAGCCGCCCATTGATATTAGAAAGGGCAGTGCCTTTGGCAGGCAATCCTCGCGCATTTGGCTGTTCAGAAATTGTGTATTCGCCCTCAAAGGTGAGTTTGGTCGTTGGACTAATTTGCCAGGTGAAGCTAGGCGCGAGCACAAAATTGCGGCGATCGAAGAAGTCAATAAATGTGCCAGTCGTAGAACCACCCGCGATGAAGCGATAAAGCACGGTTTTAGAATCATTCAGTGGTCCTGTAAAATCCAGAAAACCGCTGTAGGTATCAAAGTTACCGATCGTTGCCTCAACGGTATAACGCGGAATGGATAACGGCTTTTTCGTTACGATGTTCACCGTGCCCCCTGCACCGCCCTGACTAAACAGCGCACCTGCCGGACCCTTTAAAACATCAATTTGTTCAATACTAGGAACCGCAACGCGATTGGTAATGTTGGTGTCATCCCGCAACCCGTTCCGAATGATGTTACGTCCTGTAAAACCTCGAATCGTGACTCCTTCAAACGCGGAGTAGGATGGATTGTCTGGTGCAACTCCGGCAACGGTTTGGAGAGCTTCATTAACGCTTTGAACCTGACGGTCTTGCAGCAGTTCTTGAGGAATAACTTGAACTGAAAACGGCAGATCTCGGATGGGAGTATCGGTTCTACTTCCAGTCGTAGTGTTGGGTAGGCGATAGCCCCGCTGCTGCTCTCCCCTGACGACAATTTCCTCTTCCGGTTCTTCTGCTTCTGAGTTGAGGCTATAAATAAGATCTCCCGTTCTCAGTGTCACCTCTTGTGTTGGCAAGGCATTATTTCCACTCACACTCACCCGAATGCGGTTAACATCTTGCTGCACAACCTGAACAATCGCGATTTCCTCAGTCGGATTCTCTGCTGTAAATGCTGGTGTATTGGGCAATGCTAATACAGTGTTGGGAATTTCTGCAATCAGACTGTTTCTCTCTGTGCGGAATTGAGTGGTATCGATCGATAAAGGTTTGCCGTCTGCTGTGGTGAGCGTGATTTCTAGTCCTGTGGCAGTTCGATCAACGCTTACACCAGTGACCTTAATTGCCTCCGCCTCAACTTGTGCAATCCACTCTTTCACGCTGGTTGCAGGACGACTGCTCCGCAAGCTTCCAAAGGGATCAAGGCTACGACGATCAGATATCTGAGGTTTCTCTTGTTGCTGAGATTCCGTTGCCCAACTCGCCTGAGCTGCGAATACCGATGTCAAGCCTAATAGCCAAAGAGCCAGTTTCCAATCCATCTACTTATCCTCTACACCTAAATCTTGAGAAGCTTCTATTGCGCTGTGAAGCAGTTTCCCCTTGGGGTAATCATTCTACAGAGCTAGCCTCTGATGTTTGATCTCTTAGTTAGGAACTCTTCTCAACTACGATGTATTAGATAGTATGCTGAATTGACATTACACAACTTTGTTGAAAGGGAATTTTTGTTTGTTGAAAGGGAATTTTTTATGACGATCCTTACTGTTGCAGTACTCTCGGACTAACGCCAAACGCTTTGCGAAAGGCAGTACTGAAGGCACAAAGATTTTTGTAACCGACCTTATGAGCAACTTCTGTGACACTGCACTGATGCTCTAGAAGCAGCGATCGCGCTTGTTCCATCCGGTGCTGGTGCAAATAGCCAAATACTGTGGTGCCAAATACCTGCTTAAACCCACGTTTCAGCGAACAGTCGTTTAGACCAACTTGTCGTGCTAAAGTGAGCAACGACGGAGGATTATCGATTTGCCGCAATAGAATGTCTTTTGCTTGATAAATCCGCTCAACATCCGTTGCTCGTGGAGTAGTTGCTCGCTGGGGTAAGGTACCACTCGAACAAGCTTGATCTAACCACAGAGCCAGTACTTCAACAGATTTACTTTCCAGATACATCTGCTTGAGCACGCCTTGATAGGGACAATTCAACATTTGCTGTAAGGCAAGTTGCATTGTCGGTGTAATCGTACGAACTGACGAAAAAGGAACTGCTTCATCTCGTGCTAGCATCCGCTGCAACTCAGTCGGCAAGATATCAACCTGACCACCAATGAGTGTCTGAAAGCGCTCTGGTTCCAAATGAATATCGATTTGAACAGTAGGTGTGTGAGCTAACCCTTCAACAGTGCCGCCCAGTGAAACCAGTCCGGCAAGAAGATGCTGACCTTGGCTCATCTGCACCCCATTCGGTAATCGAAACGCTGATGAGAGGGTAAACATCCATTCTAGATAATCAACTTCTCCGGGTAATATGCGATCTACAACCAGATTGTCTTTAAGTTGATACTGATGAAAGGTCAAATCAATACCATTTCGGAGTTCAATATCCCGCTTGTAGCCTTCGCCTAGCACAGATGGACACACAGCAATGCGATCGGTTGCATCCTGTGGATCAGCATAATGTGCCTGTTGACGGCTAATCTGCCAGAGGTCATCACAAGCTGGATCAGACAGTACACTCCCCATGTCGTAAGTTTTGCTGCAAGTATCACGATGTACGTTATCACAAATGAGAATTAGTGGCAATAGATTCTGATCACTCTTAGACGTTGAGTTTTGGAAGCGGGAAAACATTCGTAGTGCATGTGCTTTTGAAGAACAGCGCACCAAATTGAGATTTTGGACTTGCTGTATGACCTGAACCAGCAGCAGGGAAGAACGATCGCAATGGTGTTGCACGATCTCAATCAAGCTTGGCGCTATGCAGGCTACTTGGTGGCAATCAAAGAAGGTCGAATTTTCGCAGCAGGAGATCCTCAATCTGTCATGACACAAGAGAATGTGCGGGCTGTGTTTGGCCTAGATTCTCAAATCTTTCAAGATCCAGTCACGGGAATGCCAATGTGCGTTCCGATCAGTCAGAAAGCAAGGAGTAATATGCGATCGTAGAATTTGATACAAATCGCTTATCAGTAATATCTGCAGTTTGTGGGCTGTGTCGCAAAAACTAGTCAATGGTAAGGTATCTCTCTTTCAGAAGCGGCAAAATTTTCGGTTACACCAAGTATGTTTGAATCTTATAGCCTTACTGAGTAAACTTCTAGACATGCTACAGAAGTCTGCAAAACCTTCATCCGAGTTCGAGTCTGGGTGCTGCCTTCTAAAGTCAAAGTATAAGGAACGATTCATTGACGCAAAGTATTTAGCGCAATAGCTTTCTGGGAAAATTTAGAAAACCAGTTGGGAGCGATCGTTCTTTAACCCTCGCCCTTCAACCTCCCATCCTGAAGCTCTGATCTCTGAACTTGAAGCTTTGACCCTTTTACTGCAAGAATGAAGCTCAGAACCCGAAACATGGAACAAATTGCTCTAATTTTCAAGCTCTGAGCCTAAAATGTTAGCTTCAAAAGTCAAATTATCGAACTTTTTATTAAACTGTTGAGCCTCCACTCTTGACCGTTTCCTCTTGGCTCTTCGCCTTCCGATTTTTGGGGCAAACCTTTGTCTTGCCCCACCTATTAGTCTTATCTCACCTATTAACAGCCTTGAATCAGGGCATGAATTTACCAAGGCAAAACCTCTCCATTGGCGTGCCAAAACGTGCCTGTATTCCCCAGTGTCAACTCATCAATCCGAGCCAATAACCCCTTCACAGACTCTTCCGTTGTAATGCCACCTGATGTGAAGTTCGTCATGCGCGTCTGTACCAAACCGGGATGCAGAATTGCCACAGCAATCCCATGCGGTTTAAGGTCATGAGCTAAGGATTTTCCTGCCATCGATAACGCTACTTTCGACATGCGGTAGCCATACGAACTCCCAGAAGTATTGTCCGCGATCGACCCCATTCGGCTGGTCATCAACACAATCTTAGAGCCTGCTTTCTTAGAGCCTGCCTTGAGATTGGGCAGGAGCGCATGAGTCACCCGCAAAGCACCAAGGGCATTCACCTCAAACTGTTCCCGAATGCTGTCGAAGTCTAAGTTTTCCAATGTTACGCGCTTGACGATGCCCGCATTGTTAATCAGGGCATCGATCGCCCTATTCCCCAAGCGAGTTTGCAAATCGGCCACCGAAGCATCTGAGGTAATGTCAATTCCCTCCTCAACCTGTATCCCAAGCTGCTTCAATTCCTCAGAGGCAGTGCGACAAACCGCAATAACAATGTCGTTCCGTGCTTGCAGTTGACGGCAGTATTCGTAACCAATTCCTCGATTCGCACCCGTAATCAGATAAGTTGCCATGTAAAACTCCAATAGCTTGATTTGAGCATTCTCAGAAACCAATCATAGGCTAGCTGAAATCATTGCCTATCATCGGGCAGTAGTTCAGCCACCATCAAATCCTATAAATAGAGAGATTGAACACTCAGATCTTTCAGCGTAATCGTGAAGTTACGTTGTTCGCTTGTTGCAATAAAAGAGATGATCGCTTCACATGCTACAGCAACGGTTAGCATCACCAAATTACGTGCCAGTGGATAATCACAGACATCATCATTGACATCAGAAGGAACTCGATAAACATCATTCCAGATCACTTCTGCGTAGTCAGCAGAGAGTCCGGCATGAAGGCAGGAAATCCCGGTTTGGTCTGCGTAATCTTTCACCACTCGGCGGGAGATACTGTTGTCGAATGCATCAACAATTAGCCCACCCTCTTTGAGCAGTTGAGCGGCATTCACCACAGTCAGTTCTTTGGTTTCGGCTTCTACTCTTGCCCCAATCGCCCGGTACAAGTTATTCGCCAAAATCTTAGCTTTGAATGCGCCCACATCAGAACGGTAATAGGGCTGAGTGGATAGATTCCGCTCCTCAATACGATCGCGATCGATCACCTTGAGCTTGCCAAAACCAACACGAGTTAGATTCTCAGCTAGGTTTGCGCCCAACGCACCCGCACCGCAAAGAGTCACAGGATAATCTCTCAGCTTTGCCATAACAGCATCCGTCCGGTAACGCTGTTCGTGAAAAAAGATACTCATATTTTCACCACTCCTGATGTTCCATTACACCGACTAACGATTGCAAGTCAAAGTCGCGATCGCGACCACTCAAACAAATTCCAGAACTCACAACGGTCAGGTCATCTTTGGCGATCGCACTGGTATGACGAACTCCATCCGATGTTGTCCAATCCACTGTCCAGTAATCCCCGCGATCTTGAAATTGATCCAGTTCACCACCGCCCAGTTTAAGTGCCTGACGTAATCGCTTTTCATCCCGTTGCGGTTGAGCAAATCCCTCTGTGCGTTGAGCAACCAATTCATAGAGCGATCGCATTTCTGGAGTAAACCCCTTAAACTGCAACTCCTTAACTGGAATCTGTTGCTTGAGAGCGGATTGCAGAGTTTCAGCGATCGCAGGATCAGCACGACGATCAACCTCCTCAAACCAACACGAATCGCCATTCCAACGAGCGATAATCTGCTCAAAGGCAACTCCATCTGTCACCAAATGCACAGGCACAGGTTTAACTGTCTTGAATCGTTGGCGCATATCCGCTTCATTGACTGGATAGGCTAACCAGGACTGGTTCTGCAAGCGATCGACTAACCGTAGCCGAACGGTCTGGAAATGCTGCAAGTAAGCGTCAATTTGGGGTAAGTCTGCCCCTTTAACCAGCATTGCAGTCTGTCCATCCACAGGCTGAAAGATGCCCCATCCTTCAAACTGGTGAGGTTTAGGGCTGAAGGTGTAGACCATGCCTGCTACTCGCGTGCGAACTCGTCCACCCTTGACGCAGGGCGCAAGGAATTGCATGGATTGTAGTTGTGCTTCGGCACTGGCAATCTGGTTCAGTAGCTTGCGGATATCAGTCATAGTTAGACTAAGCGAAGGCTGATTTAGCTGTTGTCTGCCCAGAATAAACGGCAGCAGTTTGGCGATATTTCTGGCATCGTCAATGCCCCGGTGATGTGTTCCTTTCAATTCCTGCCAGTTGCAAGGCTTCTACCGTGCCATATTGTTCAGGTAAGCCTTGCCTATCACTGAACAACTGTTTTAGATTGACGTGAGGATAGGCAATGGGAACGGTGTGAAACTTGCTGTCTTGCTTGAGTTGATTGCGACCCTTGCGGTATCTGCGAAGCAGCGCGCAGTCTCCCAGGAACCAAAGATGGCATTTGAGTACTTTGACAACCACTGGAGATTCCAACCGTTCTTCTTATACTACAAATGTTACAAAGAAATTCCAAATAATTGTAAGTAGTGATGCTAATTGATCAGTTAAAAGCCGTAGCATGATCGTTAACTGGTTCAGCGTATATCGTCTCCTGATGTTGCTGTATTACCTTAAACATTCACTGCCTGATGAAAAGTTATTGACGAAAATGCTATGAGTCAAGAACCAAAGACCAAGATTAATATCCAGAACTTTCAGGTTTTTCCCAAGCATGTTGGGGTGTGGCAAGGTGACTGGCTTCGCTTAGATGCGAACGGTCAGGAAATTGCTCGATTTACGGCAACGGTGACTAAGAGAATTGTGGACAACCAGTGGATTCAAACGAACGCTTACCACTATGCCGATGGCTCAACGACGACGCATCACTTTGTTGGAACTGCTCTGGAAGAAGGGGTTGTGGATATTACAGGTGGTGACACTTCATTTAGCAATTTCAAAGCGATCGCGGAAGAGCATGGCGAAAACCTGATTATATTCAACGTGTCGAATAAGGAATCTGGGGCGTTAATTGGTACCGAAATGATTAATTTGGTGCGTCCTGATTATTGTGTCCGGACTTCTCAAGGCTTTGCTCCCGATAGAACGTTGAAAAGTTTCATGGTGATTACAGAACATCGAATTGCTTTGTAACTTTTATCTGTCATTTTTATGACAAATAAAAGTTACGTTAGTAGCTGTCCATTCTATAACTAAGGCCAATTCATGTAGCGAAAGTCAGCACTACTCGATATCGAGCAGTGCCGATTACGTAGACTTCCTACTTATCCGATCTCGCCGGAAGCGGCATATCCAGAATTTCCATCAGCAGATCCAGACGGGAGGGGCGTGTCAGAAGCGGCACGAGGTTCGGCAAGCTGTAGTAATCCCCCGCAAAGGTGAACGTTTCTACAGGTGCCTGCTGTCCCTTCAGTTGGCTCTCCAACCAGTCATAGTGACCGCCCACGCGGACAATCACCACATTCGGCATAATCGCCAACTCCCGGCAATAGGTCTTGTAGACCTCACCAAAGTAAGGAGCCGCATTCTCACCCTCGTCCGTCACAATGATGATTTGGTCAACCACCTGACGCTTCTTTCGCATTGTCTCCAGCGCACAGCCGATGCTGGTTCCACCGCTTGCCTTAATGTGCTGAAATGCCCGCTCCCAGTCGGTCAACTCTTTACCCTGTGCGGTCACAGGATAGGGGATGGTGTCGAAAGCATAAACAAACAGGTTTGCCTGAGTAATGCCAGAGATCAGAGCCGCAAGTTGCTTACCAAGCGCGATCGCGTTCTCCATCGAACCCGACTTGTCTACCAACAGAGCAGTCGGACGGCTAATCACACCACGCCGCTTCACCTGCTCATTCGTCACCTTCTCCAACCGAGCAACAGTGTCTGAATCCAGATCCGCTGCATCAGCAGCAACCTGCGCCTTGAATGCGGCTACCCGCCCACTCTTGGTTGCTTCATCCAGCTTGGCATCAATCAATGCCTTCACCTCTGGGTGATCCATTGTACCTTTTGCCTTGAGGGACTTGAGGTTGTTGATCACTTCCTGGGGTGACATGCTATTGATCAGTGCCACCAGAACCGTGGGAGTGAGTTGCTTGACTGCACCAATGGCGATCGTATAGGGCAGCTTAAACTCCACAATGAGCCGTGCCTGTTCTGCGGCACTTTCTGTCTTAGCAAGTTGCTTCAGCACGTCAGCCAACGAACCCACCGGAGGCTGGTCACGAAACAGAATTGCATTTGCCCGCTCACAAGGCTTAATGTGCAGCGACGCATACAGGTGCTTCATTGCCTTGCGTCCCCGTAGAGCCGCACGATCGAACAGCACAGGATTGCTTTCCCGCACCTTCAGATATCGCTGTACAGCAGTTCGGGCTGAACGAGGCAACTTGTTCCGGTGTTGCTTCATGAAGTCAACAACCCGTGCCACCTGATAAGGCGGAAACTCCTGCAGCATGACGAATCCAGCATCTCGGTGCTCAACCAATTCACTGGTCAGTAGATGGGCGACGAACACTTCCTTGTGGTCGCGCACATCGCCGTTGCGCTGATACCAAATTGCCAGATGTCCGTAAAAGATTGGGTCAAGTTCAACAATCAATTGGTGAATTTCTGCCACCTGCTCCAGCTTGCGGTGGGGAGTGGTGAGCAAGCTGTTAAGCATTTCTAAACGCAAATCCCGTTCAGTGTTGTTCATGGGAACCTCCTCTTGATGTCAGTAAATGAGGAGGCAGATGTTGCACGCAACGGTGATGAGTCACCGCGCAAGTTGCAAAAGCTCGGCTGAAGGTATGACTGCCTCCAGGTTTGCCCGCTATCGGTCTCAGGCTTGCAGCGTATCCCTCCAGATATGCACCGTTGGTCTGGCGGAGAGTATGTAAGCTTCCAAGATTGGGGCGCGGCAACAACTGCCAAAATTTAGATAAAGATCACTTCGTGCAAGTTAAAAAAGCGGTTGTGTCATACACAGGAATCGAACCTGTAGTAACCTGATCTCAAGTCAAGCACCTTTTCCATTTGGCTAGTATGTAAGCTTTTTTGGTTAGGGCACGAAGTGGAAATGTTTAACCGTAAACAGCTTCAGGACGAACGATCAAATCACCACTCGGACGGCGATCGATAACATAAGCAGAAAGTCGATTTGCATTGACATCCAAATGTCTTGAAACTCGTTCTTTCACTGCAACATCATTCATAGCTGCGGTGATCCCCAGTTGGGTTTCTGTCAGGTCGAGCGATCGACCTTCAAATCGAATATGAACCATTGCTATCACCTACTTGCCAGTAAATATTTCATTTGGGGTGACCGACGAGAGTCGAACTCGCTAACACTGGTGCCACAAACCAGCCCCTCCACCACTTCGGGTTCAGTCACATGGATCTCATCGGGATCGAACCGACTGCCTCCCGATGAGAATTGCACTCATCCCTCGTACAAGTTCACAAAGCTGTTTTCGCTTCTTAACAGGAAGTTAGTATGTAAGCTTTGCAGGTTAGGGCACAAGGTAATTTAGGCGCTCTGTCACTAGAGCTACAGACCCAAGTTTGGTGGATTCTGGTCAGATTTGAACCGACATCTTTCTGCTTGCAAGGCAGACGCTTTCCCAGTTAAGCTACAGACCCACGATGGTTAAATGACGGTCAACGAGTGGCAGGAGTGGTAGGGATCGAACCTACACTGGTCGATTTAGAAGATCGATGCCCTTTCCATTAGGCGACACTCCCACAATTAAGGGATGAATTAGGAGGGATGAGGGATAGAAAAAATGTATTTCATCCCTTATCCTTCATCTCTCATCCTTTCCAGTAGTCCTAGCAGGATTTGAACCCGCAACCCTCTGTTTGTAGGACAGATGCTCCACCCTTGAGCTACAGGACTACGAGAGCGAATGGCGAGACTCGAACTCGCATCTAGAGATTGGCATGCTCTAATGTTTGCCCTTACACCACATTCGCGTTTGGTATGGACAGTGGGATTTGAACCCACACCAGGAGGTTGGAAGCCTCGCATGCTACCACTACACCATGTCCACATTCTGGAGCTGGTGACAGGATTTGAACCTGCAACCACCTGATTACAAGTCAGGCGCTCTACCGTTGAGCCACACCAGCATTTGGTAGCGGAGCCGGGATTTGAACCCGGTACGTAAAGGCTTATGAGACCCCAGAGCGCACCATAGCTCTATCTCCGCGAGTACCCTTGACAGGGTTTGAACCTGCAACACACTTGTTTTAAGCAAGCGATGTCTACCCATTGCATCACAGGGGCAAAATTTAGCTGCTGCTCATAAAGGAGCAAGTTGGTGGGCTGTGTAGGATTTGAACCTACGCGCTTCCGCTTAAGAGGCGGCTGCTCTGCCAACTGAGCTAACAGCCCATTTGTTTGTTGGTCGACCAGAGGTTGAACTTGGTGGGTCGCCCAGGGGTTGAACCCAGGGCTGTTTCATTGTAGTAGGGGAAAAACCTTGTCCAACTGATTGGCGAA
>JAHHHP010000021.1 GCA_019359275.1 Myxacorys chilensis ATA2-1-KO14 | reverse complement strand
CCCTCGATTGTCAAAGCCATCGATTTGCTCAGTCATGATTTCGACCGTTTGCTGCCCATGCTAGGAATTTTTCCTCCCTAACATGAATCAGCCCTGCTTGGAGTTGGGTACTGATCAGATCATTAGTATTGAGGTGCTGTAAACAGCCGGTGATGCTGCGTTGTCAGTAGAGAGCAAGTCATGAACGAAACCTATTTGGCAGATTTCAATTTGTGGATTGACCAAACGGCGCAGCTATTACGAGAGCGCCGTTGGCATGAACTCGACATGACGCATTTAATCGAGGAGGTTGAGGACTTAGGCAAGAGTGAACGGCGGGGGATTGCCAGTCAACTCACCCGTCTTTTACTGCATCTGCTCAAGTGGCAATACCAACCGCAGCGTCGCTCAGATAGTTGGCTAGATTCCATCACAGATGCTCGCACCCAAATTGAACTCGCGATCGCAGATAGTCCCAGCCTCAAGAACTATCCTACAGATCAACTTGAAGAGAGTTACCAACGGGCACGCCGCAAAGCGGCTAAGCAGACCAGTATCGAGTCAGGGTTCCCAGAGGCGTGTCCCTATCCCCTGGAGTTAGTATTGGATGAAGATTGGTTGCCAGATAGCGACCATCACCTTGGGTAGATGGGTGACAGCTATATGCCTTATCTCGATCTTTGCGCTGCCGTTCAACCTTGTGCTGCACCATCTCAGCAATTAAGCTGAGCGCGGGCGATGGCTTGAAACCAGTGTCCGCGATCGTGGGGAGTTCGGCAGAGCAATCGCTAAGTATTGACGATCTAAGTCAGTCGTTCGAGAAACTGTAGATCGTTTGAGTTTCTAGCGCATCGCAAATTGAGGAGGGCTGTTGACTGAGCGAGAACGTTTGTCGATCGAGTTGCACCTGCAATCCGGTGAGCGGATCTGACCCTGAAGAGATGAGAAACTCTAGCTTGTCGATCGCTAAGCCAGAGATGATGTTGTCGAGAACCTGAGCGATCGCGTGGGTATACGAACTGTTGGTCCGATACCACTCGACATTCTCGAACAGCAGTTGCTCAAATCCTAGATTGAAAATCAGCGTCGCTGGCCCAAAGAGCGCTGCCGCTACGGGTCGCGTCTCTTCTTGCAACATCAAATCGTAGGTCTTCGCAACATAGCGAAGTTTATCTAGCAACTCATAGCGCTCGGTCACAGACCCCAACTCATAAGGCAAATGAATGGCTACCGTTGCCAGATAGGTTCTGAGAAAGAGATGCCCCAGCTTTTCGGCTTTGGTGGTGAGGTAGTTCACATTGTGGGACGTTGCTTCAATGAGGAGGGGAACGCGATCAACCATCTCTAACCCGTAGCCCTTCAGCCCAGCAATTTTGCGCGGATTATTGGTCACTAAACGGATTTTCTGCACCCCCAAATCATTGAGAATCTGCGCGCCCACACCGTAGTCGCGCAAATCTGCTGGAAAGCCGAGCTTCTCGTTTGCCTCTACGGTATCGAGTCCCATATCTTGCAAAGAATACGCTTTCAGTTTGTTGACCAAACCAATTCCGCGCCCCTCTTGACGCAGGTAAACCACTACACCTATGCCCGCATTCTCAATCATTTTGAGGGCGGCTTGAAGCTGCATTCGGCAATCGCAGCGCAGTGACCCCAAGGCATCGCCCGTGAGGCATTCAGAGTGGACTCGCACCATCACAGGGTGTCCCTTAAAGTCTTCGGGGTTGCCTTTGACGATCGCGACATGCTCGGAGTTGTCGAGAAGATTTCGGTAGCCGTAAATCTGAAATTGCCCAAACTCAGAGGGCATCTCTGCTACTGTTTCCCGGCACACAAAGCGCTCGTGCTGAAGCCGGTAGCTGATTAAGTCTGCAATGCTAATGATCTTCAGATTGTGCGTTTGCGAGTACTTAATCAGTTCGGGTAGCCGTGCCATCGAACCATCAGGATTTTGAATCTCGCAAATCACTCCCGCCGGATAAAGCCCTGCCAAACGCGCCAAGTCAACCGCTGCTTCGGTGTGACCCGCCCGCTTTAGCACTCCCCCTTCTCTTGCTCGAATAGGGAACACATGACCCGGACGCCGCAAATCATTCGGCTGAGTCATCGGGTTGAGCGTGACTTGAATGGTTCGAGCGCGATCCTCAGCGGAAATACCCGTGGTGACGCCGACGACAGGAGACGCATCGATACTGACTGTGAACGCCGTCTGATTACTGTCCGTGTTTTCCCGCACCATTAACGGAATGTCCAGTTCATCCAAGCGATCGCCAGTCATCGCCAGACAGATCAGTCCTCTTGCTTGGACTGCCATGAAATTAATCATGTCGGGAGTGGCAAACTGCGCAGCACAGATCACATCTCCCTCGTTTTCTCGATTTTCATCGTCAACGACGACGATCGATCGTCCCGCTTTGAGATCCATCAAAGCATCGCCGATCGAGTCAAAAGTAAACGGTTGGCTAAAAGGGGGTTGAGACGATTTAACAGAGAAGTTCAAGGCTACTACACCGTAAAGTTTCTTGAAGCAGGCGTATGTGACGATTATAATTGTTTCGACTTTGGAAACTTAATTTATCACTGAATTGTAATTCTTTAGCGTGGAAAGCTGGGAGTAGAGCAAGCGTTTGCTGAGACGTTGCTACCAGCATTCCATCGCTGACGTGACCGTCAATTTTAAGTTTCTAGTCTTTGTGTACTTTGCTTCTCAAGCGCGTTGTGAAGCTAGATCGCTACCCTTCTATGTTCTTATACTAGCGGACTGACGGCTTTATGTTGAGAGGCAGTTAAATCAGGCTTCGAGCTAAAAATCTGCTTTGACAATTGCAGGTTCAGCATTACAATGCAGCAGAATAGCGATTCCACGTTGTAAGGGTCGAGAAACATGGGTGATGTAGGGCGTATACCCGTCGGTGTGATTGGGGCATCCGGCTACGGCGGGGTGCAGTTAATCCAGTTGTTGATGGATCACCCACAGCTAGAGTTAGCCTATTTAGGCGGTGACGCGAGTGCAGGACGAGAGTTTTCAAACCTCTACCCGCATTTATTTCATCATATTCATCAGACGATCGAACCCATTGACCTAGAGCAAATTGCTGAGCGATGCGAGGTTGTTTTTCTCTCACTGCCAACGGGGCTTGCGTGCAAAATGGCTCCTCAGCTTCTAGAGAAAGGCTGCAAGGTGCTAGACCTTTCAGCAGACTACCGCTTCTCTGATTTGAGCGTGTATCGCCATTGGTATCGGATTGAACGAACGGATCATGATGTCGCAGAAACGGCGGTTTATGGTTTGCCCGAGTTGTATCGCGATCGCATCTCTGACGCTCAGTTAGTCGGTTGTCCTGGGTCTTACCCAACCGCAAGTTTGCTGGCGCTCTCGCCGTTGCTCAAACAAGGCTTAATCATTCCAGAAACGGCCATTATTGATGCCAAAGCTGGGGCGTCTAGCGGCGGCCGGCAACCCAAGGTGGAATTGCTTTTGGCAGAAGCAGACAATTCTCTCGGCGCTTATAATGTGACGCGCCATCATCACACGCCAGAGATCGAGCAAATCTGTAGTGATCTCGCGGGGCATGAAGTGTTGGTGCAGTTTACGCCGCATTTAGTGCCGATGGTGCGTGGAATTCTTGCCACGGTTTATGCAACCTTGCGAGACCCAGGACTGGTGCGAGAAGATTTGCTCACGATCTACACAGCGTTCTACCGCTCTTCTCCGTGGGTAAAGTTATTGCCTAGTGGGGTGTACCCCAAAACAAAGTGGGCGAACGGCACGAACCTTTGCTACATCGGCATTGAGGTTGATCCCCGAACAGCGAGGGTGATTGTGATGGCGACGATCGACAATTTGCTGAAGGGTCAGGCAGGACAGGCGATTCAATGTCTGAATCTAATGATGGGATGGGATGAAACGTTGGGGTTACCCAAGCTAAGTTTCTATCCCTAAACCATTAACGACGCTCTTTTCGGAATAAGTGAGAGTGTTCGGGGTTGTAGAGGCGCGATCGCGGAGCGAGCTTCCCTTGGAATCGCCCCTCGTCTTGATTTCCGTTTTCAAATCGGTACTCTGATGGCACAGTCGGAGCCGCTAAAGCTGGACTAATCACGTACATCGTGGTGCGAATCAAGTCCTCGTTCCGAGTCACCTCTGCCATTTGATGAAGCGATACTAACCAGATCTTCTCATCGGGCCAGCCGAGTCGAAAACAGATGGCTACCGGTGTATCTGCCGCATAGTGCTGCATCAGTTTGTCTTGCGACGCTTCCACATGTCGCGCACTCAGATACAGACACAGACTTGCTTGATGGGCCGCGAGAGAGGCGAGTTCTTCGGGTTCGGGAACCTGAGTGCGTCCACTAATACGGGTCAAAATAATGGACTGCACGAGTCCCGGAACCGTTAGTTCTACCCGTAGTCGAGCTGAGGCCAACTGAAACGCGCTAATGCCAGGAATCACTTCAAACGGTAGGTCAGCTTCTAGGAGAGCTTGCATTTGTTCTTGCACGGCCCCATAGAGACAAGGATCGCCAGAGTGAAGCCGGACGACTGATTTTCCCAATCGCACTCGATCAATCATGATCGGCAAAATATCTTCTAGCGTTTTGTTTGCCGTCCCAATAAGTTCAGCGTCCGATCGCACGCTTTGCAAAATCTGTTTGGGCACCAGCGAATCGGCAAATAAAATCACGTCGGCTTGGGTCAATAATCGCTGAGCTTTAATCGTGAGGAGTTCTGGATCGCCAGGACCTGCGCCGACAATATACACACCAGGCTCCAATCGATTCAGCACTTCGCCATTGTTATTTGTCATACGTACTATTATTTGAAGTAGCAAACCTTGCTTTTTTGCTGTTATTCTTTCCGGATTTCTACCAATGGGCGGGAAGAATAGAGTGGTAGATGCACCCTGACTTAAACCCTAGAGCAATGCTCTAGGGTTATTTCTTAAAGGTAAAAGACATTACCGAGAGAATTCGCGCTCAGAAGGAACGACATCAGGCAATGGGCGATGCAACCGATAGAGCCAGATTAGCCCGAATGTGCCGAGTGCGATCGCGCCTAAACTCACCAATTGAGCTATTTTCAACCCACCCAGCATCAAGCTGTCGGTGCGTAAGCCTTCAATCCAAAATCGACCCGAACTGTAGGCAATTAGATAAACCAACGCCAGCGTTCCAACTTTCAGGCGAGGTTTCCCATTTAAGTCTCGAACAAACAGCGTTATGAGTCCTGCGAATACCATGAGATTCCAAAGGGATTCATAGAGAAACGTAGGATGATAGTATTGCGCGTCAAGCCCAGGAGGACGGCGCTCAGGGGGAATATACAATTTCCAGGGTAAATCAGTGGGATCGCCAAACGCTTCGGAGTTGAAGAAATTGCCCCATCGCCCGATCGCCTGTCCCAAGATCAGCGAGGGAGCCACCAGATCGGCAAGTTGCCAAAACGCCACCTGCTTCAACCGGGCAAAAATTAAGGCCGCAATAATGCCTCCTAAAATGGCACCATGAATCGCAATCCCACCTTCCCAAATGGCAATAATTTTGCTGGGGTTAGCGGCATACTCTTGCCACTGAAACAACACATAGTAGAGCCTAGCGCTCGGAATGGCAGCTAACACTAGCCAAACTGCCAAATCGCTCAGCATCTCTGGATCAACCTGCCGCTTGGCAGCCAATCGTTGAGACAAGGTAACGCCAATCAGCACAGCAGACGCAATCAGCAAGCCATACCAACGAATTACTAAAGGTCCCCATTCAACCAAAATTGAACCGGGGGATCTAAATTCAAATGCCAGAACAGAATCAGAAAGCATGAGTGATTTGTCTTGGGAGTAATGCTCTAGGCTAATCGCTTGAGCATAGCTACCTTAACATCTCTGTCCTCTCAAATTTCCATCAACTCAGCCCTGTCAAGCATTGTGACTTTTGACTTGACCCCCTGCTAAAACTTACGAAGCACAGCCTATCTCCGGTTTGGCTCGATCATAATCGTTCCGATCGAGACAGTCTGGAGCAAATTCATCGGCAAGCAAATTGTAAATTGACTGCCTTCGCCTTCAATAGACTGCATTTTCACCGTTCCAGCGTGCAATTCAGCCAACTTACGTGTCAGGGCTAATCCCAGTCCAGTTCCTTCATGGCGGCGAGAGAGCGACCCATCTATCTGCTGAAAGGGTTGGAACAGAAAATGCTGTTTATCGTGAGGAATGCCAATTCCAATATCCCAGACCGTTAGGTGCAAGCACTCCTCATACATCCTCACATCTAAGCCGATTTCTCCTCCATCTTCAGAGAATTTAATGGCGTTTGACAGTAAATTGAGCAGCATTTGCCGAACCCGCAGTTCATCTGCCATCAAGGGTTCTAAGTCAGGCTGAATCAAGTAATTGACGGTCAAATCTCGCATTTTGGCTTGTTCATCAACGATCGCGAGCGTACTTTCGCACAACTCGCTCACCACTAGGGGAGCAATGTCCAACCGCATCTGTCCAGCTTCCACCTTGGACAGATCCAACACATCGTTAATTAAGCCCAGCAAATGATGACCACTCTGATTAATCTGATGAATATAAAGTTGCTGTTTGGGATTGAGGTCGCCAAAAATTTGTTTTTGAAGAATCGAAGAGAACCCCAAAATCGAGGTCAAGGGAGTGCGGAGTTCATGGGACATGTTTGCCAAAAAGTCAGACTTGAGCTGACTCGCCCGTTCTAACTCTAAATTCTTAGCCGCTAGTTCCGCTTCATAATTCTTCTGCTGCGTAATATCACGGGTAATAATTGAAACAGCCGTTGCTCTATTTTTTTCGTCTAAGATTGGCCCGACCGACACCAACGCTGGAAACGTTTCGCCGTTTCGGCGGCTGCACGTCACCTCGCCGCTCCAGCCCTCGGCAATTCCTCCAAAGGTTCGCACCGCGATCGCTTGTTCGATCAACCACTCGGTTTGCTTTCGCTCTGGAAAGAAAACTGCTGCATGAGCGCCCAACAGCATTTCTGGCTGCCAATTAAAAATTCGACCCGTGGCAGAATTGGCATAGAGAATTTTGCCATCTAAATCGGTGATGGTGGCACTGTCGTAGGCAGATTCTACTGCCCGCGAAAACATCTTCAATTCCTGCTCGATATATTTGCGCTCGGTTACATCCCGACCGATGCCCATGCCGCCAATCAATTCACCATCACGGTATAGAAGCCGTCCGTTGACTTCAAGATAAAGCTCAGACCCCTCTGACGATTGCAAAACGAACTCAAAATCACGCAGTTCTCCGGTTTGGATTAGACTAATGAAGGCTTGCGCTGTTTTTTCTCGGTACGGAGGAGAGACAAACTCTAAGTAAGAACGCCCTAGCACTTCACTAGAGGAGCAGCCTAGCAATTTGAGCCCGTAGGAATTCATGTAGGTCACTGCGCCCTCTAAATCGAGGGTATAGACCATATCATTGGCGGATTCGACATAGGCTCGAAAAAGCTCTTCCGACTGGCGCAAGCTAATTTCAACTGAACCGATCCGAAGCAATTGTTCGTGCATTTGTTGAGTAGACATCGTAACAGGTCAACCAGCCTGGTCAGCGATAAAGGACAAAAGCGAAATGATCGTCCAGCGCTTGAGAGAATTGTATCCTCTAGCGCTTGAGCCACTGTCAACGAGAGCGCATTCAAGGTTGTAGGCGCATTTATTACTTATATAAAGCAGGATTTTGAATTTATCGAAATGCTTTAGCCGTAGATTCAAATCCTCATGTCGTCCTTTTTATTACCTTGAGCTGAGTTTCTCAGCATTAACACCCTGAGTAAAGTTACTTCTTAAATTCCGCTTTGAAACTCATCTCAGTCTCTACTAGGATAGCTAGATCGGAAGCGGGGATTTTACGGATTATGCTCAAAACAGGTTAAAAAGTTTTCCAAAAAGAAGTAAGTGTTTTCACAAGTATCAATGTATAAATTGCAAAATTTTTAGATAAAGTTATCCGTATCCACCGAAAGCGCTACTATAGAGGATTACAGAGAAAGATATCGCCTTCACAGGTGAATACAGTTTCAGCAGGGTTTTCTTAGTTGTGATTCAGCAGTTAGCGTCAATAGACTCCGTAGAGCAAGTCTCAGAGGTTCCCTTGCTGGGTGCATCGCTCGCCCAGCTAACAAAGTGGGTTGAGCAGCACGGGCAACCTGCGTATCGGGGCAAGCAACTCCACCAATGGATTTATCAGAAGGGAGCGCGATCGCTCCTGGACATCTCGGTGTTTCCGAAACAATGGCGAGCGGAGTTAGCCGCCTTTCCGATCGGGCGATCGCAGATCCACTACCAGGCAAAGGCCTTAGATGGCACGATCAAGCTTTTACTAAACTTAACAGACGGACAGATCGTTGAAACCGTTGGCATTCCGACAGAGAAGCGACTGACGGTTTGCGTCTCCTCGCAGGTGGGCTGTCCGATGGCGTGTGACTTCTGCGCGACGGGCAAAGGCGGCTTCAAGCGCAACCTAGAGCGGCACGAAATTGTCGATCAGGTGCTGACGGTTCAAGAAGTGTTTGGACAGCGCGTGTCGAACGTGGTGTTTATGGGCATGGGAGAACCGTTGTTGAATCCGGAGAACGTGTTAGAGGCGGTGCGATCGCTGAACGAAGATATTGGCATCGGGCAGCGACTCATCACTATTTCTACCGTCGGCATTCCCGGTCGCATCCGTAAATTAGCGGAGCATGGGCTGCAATCAACCCTAGCGGTGAGCTTACATGCGTCGAACCAATCCCTGCGAGAACAACTCATTCCCAGCGCTCGGCAGTATCCCTTAGAAGCATTGCTCGATGAGTGCCGCGAGTATGTCAAAATCACAGGGCGGCGAGTCACGTTTGAGTACATTGTGCTGGCGGGCGTGAATGACGGGGTGGAACAGGCCATCGAGCTGGCTGAGCATCTGCGTGGGTTTCAGAGCCACGTCAATTTGATTCCCTACAACCCGATCAGCGAAGCTGACTACCAGCGCCCCGATCAGCGTCGCCTCCAGTCGTTTATGGATGCTTTGAAAGCGCGACATGTGGCGGTCAGCGTGCGGCGATCGCGGGGGCTAGAAGCCGATGCCGCTTGCGGTCAATTGCGGGCATCCTACGCTAACCAAGCATGAATTCTGAACGGTTGCAGATTGGCGCGAGCAGGCTATCCCGCGCCGATTGTGCTACAAAATTTGAGCAGATTCGTAGAGTTTTCTGACGATCGCTTTGATTTTTGTGCCGTATTCTGGATCGGCAGTCCAGCGTCCGCTCAGTTGGTCAACCAAGGGCGCAATTCCACGCGTCACGAATCGGAATCGCGGACTGACGACTTCCTGAACGAGCGGTTCGGTGCTGGCATAAGCTTTGAGTTGTTGAATGTGTGCTCTTACGCCAATTCTGGCGCTTGGAAAGGATGCTCCTTGCGGGCCGCCGCCCACATCCCCAATGCCTGCAAAGTTGTTTTGGCTCGGCTGGACGTCGCCGCCAAAGCGGAGATAATTCGTTTCTAAACACATTTGTCCAAAGGCAATATCGTAATTCACGCCTTCAATACTGCCTTCTTCGCGGTAAAGCTTGGCGATGTCAGGAAACTGGTTCAGCGCCGCATCATTATTATTTCTGAGAAAGAGGTTGAGCTGAACTTCAGTCGTGGCCCCAACTCCCATGATCCGATCGATCGTTCCAGGACAAATTTTTAGAATCGATCGCAGGAGCACAGTTCGAGTTTGAGCATTCCAAGCGACAGAAACGTTATACTCACGAAGCTCAACCGCCTTGACAAACACAATCTGCCGATAGTTAATGCGGGTGACATTAGGCGCTTTCGACAAATCGACTCCCAAGCGATCGACTAAATCGATCGGAATGTAGGCGTTGCCACTGACTAAAATGCCTCGATCCGCATAGGCCTGATTGTTAATACTAATATCGATTGCCTCGTAAGCGGCGGGCGTGGGGGTCGGAGATGGAGTTGGAACTCCAGAAATCGCGCGATTCCAGGCAATCAAACCATCGGCCACTCCTAGCGCTAGATCTCGCCGCTGATTCTGGATGATGAAGCGATCGTCAGGATTCGTTAAAAATCCAACAATTAACACCAGCGATGGCGGAACGGTCAATCGAGAGAATGGTAGACTTCCGAGTCCTGTGTCGCTATCGGGTTTTGCGCCTCGGCTCGGCAACTGAGGAACGCGCCGAATCAGGGACAGCAACACAAGTTCGGCATTTTTGCGGCGCTCGTCGTTGTTGGTAATGTAGTAAGCCGTTGCCCCGCGCACACTTGGGTTGGAGAACGCATCTGCCCGCAAATCGACGGCAACATCGTCCCGACGGGCGCGAGCATTAATCCAATCAATGGACTGCGACAGATTGAGTGTGTCGGGCACGGTCAACACTTCTACACCCCGCGATCGCAACTCCGCTACCACAAAATCTCGTAGGAGAATCATTTCTCTCGCTTCGGTTGTGCCTCCAACGACTGCACCGGGGTCGGTGATGCCGTTGATGCGATCGCCATGTCCTGCTGAAATAAAAATTCGTCCCATCGGTCGTTTAGCGTACGTCGTTCATTATTCTCTCGTAGGCTCACCATTTATGACCTAAAACTTATGCTTCAGGTCGAATAAATCCTTGAACAAGGGCATCTTGAATTAAGTTTTCGACAAACTGGGCGAGGAGCGGTGAGGCTTTCAAGATTGGAGCAACCCGCCTTCTGACTTGCTCTACCGTTATATCAGCCTTTTTCCAGGTTCCGCCCTCAGTGTAGTAGTTATGTAAGACGGGCTGAAGCCGATCGAGTGCCGCTGCAAAGCAAGCATCTGGCGTTGCTTTGGTTTCAAATTCGTCCCAGAGTGATCGTAGTTCAATGTTCAAATCAGGCGGTAAGAGTCCGAACAGGCGATCGGCGGCTGACTGTTCTCGTTCAGCTTGATCCAAAGTGGCTTGGGCATCGTAACAAAAGGTATCCCCCGCATCAATTTCTACGAGGTCGTGAATCAGAACCATTTTGAGAACCCGCAGTAGATTCACTTCTGGCTCGGCATATTCCGCCAGTACGATCGCCATAACCGCAAGATGCCAGGAATGTTCTGCGTCGTTTTCGCGCCGGGAGCGATCCATTAAGAGAGTTTGACGCAGAACATGTTTTAGAGCATCAATTTCAACAATGAAGTGAAGCTGCTGCTGAAGCCGAGCGGAGGCAAAATTCATAAGCGAGTATCGTTGCGATGTTTTAGAGGAATGTACGTTGCGACTAGTTCCGCTAATGGAGAATTAGCGTTACAAATTCCACCAACGCGATCGGTGCAGAGCACCCCTGCAAGGAAGCGGAGTCTTGCTGATTCTAATTCTTTGAGAGCTAAATCAAGAGAAGCCTCATATTGTATTGAGAAACCTAGCGTTTCATTTATTGATAATTACTCTCATTTATGGTACGCAGTATAAGCCAATGTGCTTATGAGACTACAAATTACTGAGAGCCCTTAAATCTACTGCAAGGTGGTGAATGATGTAATGAATAGGAGACGTGAAAATTATTAAGTAATTTAGAATTTTTGTGCTGTTTACGATTACGCATCCCATTGCAATGATGCGAGTCAGTCGAATAAACTTCATAGTTCGCCAGTGAAATCTCTCACCTTAGAGTAAAAACCCCAATAAGGTTTAGTTCTACTCACGCAGAATAGGTCGATCGTGCGGCTGCGACAATCAATTTTTTATCGCTATATAAAAAGATAGAGCCGTAATAATATCAGCTGTTTAAGTCTCTCTCTTACATTATTTGCAGAGATTTAGTGAGATAGCTTCTCAACAAGGATGATAGAATTTGTTCAAGCTTACTGAAATTCAAACTCAATAGGCTTAGAACGGCAAACAGCGTCCAAATTCTCGTCAGTTCACCGTGGGATGTCCCTCTCGGCTATCCCTCCTTGCCCTTAAACTGGAGATTTTTATGCCTAGCTCAATACCTGCTCTTTGGATTAGCGCAAGTCCAAGCCTTAAGTATTTTGATCAACCGCTGATGCGTTACTTGGCAGGGCAAACTCATCTTGCCCAGTGGGAGTATTGCCAGACGCTAGATGAAGGAAGTTCTATAGAGACTGCGATCGCGCTCCTGCATCAGTATCTTCAGCATCAAGACGACCCTGTTCATCTCATGGGTCACGGCATTAGCGGCATTGTGGCATTGCTCTATAGCCGCTATTATCCCGAACGAGTCAAATCGTTAACCTTGCTCGCCGTTTCAGCGCAGCCTGCCGTCACTTGGCACGCTCATTACTACGTGCAGCGTCAACTTCTACCTTGTAGCCAAACTCAAGTTTTAGGTCAACTGATGGTCAGTTTGTTTGGTCAAAAGCCACCTTACTCCATAAAGGAGATCATCCATGTCCTTCGACTTGATTTAGAAAGCTCTCCGGGTCTCCATTCGTTATTTAAGTTAAACCGCTTACCTCAAGGTGGAGTGCCCATGCCAATGCTCGTTTGTGGTAGTAAAACCGATCCAATTGTCGATCCTTCTGCATTGGCTGATTGGGCAGCTTGGTTGAAGCCAGAAGATAGGCTGTGGGAATGTTTAGATGGACATCACTTCTTTCACTATTTCCATCCGCAGCTTGTTGGTGATCAGATTTTAGACTTTTGGCAGTCTCAATCGGCTCGGCAATCTCTGCTACAACTTAATTACTAAAGCAATGACTAAAGCAAAGCATTGATACTCTGTTGCGCTTAGAAACCACTTTAGGTAGATGCAAGAAAATGAGTAGCCATCTAACTTATAGTTTCTAGAATGAGCCTTCAAATTGGCTTAAGAGTACTGTTTAGAATTTCTTGTTATGCGTTCTTCTCACTCTCCGCAGTATCGTCGTAAAGAAATTCTTCGCGGCATTTTTGCCGTTTGTCTTATTATTGTTGGCATCAGCCATTTTCTGAAACCAGATCAATATGCTCGCATTGTGCCGCCACCGTTTCCAGCATTCGCCTCGGTATATATAAGCGGTTTCTTTGAGATTTTAGGCGGCGTTGGTGTATTGATTCCAATGGTTAGCGTCGCAGCCGCATGGGGACTGATTGCGCTATTTATTGCTGTGTTTCCTGCTAATCTATACATGCTGGTACACAACATTAAGATTGACGGCATTCCGCAAAGCCAAACCCTTTATTGGGCAAGGCTTCCGTTTCAGGCCGTACTGATTGTCTGGGCATACTGGTACACACGTCAGCCCGAACGACAGCTTGGAGCATCCAACGTTGCATCAACGGTAGAATCATCCGATTAGTTCTACCGAGGCGCACATCCTACAAATGCCCAATCATTCCTCTATATCATCTACTGGTATATCGCCTACTGGTCTCGTGTTGCTTTCAATTGGTTCAACCCAGCTTGGATCAGCGATCGCAAAGACTCTCTTCGCCGAAATTAGCCCCATCACCATTGTTTTGCTGCGAGTTGGATTTGCGGCGATCGTTTTAGTAGCAATATGGCGATTGACAGGGCAACGCTCTAACGAAGTGCAACTTGAGATTAGAATTCGTTCCCATTCTAGAGCACTAATTTTATTTGGTGTTTCCCTTGGATTCATGAATCTTCTGTTCTATCTTGCGATTGAGCGAATTCCGATTGGCGTTGCGGTGGCGTTAGAATTTGTTGGGCCTTTGGGAGTGGCTGTCTGCAATTCTGGGCGGCTACTCGATCTGCTGTGGGTTGCTTTAGCAGCGATCGGAATTTTGCTGTTAACGCCGATCAATGGAGCAAGTATTGATCCGGTTGGAGTCGGGCTTGCCCTTTTAGCAGGAGCGTGCTGGGCAGCTTACATTCTGCTGTCTGTTCGGGTGGGTCGTGCCTTGTCAGGTGGCGTAGGATTGGCATTGGCGATGGCAGTGGCAACGATGATTCTTCTACCCATCAATCTATTTACTGTTGGTTTAGCTGCGTTAAATCTTAAGATACTGTTGCTAGGATTTGGAGTTGCTTTACTGTCATCGGCGATTCCGTATTCACTAGAGTTAGAAGCGTTGAGGCATTTATCGATGCATACCTTCGGTGTGTTGCTCAGTTTAGAACCTGCTGTAGCCGCGATCGCAGGGTTTGTGATTCTGCGAGAAACCCTAGAGTTGCAGGCTGTCGTCGCGATCGCGCTGGTTACGATCGCGGCAGCCGGATCATCTCTTTCAACTCGCCCTTAAGCTCCTGGAATCCAGTTAGTTCCAGCTAGAGGAATTCGTGCCATTGCAGCGGCTTCGATGGTTAACGCCGCCAGATCTTCTGGTTCTAAATGATGAACATTTTGTTTACCGCAAGCTCGTGCGATCGTGGTCAGTTCCATTGCTAACGTTTGCAAATAGTTTTTCACTCGTTGCGCTCCCACTTGTGGTTCTAAGCGTTGCTCTAGCATTGCATCTTGCGTTGTAATTCCAACAGGACATTTTCCGGTATGGCAATGATGGCAGTGTCCCGGAGTGGTTCCGAGCGCTGTGTAATCGTCCACAGCAGAATAGTGAGTGCCGTCCTGTAGATAGGTTTCCTGATTGCAGCCCATCGCAAACAGTGTGCCTTGCCCAATCGAAACAGCATCGGCTCCCATCGCTAACGCTTTCGCAACATCGGCTCCCGTCCGAACACCGCCCGACACGATCAGTTGAACTTTCCCTTTCATATTCAGGTCTTCCAGCGCATCTACGGCCTGACGGACAGCCGCTAACGTTGGAATTCCGACATGCTCGATAAACACCACCTGCGTGGCGGCAGTTCCACCTTGCATACCATCGACCACGACGACATCGGCTCCAGACTGCACCGCTAGTTTGACATCGTTAAACGGACGCGACGCTCCAACTTTGACGTAAATTGGCTTTTCCCAATCGGTCAATTCGCGGAGTTCCGCAATCTTAATGGTCAGATCATCGGAGCCTGTCCAATCGGGATGACGGCAAGCCGATCGCTGATCGATACCTTCAGGAAGGGTTCGCATTTGAGCAACGCGAGGATTGATTTTTTGACCGAGCAGCATCCCGCCACCGCCCGGTTTTGCCCCCTGACCAATGACAATTTCGATCGCGTCTGCTTTTCTCACATCATCAGGATTGAAGCCGTAGCGAGAGGGTAAGCACTGATAAACGAGCGTTTTAGACGAGAGCCGTTCTTCGGGCGTCATGCCGCCGTCGCCGGTTGTTGTGGAGGTTCCGGCTGCCGTTGCCGCGCGTCCGAGAGCATCTTTAACATGAGCCGAGAGCGAGCCAAAACTCATCCCGGCGATCGTAATTGGAATGTCAAGTTCGATCGGTTTTTTGGCATAGCGCGTGCCTAAGACTGTTTTCGTGGAACATTTCTCGCGATAGCCTTCGAGCGGGTAGCGCGTCAGAGATGCGCCTAAAAATACGAGATCGTCAAAGTGGGGAAGTTGGCGTTTGGCTCCGAGTCCGCGAATTTCGTATAGCCCTTGGTTTGCAGCGTTTTGGATGTAGTTGATCATGCGGTGATCGTAGCCCCACGATGCTTCACGAGAGAGCGATCGCGGAGTGGAAGAATTGTTGAGATCCATAGTCAGAATTTCTAAAGGTTAGTACTCTTGATGGGCGTTAGCATTCCAGTGATAAAGTTGCTTTGCAGAAGCAATGCGTTTAAATTCTTGTGGACTGTAGGTAAGTTCTGCTTTCGTTAGTAACTCTTCTAGCGTTGAATAATCTGTGTCGGTCATCGGTTGGAGTTGAGCATCTGCGCCCAGTGATTTAATATCACCCCGCACATAAATAATCGCTTCGTATAGCGAATCTCCTAATGCATCCCCAGCATTACCACACACGACCATTCGCCCGGCTTGCGCCATAAATCCAGAAAAGCTGCCAACATTACCTCCCACGACAATATCTGCGCCTTTGAGCGAGATGCCGCAGCGCAAACTAGCATCTCCATCAATCACGAGCAGTCCGCTATGAGCCGAAGCCCCCGCCGCTACAGACGCAAATCCCCGAACGTGAACCCGCCCAGACATCATGTTTTCGGCAACTCCAGGCCCCACATTTCCGGCGATCGTTACGTTTGCCAACTTGTTCATTCCAGCCGCGTAGTAGCCCGCATGTCCTGCAATGTCGAGGTCAATTGGTGCATCCAACCCGACTGCAATATTGTGCGCGCCGTCAGGATTGAGAATCGTGATTTTCTGTCCGCTCTCAACGTTGTGGTGCAAAAACTGATTGACGTCGCGCAGAGGCATTTGGGCCAAATCGAACGTCAGATCATTACTACGAGTTAAACCATCCATACATGTATCTCCTCTGGAGCTGGTTCATAGATTCTGGCGTGTTTGATGTTAGGCAAATGGGCAAGAGAGCGGAACTCCGATGAGATCGCAACATAGTCATCGGTTTCGGCTACGATCGCAGGCTTACAGGCAAAGGCATCGCGCACCAAAGCGAGTTTATCTTTGGTTCCGATCAAGAAGGTGTAAAACCCATCGAGTGCTTCAAATCCAGTCTGCAGTGCTGTTTCTAAGTCATCGCCTTCTCGCATTCGCCATTCTAGAAATCGACAAGCGGCTTCGGTATCATTATCGGTTTCAAACTGGATACCTTGAGGTTCTAATTGGCGGCGGATCGAGTAGGGGTTTGAAAGTGCGCCGTTGTGAACCAGACAAAAGTCTTCTCCGGCAGTAAACGGATGGGCGTGAGCAGGCGTGACGGCAGATTCGGTTGCCATGCGCGTATGCCCAACTAGATGAGTTCCTGTCAGCAACCCAAACTGGTAGCGATCGATAATTTCTGCCGGGTTGCCTGCATCTTTGTAAAGGTCAATCGTTTGTCCGGTTGATAAGATGTGCAACTGTGGATAGTGTTGCTTAATCCATTGCTTCAGCAGATTTGGTTCACAATCGGAGACTACGATCGCATGATTGCCATTTTCTTTGATGATGGCATTTCCAATCTGTTGGAGGTTGTGAGTAAATTCTGTCCAATCAATTTGGTGTTGACCGATGTAGAGACTGTACTTGCGAGTAATGCTTGGCACGACTCCAGTAGAATTGCAATTCTCTAAAAGTTCTGTAAACACAGCTAATCCAGCCGAATCAGGCCCGCGATCGCTCATGCCAAGCAGCATCGGAACGACCAGTGCACCGAGCGATTCTCGTAGCTCCGGTTCTTTAACTAGCAATCCAACAATTCCACACATTGCTTTTGTTCTCGCTTTTGTTCTTAATCACAAACAATGAGTTACAAGGGTAATAGCTGCTCAAATTCAACCGCTCCGCCCTGCATTTCTTCAATGATGTTTAGCAAGGTTTGCCATAGGTAAACTCCATAGGTTCCATCACACCAGATGCGATAGATTTCGCCGGGAATAATCGTCACGTTGACACCTACCATTGTGGTCAGAACCACAGGACATTCTGAGAGATTCAGGGCGCGAAAATGAAGGCTACAGGTTTGCGCCAAGAGATCGAGAATGAGCGATCCGCCCAGCGCGATCGCGGCATCTTGTCTTAGTACGGGATACACCTTCGCGGGAGGATGTTGACTCAGTTCTATTAATTGAGGTGCAATCGAGCTGTTAATGCTATCTTCAATTAGAAATTCATTAAATCCTAACCGTGCAATTAAGCCTCCTCCGCGTAACGGAAGCCAGCGATTAGGCGCGTCCGGGATTGGGAGATTTTGAGCGTGAAGCCAAGCTGCCGCTGCCGCTCCTTTGACCCCGAAGCGCGTTAAAAACGAGAGGTCAGTGATTCCGAGAGTGGTTGAATGACCTGAACTATTGCCTTGTGCAAAGCGCATTTGATTGATTTCTCGCTCTGTTGCGATTAGCGATTCTTCGGAGCTTGGCTTTGCCATTTTCTCCGAAGTTGCGCGTTGCGCTAATCGCATTGCATCACAAATTGGACTGACTCGAAACCCTGTCATACCACCACCTCTCGACGAACTGTTGCAATTTTCTTTTGACGTGCATTATCAGGATCGTAAAATGGCGTTTTACTAACGGTTGCCATGACGCTTGTACCATCTGTTGTTCGGATCGAAAACGAATTTCCAACCTCAGATAGTCCTGGTTTGATGTAAGCTAACCCGATATAACACTGAAGCGTTGGACTGAATGCAATACTGGTGACTCGTCCAGCGATTTCGTTGTTGTCAATAATGAGATGACATTCTTGAGGTGGAGTGCCCTTAAAATTCTTCTCTAATACGAATCCGACTAACGTATGCTTTGGCGTTCGCTTAGCAATAATTTGCAGGCTTCGCTGACCTACGAAAAAGGGTTTGTCTAGCTTGACTGCCCAACCCAAATTAGCCTCCATTGGCGTGGTCAATCCGTCCGTGTCCTGACCCACAATTAAATGTCCCTTTTCCAACCGGAGGACTCGCTGAGCCTCCACTCCAAAGGGACGAATGTTATAGTCTGCACCCGCATTCATCAATGCATCCCACAATGCCAAAGCAGAGTCAGCCGCGACATGAATTTCGTACCCCCACTCTCCGACAAATCCGACTCGCATTGCGATCGCAGGCATCCCTGCAATTCGCATCTCGCGCACAGCAAGATAGGGAAACGCAGCTTCAGACAACTCGAAATCAGTGAGTTTAGCCAACACCGTTCGGGCATGAGACCCAACCAGATTGATTGACGATCGCGCCCCCGTTAGATTCACAATTCCGCAGTCTAATCTCCACATCGTATTGAGGCGCGACAACTCCCAATACACGGTTGCCGCCCCGGATGTAGTTGTCGTGAAGTAAAAATGCTCTGCCGAGAGCCGCGCAATCACACCATCATCGACGATGACGCCCGTTTCATCGAGCATCAGGGCATAGCGGGTTGTGCCGATCTTCATCGAGGTATATCGCCCCGTGTAAACTCGCTCTAAAAATTCTGCGGCATCTGCACCCCGAATTTCTAATTTGCCCAGCGTGCCTACATCAATAATTCCAACTCCATTGCGAACAGCTTCTACCTCTAATCGAATGCAGTCCTCGCGATTCTTGCCGCGTTGCCTGTAATACTCTGGGCGTCGCCACGCACCCGCCAGCATAAATTCTGCCCCTAACGCTTCGTGACGGCTGTGCAACGGAGTCCGCCGCTCTGGGGTAAATCCTCGCCCTGCTAGGTGAGACATCGGCACAGGGTGAAAAAACGGTCGCGCGGTGGTTGTCCCGACTTGCTCTGGAGTTTTATTCGTGATTCTCGCAAGGATTCTCAACGCATTCATATTAGAATGTTTGCCTTGACTCGCTCCCATTCCAACTGTCGTATACCGCTTTAATAATTCAATGTTGTCAAATCCTTCTTGCGCCGCGTTGTAAAAGTCTTTTAGCTGCAAGTCTTCATCGAAATCAACAAAATTTTTACCCTTTGGATGCGCCACAATTGGAAATGGATGAGAGGGAGACTCGGCTTCGGGCAACACTGCAATTTTCGTTAAGTCGCTCTTGCCTAAATAAGCAGCCGCTTCTAACCCTGCACGCTGACCATCACAGCGCTTTTGCTCAATATGAAAAATTCCATTAACGCGACCACAGGCAAAAATTCCCGGCGGCAAGATGTGCGGAACGAATTGCTGCACATGATCATCAAAGCGCATCTTGGTTTTGGCTTGGTAAAGCAGATTGGCAGCCGCGGCCCAACCGACACTCATCAAAATTCCGTCACAGCTAATCAATTGAGCAAAGCCTGTTTCAGGATTTCCACTATTGAGTGAACAGACGATCGCGGCACTAACTCCATCATTCGCTGGATTGGAGCTCGCTTCATAAATGCAGTGATTTGGGAAAATTTTGACACCGCGATCGCACAGTTTCTTTGTCCATTGATCTTCTACATAACTTTCGCGTAAATCAACAACAGCAACGACAGTTATACCCTGTGCGATCAAATCAACCGCCGCCCGATAACCATCGCTATTTGCAGTTAAAACAACGGCGCGATTCATTGGTTTAACCCCGTAGCGATAAATTAACCGTTGTGCTGCCGACGCTAACATCACTCCCGGAAGATCATTATTGCGAAACACAGCAGGCTGTTCGTAAACGCCCGTTGCCACAATGACCGACTCTGCCCGCATTTTTGAAAGGTAGTTCCGCCCCACCAATGGAACCCAATGATCATCGTAGTACCCGGCGGCTTCTGTCTCGGTGTAGAGCCGAATGCGCGGATGTTGCTGAACAGATTTCACTAAGTTAGCCGTGTGTTGCGCTTGAGCCATTTCGCCCCCAAGCTGATACTGTCCCGACCCGCCCGGATGTAGGTTCTCATCGACAATCACGACATCTACCCCCGCTTGAGCCGCGGAGAGCGCGGCGGAGAGTCCTGATATTCCAGCACCAATGACCAACACATCGCAAAAGTCATACCGCTTTGCGGTGCGGATGTGGGGAGTAGACGGGTCTACTGTTCCAAGTCCCGTCATGCGGCGAATCACCTTCTCCCAGAACGGGAAGAGTTTTTTGGTGTGAAAGGCCTTGTAATAAAAGCCAACCGGAAGAAACGCAGAGAAAAAGTCGAGAACATGAGCGCGATCGCTCCTCACATCTCCCATACTATTGATTGCTGTCAAGGCCATATCTGAACGAATAGAAAGCACATCTGCTCGAACGTTCAGCATTTGTCCGTTTTGCATTAAGGTATTGGTATCGTGATTGGCAAAACTCAAAATTCCACGAGGACGATGGTATTTAAAGCTTCGCCCCAAGATGCGATATCCTGATGCCCACAGCGCACTACTAATTGTATCTCCGGCGTAACCCGTAACGCGCCTTCCCTCAAACGTAAAGTCGATGAGTTGACGGCGATCGATCCACTCACCCGGAATAGGCAGCAATCGCATCTCATTCATCGGCTGTCCTCCTCACCATATAAATATGTGTTGAGCGTTTCATCTGTTGCCGTGTTTCGTTCTGCAATAAACCACGTATTGCTTGGCACATGACACCACCATTCTTTTTTAATTCCCGGTGCGCCATTGCGATAGAAGACCTGCTCCGCCCAAGTCTGATCATCTAACGCTTGCGGGTCAGAGATTAGCCGCAATTCTCCGCCATACACAAATTCTGAAACGGGTCGAGTTCCATTAATCGGACAGGTGATGAGTTTCATTAGTTAATACCCCACTGAGATTAATGTCCGACTGACGCTGCGCCTTTTTCACCAACTAATTGATAGTCTTTGAATCGAGACAGCGAGAACTCTTGAATCAGGTCATGATTGCGATCGCACGCAACAGTATGCGCCATTGTTTTTCCCGCAACCGGAGTCGCTTTAAAGCCCCAGGTTCCCCATCCCGAATCGAGATAGAACCCCTCAATTGGAGTTTTGCCCATAATCGGCGCGAAGTCAGGCGTCATGTCAGCAAGCCCCGCCCATTGCCGCACAATTTTGACATGCGATAGAAAGGGAAATAGCTCCAACATATGAGCCGCTAACCCTTCCGCAAAATCGAACGTCGATCGGGTTGAATGCAGTTCATACGGATCAAGCGAAGCGCCCATCACCAGTTCTCCTCGTGCCGTTTGGCTCACATAGACATGCAGACTTCCCGACACGATGATCGGATCAAGCCAGGGTTTCATTGGTTCACTCACAAGGGCTTGGAGTGGGTGAATGTAGAGCGGCGATCGCAGTCCCACCATGTCTAAAATTCGAGGCGTGAATCCAGCAACGGCACAAAGTACCTTTGGCGTTGAAACGTGCCCTCGATTGGTGTCTACTCCCGTCACACGACCCGATTGGACTGTAATTCCTAATACCTCGGTTTGTTGATGGATTTCGACCCCACGCTGATCGGCTCCGCGCCCGTAGCCCCAAGCCACCGCATCATGGCGGGCAATACTTCCAGGCGCATGATAGAGCGCACCCAAAACGGGAGCATGACCTCCGCAGGCGAGATTCATAGGAGGACATGCACTTTGGATGTCGTCAGGACTGACCACTTCGCTATCAATACCAAAATGCTTGTTGACTTCCGCTCTCCAGCGCATGGTTCGGAGCGCTGAATCGGTGTGTGCCAGCGTGAAATGGCCGCGGGTTGAATAAAATAAATTTAAGTCAAAATCTTGAGACAGGTCTTGCCACAGCCGAACCGATTCGTCATAGAATTTCACACCTTCTGGTGTGAGATAGTTCGATCGAATAATCGTCGTGTTGCGTCCAGTGTTGCCACTTCCGATGTAGCCTTTTTCGATCACAGCGATGTTAGACATGTCGTAATCGCGTGATAAGTAGTATGCGGCAGCCAATCCGTGACCACCACCGCCAATGATCACCGCATCGTAACTCGACTTTAAGCGATCGCGGCTCTGAAACATCCGAGGTTCAGGATGCTCTTTGGACAGAGCAAATTTTAATAGACGAAACGGCATAGGCTAAAAAATTCCCAAAAGGAAACTTTGTTGAACTATCGTGCATCAAAGTTTCATATATGTCAATAATGTTTCGCTTCAATCCACATCATAATGAATGTGGCAAGCGGCGATTAAGGGGTAATTATGACGGAAGCTACAACAAAAACTAACCTCGTTGACGATTCGTTAGCCCGATATTTAGGCACAACCATTCGAGAACTCCGCCAGAAACATGGATTAACGATCGCAGATGTTGCCGAACAGATCGGAATTTCTCGCGGCATGTTATCAAAAATTGAAAATGCTCAAACGTCAACGAGTTTAGAAACCGTAACAAAACTTGCTGGCGCATTTGGGGTGTCTCTCTCGACGCTGTTTCGCAACTACAACATGCCAGTAGGCGGAGCGCAACATGTCAAAGATGGAGCTGGAATGGAGGTCGTTCGACGCGGAACTAAATGCGGACACACCTATCATTTACTCGCTTACGAACAAGGGCAGAGGCGGCTATTTGAGCCGTTCCTCATTACGATGGACGATGCCTCAGAGGTCTTTCCCACCTTCGAGCATTCTGGAATTGAGTTTATCTACATGCTGGATGGCAAACTTGAATATCGCCATGGTCAGCATACCTATTTACTAGAGCCAGGCGATGCGCTCACGTTTCGGGGAGATGTGCCCCACGGCCCTGAAAACCTGATTCAGTTACCCATTCGATTTTTAGCGATCATTTACTACGTTGAGTCGTCGTGAGGAGTTGTGATCTCGCGATCGCTTCAATCCAATCACGCAGAATTTACCCTAGACGATGAAAAATAATTACTTTTTGTTAATTCTGGCGATTTCTGTTTGCTGAAGTAAACGTGTAAACTATCTGACAGAGAGGCTTTCAGCGATACGTCGTTAAAGCTACGTCTTAAGATATAACCATTAGGATAGATGTGATGGATCTCTGACAAGCCGCACCATAATTGCTATAGAGAGTGTGCAGAATACAGTGTTGCGAAATATATCACACTTCATTATTAAGGGCTTTCACTACAAGCTGTTTTTTGCAAGTTCAAACATTATCTAAACATAATTCAATAATAAGATTTTTGCATTGGCATAAATTTATAATTGTGCCTGTTCAAACATCTAATTTATCAATGTAACTAGTATTGCTAGTTACATTGATAAAACCAGTTTACAAAATGTTGAAACTGCAAATACTGGTAGTGTCATGAGTCGGATTTACGTAATGTAGATCTGGTTCAATGTTTGATCGCAATGCAGATTCTGCTGACTCTCATCCAGTGAATGATTGGAAGTGAGTTGTTGGAGAAAAATGGACGTAAATACATTAGCAACTCGCAGAGCGCTTCGCCACAGCGCTATTGCGACGAGCATTTTGAGTCTTGTCGGCGGCATTCTAGTCAGTTGCACACCCACCAATCAGGCAAACCAGGGAGACCCAAATAACAAGCTGAAATCGGTTGCTGTCACTGTTGGTGATCTCAGCAATCCTTTCTTTGTGTTGATGGGACGCGGTGCAGAGGCAGAAGCCAAAAAACTCGGTGGCGAGAATGTTCGTACGACGGTGGTTTCGAGCGGGTACGACCTGAATCAACAATTCAACCAAATCGAGAATTTTATTGCAGCTAACACCGACCTGATTCTTCTCAACGCGGGAGATAGTAAAGGCATTACGCCTGCCGTTGAGAAAGCCAAACAAGCTGGAATTGTCGTCATCGCCGTTGACACGGGCGCAGGCGGGGGAGTGGATGCCACCGTCACCTCTAATAATCTGCAAGCGGGACAGGTGAGTTGCCAATACATTGCCGATCGACTTAAGGGCACAGGGAATGTAGTGATTGTGAATGGTCCACCCGTGCAGTCGGTGTTCGATCGCGTCGATGGCTGTGAACAGGTATTCGCTAAATATCCCAATATCAAAATCCTCTCAAAAGACCAGAACGCTGAAGGCAGCCGGGATGGCGGATTGAGAGTCATGAGCGACTTACTCACATCGTTTCCCAAAATCGATGCAGTCTTTGCCATTAATGACCCCAGCGGCGTTGGGGCAGAACTCGCGGCTAGACAAGCCAAGCGCAGTGATTTTTTTATTGTCGGCGTTGATGGCGCACCCGAGGCAAAGTCCGCGATCGAGGACAAATCTAGTTTGTTTGTCGCCACGGCGGCTCAAGACCCGTTGGGCATGACGCAAAAAGCGGTTCAGGTCGGCAACGACATTTTGTATGGCAAGCCACCGGCCAACCCCGACATTCAGATTCCCGTCAAGCTCATCACCCGCGACAACGTTAGCCAGTACAAAGCCTGGCAGTAACCTCTATTTCAGGAATGGCTCATGACAACCAATCAACAACCGTTGCCACTCAACGCCCCGATCGCGACGCCAGTGTTAGAAATGCGGGGCATCACCAAACGATTTAGTGGCGTGCCTGCGCTGCAAAACGTCAATCTTACGATTTATCCAGGCGAAGTTCATGCGCTAATGGGCGAGAACGGGGCAGGTAAAAGCACGTTGATGAAAATCTTAGCTGGAGCCTACATTGCAGATGAAGGCGAGATTTGGATCAACGGGCAACCGCTCACTATTACCGATCCAGGCACCGCAAGACGAGCAGGCATTAATCTGATCTATCAAGAACTCAATGTCGCGCCTAATCTCACCGTTGCTGAAAATATGTTTATGGGCAGTGAGTTGCGGCAAGGACAGCTTTTGAATCGTGAAGGAATGCGGCGAGAAGCGGCACGGGTGCTGCAAAGCTTAGGAGCAAGTTTTGCCCCCGATGATGTGGTTTCTAGCTTGTCGATCGCAGAACAACAGCAGGTCGAAATCGCCCGGGCGTTGAAAGATAACAGCCGCATTTTGGTGATGGATGAACCAACAGCGGCACTGTCCGATCGCGAGACTGAGCGGTTGTTCGAGGTGATTCACAAGCTACGAAGTGATGGTATTGCGATCATCTACATCAGCCACCGAATGGAAGAAGTGTATGCGCTAGCAAATCGAGTCAGCGTGCTACGAGACGGTCAGTACATTGGTAGTCTCGATCGGCATGAAATTTCACCAGAGCGGCTTGTGCAAATGATGGTCGGTCGCCCAATGCAAGATTTCTACGAACATCAGCGACAAACGACTCCCGGTGAGATCGTACTAGACGTTCGCAACATCAGCGATGGTCGTAAGGTGCAACCCACTAATCTAGTGCTGCGAGCTGGCGAAATTGTCGGGCTGGCGGGACTCGTCGGCGCAGGACGCACAGAGCTATCGCGGCTGATTTTTGGGGCTGACCCAAAAGCCAGCGGCGAAGTGTTTCTCAACGGTCAAAAGCTGAACATTCGCTCCCCTGGAGATGCGATCGCGGCAGGCATCGGCTACGTCCCAGAAGATCGCAAAGACCAAGGGTTGTTCTTAGAAATGAGTTCTGGCAAAAACATCATCCTCAATATGCTGAAGCAGGACGCTAAAGCAGGCGTGATTAATTGGGGGTCGGTCGGCAAAATTGCGAAAAATGCCGTTCAAGACTTCAATATCCGACTCGCAAACCTAGAAATTCGCGCCATGGATCTGTCGGGCGGCAATCAGCAGAAATTGCTGCTAGCACGCTGGCTGGCCATTAAGCCGAGAGTCTTGCTACTCGACGAGCCCACGCGGGGCGTAGACATTGGGGCAAAGAGCGAGATCTACCGGATTATTAGCGACCTAGCAAAACAAGGCGTTGCCGTTCTGATGGTGTCGAGCGAACTGCCAGAAGTTGTGGGATTAAGCGATCGCGTCCTGGTGATGCGAGAAGGACAGCTTGTTGGCGAACTTGGCGGCTCGACTCGTCAATCCATTACTCAAGAAAACATTATGGCTTACGCCACTGGCGCATCGGAGGTTACTGCATCATGAGTCAAACTGAACTACGACCGTTAAAGGATGGGTCACGCGGTGCGCCAGGTCGGCGCAAAACTGCGAACAACTGGATTCAGGTACTCGGAATCTTGCCGATTCTCATCTTAATCTGCATCCTGTTTTCGGTGCTGACCCCCAACTTTCCTACCGCAGGAAACGTGGTCAACATTTTACGGCAAGCCTCGATCAACATCGTGCTGGCAACTGGCATGACATTCGTAATTCTGACAGGAGGCATTGATCTATCGGTTGGCTCGATTTTGGGCGTGTCTGCTGTCGTGGGCGTCTTGACTTCGCTCGTGCCAGGGTTAGGATGGGCGGCGGTGCTGGCAGCGCTGCTGACGGGATTACTGTTAGGGTTGCTCAACGGCGTGCTAATCGCGTTTGTAGATTTACCGCCGTTTATCGTGACGCTGGGCGCACTCACGGCCCTGCGCGGGGTTGCTTATCTGGTTGCTAACGGCACAACGGTGCTAAATCGGGATCTCAATTTTGCCTGGATCGGCAATAGCTACTTAGGCCCTTTCCCCTGGCTGGTTGTGATTGCGCTCTTAACGGTGCTGGCGAGTTGGTTTATCCTACGGCGGACGGTATTGGGCGTGCAAATTTATGCTGTGGGCGGTAATCAGCGCGCAGCGCGTCTAACGGGTATTAAAGTGAATCGCGTCCTCCTATTCGTTTACGGAGTGAGCGGATTGCTGGCAGGGTTAGCAGGCGTCATGAGTTCGAGCCGTCTCTATAGTGCCACTGGGCAGTTAGGAAACGGCTATGAATTGGACGCGATCGCGGCTGTCATCTTGGGCGGCACAAGCTTCACGGGTGGCATCGGCACGATTCCGGGAACGTTGCTCGGTGCGTTAATCATTGCCGTTCTCAACAATGGCTTGACTCTGCTCAACATGTCTTATTTCTGGCAGTTGGTTGTCAAAGGTTTAGTGATTATCATCGCCGTAACGATCGATAGACTCCGCCGCCGTTCGTCTCGATGAACTCTACGAATCGCTGAGAATTGTGCAAAAATCTCTGATTTCTTGAAGAAATCGGAGATCTGGAGCCGCCGTTTTCTGAGTTCACAAACTTACTTTGCGGTTCTCAAAAACTATAAAAAATCAATTCTCAATCTATAAAAACAATGTCAAAACACGATTCATTTGCCTCTCTCGTTGCCCTAGCAACGAGCTGCTTTCTAGTGTCTCCAGCTCTAAGCGCTTCGCCTCAACCTGAACAAACCGCGCCGCAAGTGTTTGAAGCCGCTCCCCATCTCTCCACCTCTCCGTCTCCGCAACTGATCGCTCAGCAAACCTCAAACAAGATCTCAAATAATATCTCAAACGACATTATTCCCGCCGCACCTCAGAGCCAAGATCAGCCGGAACTGGATCAAGTCACTTCGGTATCGCAACTATCGGATGTGCAACCCACGGATTGGGCATTTCAAGCGCTTCAATCTCTTGTTGAGCGGTATGGGTGTATCGCCGGATATCCTGATCGGACGTATCGTGGCGATCGCGCTTTGACCCGCTACGAATTTGCGGCGGGGTTAAATGCCTGTTTAGATCGCGTGAATGAATTGATTGCAGCATCTACTGCAAATCTGGTCAAACAAGAAGATTTGGCAAGCTTGCAAAGGCTGCAAGAAGAATTTGCGGCTGAACTCGCCACATTGCGAGGTCGAGTAGGTGCCCTCGAAGCTCGAAGCGCTACAGTAGAACGGCAACAATTCTCCACGACAACCAAGCTACAAGGCGAGGCTATTTTTGGTGCAATTAGTGTCCTTGCGGGCGACAATGCCAACGGACAAGAAGCGCTCCGGAATCCGACGCTGAGCTACCGGGTGCGCTTGAACCTCAACACCAGCTTCAATGGGCGCGACTTGCTCACCACTCGCTTACAGGCAAACAACGTCGTCCCGCTTGGTAACACAACGCCAGATGCAACCAGCCCGACAGGAGTTCGCGGTTTGGGCGTTTTGGGCACTAACCAGGGGCGGGTCGAATTTGATGGCGATAGCGGCGGTACAGTCGGGCTTGCTTTACTGCGCTACCGCTTCCCGATCGGCAGCAACACCGATGGCTATCTCGCTGGAACCGGAAACGGATTTGTTGATCTAGATGCGTCTTCGCAACTCAACCCCTATTTTGATGGCGGTGCAGTGTCGCTATTTGGGTTGCGTAACCCAATTTATAACTACTCTGGGGGTACAGGATTTGGTCTGCGACACCGATTTGGCGACGCGGCAGAAGTGAACTTAGGATATCTAGTTCCAAATGCATTTAATCCCAGCGATAAGAACGGGTTGTTTAATGGTCAGTATGGAGCCTTAGCCCAACTCATTGTGAACCTGAGTCAAACGTCGCGAATTGGCTTTACCTACATTAATGCGTATGCACCGTTTGCCAGCGATTTGCAGCCTGACGACCCATTCAACTTGAGTGCGGCGGGAAGCAACTTGGCAAATAGTAACTTTGGAACAGCGGTTGGCATTAACGCTTACGGAGTTTCTGGTACGTTTCAACTCTCACCAAAGTTTGCGTTAGGGGGATGGGTTGGTTACGCCAATCATCGCTACGTCAACAGAGGCAAAGGGGACGTGTGGAATTGGGCGGTTACGTTAGCGTTTCCTGATTTGTTTAAGGAAGGAAACTTAGGCGGTCTGTTGGTAGGGCAAGAGCCAAAGTTAGCGGGCAGCAATTTAGGAGTGCGCGATCGCGACCCTTCATTTCACTTAGAAGCCTTTTATCGCTATCGCTTAAATGACAACATTGCCGTTACGCCAGGAGTAATTTGGATTACTAACCCAGACTTCAATGAAGACAACAGTGATGTGGTGATTGGAGTGCTGAGAACGGTGTTTGCGTTTTAAACCAAGTCGGTAGCCAATTTGATAATGGGCGTAGCGGATTCATCCATAGAAGCAATTCTCATCTGTTACATCTGCTATCAAATCCTCTGTCAACTGAGATTACGCACATGAGATTACGCACAATGGATCTGGTAACCGTTGTGATGCTCTTGAGCGAATCGCCACAATGATCGCCAAGCGCAACTTCAGAGATAACGGCTTTGCCAAGCTGCATAAATTGCCAGTCGTAAAACTCAATACAATCTCAATCACATTAGTAGCATTCACTACAAATTAATCTAAATGCGCTTGATTTACTGGATGCAGGAATCGCCGGAGATGTGACGATGGTTGGAACTGCACCCAGAACTCAAACGCTGACAGACCTTGCTAAAGCGCATAAGTTAGATTTCTTTCTAGTCTCGTTTACAGATTTGCTGGGAGGAACTCGCGCTAAGCTCGTTCCTGCTGCCAAAGTTTCTGCGGTTGAATCGGCGGGTGCCTGTTTTGCGCCCTTTGCGTGTAACTTGGGCTTAGGTCCCGACGCTCACGATATCGCAGCGATTCCTGACGCAAGTTCGCTGATCGTGCTGCCGTGGCAACCTAACGTCGGTTGGGTTGCCAGTGATCTGTACCTCGATGGTGAACCCTTTGCCGCCGCACCACGAATCATTTTGAAACAAGTGTGCGATCGCGCTGCAACACTCGGCTATGACTATAAAACCGGAGTCGAAGCCGAATTCATGCTGCTAAAGCAAGCGGAGAAGGGCTACCGCATTGCCGATCCGCTCGATGACGCGGCTCGCCCGTGCTATGACCAACTCAACCTGATGCGCCAATTTGATCTGATTTCCACACTGGTGCGCTATATGGAAGCGTTGGGCTGGGAGCCTTACCAGTGCGATCACGAAGATGCCAACGGACAGTTTGAGATTAACTGGACGTACAGCGACGCGCTCACTACTGCCGATCGGCACGTCTTTTTCAAATACATGGTGAAGACATTGGCAGAACAGCAAGGATTGACTGCAACCTTTATGCCCAAGCCATTTAGTCATCTCACAGGAAATGGCGCTCACCTGCACATGAGCCTCTGGAACGGTGAGTCAAACGTGTTTGAAGATGCGCGGGATGAATTAGGCGTGGCTCCACTTGGCTACGAATTTATGGCAGGGGTGATGGCTCACGCACGGGGCCTGACAGCGCTCTGCAATCCGACCGTCAATTCCTATCGTCGGTTAGGCGCAGCGATGACCTCATCCGGCAGCACATGGAGCCCGCGATACATTTCGTTTGGTGGCAACAATCGCACTCACATGCTACGAATTCCAGAAGGGGGACGGTTTGAGCTTCGCCTCGCCGATGGTTCAACCAATCTCTATTTAGCGCAAGCGGGAATTCTAGCGGCAGGACTCGAAGGGATAACTGAGCACTTGACGACGGGCGATCGCATTGACGAAAATATGTTTGTTCGCGGCTCAGAATTTCCTACTCTACAAACGCTGCCAACAACACTGATCGAAGCATTGCGTTGTCTAGAGCAAGATACCTTATTGATAAAAACCTTGGGTGAGCAAGGCTCAAAAACCTTTCTAGACTTTAAGTACAAAGAATGTAGTGACTATCACACAGAAGTGACACAATGGGAACTACAACAGTACATCCATTGTTAGAGTGATGTTCAATTAGTCAAACTCAAGTACAGAAATCAACGCGAAAGAAATAGGTTGAGATTTCATACTATTTTTAGCAAGTTTTCAGCTTTTCTGCGGTGGCTCTCGGTAGACTTAAATCCAGAGCGATGCGGCAAATGTATTGTCTTGTGTAACATGAAGTGGTAATCGAGACACTGTTATGACTGAAACTGCACTTTCTCAACCGACAGATTCCTCTAACATCACTTATGATATTGAGCAAGCTGTATTGCAACGCTACGAAGCAGGAGCGCAGCAGCCTCAAGCCGCGTTGTGCTGTCCGACAGATGGCTATGATAGTCGCTATTTAGAGGCGTTACCCCAGGAAATCATTGAGAAAGACTATGGTTGCGGCGATCCGACGCGCTATGTGAATGCAGGAGAGACGGTTGTCGATCTAGGATCAGGCGCAGGAAAGAATTGCTACATCATGGCTCAAAAAGTTGGGGCGGCAGGACGAGTCATTGGGGTTGACTTTAATGATGAAATGCTAGGGTTGTCTCGCAGCTATCTAAGCGAGATGAGCGAGAAATTGGGCTACCGCAATGTTGAGTTTGTCAAAGGTAAGATTCAAGACTTAGCTCTCAGCCTCGATTCAGTCCAAGCTTGGCTAGAGCAGCATCCGGTTACAACCGTTGCTGGGATGGCAGAGCTAGAATCAGAGTGCGATCGCTTACGCCGCGATCAGCCTCTCATTGCTAGTGATAGCGTTGATGTTGTCGTTTCCAACTGCGTTTTGAATCTTGTTCGTCCTCACGATAAAAAACAGTTGTTCCAAGAGATCTTTCGTGTGTTAAAGCGGGGCGGGCGAGCCGTAATTTCTGACATTGTGTGCGATGAAGATCCGACTTCCGAAATTCTCAATGATCCTGACTTATGGAGTGGCTGCATTTCTGGCGCATTTCGCGAGAACGAATTTCTCGAAATGTTTGAGCAAGCCGGATTTTATGGCATCGAGATTTTGAGTCGCCAAACAGAACCTTGGCAAGTCGTAGACGGTATTGAATTTCGTTCTCTCACGGTTCGCGCGTTTAAGGGGAAAGAAGGAGAGTGTCGCGATCGCAATCAAGCGGTGATTTATAAAGGGCCTTGGAAGGCGGTTCAGGATGATGACGGGCATACGCTTTATCGAGGCGAACGAATGGCAGTTTGTGAGAAGACCTTTGGGATTTACACAAGCTCAAGTGGTGCTTATTATGGTGATGTGATTCCGGTTGAACCTTACGAAACCATTCCGTTGGAGTCTGCACCTATATTCGATTGTTCACGTAACATCATTCGACCCGCTCAGGAGACAAAAGGGTTAGATTATCACGTCACAGTTACGAATGAGGGTAGTGCTTGCTGCGATGTAGAAAGCTGTTGCTAGTCGCATTTGCGATTTCTACGAAGTTGCGCTATGCGCTAATCGCATTGCTAATAAAACGACTGCTTGAAGAGCTTATCTTTAAGCAATCGTTTTGCACAGTTTCTAATCCTTATTATCGTTAGCCCCTACTGAATGTTGAGAGTATACGGAAAAGCTCTTAAACAATGAAATGAGAGAGCAAAGTTAAGAAAAGGTTATCGTTTAGAAATTATTGCATTCAACCCAGGATGATGAAAGGTTAGTGCTTTCGACAGCCGCAACATTGAGCGTTGAAAGCAGCATAACCAAACGTTAATCTTTGAGCATTAATCTCTGAACCAAGGAGACCTAATTTTGGTGTATCTTGTCCTCCTCTTTTTGGCAACTCTGTTCCTCGCCTACTCCAACGGTGCGAACGACAACTTCAAAGGCGTAGCTACCCTATTTGGCAGTCAAACAACAAATTACAAAACCGCGATCGCATGGGCCACCATCACTACATTTGCAGGATCGCTCTGCTCTGTCTTCCTGGCCTCTGCTCTGGTCAAAAGTTTCTCAGGCAAAGGGCTTGTGCCTGATGCGATCGCGAACGCAACCGATTTTCACCTTGCCGTTGCAATTGCCACAGGGCTAACCGTCATTCTGGCGACAATCTTAGGATTTCCAATTTCAACAACTCATGGATTAACCGGAGCGTTGGTCGGTGCAGGATTACTAGCAATCGGAACTCAAGTTAATTTTGCCGCATTACAGAAGTCTTTCTTGCTACCTTTACTGTTAAGCCCTATAATCGCCATTCTGTTGGCAATTGGAGTGTATGGCATCCTTCACTACGCCCGAAAACAGCTAGGCATTGGTAAAGAAAGCTGTATTTGTGTTGGCGAAACAGCATCAGTAGTGCCGGTAGGCGCACCCGCTCTAATGCAATCTTCCGTCGTTTCAATCGATTCGGTCGAAAACTGTCAGCAACGCTATACCGGAGCCTTTGCCGGAATTTCTAGTCAGAGGTTAGTGGATGCAGGTCATTTTCTCAGTGCCGGAATTGTTGGCTTTGCCAGAGGACTGAACGATACCCCAAAAATTGTGCCGTTACTATTGACCATTCAGGCCATTTCACTGCAAGGCGGCTCGCTTGCGATCGCGCTGGCGATGGCGTTAGGCGGCTTGCTCAACGCTCGTCGAGTGGCTGAAACGATGAGTAAGAAAATCACTGAAATGAATTCTGGTCAAGGGTTCTCAGCAAATTTGGTCACTGGCTTTCTAGTGATTGCGGCGAGTCAATTTGGATTGCCTGTTTCAACGACTCACGTATCGGTTGGCTCAATTTTTGGGGTTGGCGTCATTTCTCGAAAAGCCAATGCTAAGGTATTTTCTCAAATTCTGCTGTCCTGGATTTTGACCCTCCCGATCGCGGCGTGTCTGGGTGGGCTGTTCTACTGGATCTTGCATCGATAATCTGGTGGCAGCGGATTGGGTAACAGATGTAGCGGATAGACTGATTTCGTCCGTCACATCTGTTATCCAATTGTTATCCAATCCGCCATCAAATCCGTTGCCAAATAGGACAGGTGTCAAATTTGCGATCGTCTAAATATGTTTCAATCCGTTAATTAATCGTCCGATGCCCGCGATCGCAGTTTCTCGATCCAACGCACCATACGCCACTCGCAAATAACAACCTGTCTCTAACCCAAACGTCGATCCTGGTAGCACCGCGACGCGATACTCACGAATCAGCCGTTCTACCACCTCCATTGAGGTTTGATCCGTGTGAACATTGAGCAAAAAATAAAATGCGCCATTCGCAGGCGGAACAGTGCAGAGGTGAGAGATAGAACTGAGTTCGTGCAACACGAGTTCTCTCACTTCTGCGATCGCGGCAATCTGTTTTTGACAGTAGGCTTTTCCAGCGTCTAACGCGCCGATCGCGGCATATTGAGACACTACCGCAGGACAAATCACATTCGTATCCTGAATTTTTTGCAGCGATTCCAGCAGATTGGCCGGAACGACCATGTAGCCAATGCGCCAGCTTGCAAATCCGTAGGCTTTGGAAAGGCTAAACAGAGAAATCGTGTGATCACGACCTGCCGCAGTCCCTTTGGAGTTGCGCTCGGCGCTAATCGATCCGGGCGAAAAGTGAGGCACGCCATAGGTAAAGTATTCGTAAGCTTCGTCGCTGATGTGATAAAGACCGTGCTGTTGGCATAGTTGATTCACAGCCCGCAGATCGATTTCTGGATAGACAACACCTGTTGGATTGTTGGGCGAAACCGTGACGATCGCTCGCGTCTTCTCGGTGATTGCTGCCCGGATGCGATCGCAGTCCAGTTGATAATTTTCATCTGTTGGAACAATGATCGCCTGACAACTTGCGATCGTGATTGCCATTTCATGATTGAAATAATAGGGAGCCTGCAAAATCACTTCGTCACCTGGATCGGTAATCGCCAGAATCGCATTCAGAAAGCCCATATTGCTGCCTGCAGTGACGACAATTTGACTTGCAGAAACATCCATGCCATTTTCGGCCTGGAGCTTTTGGGCAATCCGCGATCGCAGGGCGGCAATTCCTTCTACCGCTTGATATTTGTGATTGTTGGGCTGACTCAGAAACTCGCTGATTTGCGCGATCGCTTGAGGGGGCGGTGGGTAGCCCACAACGCCTTGACCAAGAGAAATTGTCCCCTCATGCTGACGAATCAGTTCGCCGACAATCGGAATCATCGGCAATTGCACGGACTGCATCCGCAAAGCTTGCCTTTCCTGCATCGTGTTCTTCCTCATCTGGACTTTAGCCCCTCATGTGGACTTTAGCTATTGATGTCACAACTGTGTCACAACTGTAAAGATACGGAATTAACGGTTGAAAAACCAATGGCTACAGGCGCATAATGTCCTGATCAAAGGTAGATATAGCTGTAACACAATACACTGGGAATGCGCTCAGCAGTTCCACGACCCATCACTCTTAGCCATGCCTCGCACCCCTAGTCGTTCTGAGATTCCTTCGGAGTTGCGCTCTGCGCTAAGCGCGCTCAAAGGTGGACAAGCCAAACTTTGGATACTCCTGGTGAGCGTCCATCACTATGACGATCCTCGGCTCCCCTCGTTACCCTATGCCGCGATCGACTGTCAAAGCTTGGCCTACGCACTCACCCAAGCCACTCGGAGTTTTCCAGAACGTACGATCGCCATTCACCATGATCTGGCGTCTCGGGCACCAACGCTAAGTGCTGTGCGTGAGAGCCTTCAGGAAATCGCGGAATATGCTCAAACTCAAGACACGGTTTTGTTTTATTTCTGTGGGCACGGCGCATTAGAGCCGCGATTGCAGCAAGCCGTTTTTTGTCTCGCCGATACTCAAAAAGATGCGTTGCTAAAAACAGGAATGAGCGCGATCGCTCTTTTAGGGGCGCTCGGCAACTGCAAAGCCAAACAACAAGTCGTTTGGCTTGATACATGTCACAGCGACAACGTGAGACACGATGGCTCAAACCATCAGATGTTAGATCGGTTAGACGATTCGACCGCACAACTGATTGAAATCCTCCGCCAACGCGCTGCTCAACATCCAGGATTCGATGCGCTTCTATCGTGCGATAATTCTCAACAATCCTGGAAATTCCCAGAACTAGGACATGGCGTATTCACCCATTATCTAGTACAAGGCTTACAGGGAGAAGCGGCTAATGCTCAAGGCATAATTGACACTGATGGATTGTGCGATTATGTCTATAACCACACGCTGCAATACGTCAACCAACGAAATCAAAAAATACGATTCGTTAATCAGCATAAACAAGATTGGGAAGATCAACAGCTCGAATACACATTGCAGAAGCCTAAAAGAGTTGTTAAAAGTAGTGAAAAGACAATTTTAGGAGTTGCGTTAGCAGAAAGGTCAGCACCTACAGCTGAGGGCGGATCTAACGCTGCATCAAATAATCAACTCAAGCTGATAACACAAGATTCGATCAAGCCCTTTCAGCCAGACATTGTTGAGTCTCCGCTTCCCCAAAGTTTGATCCAAGCGATCGCAGCGCCTGTAGTGCAAGAGCCTAGCGCTTCAATTTCTGACAAGCTCACACCCTCATCGCGGAATTCGGTAGATAGTCCACTTGAGCAACGTCAGCGCGAAGAAACCGAACGTCAACTGCAATTGCAAAAAGCGGTTGAACAACAACGTCAACGCGAACGGGAAGAAGCCGAAAGACTTCGACTTGAACAGCATCAACGCGAAGAAGCCGAACGTCAACTGCAGTTGCAAAGAGCGGCTGAAGAACAACGTCAACGTGAAGAAGCCGAGCGCCAGCGTTTGCAACTTGAACAACAGCGTCTGCGCGAGCAGGAAGAAGCTGAACGATTAAAACTCGAACAACAGCGTCAAGAAACTGAACGCCGTCTGCAATTGCAAAGAGCGGCTGAAGAACAACGTCAGCGCGAAGAAACTGAACGACTACAACTTGAACAACAGCGTCTGTGTGAGCAACAAGAAGCTGAACGTCAACTGCAATTGCAAAGAGCGGCTGAAGAACAACGTCAACGCGAAGAAACTGAACGACTACAACTTGAACAACAGCGTCTGCGTGAGCAACAAGAAGCTGAACGACTCCGATTTGAACAGCATCAACGCGAAGAAACCAAACGACTCCGACTTCAAAAAGCGGCTGAAGAACAGCGCCAGCGCGAACAGGAAGAAGCTGAACGACTAAAGCTCGAACAACAGCGTCTACGCGAGCAGGAAGAAGCTGAACGTCAACTGCAATTGCAAAAAGCAGCTGAAGAACAGCGCCAGCGTGAAGAAACTGAACGACTTCGACTCGAACAACAGCGTCTGCACGAACAGGAAGAAGCTGAACGATTACAACTGCAAAAAGCGGCTAAAGAACAGCATCAACGGGAAGAAGCCGAACGTCAACGTTTGCAACTTGAACAGCAGCGGCTGCGTGAGCAGGAAGAAGCTGAACGACTTCGACTTCAAAAAGCAGCTGAAGAACAGCGCCAGCGTGAGCAGGAAGAAGCGAAACGGCTACAACTCAAACAACATCAGCGCGAAGAAACCGAACGATTACAACTGCAAAAAGCAGCTGAAGAACAGCGTCAACGCGAAGAAACCGAACGGCTGCAACGCGAACAACGTCAGCGCGAAGAAACCGAACGATTACAACTGCAAAAAGCGGCTGAAGAACAGCGCCAGCGCGAAGAAACTGAACGTCAACTGCAATTGCAAAAAGCAGCTGAAGAACAGCGTCAACGGGAAGAAGCCGAACAACTGTTTGAACAGCGCCAGCGTGAGCAGGAAGAAGCCGAACGTCATCAAAAAGCTGCTAAAGAACAACGTCGGCGTCAACGCACTCAGAAAGCATCCAACATAAAAAATGGCTTAAAGCGGTTCGCCTCGGATACCAGTCAACATAGCGCTACAGCCGTTGGCGGATTGAAACAATCTGCTGAGCGATTCACGCACCGCTTTGTTGAGCAACAACATAGTCCCCAAGCCCGCAAAATCATTGTCTTTGCCTTGGCTGGATCTGGACTGCTAGCGTGTGGAATGGCTGCATCTTCTTTCTATCAGCAGCGCAACGCCCAACTACGTGATATTAGAGCGCTATCTGCTACTTCAGAAAAGCTTTCATCTGCCAATCAATCACAGGCGGCCTTAGTCGTTGCCCTACAAATGGGACATCGCTTGCAACAGATCGATCGGCCTTGGAATTTCTTGCCGGAACCCGCAAAAATTAGCGCGATCGCAACACTCCAACAAGCCATCCTCCGTTCTCAAACTCCTTCCCAACTCGGCCAGCCTACCGTCGCGATCGCACACAGTTCTGACAGACAACAGCTTGCTACTGCCAGTCCTGAGGGAGCTATAACGCTTTGGAACAAAGGCGACGACGGCAATTGGAAATCAGCAACTACCTTGAGCGGGCACAGCGCCGCGGTTACGCAACTCCAATTTAGTCCTGATGGAAACTTGTTAGCTTCTGCCAGCGCAGACAAAACCATTAAACTTTGGAATATCGAAAAAGGAATACTAGTTAAAACGCTACCCGGACATAGCGATCGCGTGACAGCAATTCGCTTTCGCTCGGATGGAGGTGTTCTTGCGTCGGGCAGCGCCGATCAGACCATCAAACTTTGGACAATTCCTAAAGGTGACTTAGTAGAAACTTTGAAAGCAGGCGAAGCCGCCATTAGTGCAATTGATTTCAGCTCAGACGGTCGAATTCTGGCGACTGGAAGCAGCGACAATACCCTCCGCTTATGGTATCCAGAGAGCAATCAGCCCATTCTGCTGGGACACCATAACGAATCGCCTGATCCTACTAAATTTCAGGGAATTACAGGTGTGAGGTTTAGTCCTGATGGAAAAGCGATCGCGTCGGCAGGGTGGGATAAAACAATTAAACTTTGGACGGTTAGTGATGGCAAACCTGAACGCGAGGCGAGTCCCTATCTGACACTAACTGGGCATAGCCAGCCTGTGTCTAGCATAGGCTTCAATGCTGACGGACAGATTCTCGCATCAGGCAGCCAGGATAAAACGATCAAACTTTGGAATTTAAGCAGTGGAGCCGTGATCAAAACGTTGTTTGGACATCAAGACCCAGTAGAGAGCCTTTCATTTGATGCCAAGGGAGCAGCTCTGACCAGCGTTAGCGATCGCAATGGTCTGATCGTTTGGGATCTGAACTTAACAAATCTAATGAAGCAAGGATGCAATCAGTTACGTCAATCTCCTCAAGATATTTCTGAAAGCGATTTGCCATCACAAACGATTCGCGAAGTTGATAGGACTTGCTCTGAATAGAAATAGTTTTTTGTTTGGCGCTGCCCTGACCTCAGTTAAGAGAATAGGCAGCGCTGCTCCTATGGTTCGTGAAATCTGGCTTCGCTACGATTTCTAAAAAACGCAGTACCTCTGGCGTTTAGTTAAACTCATCCGCGCCAATCTCCATTTTATTGACTGGGCGGCGTTCACCAAAGAAATCGGTCGTCACATCGCTCCGCGCTGCGCCCTTGTCGATCGCAGCCGATCCGTTCTGCACCTTGTAGTCTACCGCTTGAAACCCGCCTGCCTTGACCAACATTGGATCGCCATTGATATCGCTAGAACTTGCCGCTTTGCCTGCCGCACCGCCAAACCACAAATTGTGATCGAGCGCTACCCCAGAACTCGGCTGCATATCTGCCATCGGTTTACCTTTGGTTTGGTAGAAAATGTTGTTTGCGATCGCAGTATTTTGGTGGCTCCCACTAGAAATTCTCAGCATTGTTTCCGTTCCTCCATAGAAGGTGTTGTTGACAATTTGCGAATTTTTCATACCGCCGCCTTTACCGTAGTTGGCATATTCAAATCCTGCTAATGTGCCAGATACGATGTTGTTGCGTACAATGTTGCGATCGGATGGATTTGAATCACTGCCATAGTCTTCGTTTGCCATCCGAATTCCAGATGCAGGCTGAGGAATTCCAGATGATTTACGGAAGTAAGTTGCGTTGCCACTGTTGTAGACAAAGTTATTCTCTACAACAGAGTTTGTAGCATTGTCTAAATACAGTTCGACGCTGTAATTGTCGTGAACTACATTATTTGCAATTCTCACATTATTAGAAAGAGTCCCTGTGATTCCTTCTCCATAATTTTCATAGACCTGATTGTTGGTCACTACAGCTCCATCGGTGCGAGACATCGTAATGCCTGACCCCCAATTGCCGCTATCCCCGCGATGGCTATTCTTGAGATTGGTGTGGTAAACAACATTTCCATCTACCCGCACATCTGCTGACCCAAACACTTTGGGCGCGTAGCTGGCAATTCCCGTATCGTTTGTATCGTGAATGGTGTTATTGAGAATACCGAGATGACGCCCTCCCCACGAGATTACACCCATTTTGGTGTTGCGGATTTCTAGCCCTGCAACATCAACATACTGTCCTCCGACTGAAACTCCCACAATGTCGCGGTTTTGACCATCTAAAATTGCCTTTTCATCTTGGTACGGGCGAATCACCAAACGAGAACTTGCAGACCCATCGTTGTAGTCTCCAACCCAGATCGTGTCGTTCAGCGTATGCGTTCCGCCCCGCAAGAAAATGTTGCCGCCTTTGCCATCAACAATCTTACCAACCGCCGCTTGAACCGTTTTTAGAGGTTTATCGATCGTGCCTGCATTCTGATCACTGCCATTGGTGGCAACAAAATAAGAAGGCGCAGAACTGCTCGATACAGGTAGAGCAGAGGAAAGCGCTGCCGTTCTAGAGGTGGACAACTCTGACTTAGGCAGAGCATTTGCCGAATAATCGATCACATTCGTATTGAGAGGTTGAGAAGACTGAGTAGATAACATCATAAAGACTCCTTGTATGAAATACCGGGGTAGAGCACCTTGAGGAGCATGAAGTTCTCTCACTGAATCACGTCTGACCCATTACTCGTGTAATCAGCCAAATGACTCAGCAGAAAAGTTGCTAGTTTAGAAGAAATGGAAAAAATTGAACGAAAACTTTGTTACGTCGAAAACGCGACAATGGCGTGATGAGCGCAACACACTAAGTTTTAATTGCGATGTCTTGATTGCGATATCCTACGATTGCGGTTGGAACACGCCTTTGAAACGATCACACCCTATTGATCAGACGCGTACTACTGAAACCTGATTTGTGTAAATTGAAGCGGTGGATGCACGGGGCTAATGTAAAAGGAAAGTAAAGCCTCACAACAGCAGGGTGTGCTACTTCTATTTGTGGACACTCCTATTTATTCAAGCCCTGTTCTATAAAAGATTTTCTTCTCACTCCAGATTTTATTTATGGTTTACGGAACCTTGTGAGCTGAAAACCGTCTACACAACTAGCAAAGGCATACGTGTCGCGGATGAAACGATTCTTGGCGCGGAACTATTCGTTATTTTTAATTGCGTAGAATAAAGATATCTATGAAACTGAATTGCTCTTAAGTGATTAAGCCGAATTTGAGCAACTCACTTCATGACAATTTAGTAACTGTGCCTGTATCAATTTGCACTTGCTTCTCAATATGCTGTTTGCAATTAAAGCTTCATATCGCCTTTTAAGGAATAAAATCTGTCCTGAAAGCACGCTACGCTAAGAAGTAGCACTTTAAGTAGACAAATCAAAATCAATAGATAAACGCAATGACTCCGATCAAAGAAGTATTTGCAGAACTCGACTGGGACGACCCAGAGACTGCACGAAAGAAGCGAGATGAACGAATTGAAGCGCTACAAGCAACCGGACTAGTCTGTACTGCCGAAGATCTTTACCGCATTAATGATGGGCGACGGGTGTTTATGCTGACCGCATCCCGCCCTGATCCAATCAGTGATGCATCGACCGAAGACGGGGATGGATCGGGTCGTTCGTCCCATCGCGCTCGTCCTCAGCGTCGAGGCGATTCGCACTCGCGCAGACGGGATGCCTCTGACCCTGGCAGAACCAGTCGTCCACTTCCTAGCTACGAAACTCGTTAGATCGAGCCTCTTTAGAAGGCAGTGAGGGTAGCGGACGAGGTTTGCCATATCCGCCCCCTCCAGGTGTTTCAATCACCAGCACATCTCCTGGATGCACTTGCACTTGTGCTTTACCATCGAGTGATTCAATAGAATTTTCGGCGCGATCGCTAGAATTGCGCCGAAGATAGTTTCGCCCCACTTCTCCAGAGTTGCCTCCGTGCAGTCCAAACGGAGGCACAACGCGATGACCCGACAAAATAGCGGCAGTCATAGCGGCGCGAAACTGAATTTGACGAATCACACCATTTCCGCCCGCATGGAAACCCTTTCCTCCACTGTTAGCCCGGATCGAGAAGCGCTCTAGCAGGACAGGAAATCGCCATTCTAGAACTTCGGGGTCAGTTAAGCGAGAATTGGTCATGTGAGTTTGAACAGCATCGGTTCCATCGAATGTAGCACCCGCACCAGAGCCACCACAGATGGTTTCATAGTATTGGTATTGATGATTGCCAAACGTAAAATTATTCATTGTGCCTTGCGATGCCGATAGTATTTCTAACGCGCCATACAAGGCATTGGTAATGGCTTGTGAGGTTTCAACATTTCCGGCTACGATCGCAGCAGGATAATGTGGATTGAGCATACAGCCTTCTGGAACAACAATCTCTAGTGGCTTCAGACAACCAGCGTTGAGCGGAATGTCATCGTCTACTAGCGTCCGAAAGACGTAAAGAACGGCGGCCTTGCAAACGGCGAGCGGCGCGTTGAAATTGTTGGGCTGTTGAGGAGAGGTTCCCGTGAAATCAATCTTGGCAGTGCGATGGGTAGAATCGATGCTTACAGCAACTTGAATTTGGCTGCCGTCGTCCATTTTGTAAGTAAAGCTGCCGTTTTTGAGGGCATCAATCACCTGCCGCACAGCCGCTTCAGCGTTGTTTTGCACATACTGCATATACGCTTGCACCGTTTCTAAGCCGAAGTGTGCAACCATGCTTTGCAGTTCGTGTACACCTCGTTCATTAGCAGCAATTTGTGCTTTCAGATCGGCTATATTTTGTGCAGGATTGCGAGCCGGATAAGAATGATTTGTCAGTCGGTCTAGAATGTCTTGTTCTTGAAATTCACCCTGCTCAACCAATCGAATGTTGTTAATCAAGACGCCTTCTTGATCGAGCGCTGTACTGTTAGGAGGCATTGATCCGGGAGTGATACCACCAACGTCTGCGTGATGCCCTCTAGAAGCAACAAAAAACAAGGGGGTGGCAGAAAAGACAGTTGCGTTGCTCTTTGCGAATACAGGAGTAATTACCGTGATGTCAGGTAAATGAGTTCCGCCATTGTACGGATTGTTTGAAACGTAAACATCTCCTGATTTGAAGGCGTTGCTGTAATCGTGAATCAAACTGCTCACGCTTTCGCTCATCGAACCGAGATGAACCGGAATATGAGGCGCATTTGCGACAAGCTGACCTTGACGATCGAAAATAGCGCAAGAGAAGTCTAGGCGTTCTTTGATGTTGACAGAGGAGCTTGTGTTTTGCAATGTAACGCCCATTTGCTGCGCGATCGCCATAAACAAATGATTGAAGATTTCGAGAAACACCGGATCAGGAGTGTGAAGACTGGAGCGTAGGATCGGGGATTGAGTAGAGGTATGGGTCTTGCGGAGAACAAGATGCCCGTCATTCATAACGGCTTCCCAGCCAGATTCAATAACATTTGTGCCTGTGGATTCGATCAAAATAGCGGGACTGGAAATGCGATCGCCAGGACGTAGATCCTCCCTACGAAAAATAGGCGTGGGTTGCCAACAATTACCAATGTAAGCCTGTACGGTTGCAATGGGTTCGAGCAGACCAATTCGAGGGGTTGAAATATCTGGTTCCGTTGGTAAAGCTGTTGTCGAAATGACTTCTGTAGAGATCGCTTCAACAATGAGTTTTTTGTTAGGTGAAATAAAACCAAAGCGTTGTTGATGAGATTCTTCAAATCGGTGAATCATTTCATCTAAACCATTCATCTTAACGATTAAGGCTGAATCGGTTCCGGCATATCGTAAATGAGCTCGTCGAATAACTTCTGTCGTCGTTGCGCCTTGCTGATTTAACTCAGTCTCAGCATCTTCAACAAGTTGCGCGATCGCGTGTTCCAAGTCGATCATCACCGTATCAGATAGATCTTTCTCGATCGCGCGTTCCCGCAACACTCGCTGGTCTGCAAGCCCCATTCCGTAAGCTGAAAGAACGCCTGCATATGGATGTAAAAAGATTTGAGAAATGCCAAGCGTTTGAGCGATCGCACAGGCATGTTGCCCGCCCGCCCCACCAAAACAGCAGAGTGTGTATTCGGTAATGTCATACCCCCGCTGAACAGAGATTTTCTTAATCGCACTTGCCATTTTTTCGACTGCGATCGCTAAGAATCCCTGTGCTACGTCTTCAGGTAAAACGCTCTTTCCCGTTGCCGCTGCGATTTCGGCGGCCAACTCAATAAACTTTTCTTGAACAATTTCAGAATCGATCGGCAAATCTCCTGTCGCTCCAAACACGTTTGGAAAGAATTCAGGCTGTACTCGACCCAGCAGGACATTGCAATCGGTCACGGTCAGCGGTCCTCCCTTGCGATAACACGCCGGACCCGGATTTGCGCCCGCCGATTCTGGACCAACTCGATAGCGAGCGCCATCAAACCGCACAATCGAGCCACCTCCCGCCGCTACCGTGTGAATTGCCATCATCGGCGATCGCACTCGAACGCCTGCCACTTCGGTTTCAAACGTGCGCTCATAGTCGCCGTTGTAGTGAGCAACATCAGTCGAAGTTCCGCCCATATCGAAGGTGATAATTTTACGAAATCCAGCGCGATCGCTCGTCTGCGCTGCACCGACTATTCCCCCTGCCGGGCCTGACAGAATGCTGTCTTTCCCCTGAAAAAATTGAGCATCGGTTAAGCCGCCGTTGGACTGCATAAACAACAATCGCGGTCGAGCGGTTGCAGTCTGATCGAGTTCGTTGAAAATTCGATTGACATAGCGTCGCAAAATTGGAGACAGATAAGCATCTACAACTGTCGTATCACCGCGACTGATCAACTTCATGAGCGGGCTGACTTGGTGAGACACTGAAACTTGAGTAAAGCCGATCTGATGGGCGATCGCGGCAACCTGCTGCTCATGTTGCGGATAGCGGTAACCGTGCAGAAATGCGATCGCGCAAGAGCGAATGCCCGAATCAAACGCGGCTTGCAATGCTAACGTCAATCGTGCTTCGGCATCGGATGAGATTGGTAAAAGTTCCTCACCTTGAGCGCTGTAACGTTCTTCAACTTCAATAACTTGCTCATATAACATTTCTGGCAACACAATTTCGCGAGCAAAAATATTCGGACGATTTTGATATCCGATTCGCAATGCATCTCGAAATCCGTTGGTGATGATTAGAAGCGTGCGATCGCCCTTGCGTTCCAATAACGCATTCGTTGCCACCGTCGTTCCCATTTTGATGGCTTCAATCTGCCCTGATGGAATGGGGTGATCAGAAGCGATTCCGAGTAACTCTCGAATACCTTGTAATGGTGCATCAGCATAGCGTTCTGGATTCTCTGACAGTAGTTTATGAATCACCAGAGAGCCATCAGGTTTTCGAGCCACAATATCGGTAAACGTGCCGCCGCGATCGACCCAGAATTGCCAACGAGACATGAGCTATTCACCTGGAAGAATAGGCTTATTGTAATCTGCACGTTTGATGACAAGATGTTCTCAAACGGAGACTAATAATCTGATAGAGTCAAATTCTAAAGGTATTAAGCTTGCCCTAAACGCCATGAGCTTAAGTCAATAGATTTATTCGGGCAATCCTTCAATGTTGGTGCGATCACTACGGAGTAACGTAGAACACTGCGCTAGTGCATCAGCCCTGACCAGAATTATGATTTGGCAGCAGTTTGCCGAGAAGCTGATTGACGTAAACCTGACCGTACACACCAGCCTGCAAATTAGATTTTTGAACGAGCGCAGAACCAGGGGCAGCTTCTTTGGATGGTTCCTCTGAAACAAATTCTTTGGTCTCTGGTTCTGCTTTAGACTCTGATGTTGAAAATTGTTTCGACTGACCATTTTCTGAAGATGGTTCCGCTTTCGGCTGTCCGTTCTGGGAAAACGGTTTAGCAGAGGCTTCTGAGCGGTCATCCCACGGGTCAGACGGTGCTGATTCCGGGGTAGTATCAGACTCCGCGCAGATTAAACAACTAGGAGGAATCATTGCGCCAGAGCCAATGTTGCGATTAAAAACAGTCGTGGCAGAACCAATGCAAGCGCGATCGCCAATCGCCATCACGCCTACAATCAACACGCCCGCCCCAATCATCACTCCTTCTCCAATAGTGAGGGTTCCGCCACTCGCATGAATGACCGAACCCATGCCAATACAGACCCCAACGCCAATTACAATTCGGCTATCAGGATCTGCTTGCAGCAATACACCCGGCGCGATCGCTGCCCCTTCACCAACCGTAATATCACCACTCATATAGGAGTGAGTCGTACTGATTGGATGCAGTTGTGGGGGCGGAGAGTGCATCATAAATCACACCATTTTGGAGTTCGGAAGGTTAAGTTCAGATTCTAGAGTTGCGATTCGCGGCCCGAAGTCCTTCGGATCGCTCCAAAACCTAAACTCAAACCTCACTTCTTGGGTTGCTGAATCAACACTTCCGCCATCCGCCGTTTGCTGTTCGGGTCGACACCAATGATGCGGACGTACTCGCCAGGATGTTGGGCTAACGTCGATTCAATCTTCGCGATCGCATCTGAATCTCGCTGCGCCTGAACACTAGCTGCCGTTTGCCAAGAACTCGTCTTGTAACGACGCTGATCGGCGTACTCTAAGCCGATCCGGTAGCCTTGATTGACGAATTGACGGATTTGATTCACCGCATCTGAGTTCAAGCGACCACTGCCATTCGAGGAACTATTCTGATGCCCTGAGGACGCACCATAGCTTGATTGACTGTGTTGCGATTGACTGTGTTGCGATTGACTGCGGTGAGATCCACCGTAGCTAGAAGCTGAGCCAGAAGATGCTCCATTAGTAGAGGCAGGCTTGCCCGGACGCTGAATAATCGTTTCCGTAACCCGCTTTTTCGCTTTTGGATCAATACCGACAAGCCGAACGTAGTGTTTCTGATGTTCTGCTAGGAACGAGTTCAGGGCATTCATCACCTGAGCCGCTGAATTGCCATGCATCACTGGAGCGGTTTGCCAAGAACTGGCTCTAAAGTGACGCTCATCTGCGTATTCCAAACCAATCGTTGCACCTTGAACCACCAAATGATTCACTTGCTCAGCGATACTACCCCCAAGAGCAGCTCCACCAGGAGTATTGCCTCCGTAAGATCCACCACCATAAGCAGCGCCTCCAGATGAGGATGCCTTGGTGTGCTGCGTCACCTGCTTATTACCGGGGCGTTGAATAATCGCTTCTAAAATTCGGCGCTTCACTTTTGGATCAATGCCGATCAAACGGACATACTCACCCTGGTGTTCTGCCATGCACGCTTGCAGCCCAGCCATCACCGCCGATTCGTTTGTGGCGCTAATCGGGGTGCAGCTTTTCCAGGAAGACGTTTGGAAGCGACGCTCATCGGCGTGTTCCATACCAATCCGTCCGCCTTTCGCTAACACTTGTCGCACTTGAGCCGCGATCGCTGGATCAAGTGCGCCGCGATGGCTGTAATCAGGCGTGTACAACGGAGGCCGAGTGACTGTGGGATTCTTGTAAGACTGGGAGGAGTACGATCCGCCGTTAGACGAAAGCTTGGCAGGGGCTTCACCCGGACGCTGAATAATGGTTTCAAGAACCCGTCGCTTCACTTTTGGATCGATGCCAATTAAGCGGACATACTCGCCGCCGTGTTCTGCCAAACAGGATTGTAATTCTGCCAAAACCGCAGACTCATTGCTGGTCTGAATCGGAGCGCAACTTTTCCAAGAGCTAGTCCGAAACTGACGCTGGTCAGCGTGTTCTGTCCCGATCCGGTAGCCCTGCGCCAGCAATTGCCGAACATGGTTAATAATTTCGCCGTTCATAGTTGATCCATTGGTAGCACTACTGGAGGCAGTGGTTTGCTGTGTACGAGTTGATTTTTTTTCGTTGATCGGGCTAGTGCCATTCGTAGTTTCGGCGCAGTAATAGCCCGATTCCGAAGGGAGCTTGCCCTGCACTCCCGAAGGGAGCTTGTCTTGCAGCCGCGACGCTTCATTGATGCCTCCCACATGAGCAGCAAACGCGCGATCGCGCTCTCGAACGTCTGGCAATCGGTCCGCTTGCTCCTGAGTTGTAATGATCGCCCCTGACGGCACAAGCTTGCCAGACGGCACTTCCACATCCTGAATCAGGACGTGCATCATCACCACGCACCCATCGCCCACCCGTGCATTAAAAATAGTCGAACGAAAGCCGATAAAACATTGATCGCCAATATAGGCAGGTCCATGAACCAATGCCATGTGAGCGATCGAGGTGTGATTTCCAATCCAAACTGAATAGGAATGGTCATCATCTCCGATCACTCTGCCCTGCTCTAAGCCGCGAATCAACACCCCGTCTTGCACATTGGTGTGTTGACCAATATGAAACGGATTCCCCTGATCGGCTCGAATTGAAGTTCCGGGCGCGATCAAGACGTTTGCGCCAATCCGCACATCGCCAATAATGTTAGAAAACGAATGAACGTAAGCTGTCTCATCAATTTTCGGCTCGGCTAAGCTGCGCGAAGGCGTAGGCGGAGCCGCATTCCGGGCTGCCATAACAAGATCTCCTAACTGAAGCCTAATGCACTGTATTTCCCGCAGAGAAACGATTGCGCAGAAAACGAAGCGGTTAGCGCAAGGCGCAAGACCGAAGGCGCAACTCCCAAATCAACCTGAAGGTCAGAAAGCCATTTCTCGCCCTCGATTCATCATCGGAGCGCGCTCATCACCCTAGGTTTGACAAATCGCTCCGATGCTTAAATGACCAAAGGAGCGAATTAGAAATTACGGACTAGCTTTCTGTCGCGATCGCATGAAACCTGGCAGAACCAAACGCACATGACGAAGGGTTTCTAGTACTGCGTTCCCTTGTTGTACAACGAGCGATTATCCACGCTCACGGTATCGATAATGCCAATCACCGCCGCATCAACGGGGCGACTTTCACTACCAGGAATCTGACGGGCAGCACTGCCCCGACTGACTAGAACCCATTCATCAATGCCTGCGCCAACATTGTCAGCCGCTACTTCGTAAACTGGAAGTGGCTCTCCCGCATCGTCTAAGAGTTGCACCAGTAAAAACTTGACTCCTCTTAAACTTGGCTCCTTCTGCGTACTCACAACGGTTCCGCGAACTTTCGCAATTTGCATCAGGCGTTACGGACGGTTAAGAGGGCGAATTCCGCTGACGCTCTCACGGAACGGCTCCACAGCTTCCGTGTAGCGAATAGGTAGAACATACTCTAGGTTCTCGTGAGGGCGAGCAATGATGTGTGTAGACAAAACTTGTCCGCCGTTAACGCGCTTTACGTTCTCGATGCCAGCTGCAACCGATGCCTGTACTTCAGACACGTCACCCCGAACAATCACCGTGACGCGGCCGCTTCCAATCTTTTCATAACCGACCAAGGTTACGCGAGCGGCTTTTACCATCGCGTCCGCAGCTTCTACTACGGCAGGAAATCCTAGAGTCTCGATCATGCCAACTGCAATAGCCATTTGAAATTCTCCCTTCCAATCTGTAAAAGATAATCTTGAAATTAAACGAACCGCTAGCCGCGACTAGCGAGTTAACTACGGAACTGCTCGACCGCTTCGGTATATCGAATCGGCAATACGTATTCTAGGTTCTCGCTGGGACGCGCGATCACATGAGTTGAAACTGTTTCCCCGCCATTGACTCGCTTGACCGCTTCCATCGCGGCTGCCAGAGACGCCTGAACTTCAGATACGTCACCCCGAATAATCACCGTGACGCGACCGCTCCCGATCTTTTCGTAGCCTACCAGCGTAACGCGAGCGGCTTTCACCATCGCGTCTGCGGCTTCCACGACACACGGGAATCCCCGCGTCTCAATCATTCCCACAGCAATGGGCATTGGAAATCTCCTGATAAGTGAAACTAATCATACCAATCCACGCTGCTATTTCAACGGGATCGCCCATGATGTAAAGGTTTGTTAAGCTATTCCTACCTTCTCTATTAAGAATAAGACCGACGTTCACACTTGACAATATAAAGTTCAATAATACTTGCAAATTTAACCTATAGGATAGGCTTATGAAAGCGCGATCGCGCTTTTGTTTGCTACCTATTAGCTTGTCGCCCATTCCCAGAGTGGACGGGATCATTCGGCTGCAACAGGAAGCGTTGACCGATTAAACTGCATCCTACCAGGCAGTTTTTCATTCTGGAAATCAACATCTTTTTCAACTATAAGTTACATTTATATGTAAACGTTTACTTCTTGCTACGATAGAAGCTATCTATCTCGCGAGTTTTACATTTGCTCAGATTAGACGGTAAGCTGAATCTTAAGAAATTCAAACAATATTTGTTGGTAACTTCTCGATAGTCATAACACCAGTAAGTTATCTCCCTGAGGTCTCGCTTGAGCTTGGGGAATGTTTTTGTCAGTTCTATTTTAGTTAGGGCAAGGGGAGGCTTCATTGCATCAGTTCCTCATTAATACAAGTTGGTGGGTTCCCTGTTATGGGCTTCTAGCCGCGATTTTGACTCTGCCGTGGGCAGTCGGATTAATTCGCAGAACAGGACCCCGACCCGCTGCTTATTTAAATATTTTGACCACCGCGATCGCACTAATTCACGGAACATTTCTGTTTAATGCGGTTTGGGGACAGCCGCCCCAGTATCTCGAGTTTCAGTGGTTGCAAGCCGCTGGGCTAGACCTCTCGTTTGCACTGGAGCTTTCATCCATTAGCGTAGGCGCGATGGAGCTAGTGACAGGATTAAGCCTGCTAGCTCAGGTATATGCTCTGGGATACCTGGAGAAAGACTGGGCGCTGGCTCGATTTTTTGGGCTGATGGGATTTTTTGAAGCGGCAATGTGTGGAATTGCGTTAAGTGATTCACTATTGCTCACCTACGCTCTGCTGGAGGTATTGACGCTCTCCACATATTTACTGGTTGGATTTTGGTACGCACAGCCCTTGGTTGTAACGGCAGCCCGAGACGCTTTCCTAACCAAGCGTGTGGGAGACATCCTACTGTTAATGGGTGTTGTTGCGCTATCCACGTATTCGGGTAGTCTTAATTTCTCGGATTTATACCAGTGGGCAGAAACCGCTCAACCGGCTCCACTCGTCGCCGCCTTGATTGGACTGTCGCTGATTGCCGGACCAACCGGAAAATGCGCTCAGTTTCCATTGCACCTATGGCTCGATGAAGCAATGGAGGGACCTAATCCCGCTTCGATTCTACGAAATTCTGTTGTGGTCGGATGCGGCGCATTCGTGTTGATCAAGCTTCAGCCCATTATTGTGTTATCGCCGGTTGCTTCAGGCGCGACAATTGCGCTGGGAACGATGACGGCGATCGGAGCATCGCTTGTTTCTCTCGCCCAAATTGACATTAAACGAGCGTTGTCCCACTCTACCAGTGCGTACCTTGGATTGGTGTTTATTGCGGTTGGCGTCGGCTGGACAGATTTCGCGTTTATCTTGCTGTTTGCCCACGCGATCGCGAAAGCTCTCTTATTTATGAGCATCGGTTCAATCATTATGACGACAACCTGCCAAGACCTGACCGAAATGGGCGGTCTATGGAAGAAAATGCCTGCCACAACAGGTGCATTTGTCGTCGGATCGGCGGGGCTAATTGGATTATTTCCCTTAGGTGGCTTCTGGGCGCTTCAGCGAGGCATCGAAGATTTCTGGTTAGTTGCACCGTGGTTGGTCGCCGTTATTTTGTTGGTGAATGGACTGACAGCACTTAGTCTCACCCGAGTCTTTCGGTTAGTCTTTTTAGGGGAACCCCAACCTAAAACTCGTCGCGCTCCAGAGGTGCCTTGGACAATGGCAGTCCCGATCGTGACGCTGATCGTGCTGACGCTTCTGATTCCGGCGATTCTAAACGAATTAACGCTACTGCCAGCGTTCGGCTTAGTCAATGTGCCGGGAGTGGTGTTACTGGTTGGCTCTGGATTGGCAGGTTGTGTGGTGGGGTCTTTGCTGAAACTCAACCATACGTGGACACGCCCAGTTCAAGCTCCGCTCAGATTTTTGCAGGATATGTTGTCGTATGACTTCTATATCGACCGGCTCTACCGGGTCAGCGTTGTTTGGGTCGTTAGTTCGATCTCTCGCTTTAGTTCGTGGTGCGATCGCTATGTGATTGATGGATTTGTCAATCTGGTTGGCCTAGCGTCGATCTTTAGTGGGGAAAGTCTGAAGTACAGCGTCTCTGGTCAGTATCAAGCTTATATGTTGACCATTCTGATCGGAGTTGCACTACTAGGAGCAATCCTAACTCGATCGTTTTGGTAAACCCTACTTTCAATTTCTATCTACTCTAGGTTGTCTATGCTTAGTGCCCTGATTTGGATTCCGATCTTCTGCGCGGCGGTGATCGGGTTGTTGCCTGCTTCGGTGTCGTCTAGCCGCTTGCGATCGCTTGCTATTGCCTCGATCAGCATTGTATTTGCGTGGTCGTTGTACATCGCCACTCAATTTGATGTCATTGATATTGGGCTCCAGTTTCAAGAAGATATTCCTTGGCTGGACTCTTTAGGCTTGACCTACCGCCTGGGAATTGATGGGCTATCGTTGCCGTTGGTCATTCTGAACAATTTGCTGACGATCGTTGCGCTGTGGTGTAGCGATACGTCCATCCAACGTCCTCGATTGTATTATCTGCTGATTTTAATTATTAACTCTGCCGTAGCAGGTGCTTTTTTAGCGCACAATTTGCTGCTGTTTTTCTTGTTTTACGAATTAGAGCTGATTCCCCTTTATTTGTTGATCGGAATTTGGGGCGGCACAAGACGAGGATATGCGGCAACAAAATTTTTAATCTACACGGCAATTTCTGGCATCTTGATTCTGATGTCCTTCTTGGGCCTGGTCTGGCTGAGCGGCTCGAACACGTTTGAATACAATCCATTGATGTCTCAAGGATTGCCACTCACGGCTCAAATTATCTTGTTGGGGGGAATCTTAATTGGCTTTGGGATTAAGATTCCGCTATTTCCGTTTCACACCTGGTTGCCTGACGCTCACGTTGAAGCTTCGACGCCGATTTCGGTGCTATTGGCAGGTGTTCTTCTAAAATTGGGAACCTACGGATTGATCCGGTTTGGCTTAGAACTGTTCCCGCAGGCGTGGTCAGTATTAGCCCCTTGGTTGGCAGGCTGGGCTGTGGTGAGCGTACTGTTTGGGGCATTCACCGCGATCGCGCAAACCGACATGAAAAAAATGGTTGCCTACAGTTCGATCGGGCACATGGGATTTATTCTGTTAGCCGTCGCTGCCGCAACGCCGATTAGTTTGCTGGGAACCGTCTTTCAAATGGTGAGCCACGGTTTAATTTCTGGTTTGCTGTTTGTATTGGTCGGCGTCGTCTACAAAACGACTGGAACTCGCGATATCAACATTCTGCAAGGATTGATGACACCAGAACGTGGACTGCCGATCATTGGCAGCTTAATGGTAGCTGGAGTGATGGCAAGCGCTGGAATTCCGGGTATGACGGGCTTCATCTCAGAATTTTTGATTTTCCGAGGCAGCTTTGAGGTGTTTCCTGTACAAACCCTGCTCTCAATGGTTGGAACTGGGCTAACTGCCGTCTATTTTCTGTTACTCGTCAATAAAGTATTTTTTGGTCGATTGCCAGATGCGTTGGCAAATTTGCCGCGAGTTAGTTGGTCGGAGCGCTTGCCCGGATTTGGGCTGGCGTTGATCATTGTAATTTTAGGACTGCAACCCAACTGGATGGTGCGTTGGATAGAAACAACCACCACTGCTGTAATCAATGACTTCACCACAGTCGCCGCCCATCTACCCAATCCTAAAACTATAGATCTACCGCTCACGCCAGCAGTATCTGAGAATCCTTTGCCTGTTCGGTTAAATTAATTCGTCCGTTTATCTAGGAGAAGCTATGGTTAGCACCCGTGCGCGATCGAAGCACCCACTGGCTGAAATCATTGAAACGTTAGAATCTGGCGGTGCGCTATTGCCCGATTCGGAGGAAAACGTTCTCGAAGTGGTTGGCGTTCTCAAGAGTTATGCCGTTGTTTTAGATGCTTACTCCAACAATCTTAACTACATTGCTGAGCATCAGTTTTTAGTGTTGTTTCCGTTTTTCAAATATTTTAATGGAGACGTTTCAGCTAAGAAGCTGTTTCAGCATTGGTGGCACGATCGCTTTAATTACGAGTTTGCTGAATACTGCATGAAGGCAATGTTTTGGCATGGCGGCGGCGGATTAGACGCTTACTTAGATACGCCCGAATTTGTTGCCCTGGCACAAGCCGCGATCGGGGCAAAGCTCAAAGGAAATCTGCTGATGCAAGGGTTGTCTAAAGCATTCCCAGAATTTTTAATCGAGCAAGTCCGGCTGCTGGCGTATTACAGTGGGCTGGGTCAATTTTGGCGGGTCATGAGCGATATCTTTACGGAACTGAGCGATCGCTATGATGCGGGAGAAATTTCGTCGATTCCAGAGGTTGTTGCCTTGGTTAAAGAGGGATTGGTAAAGAGCGCTAGTCTGCCCATTACCTATGCTGTGAATATCGACGGTCAATCCTATGACATCCTGCCAAAATCAGCAGGGCTAACCTTCTTAATGGACACAGCCGTTCCTTATGTGGAAGCTGTTTTTTTCAAATCATTCCCATTTATGGGAACCGTTTCCTACAACGCTCAGGCAAGAGCCATCCCCTCAGAACCCGAACGCTTCTCCTATGGTGTGCTTTACGCCGATCCGTTGCCAGTGGGCGGGGCTGGAATTCCGCCCACGCTATTGATGCAAGATTTACGCCATCATGTGCCGGAGTATTTGCATCAGTTCTACCGCCGTTCGTTACGGGGTGAGGAAGACTTACGAGTGATGATTTGTGTAAGCTTTCAAAAATCGATGTTTTGCGTCACAACCGCAGCAATTCTAGGGTTAGCACCTCATTCGATGGATACAGAAGATCCGCAGGAACAAAAAGCTAATCGCAAATACTTAGAGGGATGGATGGATAAGTTGACAGATTCGCGCATTGCCTATGTACAAGTTTGTGAAATGTAAGGCGCGGTGTCGCTAGATGCAGACGAAATGAATCGTTTTGTCATAACAGGTATTGTTGTCCCTGGATAACGCGTCATTAGGGAAAATCGAAATGCAAACTCTTGCTTTCCAATCTCTAGAGTTAGAGCGGACGCCGTTTTTTCCAGGGATACTCAATCTTTCGATTGCTCCTCAAAAATTTATCTGCGATCGTCACGACTCGTTGATCGAGGTAATTGCGCCGTTGATTTTAGGACTGGAATATAGCGATCGCGTCGCCCTGGCTAAAATGAATGAATCGATTTGTAAAGCTTAGCGAGCTTTCATATCGCTGATGGCACTCCGGGCAACTCCCGCGATCGCTTGATCCGTCGCCTTCGGCAGATGGTAATATTTACCGCCCGATTGCTTAGCGAGTTCTTTAGCAAAGCCAGTGGACACAAACTTGTTCTCTGTGTCAATCACCAAAAGCTGAATGCCCAGCGCCCGGATCTTCGCTGCAATTTCGAGCAGTTCACCTTTGATGTCGGGTTTTTCGCCGTCAGGAATTGTGTCTCCCAGCGATCGCGCTAATGAGACATTGCCACGTCCATCGGTAATTGCCACAATTACAACTTGACCAATATCACCCGACTGTTTCGCATTCAGACCAACCCGAACAGCTTGCGTCAATCCATGCGCTAACGGGGAACCGCCTCCACAAGGTAAGCGATCCAACCGACGACGAGCCGCTTCAATTGATTTGGTTGGCGGCAAGAGAACTTCGGCTTGCTCGCCTCGAAACGGAATCAGAGACACCTGATCTCGATTTTGATACGCCTCCGTCAGAAGTTGCAGGACGGCACCCTTCGCAGAATTCATCCGGTTCAGCGCCATTGAACCAGAAGCATCGACAACAAACACAATCAAAGCTCCCGATTTACGCGCCAGCCGTTTAGCGCGAATGTCGCTTTCCTCCACAAACACCCGCTTCCGAGACGACTGGCTTTCTTCCGCCCGGAGCCGCCGCGATCGCTGATAGGGAGCCGCCGATCGCAGCGTTGCATCGACCGCAATTCGCCGCACTTTTCCGTTCGGTAACATCGGCTTGATATATCGTCCGCGATCGTCGGAAAACACAATCGAACGGCTACCTGATTTGCCCTGCCTGGTCGCCATTTGCGCGAAGTAGAGAACCTCCGGATCGAGAATTACGCCTTCTGGATCAAACACAAATTCTTCTGGAATATTAGGCGGTTGCTGCTGGTCTTCTTCAGACTCGTCCTTTTCTTCCTCTTCCTCTTCCTCTTGGTCTTGATCAGACTCGTCTTGCGGCTCGTCTTGACTTTGAGGCGGCGGGGGCGGAGGAGGCGGATTCTCTTCGGGTGGTGTTTGAACGATGGTCGATCGCGGTACGATCACCAATTCAACAGCGCGACGCAAATCTTCAGCGCTGACTTGAGTTCGTCCATCCAAAGCGGCATGAGCTTTCGCGACTCGCAGCGCAAATAGTTCTGCCCGATGTCCCTGAACTCCACCCCGCAAAGCTTCGGCAACAAGATATTGAATTTGCTCAGACGTAACTTGGACATCGCTAAGCCATTCTCGCGCTAACAGAATCTGCGTCTTGAGCGCATCAATATCGTCGCTGTATTGAGTCAGAAAATCTTGGGGAGAGTCAGAATAACGCGTGGCTTGCTCGACCGCTTGCACTCGATCGTCGAGTCCCAACACCATATCAGCCGAGAGCGCGATCGCAATGCGATCTAACAAATGCTCCCGCAACGTTCCTTCTTCTGGGTTATAGGTTGCAATTAATAGCGGTTGGCAGGGATGCTGAAAACTAATGCCTTCCCGCTCGATCTGATTACGTCCATCGGTCAGAGCACTCAACAGCAAATTCGAGATTTGATCGTCGAGCAGATTAATTTCATCGATATACAGCACACCTCGATTGGCTTCGGCTAACAACCCTGGCTGAAACACCGTTTCGCCTTGCCGAATCGACTGGCTCACATCGACAGAACCCAACAGCCGATCTTCTGTGATGCCCAGCGGAATCTGCACAAACGGCGCACGAATTACAGCCGTCGGAACGTCTGATTCGGCTTGAAACCGCGCGATCGTAAAATCATCCCACTCATCACGATTCGCCGGATCGCAATTACTAACCGAGTCTTGAACCACCTCAATCGGCGGCAGCAGGGCATGAATGGCACGTGCCATCACCGACTTAGCGGTACCTCGGCGTCCAGATATCACAACCCCGCCTAGCCCCGGATCAACGGCAGCAAGTAACAGAGCTAATTTGATTGCTTCTTGACCAATAACAGCGGCTAGGGGAAACGCGGTAACGCGAGAATCGATCGTGGCAGGCATGAAGGGTGCATAGTGATTCGGATCTTCACTCTACCAAGTTTTGCGGCTGATTTCGCCTGTCAGACTGCTTCACACTAAGCTTCACGCTATTCTCTAATCCTCACAACTGATATAGCTAAGCGATCGCTCGCTTATTCGTCATCTCTCCCCGCGCAGCACTTGTAAACGAAATCGTTACAATTGAGTAGAACGCTTTAGACAGAAATGTAAGGGTTTTTCATGGTTGACCAGTTAATTCGGGCAACGGCGGCAGAAGGAGGCATTCGAGCGGTCGGAGTGATCACGACGCGGCTGACAGATGAAGCTCGACAACGCCACAAGCTTTCCTATGTTTCAACGGCTGCTTTGGGCCGGACGATGGCAGCAGGGCTACTGATCGCATCTAGCATGAAACGGGCAGAATCAAGAGTCAATATTCGGATTCGGGGTGATGGTCCGTTGGGTGGAATTATGGCCGATGCCGGGACAGATGGAACAGTGCGCGGCTATGTCGATAATCCTGATGTGGAGTTGCCACCCAACAATAAAGGCAAGTTAGATGTCGGAGGAGCTGTAGGTCATGAGGGATATGTCTACGTCGTCCGGGATGTGGGCTATGGATATCCCTATTCCAGTACGGTTGAGTTGGTTTCTGGTGAAATCGGAGATGACTTAACGAACTATTTAGTGACGTCTGAACAAACTCCTTCTGCCCTAGTTTTGGGGGTGTTTGTGGATGTCAACGGTGTGCAAGCGGCAGGCGGTGTACTGGTTCAAATCTTGCCAAAGGCGGCAACAGATGAAGCACTAGTTACGCTGCTCGAATCTCGCATCGCGAAGCTGCAAGGGTTTACGCCCCTGCTACAAGCTGGGAAGACGCTGCCCATCATTTTTGAAGAATTGTTAGGCGACTTGGGCTTAGAAATTTTGCCAGAAACTCAGATTGTGCGGTTCCATTGCGGCTGCTCCTTCGATCGCGTTTTAGGCGCGCTTAAGCTGTTGGGCACAGAGGAACTGCAAGACATGATTGAGAAAGACGATGGGGCTGAAGCGACGTGCCATTTCTGCAATGAGGTGTACAAGGCAGACAGCAAGCACCTGGCAGGTTTAATTGATGAGCTTCAGGTCGAAGCTCGTTCTTAGCCAATGTGCGATCGCGGCTCAGTTCCACCGATCACATCGAATGAGGAAACACAAAAATAGGCAAGGAGTTTACACATCCTTGCCTATTTTTGGATCAAGTTTGAATTAAGCAGATGGGACAAATCGTTTGCGTAGCGACTCTGCTCGGCGCTTAGCTGTTTGGTTGTTAGAGTCATGCTTGAGCGCTTCCTCATATGCCTCTAATGCAGGTCCGGCTAACTGTTTGCGCTCGTAAGCGTGACCTACGTTATTCCAGCCAGTCACATAGTCGGGCGCGAGTTTGACCGCTTCCTTGTAGTTCTTGAGTGCCAAATCGTATTGTTCTTGAGCAAAGTAGGCAAATCCTAGCGCGTTATACACAGCTGCCAGATCTTGTCCTTCTAGCGTTTCCGCCTTTATCGCTTTCTGAAACTGTGTGATCGCTTGCACAAACAATCGTTTGTCGAGCAGAATGCTGCCCAATTCATAATATTCTTCAGCTGTGCCTTTCTCCTTGCTCAGCTTCTTTTGCAAGCGAGACAGCGCACTCTCGACCCGCCGAGTTTTAAGCACTTGTCTGGCGACAAAGACGACAGCAGCCCCCAACAGCAATAGCAACAGCGAAATATAAAGGAGTGGAAATGAAGTGTCACTATTCATAGCTTTACCGAGCGTAAATTAAGTTGAAGCAAGACGCGGGCGTTTCTCCCTTATCTCAGGGTAGCCCAAGGAAGTCCCCAATAGCTCGCCCGTTGCTGAAGCCAACCCTCAGTTTTCCACCGAGCGATCGCGCCATTCACTCGCTGCTGTAACTCGGTGTACTGAACCCCTTTGGGCAACACCACGCAAAGAGCTTCGGTCGAGAGGCGCAACGGCAAAACCCGATAGCCTGACTGTTCTCGCGCCCATCCAGTCAATACTGACACATCCGCCGCAAACGCATCCGCTGTACCCGCGTCTAACAACTGTTGCGCCGCCTTATAGGACTCGACTCCGACGAGTTTGAGTTGGGGCAATTTGTAGCGCAGCGTAGCGATCGTACTAGAGCCGTTCAACACGGCGATCGTTTGATTTGTCAAATCGGTTTCGTTCTGGAGCGACATGGATCGAGTGATCAATCCTGTTCCATCCAGGTAGTAGGGTGCGCTGAAGCTGACAATTCGCGATCGCGTTGTTGTATTTGTAACTCGCGCGATCGCCAGGTCAACGCGGCCATCAATCACCGCAGCAATGCGATCGCGATTGTTGACAGGCTTTAGTTCAGCGGCATCTAATCGTCCTAACAAGTCTTGCGCGAGACGGTTGGCAATGTCGATTTCAAAGCCTAGCAGCCTTCCCTGCTGAGAAAATCCGAGGGGAGGCAAATTATCTTTGACCGCAACAATTAGGCGATCGCGAGCCACGATCGTTTTGAGATCGGCTGCCAACAAAGAAGGGGGAACAAACCATTGCGCCCCCAAAATCATAAATCCAAATACTCTAGCAACCGTTTTACGCATGACAAGCGCCGCGTCTTATACGCTTGCGGCTCGTTCTAGTACTTTTGCAAACCCAGCCGGGTCGATGACTGCGAGTTGAGCGAGCATTTTACGATTGATTTGAACATCAGCTTTTTTGAGCTTGCCGATCAATTGGCTGTAGCTCATGCCATGTTGCCGCGCTGCTGCATTAATGCGAGTGATCCACAGACGACGAAAATCGCGCTTTTTCTTGCGGCGATCGCGATAGGCATTTCTCAATGCCTTCATCACCTGCTGATTGGCAGTCCGAAAAAGAGTCGAGTGAGAACCCCGAAATCCTTTTGCCATCTTCAAAATCTTCTTGCGGCGCTTTCGAGCAACGTTACCGCGCTTAACCCGTGCCATGATGAAACTTCCTTAACTAATTTAAATTTTGGCTAAACGTCCTCTACAGAACGTCTTCTCAGAACCTTGAACAATCCCGTTGTCAGTTCTGCTTTGCTAAGCTCTATTTTGCTAAGCTCTATGCGTATGGCAGCATCAACCGCACGTTCTCCGCGTCGCGCTCGTTCACTACAACCGTTCCAGAAAGGCGGCGTTTGCGGCTTGTGCCCTTATGCTCTAAAAGGTGCGCTCTGTGCGTTTGGCGGCGCAAAAATTTACCACTTCCAGTTGTTCTAAATCGCTTGGCAGCAGACTTACGGGTTTTTAGCTTTGGCATGGGATTGTTCCAGAATTCGACACAAGGTTCTATCCTACTATGGGATAAGCCAGATATGCAAGAGCAATATCTATCCCATATCTACGAGAGCGATCGTTTTGCGAGATCCTAAAAATCCATATTTCAGATTGCGACTGAATGAACTTGCTTGAGCGAAAGAGCTAATTCATACTCAAACAGCTCAATGTTGGGTATCAAAGAACAAGCAAGTATTAAGTCCTTGCTGATTTCTCTAGCTACAATAATGCCTCGAACCTTTTGCCCTAAATCCGCTTGATTTTTCTGTATCCACGCCATGTAACGCAGCAGTTGTCCAATCACGCGATCGTATCCACGCGATACTTTGAGTTCAACAACGACAAAATCGCCTTTGGAATCGATTGCCAGAATATCAACGAAGCGACCACCAACCGGAAACTCAACGCCTGTGATTCCCTCTTCTTCATAGAGTTTCAATCCTGACTCGATAACTTGCAGATTCTTAGCAAGATAATCACGCAGATCAGACTCATACGCGAATTCTGTCGAGATTCCAAGATCTATTTCTTTCTTTACATTCTCTAGCTTTTGTAACGTACTGTTGGCTGCACTATAGACTGGTGCTGGATCTTGCTGGGTATCATACAAACGGAAACGGTTACTATCGATCTGAAAAAATAGGTCATCTTCTCCAGGTTTTGGTTGGTAATGCAATCTACCTGGAGCATTTGTTGATAGACGAATTAAATGGGCTGTAACCGTTCCTCTTTTGACCTTCGGATACTGTTGTGCAAACCAATCAACCGCCTGCCGTTTTAAAAAACTTTGACCAGTTTGCAAACCGAAAGCATTCACCATATCCTTCATCAGGAATCGCACTGGTTTTTCATATATCGCCATATCAACACACCATTCAACACTTCACCAGTAATCCCAAAATGCAGTCTTACTAGTGAATTGCCGATGTCGATTGAATGGAGTTTCTAACTCTGCCTTAGAATGCAAGAAACAAGGCTCAAAAATCGACGCCGCGTTTGAGATCAATGCCTTTCTCTGCATAATGTTTGTGACAGATCATCTCAGAGTGAACGGTGGCTAAATCAAAATAAGCAGGTGGATTTTTACAGCGACCTGTAATCACAATTTCAGTGTCTTTCGGTTTCCGCAACAGCGCTTGCACAATCGGTTCTTCGGGCAGAAGTTCTAAATCAACCGTGGGATTAAGTTCGTCCAGAATGATGGTTTTGTAGAGACCCGATGCGATCGCAGCTCTCGCAATTTCCCAGGCCCGTTCTGCTTCGACATAATCAAGTTCCTGCTGTTGACCGCGCCAAACGATCGCATCTCGCCCCGATCGCTGATGATCAACCAAGTTGGGATAACTTTGGCGCAAAGCTTGAATCGCTGCATCTTCGGTATAGCCCGCTCCGCCTTTGAGCCACTGCATAATCAACACGCGATGAGATTTATCTTGGCTGATGCCCTTGCCGATCGCTTGCAAAGCTTTTCCGAGCGCACTGGTCGATTTGCCTTTGCCCGCACCCGTGTAGATTTCAATGCCTGCAACTCCGGATTCTTTCACAAAGGAATGATAGTGAGGCTTCATCTCAGAATGAAGATCTGCAATATCGATTAATCCTTGAGGCGCACCCCGACCTGTAACAATGACCTCCATGTGATCGGGTTTGCGCTTTAGCGCCTTCACCACTTCATCGGTTGGAAGTAACCCTAAATCTAGTACAGGGTTGAGTTCGTCCATCACCACAACTGAATAGAGACCGGATGCGATCGCGCCTTTCGCGACATCCCATCCCCGCTGCGCCTCTTGTCGATCAAACTTGGTGATCTCATCTGCCCCAAAATATTCCGCTCGTCCTGTGCGGACTTGATCGATCAAATGTGGGAACGCCCGTTGCAGTGCTTCGATCGACGCATCTTCATCGTAGATTCGACCAGGACCTTTGAGAAACCGCAATAGCAGCACACGAGTTTGCGAAAAGGTTTGGATGCCCAGACCAATAGATCGCAACACTACACCTAGCGCGGCCTGAGACTTTCCTTTACCCGCACCATCGTAAACATGAATTTGTCCCGTTAGGCGTTCCGATCGAGTCTGCGCTGTCCGAATCCCAATTCCGGTTCTCGTCATAGCTGTTGTGGTTTTGACCTGTACGTTCATTGTAGTGGCTTGTGCTGGATATCTCAGGAAGGCTTTTTCTGCCCGTTTAGTATCGCACAAACGCTACATATAGCGTAGTTCAAATATACGCTATTTATCCTTAGCTCATCTACTCATCTCTACAGTTAATATGTCCCAAACCGTCCAACTCGCCGTAGAATCTTGATGTCTAGCATGGGGACAGGTTGCCAATGTTCACGGATGTGTTGCCCTTACGAGCAATTTTGTTTCAGCTACTATTTATTGTGCTAGCGATCGCTATTGAGTCGATCGTTCTCCAAAAATATTTAGGAATTGGTCAAAAAACCAGTATTCAGTATGCCGCCACTGCGAACCTGGCATCAACAGTTGTCGGATGGTTGGTTTTCTTTACAGCGGAGTCGTCGCTGCCACCTAGTTGGCGAGTGCAGTTGATTGGCTACATTTTTTACGATCGCATCAACAGTCCCGCTCTCTTAATTGGACTTGCATTCAGTATCTTCATCGGCACATTTCTACTCAAGGTTCAGACAATCAACTGGCTAGATCAGATTTTAGGAATTCGGAAACCGTCTACTGTTGAAGTCCAAGACCCGATAAAGTTTAGAGGACGAACGGCGCATCGCCAGACCTTTTCCGAGCTTCCGAACCGAGCCTTAGGTGTGCTTTGGGCCAATGCAGCCAGCTTTAGTGCAATTACCTTTCTCATCGCCGTCCGTACCATTCTCCCGCCTACCAATTACTAAACAGCCGCCGAGATTCTCCACGTCCCATGTTCCAATCTATGAGAGATATTTTCGATCAAATTCGCAAACGGATGCAGCCTCCCCAATGGGCATCCTGGCAGACTCTCATCTTTTTGAGCATTTTTTCGGCAGCGACCGCCGCACTGACCTCCCAAGCACCACCGCAAATTGCAGAGAGAATTATTTCGTCCTTGGGCTGGGTCTTTCTGATTTTGGGGACGTGGTGGTTTGTTTACGAACCTGACGTGAAGAAAAAGCTGAAGATCTACGAGCTTTTTATCGGGCCGTGGATTGTCGGGGCACTGATTTGTATCTACCTATTTGGAACTTGGGAAGGAAGAGCGATTCCAGCACCTACAGCTTTTGTGAGCTGGCCTCCGATTTCTGCGATCGTTTGGTCAATTCCTAAATTCATTCAGTCCGATCCCAAAACCAAAAGCCCCATTTACACCACTCCGACTCCCGCTAATCGGCAAAACATCATTCTGGTCTTACTCGCTAACCTGCTAATTAGCTGCTGGTTTCAGTTGTATTTTGAAGTGCAAGATTGGCTGGCTGAGTATCCTAGTTTTCGAGCGCAAGGATTTGAGCAAAGTGCCTTTGTTAGAGAACTGCAACCGCCTGAGAAACGCCTTGAGTTGTCTCGCGGAGTTGACTATTTGGATGCTGCCGAAAAAGCGCTCAAATCGCAGCTTGAGGGCAAACCCTGGGCAGAGGTCGAGCGGTGGCTGTCGAATTTAGATCAGGAATTTCCGACAGTACGAGATGAGGCATTTGCTCAACTGTCACGCGTTGCCGAAAATCAGTTATGGAATCTCAATGCCCGCGTTATATCCGATGCGTATGATTTGGAGATGCGAGCAATTTGGCAAGGCCCCAGTGCCCGCACCGCAGAATATTCCCTCACAAAGACCTGCCGCATTTCTCAAGCTCGGCAAGTCAGTACGCCTGAGCAGCTTAAATTCAATTCTCCGACTCCCCCAGCTCTTTCGGCACAGCAAATTCGGTCATTGGGAACGGTGCAATGTGGAGCGGCGAGTTCTCCTGATTCGCTTCCACAGCCTTAAGCTGAAACCCAGAAAAAACTGGAGCGATTTTAGAAAATCCCAGTATCGTGTTGGAGAGATGTGCGCCGTCGCGTCTCTTCCTATATAGAACTGGAAACCGCGATGAATAGAAGTGTAGGCATGGGTGTCGGTAGCACGTTTGGACGAATTGGGACGATCGCAACGAACGTGTTTCGCGAAGTCATTCGCGATCGCATTCTCTACCTCGTAGGGTTTTATGCGGTAGCTATGATTCCGGCCTACCGATTGCTGCCCGAAATTGCAGCAGCGACCGAGAAAAAAATCTTGCTCGATCTAGGGCTTGCCGCCATGTCGGTGCTAGGGTTGATGATTGCAATCTTTGTGGGAACAGGTTTAATCAACAAAGAAATTGAGAAGCGGACGGTGTTCGTTTTAATTGCAAAACCAGTCAGCCGCGTTGAATTCATCGTTGGGAAGCATTGGGGCTTATCGGGGGTACTTGCCGTTCTAGTCACCGCGATGACGGCGATCAATATCACGATTTTACAGGTCGCGAACGTGCCCTTCTCTTTGCGAGACTTATTAATTTCGTCTAGCTTCCTGTTTTTACAACTGTCGCTAATTACCGCGATCGCGCTCAGTTTTGGAGTCTGCACGAGTTCGCTCTTAGCGACGCTTTTTACATTCGGCGTTTTCTTAATGGGGCAGTTTAGTCAAGATATTGTCAAGTTTGGCAAACTCGCTAAAAATCCTTCAATCGAAGCGGCAACTCAAGGCTTATATCTTGTGCTACCTGATTTCTCGCGACTCGATCTCAAAAATCAGGCCGTCTACAATCTGATTCCCAGCCCGGATGTATTGATTGTCAACGCAGGTTATGCTGTGCTGTATATTGTATTTGTTCTCGCGATCGCGTCTCTCCTATTCTCCGCCCGCGAATTTTAACCGCTGCGATTCTAAATCCTCTTCACACGTATCTTCTATTAATCAGGCTTTTAATAAGGCTTTAATCAAGGCAACCATCAAATCGCCCTAATCGGTCAGCAGATCTCGGTAGGATGGTTGATAGTTGAGTTTGGGCTGAAATGAGTATTCTTGTCCTAAGTTCTGTCTACGTCTTAAACACGCCTTGATTTATGAATTTGCATCTGCATCGTGCAATTCAAGACTCTGCGATCGAGTTGTCCTTACGACAAGTCTTGCTTCGGAACAACCCAGCAACAGACTGCCTTGCGGCTGAACTTTGGGTCGAGCGCTATCTCAACGGGTTGCACCTACAGTTGAACGCAGCGTTGAGCAAGGGCATCTTGGAAACTGATTCTAAATCTGTACTGGAAGATGAGGTTCTCAAGACGTTTGTTCACGCCTTGAGCCGTGGGTTAGACGAAGAGATAATTGCTATTGCCAAACCGACGACTCATCCTGATCAGGTTGCAATTCACCACACAGCAGGAGCTTTGCACTGTAGTCCTCCAAGCCTTGCTCACCAAGTCATCTCGCTCGCTCGCGGCAGCCTCCTCACCGTCGCGGAGCTGACCTTACTAGAGCAGACTCAGTGGCAGACCGCTTGGCATATGGTCGATTGTCAGGGTGAGCTGGGGTGGCTTATTACTGCACCGTCGAAGTTAGAACTTACAGCCATCGAAGATCGATTTCTGCCCCTGCGATCGCACCTCATTGCTCGGGCGAGCGCACAAACTATTCCGATGCTGCGTCAAGCCCAGCAGATGCAGCACCTGAGCGAACGTTGCAACGCCCTGCAAGCCGAAAACCACACCCTCATCCAAACCAGCAAACTCAAAAGCGAGTTTCTTGCCAATACTAGTCATGAAATTCGCACACCGCTTAGTTCGATCTTAGGCTTCACCCATCTATTACGGGAGCAGGGCTATGATGCTACAAACCTTCGCCATCAAGACTATCTCAAGATTATTCTCAGCAGCGGTCAACATCTTTTAGCACTAATCAATGACATTCTTGACCTATCTAAAATTGAAGCAAATCAGCTTGACTTGCAGCAAGAAATAACAGAGGTGAAGCCGGTCTGCCAAATCGCTCTCAAACTGGTTCAAGAAAAAGCGAGCGATAAGAGACTTGCCCTCAAGTTAGACATCGCACCGGACAGCACGACCATCACTGCAGATCCATTGCGCCTTAAGCAGATGCTGTTTAACTTGCTCTCTAATGCGCTGAAATTTACGACATGCGGCTCGGTTGGTCTAACGGTTCGCTCCAATGACGGCTATATGCAGTTCACCGTTTGGGACACGGGCATCGGAATTTCAGACGAGCAGCAGCAGCTTTTATTTCGTCCCTACACTCAGTTAACGAGCGCGAATCGGGGCGAAGGGACAGGGTTAGGTTTAGCACTGACCCGAAAATTAGCCGAACTGCATGGCGGCTGGGTGCGGGCAGAATCTGTGTTGGGGCAAGGATCGCGCTTCACGATCGCGCTTCCCCTCAGTAAACCTCAACCGAAGCAGCCTGATGTAGAATCTACCCTATTCTCTGCGTCCTCTCTTCTCGCCGCTTCGTCGCTCGATTTGACGCCGTCGGTTCCTTTGGAGTTGCGCGGAGCACTAATCGCGCTCAACCGAGTCTCCAATCCCACCCCCTCGAACCACATTCTTTTAGTCGAAGATAATATTCCTAACGCTCGTTTGATGATGACTTTCCTCGGCAAATTGGGCTACAAAGTCGCTTGGGTACAAGACAATCGCGAAATGTGGCAATCCCTTAAACAAACCCTGCCCGCGATGATTTTGATGGACATTCACCTTCCAGGAGCCGATGGGCTGAGCCTTACACGAGAGCTTCAGGCACAAGAATGCTATCGGTCAATTCCGGTGATTGTGCAAACGGCAATGGCAATGAAAGGCGATCGCGAACGATGTTTAGAAGCGGGAGCCAGTGATTATGTCTCAAAACCCATTGACTTAGCCGTATTAGCAAAAACAGTCGCAAAATATTGTCTCACTCAAAATACAGGTCTCACTCAAAATACAGCCGCAGCCGTTGAAGAGCAAAAATGAACTGGTTTTTCTCAGTCTCCTGCCAGTAAAAATGTCAGTAAAGAATCGATTTTTAAGCTTTCCTCTATACTGAATGAGCTAATAACTTAACTGAATGAGCTAATAACTTAGTTCTCCTGACTCATTCCTCCTCGCGAAAGCGGGGCAATGCCCTCCCTCATTCTTCCGATTTCTATGCAGGACGCCCCTTCTTGGTTATCTTCACTCGTTTGGACTGACTATCGTTTAGCGGTCTTATTTACGGTCATCGTCCCATTGGTGCTGCTGATTTGGGCATTTGTGCAACGCTCCGAAGCAATTCAGCGCTTGATGATCATCTTTTGGCGAGTATCGAGTCTGCTAGCAATCACGGTGTATCTGCTAATTGGAGCGTTTCCGATTGGGTTTGCGACCGGGTGGCTTGCTCGAATCTTAATTCCAATTTCCCTTTGGTTTTGGGCCGATCTAAATGAAGAAATTCGCGATCAGCCATCTAGTCCACTGCGGCTCTCTGTTACCTCATGGCGTTGGGCAGTTTCGGCCTACTGTGTACTGGGCGTTTTAGTTCAAATCCCCATCTATCTTCGGTGCGCTCTGCTGTCTAGTCAACAGCTCCTCTCGGATGCCTCTTGTCGGGCGTGGCTGGCTCCGCCTTGGCTGTTGCGCGAATACCTTCATGCTGGAGCGAGACCGTACTTTCTGGGATTTTTAGGGCTAATTGGCTTAGGGATCTACATGCTGTCCTTGGGATACTTTGTCTTCTTTCGCTTGGGCAAACGCAAACGCTCAGCAATGGACAACTAATAATTAAGATAGGCAGTTTCAGACCTGACTTTTCTGCCTAAAGCTCCCCTTACCTCCTTCATCTAAAGTTGACCTTTTTGTAATTGTTTCATGCATCTCATGAATACTCCAATTGGGCGTCGCTTAGAGCAATATACAATTAAGCGTCCGCGTGAAGTTTTGCTGGCATCGATTCGAGTAGACGGGCAACTCGATCAAGTCGCTATCTTTAAAGGATTTTCAAGTTCGTTGATGAATCCGACCTCGTTTGATCCAGATATTCCGGTTTTGCCAGATCATGCTGAGATAGACACAGTAGATCGATTAGAAAGCCCTTACAATCCAAAATCTCCCCGCTATATTGAGCAGGGGCTAAGTTGGAAGGCTTTTGAGCCGTTGTTAGCGGCGATAGGGGTATAGCGATTGGCTTCGCCAAGTTCCGAAGAATCGCAGGGTTAACGAATGATTGATGTTGTGTGAGGAAGATAATTCGCTATGGTTTCATTGCCGCAATGGACGGAAGTAACTCGCTCCTCAAGCGAACCAATAGACTTTGCTTTGCGAACTCCTTCGGAGCTTGGCGGAGTCAGTCGGGCCACGAGAGGAACGCATTGGGAAACGCTCAATTTGCCTACGTCTGCTTTGTTTGGAACTGATGGAATTCGCGGAAAAGCAGGGGAACTGCTGACCGCTCCTCTGGCGATGCAGGTTGGGTACTGGGCAGGTCATGTGCTGCAATCGGGGGCCGCGTCGCCCAACAAATCGCTCGGTAACTCTTACCCGGTCATTCTCGGACAAGACTCGCGCAATTCTAGCAATATGCTGGCAATGGCCCTTTCGGCAGGCTTGACGGCATCGGGTCTAGAAGTCTGGGATCTGGGTTTGTGCCCCACGCCAGTCGTGGCGCACTTAGCGGCCATGACCGACGCGATCGGGGGCGTGATGATTTCTGCTAGTCACAATCCGCCTGAAGATAACGGCATCAAGTTCTTTAGCACGAATGGCACGAAGTTAGATCCAGCACTCCAGCAGCAAATCGAGACTTGTTTGCGGGGCGATTTAGGCACGATTTCCTCAGCTCATCATTCCTGGGGAAAATATCTCCACCGCTCGGAACTCGTTAATGATTATTTGAAGGCGATTCAACAGCCGTTAAAGGCACAAATCGATCGGCCTCTTGCAGGATTGCGAGTCGTGTTAGATCTGGCGTGGGGAGCCGCGACTCGTCATGGGGCTGAAGTGTTTCGCTCCTTGGGCGCGGAGGTGGTTTGTTTACACGAAACCCCAAATGGCGATCGCATCAATGTCAACTGCGGTTCAACCCATCTCAACCTACTCAAAGCCGCCGTTCAGGAGCAAGCAGCGGATCTGGGATTTGCCTTTGATGGGGATGCCGATCGCGTTTTAGCGGTGGATGGTCAGGGCAGAACTGTAGATGGCGATTACATTCTGTATCTCTGGGGTCAAGATTTGCTTAAAGCAGGCAAGCTACCCGGAAATACGATCGTCTCTACTGTCATGTCTAACCTAGGATTTGAACGGGCTTGGCAGCAACTTGGCGGTCATCTAGTTCGAGCGGCGGTCGGCGATCAGTATGTTCATGCAGAAATGGTTCGCCGGGGGGCAATGCTAGGCGGTGAGCAATCTGGGCACATCCTCTGTCCTCACTATACGGTGAGCGGCGATGGCTTACTAACCGCGTTGCATGTCGCGTATTTAGTTCAGCAGTCCGGCGCAACGTTGGCAGAGTTGGTTGATGGCAGTTTCAAAACCTATCCGCAAATTTTGAAGAATGTGCGAGTTGACGATCGCGATCGCCGACTAAATTGGCAAGCTTGCGATCCGGTGACTCGTGCGATCGCTCAAGCGGAAGCGGCGATGGGTGAGCAAGGACGCATTCTCGTTCGGGCTTCTGGAACCGAACCCGTGATTCGGGTCATGGTTGAAGCCGAGAGCATGGAACTCGTCACCGAATGGACGAATCAGTTAGTTGCCCTAGTAGAGCAGCACTTGGCATAAATAAAAATGAGGCTGAGGGTAATCTAACCCTCAGCCTCATTTCAACAATGCTCAGTCTTTATCGAACATCCGTTACTCGCCAACTGAGTTTGAGGTTAATCCAAAAATTCCAGAAGGTGACAATGGCGATCGCGAGCGGTTTTGCGATAAATTCGCTCAGATGAAACACATCATGCATCCCACTCACTAACAAAGCTTGAAGAATGATCCCCATCAAGCAAATCGTGTTGAATTTGAGAAATCGCTTTAAGCGCTGACGTTTCTTTGGCTGATTTTGCGCCACATCGCCGAATGTCCACAAATCATTCCAACAGAAATTGTTGATGACAGCAATTTCGGCAGACAGTATCGTGCTGCGAGCAATACCTAAATTAAGGGATGTGCGCAGAAAATAGAACGCGAGCATGTCGACCGCAAATCCGCTCAAACCCACTAAGCCAAAGCGCAAAAATCGCCCGAGTTGGAATCTTTCATTTAAGCGGCTGATTCGCCCACGCGATCGCAGCTTTACCAAATGCGCTAAATATTCAACGTACTGCTTCCAAGTGACCTTACTTTCACCCTCTTGCCGTTCTTGGAAGACATAGCCAACTTCAGCAATGCGGTTGACATCGCCACGACCAATGACTTCTAGCAGAATTTTGTAGCCGAGCGGATTGAGCAGACACTGAGCGATCGCGCTTCGCCTCACCAAAAAGTAGCCACTCATCGGGTCAGACACGCGCCCAACCACATTAGGCAAGATGATCAAGCCGATCAACTGCGCCCCGCGTGAGAGCAGTCGTCGAACGAATCCCCAATCGCTCGTTCCGCCGCCTTCGACATGCCGACTTGCCACCGCTAAGTCTGCTCCGTTCCGCACCGTTTGCAGCAATTTCAGCAGCACTTCGGGCGGGTGCTGCAAATCTCCATCAATGACCCCTAATATGTCTCCTCGCGCCACTTGCCAGCCTCGGATCACCGCCGTTGAGAGTCCCCGCTCTGTTTGCCGACGCATAACCCGCAGATGCGGATAGCTAGGCATAATCTGTTGGGCAATTTCCCATGTGTGATCGGGGCTGTTGTCATCCACCACGATTAGCTCGTAGTCGTTGGGTAAGGCATGGTCAAGCAACCGGGTCAAAATCTGAACTATCTGGTGAACGTTCTTGCTTTCGTTAAAGGTTGGAACGATGAGCGAAAACGAAACAGCCTGCCCTGAAGACACATCAGAGATTTGATATGCCCCTGTTGGGACAGGCAACAGCACGTTAGATAAGTCGAGATTCATGGATGGATTAAGCGTTCAAAGAGCGGCAAAGCGGAGACTAGATTTTATAGAAAGTGTAAACTTCACTTCATAAGACTACAAGTTTAGACGTATTGTGCCTTAAAAATCTGTTCTTACGTGACAGACATCTGAAACTAGAGTGAAACTTACTGCTTCTCGAACCTTACCGTCAAGCATCTCAGCTAAGCATTCCCCCAAAGCATTAATGTGCTGCCGTGCTAAAAGCAATAGCACGGTAGATCTTCCGTAGCTTTACTGATGAATGCCATATAAAGCGGTAAAAAGCTTATGAAGTATGCGGACTATAACCAATTCCGAAGTGCCAATACTGGTGTTTAATGTTTCAAAACTGACCCAATTTCAAGCAATGTGCAGTGTTGAAGCAATCAGCCTGTTCCTCTGACCGCCGCTTTATTGCTTCGCTTCTCTACTATGCCAAAGTCAAAGCCAAAGTCAAAACATTCGTCTAAGTCGGCTTCTCAAGATGGCTCAACGCTGAGTCTCAAAGAGCAGTTGGCGCAGAAACGCAAAGCCGCGCAAGCTCGCAAGGAAGCGATCGGGTTTATTTCGATGGCATCCATGGCGGCGATCATGGCAGGCATGATTTTAGCGATCGTGGCAGGGGTGAAAGGTGCGATCGGGGGATTCGTCGCCATCCTAGCGCTCTTACTCTCCTTTAAATTTCCGTGGCAAGCGCTCTACGCATTCTTGATCTACATGCCGTTTGGCGGAACGATTACCTACGCTGTAGGAGGCGATAATCCTTTATTCCAGCTTGCCAAAGACGGGATGTTTCTCCCAGCGCTTATTGGTGTCGTGCAGTACTGCAAGCAGCAAAAGCTGCCGCTTGTTGTTGCGAAGTCATTGACGACGCCGTTTGCGTTGATGTTTGCCTATTGCATTCTCGTTTTACTGTTTGTCAATGGGACTCAGCAGTTTACAGGTCCGCCCACCGAAAAGCCGATCGTAATGGGAATTTTGGGCTTGAAAGTGCTGATTGGTTATGTGCCTCTTATTCCTTGCGCCTACTACTTGATGCGGAAGAAGCAAGATGTCTACTGGCTCATGCGAATGACAGCAATCTTAGTGATTATCTGCTGTGGTTTAGCTTTTTTGCAGTACATGTTTCTCAAAACAGGACGGTGTGCGGGCACAGTTGGGTCAGGGGCAGCCTTGTTCAAGGCGTCGCTGTCGGCTCGATGTTTGGTCGGGGGGTCGTTGCTCTACAGCGAAGAACAAGGCGTGATTCGGCTACCAGGAACGTTTGTTGCTCCCTGGCAGTGGGGATGGTTTCTAATTTCGAGCGCCTTTTTTAGTTTTGCCGTCACCTTCTTTGATCGCAATTTGATCTGGAAAGTAATCGGTGGGGTGGCGCTGCTTGGCACGATGATTATGGCGGTGTTGTGCGGACAGCGAATTGCGCTCATGCTAGTTCCGGCGGTGATTGTGCTGCAACTCGTGACAACTGGGCAAGTGGCAAATTTAAAGCGGTTTATCCCAATCGGCATCGGGGTAGCGCTTGTGTTGATGATCGCGATGGCATCTAATCCAGAAGTTGCACAAGAACGCTGGGAAAGTGCGGTAGGACGCTGGAATGCGTCCCCACCCGATGCGTTTATTGCTCAACAGTTTGGGAACGTATCTAAAGGGGCAACGCTGTTAGGAGCAGGGTTAGGACGGGCGACGAATTCTGCGCGAGCGTTAGGGAAAACGGAGCTAATTGAAACATACTATCCAAAGGTGATGTTTGAGATTGGGCCGATTGGGGCACTACTGTTTTTAGGCGTAGTGACTTCGCTAACGTTTGCCTGCTTTAAAGCGTATCGGCAGGTGCGCGACCGCAACTTACGCGGCTACGGGGCATCGCTTTGGACGTTCGTTTTATTTATTAGTTACAACACCTATTACTACCCGCTTGATGTTGATCCGGTGGCAGTCTATTACTGGTTTTTTGCAGGCGTTGTGTTGCGGTTGCCGTACTTAGATCAACAAGAACCAATTGTTGAAGAAGTCGACCCTAAAAAGAAAAAGAAGAAACGACGGTAGTTATTAAATTCTAAGCTTTCTGAATTATGTCAGTTTCCAAGCCTCAAGAAGTTCCGGTTCGATTGCAGTGGATCGATCAAATTAAAGGTATTGCAATTCTTGCGATCGTACTCTTTCACTTTTTTCAAAATTATCCTGATCAGTTCGGTTTGGTTGCTGTTTTGAATCGTAATGGAGCAAAGCTAGGATACGCTGCTGTTGATATTTTTTTTGTGATGGCAGGGTTTAATATCAGCTTTGTCATGGCATCTCGCTTGGGCCAAGTCCAGTGGAAGGCTTGGTTAAAAAAGCGCTTATTTAGACTCTATCCAACTTATCTTCTAGCAGTAGTTTGTAGCTTACTGCTTTACATAGGGTTGAAAGGATATAAGCTACAATTCAACTTAAAAATCGTACTCAGTGTCCTTGGATTAGCAGGATATAACTTCCAAGCAATCAATCCAGGATTTTGGTTCTTTACTGTTATTCTTGAAGCCTATTTATTTACACCTTTTATTGTTTTAGCCTGTCGGCGGCAGCCAAGAACTTATTTAATTCTGGGTGCAGTTCTTGGCATCCTTACAAAACTCATTTGTCTAGCGTTTTCTAATTCGCCTTATTATCTTTTCTTTTTACAAACGAACTTCTTAGGAAGCTATATTTTCCAATTTTGCTTAGGGCTATATTGGGGAATAACCCACTCTGCAAACAAATCATTTAGTAGAAAAGATTGGCGTGTTGCTTGCGTATTATTTGGATTAGGTTTAGTGGGTTATGTGGCACTAAGTCTAAAAGGAATTGACATCGTTTATATGTTGGGCTTCGACTTGGTATTTACGCCCTTTATGTTCATGGGGCTTTATCGGTTGTTGAATCTTTGTGCTCAGATCAAAGTTTTGCAATTAGCATTAGCATTTGCGGCATTAACAGGAGTTTATTCCTATCAAATCTATCTAATTCATCAACCGCTATTGTTTTCAATATTTCCATATTTAGCAAAGTATATCCCCTTGAGTCAGCCTATAAAACTCATCGTTTCCTTTATCGCAATTTCGGGATTACTGACTCTGTATGTTTATGCATTCACTGCCCTAGAAACGGGTCTCAGAAAGCGATTTGACGCGCTAATCCAACGAACCCAACCTACTCCTTAACCTTATGCTTCCTCCTCTCATATCGGTCGTAATTGCCACTTATGGACGCGAAGAAACGCTAAGAGACACGATCGCGGATGTGCTGAAACAAGACTACCCCCTCTACGAGGTGATCGTTGTCGATCAAACTCCGGTGCATCAACCAGAAACTCAAGCATTTTTAGACGAACGGGCACAGGAGGGCAAGATTCGCCTATTTCAACCCAAGTGGGCGAGTTTGCCAGGAGCCAGAAATTTTGCAGTACGACGGGCGAAGGGTGAAATTGTCCTGTTTATCGATGATGATGTGCAGCTTCAACCCGGATTTTTTGCGGCTCATGCTAAAAACTACGAGCGCTCAGAGGTTGGAGCCGTGGCGGGACGGGTCTACGATCGCATGAAGTTAGCCGATTTTGAATCGGGGTTAGAAATTCAGGATTTGCCGCCCGAAGCACTTGATCCGGGCATTGCCTGGTATCACATCAACTTAGTTCATACGGTGAAGCCGCAGCGCGTTCTCAGCGCCCGTGGCTGCAATATGTCGTATCGTCGCGACATTTTTACCAAGTATGGAATCTGGTTTGATGAGCGATTTCAGGGCAGTGCGGTGCGAGAAGAATCCGATTTTTGCCTCCATTTAAGACAAACGGGGCTGATGGTTTGGTATGACCCAGAGGCATCGTTGGTTCATTTAGGCGAAGAGACAGGCGGCTGTCACGACATCAGCACCAAATCGCTGAAATACCAACTGACGTTTTATCACAATCATTTTTTGATGGGACTCAAAAATCTAACTCCTTGGCAAGCCACCCGTTTCTTTTTCCGCTTGTTCGATTGCCATGTGTTGGGACGTCCGCCGTGTCACAAGAGCGGCTCACCAATCAAAATCATCACGCGATTTGGATTTTATACTTTGGGATTTTTGCAAGCGTTGAAAACAGTCGTGCGATCGCGGTGGGATGACGGACAGATTTACACGCGACAAGACGTAGGCGAGGCATAAACCGATGAAAATTCTCGTTGCCAGTCATTCTTACATTGTCGATCTCAATTGCGAAAAGCTACGGGTTTTAGCCAACCTAGAACCAGGAATCGAAGTGACGATCGTCGTTCCCAAACGCTGGAAACCCGGCGGAGTGATGAAAGATGTCGTTGAAACTCGCTACCGAGAAGAAGGCTCGTTTCGCGTCGTTCCGGTGTCTAACTTCAGTCGAAATAATCAGGGCTTGCTCTCATTTGGCGCGGATCTGATTCCCCTCTTGCGAACCTTTTGCCCTGATATTATTCAAGTGGAGCAAGGCTCGAAGTCGATCGCTTATGCTGAGATGATTAGCCTCAATCGGCTGCTTGGGTTGAAGGCGAAAAATCTTTTCTTCACCTGGTGGAACCTGCCGTATACGCTCAAGTTTCCCGTTTCGCTATTGGAATCGTATAACCTGCGCCATACCGATGGCATTGTCGTTGGCAATCGTGATGGTGACCAGATTTTGCGGCAACGCGGCTATCAGGGCAAAATGCGAATCATGCCTCAGCTTGGCGTAGATCATAATTTATTTCGTCCGCAACCCCAGCCTGAACTTGCTGCACAACTCGGCATTTCTGATAACGATTTTGTCGTTGGCTTTGTGGGGCGCTTTGTGCCCGAAAAAGGATTGTTGACGTTAGCAAAAGCGCTAGCAGGTCTCAAAGATCGGTCATGGAAATGGCTATTACTAGGACGTGGTGAACAGAAAGAAACGCTGTTAGCCGAGGCGAAAACTTTGGGATTTGACGATCGCTTAATTTGGGTCGAAAGCGTTCCTCATGCCGATGTCTATCGTTACATCAATCTCATGCACACGCTGGTTTTGCCATCTGAAACAACCTATCAGTTTAAGACGCTTACCTCGGCGGGATGGAAAGAGCAATTTGGACATGTGTTAATTGAAGCGATGGCGTGTCAGGTTCCAGTGATTGGTTCGGATTCGGGCGAAATCCCCAACGTAATTGACAACGCAGGTTTGATTTTTCCGGAAGGCAACGTCGATCAACTGCGCGATCGCATCTGCCAACTGATCGACAATCGCTCTTTTGCAGAAGAGTTGGGTAGGCGAGGATACGGACGTGCGATCGCACATTACACCAACCACGCCCTCGCCAAAGAGCTTCTCACGTTCTATCGCGACCTTTCAAATTAGTCTCATGCGGATTCTTCAGATTGTTCCGTCGATTTCTCTGGTATATGGCGGTCCTAGCCAAATGGTAATGGGACTCTCTGAAGCGCTGGCAAAAGCAGGCGTTGAAGTGACCATTCTAACGACTGATTCCAACGGCGATAACGGACAGGCTCCGCTCGATGTGCCGTTGGAAGTACCAATTCGTCAAAACGGCTACGACATTTACTATTTTCGATGTTCGCCGTTTCGCCGCTACAAATTCTCTCTCAGTTTGCTTAAGTGGCTGTCTAGGCATCATCAAGAGTATGATTTAGCCCATATTCACGCGCTCTTTTCTCCGATTAGTTCTGCTGCTGCGACAGTGGCGCGATCGCATCACTTGCCTTACATTCTGCGTCCTCTCGGAACGCTTGACCCTGCCGATCTACAAAAGAAACGCCATCTCAAGCAACTCTATGCCGCAGTTTTAGAGCGTTCCAATCTGGCAGGAGCCGCTGCGATTCACTTTACTAGCGACCAAGAAGCGAAAGTATCAGAACGGTTTGGAGCCATAACTCGCGACTTGGTGATGCCGTTGGGCGTGCAGCTTCCCCAAGGCACATCGACAGATATTAGAGCCAAATTTGGCATTCCCGCTCAGCGTCCGATTCTGCTGTTTATGTCGCGGATTGATCCTAAAAAAGGATTAGATTTGTTGATTCCAGCCTTGGAAACACTTGTTGCTGAAGGACAGGAGTTTCAGTTTGTTCTAGCAGGAGGCAATCCTCAAGATCCTGACTATGAAAAAGAGATTCGCGATCGCATCGCTCACTCTCCATTAAACGCCCACACAACGATCGCTGGATTTGTCACAGGCGGCGAGAAAACTGATTTATTAAACGCTGCTGACCTATTTGTACTGCCGTCTTATTACGAAAATTTCGGTATTGCGGTTGCTGAAGCCATGAGCGTTGGCACTCCGGTTGTCATTTCTAACCAAGTTCACATTTGGCATGGCATTCAACAGGCTGAAGCAGGCTGGATTAGTCCGTGTGACGTGTCTGCATTAACCAATGCTTTGAGGTTAGCATTACACGATCCGAATGAACGGCAGCAACGTGGGAGCAATGCTTACCACTACGCACAAGAAAATTTTAGTTGGGCTGCGATCGCGCTTCAAATGATTCACGAGTACGATCGGCTGGCAAAAAAGCCAAGAGTTGACTGTGGGTAACTCCTGGCTTTTGGTAAATGCATCCTATTAGGTGTAAAACCCCAATCTTCTAAGCTCTGTGTTGCTTTAAGCTCTGATTCGCAACTGGGAGCTTAACGACGAGAACGAGGCGTTAGAACATTAATCACCGCTCCCACAGCCGCGCCATTCGCAGCGTTTCTAACGGTGTGCCGACGACCTGTGATGCCGCCCGCTGCCGCTCCAGCCGCTGCTCCAAATCCTGCGTCTCGAAGCAAGTCTGGGCGCTTTCCTTTGGCAGTTGAGAGGTCACGAGATTGGTTGACGGCTGCCCCTGCTGCTGCCCCGTTGATGACGTTAGGCACAACTTTGTGCTTTGTGACCACGCTAGATACTACGCCCGTCGCTGCTCCGATGCCGATGTCTCGCCAGACATTCTGATCGGCAGATGCAGGTTTCATGGGAAGTAGAGTAGCGCTGACAAGCCCCGATACCATTAGACCCGGCATGAAAACACGCTTTAGAGTCCGATTCATGGGTTTACCTCACTGAGTATACAAGGGACTAAATAAAGACTAGACATTAGTTTTGTCTTCACCTAGTCGGTTCTAGTGTAGGTACTCAATTTTGGGATGCCCTACATCTTTAGGTTGAGATCAGTGTGCATTAATAAGTAGTTATTTGTGACTATAGGGCTTAGGCAAAGGCTGTTCGTTGGCAGCGGATGTGAGCTATCTAGCGATCGCAGTATCTCTTCTAAACCTCATTTCTTCCAGGGTAGCTTTGTGCCCATCTCGGTAGCGGCAGAGAGGAGCAGGTAGAGAATGAGCAACCCTGCACTGCATAGAAAAATGGGTAAATCGTCAGGCATCTCTAATGGTTGAACAACATCCTCATCATTATCCTGGAGGCAGCGCAATTTCTGCGGCAATACCACATTCGTAACGACTCGTTCCTTTGTTGACTCTAGAACGTTTGATGAATTTCGGAAACACCTCGAAAAAGAGTTTGATTATATTTATATTGCTGATACTCAATGGGATGTCCGCAGCAATCCTAGATTTCTGGAACGAAGCATAAGGTGTTTAGGATTTAGACGGGTGTAGCCATCATGTTCCTAAGGATCGTGGATTAAATAAGACCGGAAATCATCAGCCCTGTGGTTTAGCCGTGTAGTTCCATTTTGGAAGGTACTCATCGAACACAACTTCCATCGTCTGCTTG
>JAHHHP010000020.1 GCA_019359275.1 Myxacorys chilensis ATA2-1-KO14 | reverse complement strand
CGGTGATGGCGTAAATCGCTATAAGGTCGTTAAGCATTTTTTCTTCTCTTTGAGGTGTCCAACTCCTTGAAGAGATTTTATTTGCTTTGCTTCCCCTGCCGCTTCTAACTAGCAACTTAAGTTTTTACAGATTAGAGATTTCGGCGAGCGTTCAGTTCCCACTTACATTCAAGATACAGATACCCTTAAAAAATGTACTGAGCAGGATATTCTAATTGCTAGATATGGTGCATCCATAGGACGAATATTAACTGGGCTTTCTGGTGCCTACAACGTAGCAATGGCTAAAGTAGATATTCCAGAAGAAATGCACAGGCGATTTGTGTATTACCTATTACGTTCTGAGACATTTCAAGCACCACTACGGCTAGTTTCTCGCTCTGCTCAAAGTGGATTTAATAAACAGGATCTTGCAGAGATTGAGCTTCCTATAGCTCCACTCGAAGAACAAAAACGTATTGCTGAGAATCTTGATAAATTGTTTGCGCGGGTGGATGCTTGTCGTGATCGACTCGATCGGGTGCGGCTCATTCTCGATCGCTTCCGTCAATCTATTCTTGCCACCGCTTTGTCAGGAGAACTGACCGAAGATTGGAGAGAAGAAAATTCTAACAACGTTGAGCCTGCTTCTAATCTGCTTATCAGACTTCAGGAACGGTTTAGAGAAGGTTTTATACACAGAATATCGGATTCTCAAGCGGATAGAATTTCTGAACATACATTACCTGAAGGCTGGTTGTCTACTTCAGTAGAAGCCGTAGGAGAGGTTTTTTTAGGTCGTCAGAGATCTCCTAAGAATCATAGTGGTTCAAACATGCGTCCCTATATTCGAGCAGCAAACATTACTTGGGATGGATGGGATTTTTCAGATATTAAAGAAATGAACTTTAACCCTCGTGATTTCGAGAGGTATAAATTGCAGACTGGAGATGTTTTGATTAATGAAGGCTCTGGTAGCGCTAGTGAAGTTGGAAAACCAGCTATATGGCGAGGAGAGATAGAAAATTGCTGTTTTCAGAACACTCTCATTTGCGTTCGTCCATTCGAGAAGATGTCGGAGTATCTGTATTTAGTGTTCTTATATGCAGCTTTGTCAAAAGCTTTCGTTGAAGAAACTCGTGGCATCGGTATTCACCACCTCGGCAAAGAAAGGTTTTCAGCATTCCCAATTCCACTCCCTCCAATTAGGGAACAACAAGAAATTGTCCGTCGAGTCGCAGATTTGTTTACTTACGTTGATCGCCTCAAAACCCGTTATCGAAATACCTACGATCGACTCGATCGATTGATACCTACATTGTTAGACGAGGCATTTAGAGGCGAGTTAGTACCACAAGATCCCAACGACGAACCCGCATCAATATTGCTGGAGCGCATTCGCAGGATGCGCGCGATTACCGAAGAAAACCTGACTAAACCGCTACGGCGCAAGCCTACTGACAAAACTTCTCAGCCCCAGGTTATTATGCTCAAGCGCAAGGACATTCAACCCTCTCATCTTGCTGACATTCTCAAGGAACATGGTTCAATGACAGCAGAAAACTTGTGGTCTGCCTCGCAGTTGGAGATCGACGATTTCTACGACCAGTTGAAAGACGAAGAAGCTCGTGGTCTTCTGAAAGAAACGAGGGAAGAAACTTCTAATGCCCCACGTCTGTTGGAGGCAGCATGAGACTAGATTGGCTACGCATTCCCAGCTATGGAAACTTGCAGAACTTTGAGATTGACTTTGACGAAGAACAGCCCACGGCAGTAATCATTGGGCGCAACGGTTCAGGTAAGTCTAATCTGATTGAGGCAATCGTCGAGATCTTTCGGGAGTTAGCAATTGGTCGTGCACCCTCATTTGCCTATATGCTTCGCTATGTATATCGAGAGAAAATCATCGAATTAGATGCTGATCCAGAACGGACAAGCAGACGACTCAAAATCAGCGTTGACAAAAAATCCCTCTCTCAAAAAGACTTTAAAGCCAGTATTGATGACTATTTGCCGAGTTATGTGTTTGCTTATTACTCTGGCTGGAGCAGCCGACTGGAGAAGCACTTTGACAAACCAACGCGCGACTACTACCTAAGAATTCTAGATAGCAAGGGAAGTGAGATGCCGCTACGGCGACTGTTCTTTTGCCGCAAAGAGTATAGCCAGTTGGTGTTGCTAGCTTTCTTTTTATCTGAGTCAACAAGCGCACTGAAGCTACTAGAAGATTATCTCAATATCAAATGTTTTAGCTCTGCACTCTTTGTCTTAAAAACGCCTTGGTGGCGCGGTAGTGGTGCGCCCAAAAAGATACAACGAGATGAAGGCGATCCTCGTTTCTGGTATGCCCGTGGTGCATTCAAAACCTTTTTAGATACACTTTGGAATGGCGCTTTAGCTCCCATTCGCAATACTGAATCCATTGAGCGGGATGTACGGCGGCAAGGAGAGAAAGTCGAGCGATTATATTTGTTTATCAAAAATCAAGTTGAGCTTGCGCGGCTGAAAAAAGAGCAGGAAGACCCAAAAACACTATTTGGTTATCTCGAAAGCCTGTTTCTGTGCGACCTGATGGATGAAGTACGGGTCACTGTTGAGCGTAGTGATGGCACACAAGTTAAGTTCACTCAATTAAGTGAAGGGGAACAGCAACTATTGACTGTACTCGGACTCTTGCTATTTACTCAGAACGACGAGTCGCTCTACTTACTCGACGAGCCAGATACTCACTTGAATCCAGTGTGGACTTACGACTTTCTAAAACTTCTCCAAGACAATATTCGGGCTGAGAAGGGGCAATTACTCATTGCCACTCATAATCCACTTATGATCGGGACTCTGCACAAAAACCAGGTACGTATTCTCAGGCAGCAAGAGCAAGCCACAATGGCCGAAGAACCTGAGTACGACCCAATTGGTATTGGAATAGAAGGATTGCTGAAGTCGGAACTGTACGGTCTGAGATCAACCCTAGCACCTGAAATCCTGGAAAAGCTTGATGAGCATTATCGCTTGTTGGGCACTCAGGAGAAAACCCCTGAAGAAGAACTGAAATTGATCAAACTAGCTAATGAACTCAATTCACTACATGTGTCTCGTACACACCCAAATCCCTATTTCGAGCAATTTGCGAATGCAATGGCGAGAACTATACCTGAACAGGATGTATTAACTAAAGAGGAGATAGAAGACCAAGCTAGATTAGCCGACGAGGTTTTAGCTGAAATTCTTGTGGAGGAAGATGCGTTAGAGGAGGGTAAACAAAATTGAGACACATTCCGTTAGAGCCTCCTAAACCAGAATCACAGCATTACTCGGAATATTTGAAATTTCTTACAAAGGCGAACGAACTGCTTGAGGATCTAAAAGCGGCTCCAAATGCAGAAGAACGAAAGAAGATAATTGATGGTAACAGCAAGGTCTGGGGCGATTTGAAAGAGTGGTTACTCACACTTTCAGACCAGAAGTGTTGGTTCTCAGAAGCAAAAGACTGCTTTAGCCATTGGGATGTAGAACACTTTCGCCCAAAGAAATCTTCTAAAGATTTGGATGGCACTGAACACGAAGGTTACTGGTGGCTCACGTTTGACTGGAGCAACCTTCGTATCTGCGGTAATGCAGGCAATAGAAAGAAAGGAACGTTCTTTCCATTACGCGAAGGATGTGCAAGAGCTACAGATCCCAATCGTGATTTGCGGTTTGAAGATCCTTTATTACTAGATCCCGCTCATGATCATGATCCAACTCTTTTATCTTTCAACGTAGAAGGACGAGTAATTCCTAGTCCCTATGTTCATGATGAGTGGGAGCAATTGCGGGTCACATACTCAGTTGAGAGATACAACCTCGATTTTCCTCCCCTTATGAATAAGCGTAAGGTGGTTTGGCAAGATTGTTGGCAGCATGTCCAGGCTTATTTGGAAGAGCTGAGAAAGTATGACAAAGATAGAAATAACGTTATTGCGAAAGAAGCCTTTAGAAAAGAAGCTGGGAACATTCGCAAAATGCTCAAAGCCGACCAGGAATTGTCTGCTGTAGCGCGTGCATGTTTATTGAGTACACCAGATCCGCGATTAAGAGGTTTTCTTCAGAGTGCCTAAAATAGCAGGAGAAGCTTCTTCGGTTCATTGATTCTGAATATTCAGCAGCGTTAGCTTATGCAGGGCTGAAATCTACAATGTGGAGCGCAGTCATCAGATGAAGCGACAAGAGTGGATCGAGGAGGTTCCGAATTCCAACCGCCAGGATTAAATGCCAACTTTCGGTGAGAAACCTACGATCGTTCCTCAATTCCGCAGCGCGATCGTCATATTCATTCAATCGATCTTCAATAATCTGCCGGATGCGATCGCGTCTCATAAAAAACCGGACGCAAAATGCATACCACATCTCACGCCCGCTGCCGATCCTCTAGAGAGGAGAACACTGTAGAACACTATAAATTTACTGCGAATCATTGTCAATACAACTGCAATAAATTCTCAATTGCCAATCGATCCCTAGTCAACGGTCTTAATCCTAAGAAGAGAGCTGCCATTGGCAACGCTGTGTAGAAAAGGCATAACTTCATTCAAGACCTGTCTCAGCCAGTATTAGCGTATTACCTGAAAAAGTTTAGAAGGAGTATTATATTTGGGACTTACAAGATTTTGCTGACTCCAAACTATGACTCTCCAACTACGTGTGTACGTTCCGCCTCATCCCTTAATTCAGCACTGGTTGGGAGTCGCTCGCGATGCGTCCACACCGTCGGCTCTGTTTCGGAGCGCCATGACTGAGTTGGGTCGGTGGCTCACTTATGAAGCGGTTCGGGAATGGTTGCCAACGCTAGATACAACGGTCGAAACGCCGCTTGCGCCCTGCCCTGCCACGTTTATTAATCCAGAAACGCCGATCGCTGTTGTCCCGATCTTGCGGGCAGGACTCGCCTTACTCGACGGAGCACAGTCTCTCTTACCATTGGCATCGGTCTATCACTTGGGTCTAGTTCGCAATGAAGAAACGTTAGAAGCCAGTTGCTATTTAAATAAATTGCCCGCTCAATTTGATCCTCAAACTCGGGTTTTGATTCCTGAACCGATGTTGGCAACGGGTGGATCAACCATGATGGCAATGGCAGAATTAGTAAAGCGGGGCATTGATCCAACATTTGTAAGAATTGTTTGTGTGGTGGCCGCACCGCCTGCTTTGCAAAAACTGAGCGCTGCGTATCCGGGTTTGAATATTTATTCCGCCGCGATCGATGAAGGGCTTAACGATCGTGGCTTCATCGTGCCAGGGTTGGGAGACGCGGGCGATCGCACCTTTGGCACAGCGCATTAGAGGGCGAATCCGTATCAGTTATCACTAAAATCCTTTTTGCAAGAGTAATGAATGGCCCTCAATCGATACAATAGAAGGAAAGCATCTTGAGTCAGCTATGAGTCAACAAGATAACTTTTCAAGTGGCTTCTTTCTAGGCGCGATCGCGGGCGGTGTTGTCGGCGGTGTATTGGGCGTACTGGTCAGCCAACGCCTTGGCGATAAATCAGTAGAAGAACCGTTGCTCAAGGCTGAATCCGCTCAAAGCAAAGCTCTAAAAGCCAGACGGCGTTCTCTAAGAGCTTCCTCTGAGCAGAATATTGAGCTGGCTCGCCAAAGTTTGGAAGACAAGATCGCGCAGTTGAATACGGCAATTGACGACGTGCGGCAGCAGCTAGGCAGCGTCAACGGTCGTCCGACCGAGCTAGAGGAGAATACGATTGGCACAAAGCGCAATCCAGATGGAAGCGTAGAAACCTCCTAAAGCGGTTCGCCAATTGTGAGAAGAATCGCTTAAACTGTGTTCAAAGCTAAACACCCCTAGACATTGAAAGGAAACCACAACTATGGAAGCCTTAGCGTTATTGCTAACCACGTTAAATAGCTTTATCAGCATTTATACCGTTCTGCTGATTATTAGAATTTTGCTGACTTGGTTCCCCAACGTCGATTGGTATAAGCAGCCCTTTGCGCTTCTGAGTCAATTGACCGATCCCTACCTCAATCTGTTTCGCTCGGTCATTCCGCCGCTCGGTGGAATTGATTTTTCTCCGATTTTAGGGTTCTTAGTCTTGAATCTCATTCAAAGTGTTGTGCTGCCCTCTGTAGCACGAGTGGTTGCAGGCTTAGTGATTTCATACCCCGCCGCCTAGCATCAGGAAGTTTCCATTTTCCCAGGTGTCAGCAGGGGTCGAAGTTAGAGAATAAGGAGCGGGCGCAGTTCATTTGGAGTTGCGCCCGCTCCTTGTTTTGTTGAGAGAGACCCTTTTGAGCAGAACCCGCTACGATCGCAAGGAATGTAACTCATAATCTCGAACGTGGCAAACCAGCGAATTCTGATTTGGTATCGCAATGACTTGCGGATTCAAGACCATGAGCCGATGATAAAAGCGCTCGAAACAGGAGCCGCTATTGTTCCTGTTTATTGTTTTGATGAGAGGCAGTTTGGAACAACGTCCTACGGATTTTCAAAAACGGGCGCATATCGAGCGCAGTTTTTGTTAGAGAGCGTGGCCGATTTGCGGAAGAGTTTGAGGGCTGTAAACAGCAACCTGATTCTACGCCGCGGCTTGCCTGAAAAGGTGATCCCTAAATTAGCCGAAGCGTTAGAAGTTCAGGCGGTGTATTTTTATGGGGAAGTAACGTCTGAAGAGCGAGCGGTTGAATCTGCACTGGAGCAGACCTTGAGTGCGATCGGAGTTCAAACCAAACGGTTTTGGGGACACACGCTATATCATGTGGATGACTTGCCCTTTGACATTGGCGACATTCCTGAACTTTTTACCAGCTTTCGCAAACAAGTCGAGAAAGCTTCGACTGTTTATGAAACTTTTCCAGCACCGCAAACGCTAGATGATTTGCCGGAAGTTGAAGTTGGTGAGTTACCAACCCCAGCAGATTTTGGCTTAGAACCTCCGTTAGTCGATCCACGTGCTGTTCTTCCCTTTAAGGGTGGAGAAACGGAAGGGCTGGCGCGACTACAACACTATTTTTGGACGCAAGAGCATCTCAAAACTTACAAAGAAACGCGAAATGGAATGCTTGGTGCAGACTATTCCTCGAAATTTTCACCTTGGTTAGCACTAGGCTGTTTGTCGCCGCGCTATATCTACTGGCAAGTGCAGGCATATGAATCGCAGCGCATCCGCAATGACTCGACGTATTGGCTAATTTTTGAACTGCTGTGGCGCGATTATTTTTGGTTCATCTGCGCTAAGCATGGGAACCATATTTTTCGGGCATCAGGAATGCAGGGTCGAGCGATCGCATGGAAAGAGGACGAAGCACGATTTGATCTCTGGCGCGAGGGCAAAACCGGCTTTCCGCTTGTCGATGCCAACATGCGAGAAATTGCGGCTACAGGCTACATGTCCAATCGCGGACGGCAAAATGTCGCGAGTTTTCTGACCAAAAATCTCGGTATCGACTGGCGATGGGGAGCCGAATGGTTTGAGTCGCTGCTGATTGACTATGACGTATGCAGCAATTGGGGCAACTGGAACTACACGGCTGGAGTCGGCAACGATGCCCGTGGATTCCGGTTTTTCAATATTGTTAAGCAAGCCAAGGATTACGATCCCCAAGGAGAGTATGTGAAACACTGGTTGCCTGAACTTGCCAATGTGCCTGCCGCAAAAGTGCATGAGCCGTGGAAGCTGGCTTCTGTGGAGCAAGATCGCTTTGAAGTGAGACTCGGCGTTGACTATCCCAACCCGGTTGTAGATTTGTTTAAGTCAGGCGAGGCAAACGAGAAGCTCTACAACCAGGGGCAACCATCCGGTAAGACGTCGAGAGTGAGGGGTAGACGATAGCAGTTCTCTTGAGAATTTGACTCAGCTATACCCGTCCTACTGGTGCTGCAATCAGGCATTCAGTGCTCGTTGAGTGGGTGCGTCAGCAACCCCAGTGAGGCTAAGCTTGGCAGAGCGCTGAAAGGCAATTAGCGCTGAGCGAGTTGCTGTGCCAAAAATGCCATCGCTCGCACCAGGATTAAATCCTTTGCGTTGCAGTTTTTGCTGCAACACCACCACAAGCGGACCTCGATTCCCTTGAGCTAACCAGATGTAGCCTTGAGTAAAATCCCGTAGCGAAGCGATTGGGCCATTAAATCGATTCACATCAACCCCGCCCTGCACGCCCGAAATGCGACCAGAATCAGAATATTGCCAAAAGACCCACTGCGGCCAATTCCCAGGGAGTATAGGTCGATCAACCTCGTATTGAGCAATCCATAGAGGATGGCCGCGAAACGCGTCCGAGTTATTGAGCGAGCTTTCCCAAAACCCCAACGAGGTATAGATAATCGCTTGGCGTTTTGTGGCAGTTTCAACAACTCGTAGCCATTGAGCAATGCGATCGTTGAGGTCTCTCGCTCCCACGCCATCGCTCACTTCTACGTCTAGCACGGGGGGCAAGTCTCCGAGCACCGTTTTCGCAGTTCTCAAGAACGTGTTCGCTTGAGCGACCGGATCGGTTCGGGGACGAAAGAAGTGATAGGCTCCCCGCACTAAACCTGCGGCTTTCATGCCTGCCCAATTTGCGGCAAAGGTTTCCGACACTAGGGTTTGTCCTTCTGATGCTTTGGCAATGCCAAAAGAAACGCCTGACTTGGCAACGGCTTGCCAATCGACGCGACCTTGATAATCTGAAACATCAATTCCTAACAGCATGGTAATTCAGACAATGACAGCAATAACAGTGATGAGCGTTCCGAGCCTAAAGTTTCTTTAAGGCTTCACTGATCGCATCAATCTTAGCGAAATTAAGCTCAGCGAAATTAAGAAAAGCCATTTTGCGGTTTGTCCTCAAAATCATCTTTTCTTCATAGCATTGCTAACGCTGTCGCAACTTTTGAGAATAAAAAGATGCAGACTCTGTTCCTTTTGTGCATTCTTGCGTAAATTTAATCAAGTGATGAGCGACTAATCCGACGTGAATCACTTGTTCAATTTTCGTTTGCTTTAGCGCTGGTTTTGCCATTGCCCAAAACGTTTTCCGATAGTTTCCAAACACGCCCACTTGCAGCAAGATTTTTGCCAGCATGGTTAGGCCTTTGCGAACCTTCTCAGGAGACGTGCGAGCAGGACTGTTGGGAACCTTGATGCGATTGGGATAAGTATGCTCGCACTGGTAAGCAAAGCGTTCGTAGAGAAAGTCTGGAGCGTAAGCCGTCGCGATGCAGCGTCGCCACATTTCCATCACTTGGTCATACGGCATGAGAAACTCGACGTTCGATTCGCGCCCCTGATCAGGCACAATTCGTCCTTCTTGCTGCAATCGATCCCAAAGCGGCGTTTTTGGCAGCGCGTAGAGAAGATTAATCGTGAGCATTGGAATTTGAGACAAACGAATGAAGTCGATAATGCGATCGCACGTCTCTGGCGTATCGGTATCCAATCCTAAAATAATGCCAGATACAACCTCCATGCCATAGCTATTTATGATCTTAATAGCATCTAAAATAGGCATACTGAGATTATGCAATTTAGAAATTGCTCGTAATGCTTCTGGATCAGGTGTTTCAATACCGCAAAACACGGTACAGAAATAGGCTTCTCGCATCATTTCAAGCAACTTTGGACTCTGAGCCAAATTCAATGTGGCTTCGCAAGCAAACTGCACTGGATAACCATTTGCCTTCTGCCATTCGATCAAATGGGGTAACAGTTCTGAAATCGCTTTGCGGTTGCCAATGAAGTTATCATCGACGAAATAAACGGCACCAGGATTTCCTGCTTCTAGCATGGCATCCAACTCACGCAGAAGTTGTTGAGGTGTCTTCAGCCGTGGATTGCGACCGTACAAAGTTGGAATATCACAAAATTCACACTGGTAGGGACAGCCACTCGAATACTGAACGTTGGCTAGAAAATAATGATCTAAATTGAGCTTGTGATAGGCCGGAGTTGGAAACTCAGTGAGCGGCAAGCGATCGCGGGTTTCAAATCGAACTTGCGTAACTGGACGCTCGGAGTGCTGATCGAGATACTCAATCATGCGATCGCTCGCGTCTCCCAATTCACCAACATGCAAAATATCGAAGTCAGGATAATATTCAGGACACCCGGAAACGGACGGACCGCCCACCACCGTTATTTTTCCAGCTTCATGCGCAAGATCATTAATATGATTGATCTGAGGGCGCTGAATATGCATTCCACTCACAATCACTACGTCTGCCCACGCATACTCTGCCCGCGTCGCCGCTCGAATATTCTCATCGACAAACCGCACGTCCCATTCTTCGGGCAGATAAGCGGACACCAGTAAGAGACCTTGAGGCGGCATAAATGCCTGAACGCCCCTCAACCCGTAGGCATGATGAAAGGTTCCAAACGAGCGACTGTATTTAGGGAAGACGCACAAAATTCGTCGATGGTTTTGCGGTATGTAGCGCGATCGTTGAGGCAGATCGGCCTGCTGAGGAGATGAAGTCGATTGGGGGGCGTCTAGAATATCGGTCATCGAGATTGCTCCTCACGAGTTCAGGTTGAAGAAGATAGGTGCAACAGCCGAAGAGAGCGCTGCTTTTACGCTAATTTCTCGTAAGTTTAACAATTCTCGAATGAATAAATCATCACTTCGCAACTTTAATTGCGACAGAATATTACCGATCAATCACGACTTAGATTTAGTTTTGTTCGTAGTATTTTTAAATGTTTCACTTTTTATCGATTGGTATGGGTAGTCGTTTTTCTTAAAACCATTGATCGACTCTATCTATAGAGGGATGAAGACAGCATACTTACATCGTGATTGCTGATGTTCAAGGAAGATTCAGTAATTTCGACGGCGCATTGTGATTCTATTCATCGCACCCTAATCGCTACCCCATTGCTTGTAAGGATCTTTGGTCATGTCCAACGCTTTCGACTCGGCTGCTCCTATCAACCCCTACACACTTGACCCTACAGGTTGGACGGTTTCAGAAACAGAATTTAACCCGCAACGCCTCCACGCTCAAGAAACGGTCTTTACAATTGGCAATGGATATCTCGGAACTCGGGGTGCATTTGAAGAAGGCTACCCCAACGAAAATGCCGCCACGCTGGTTCACGGGATGTTTGATGACGTTGCCATCTGCATAACAGAACTGGTCAATTGTCCCAACTGGTTGCCGCTGACCATTAAGGTCAATGGAGAAGCATTTCGGCTCGATTCAGGAACAACTTTGAGCTACGATCGCCGCCTCAATCTACGGCTCGGATTACTCATGCGCTCCCTCCGGTGGCAAAGTCCCGCCGGGCACATTCTCGATTTTCGCTTTGAGCGGTTCTGTAGCGTTGCCGATCCGCATGTCCTATCTTTGCGATGCCACGTCACATCGATTAATTTTACGGGCGATGTGGAGATTGAATCTGGCTTTGAGACAGAGCCAGAAACGCAAGGAGTGCCTCACTGGAAAACGCTGCAACAGGGCAGTATCAACAATGTTATTTGGCTGTTGTCTGAAACGATGCACTCGGGGCTTCAGCTAGGCATGACGGCGAAAATTGTAGTGTTGGCCGAAGATGGAATTTTGCCAATGCAGGGGAAGTCTAGTCAGCCAACGCTTACGACAACCGTTTCCATTACAGAAAACCAAACAATTACCATCGAAAAGACGGTTACGCTCTACACCTCGCGTGATACAGAAACTCCGCTAGAAGCGGCTCTGAACCGATTGGCGACAACCGCACGCTATCAAACAACCTTTGCCGCCCATATTGCGGTTTGGGGCATGACTTGGCAGAACTGCGATATCGAGATTGAAGGCGATCCGACGGCTCAGGTGAGTGTGCGATATAACTTGTTTCAGTTGTTGATTGCCGCTTCTGGAAGCGACGATCGCGTGAGTGTTCCGGCTAAAACGCTGTCTGGATATGCCTACCGAGGACATGCCTTCTGGGATACAGAAATCTTTGTTACTCCATTTTTTAGTCTGACCCAGCCACACATTGCTCGTAATCTCCTCAACTACCGCTATCACAATCTAGCGGGGGCGCGTCGCAAGGCGCAGGCTGCCGGATTTGAAGGCGCACTGTTTCCTTGGGAGAGCGCAGGCAGTGGAGATGAGGTCACACCCCGTTGGGTTCCTGGAAAAAACGGAGAGTTGATTCGCATTTGGTGTGGTGATATTGAGCTACACATTTCTGCCGATGTTGCTTATGCGGCGTGGCAGTATTGGAAAGTGACAGGCGATGATGAGTGGATGCGCGATCGCGGCGCAGAACTGGTACTAGACACAGCTAAATTCTGGGGAAGTTACGCAACGTGGAATGCTAGCGATCGCACCTATGAGATCAAGGATGTCATTGGTCCTGATGAGAACCATGAGCATGTGGATAACAATGCCTTTACGAACGGCATGGTGCAATGGAATTTGCGATCAGCACTTGAACTTTGGGATTGGCTGTCTCATGCGTATCCAGAAGCAGCCGTTCGATTAGAAACGTCGCTCGACCTCACATCAGAACGGTTTGAGCACTGGTCAGACGTTGCGAGATCGCTGGTTATGCGCCGCGATCGCGAGACGGGATTGATCGAGCAATTCGATGGATTCTTTGATTTAGAAGACGTCAATTTCGCCGATTACGAACCCCGGACGACTTCGATGCAAGCTCTGCTGGGCATTGAGCCAACCAATGAGCGACAGATTCTTAAACAACCCGATGTGCTGATGCTGATCTATTTGCTAAGGCAACAGTTTGATCAAAAGACACTGCAAGCAAATTGGGATTACTACACGCCCCGAACCGATCTCAAATATGGTTCGTCTTTGGGTCCAGCCGTTCAAGCGATTCTAGCGTGTGACCTCAATCAACCTGAAGACGCTTACAGTCACTTCCTGCGGGCTGCTCTTGTTGATCTGGAAGATGTGCGACTCAATGCGGCAGAAGGAATTCATGCGGCGTCGGCGGGTGGAGTTTGGCAGACCGTAATTTTCGGCTTTGGTGGCATTCGGTTGACGGAGTTTGGTCCAATCGCCTGTCCCAATCTGCCGTCTAACTGGACTCGTCTAAAGTTCCGCCTCAAGTGGCGCGATCAGTGGCATGAATTTGACCTGACGCCCCATCACGCTGAGGTTACTTTCGATGCGATCGCAGCAGAACGTCATACAGAAATCGCGAAGGATACAGTAACGGTTCATCGTGTTTGAGTGAGCCAGGACTGATTAAACTTCTTGCAAATGTCTGCCCTCATCCCTAACCCCTTCTCCACGTTTGGGGAAGGGGTTAGGGATGAGGGCCGATTTTTATTCTCGACAGGATCCTCGTGACCCATCCACGCTCTAAACAAATCGAGTCAGTTGAACGCGGTATCGGTCTTTCTTCGTCACCATCACATCTCCAACTTCGACCCGGCCTTTGCCCCGAATCGCGATCAGATCTCCGGCTTTAACGATGTGACTAGAAGAGGTGGTATCTCTCCAGTTCACACGCACATCGCCGCTGTTAATGAGATCCGCCATTTTGCTACGCGACATGCCAAAGCCAGCAGACGCGATCGCATCGAGTCGCATCGACGCTTCCACAGTCGTTAGTTCTTTCTTCTTCGGCTCCCGAATCTTCAGTTCGCTAAGCGGAATCGCTTGTGTTTTCACCGGAACCGATCGCACTTGCTGCAAACTAGATTGCAAGAAATCCACCAGTTCTGGAACCACGATCGCTTGTGCCCCGCGTTCTCCTAGCACCACAATGTCGCCCACTTTCTCCCGCACTAGTCCTGTTCCTAGCAGTGCGCCTAAGAAGTCTCGATGTGACGCGGGATCGAAGAGGAAATTTCCGGCAATTTCAAGGGCAGTCAGTTCGACTTGCTCTGTCTCTAGAGGAAGGTCAGGACGTGCGATCGCAAGACGCTTTCGTTCTGCTTGAGGATAGCCGCCCCATTCAATCAACTGCACCTCAGTCAGTCGCCCAAAGGCCCGCTGCACCTCGGCGAATTCAGGAGGCGATAGAAAATCGCTTTGAACAACCTCCCACGTTTTAATCGCTTGTTCTGCCTGGTCGATCACTCGCGCCACAGTGTCTCGATTTTCTACACCTTTAAGCAGGTCTTCTCGCGGTAGCATGTAAATGTCTCAATCGTGCTAGGACACTTCATTGTATCGAAGATAGTCCTGGCTCAGAGCAACCCTGCCATTTGCAATTGCGATGACTCAAGCCAAACAGCGTTTTCTAAGCTTTGATGACTATCTGACTTACGACGATGGCACAGATACACTATACGAACTGTTTAACGGAGAATTGATCGAAGTGCCCCCAGAGTCAGGACAAAATACGGAAATTGCTGTCTTTCTACTGCTACAGTTCGCTGCGATCATCGGACATCTTAGAGTTAGACCGCATGGGCTAGAGCTTGAAGTTCGAGGCGAACCCCGCAACCGATATCCTGATTTGACGATTCTTCGAGAAGAACATGTGTCCCAATTGCAGCGCCGCAATACGATTCGGCTTTCGATGGCTCCTCCAGCGTTGGTTGTTGAAGTAGTGAGTCCGGGCGAGTTGCAGCGTGACCGTGATTACGTCGCTAAACGATCGCAGTATGCCGCGATCGCAGTTCCTGAGTACTGGATTGTTGATCCTGAAATCGAGGTAATATCGGTCTGTGAACTAGGCAACAGTGAGTATCAGGTGACGCAGTTTCGAGGCAACGATCGTATCGTCTCTCCCAACTTTGACGATCTGCACCTGACCGCAGAGCAAGTGTTAAAAGCAGGAGGATGAGAAGAGTATGAATTTTCAGTCGGTTATTGCTACGCTGCATCAATTTTGGAGCGATCGCGGGTGTCTCATTGTTCAACCCTACGACACGGAAAAAGGGGCAGGAACCAAGAGTCCGCACACGTTTTTAAGGGCCATTGGACCTGAACCTTGGTCGGTTGCCTACGTAGAACCTTGCCGTCGCCCTGGTGATGGACGCTATGGAGAAAACCCGAATCGAGTGCAGCATTACTATCAGTATCAAGTGCTGATCAAGCCTTCACCTGATGATATTCAAGAGGTCTATTTAGAGTCGTTGAAAACATTAGGAATTCATCCTGAAGATCACGATATTCGATTTGTGGAAGATAACTGGGAAGATGCAGCAGTTGGTGCGTGGGGCGTCGGTTGGGAAGTATGGCTCGATGGAATGGAGGTTACTCAGTTTACCTACTTCCAGCAGTGCGGTGGCCTAGATTGTCGCCCCGTCTCGATCGAGATTACCTACGGGCTAGAGCGCCTAACGATGTATCTTCAGGGTGTTAACTCCATTTTTGATATTAAATGGAACGATAAACTAACCTACGGAGACGTATTCCTTCAAGGTGAAATTGAAAGTTCTACCTACAACTTTGAAGCCTCGAATCCAGAATTGTTGTTTACCTTGTTCAAATTGTATGAACAAGAAGCTCAACAATTGATGCAGAAAGAATTAGTTCTACCTGCTTATGACCAGGTATTGAAATGCTCTCACACGTTTAACTTATTAGATGCACGAGGCGTTATTTCTGTAACAGAACGCGCCCGTTACATTGGTAGAGTTCGCAATTTGGCAAGGCAAGTTGCACAACTTTATTTGAAGCAGCGTGAAGCAGCAGGATTTCCGCTATTGAAAGGTGAAAAGGTTGAAGTTGCTTGATCGCATCGCAAATTCACGGTGGTTTATACCTATTAGTAGTGTTAGCCTAACCTTGTACTTTGGGCTGCAAAGAAAGCATCAAATGGGCAAGAAGTACGAAGTGAGCATAATCCAGTTTCAAAGTTTTAATGGTCAGGAAGAACTCAATTTCTAAGAATTAAATTAGCTTTACTTCACATGTTCATCAAAGTTAAGTAATTAACCTTTTTCTTAACTAGGAAGACAGTATGTGTAGCAGAATTCCTAAGATTTTGTTGAGGCTCTCGATGTAGTACTCGGTGAAATCGATTTCTATGACTTGACCTTGTAACTTAAAAAATCTCCAGATTGTTCCAATGGTGACAACACCATAAATAATTGGAATATCGTTTCCTTCGCGCTGATTGAACAGTTGAGCCGCGATCATTTCAGCCATGCATTGTGCGAAACCACTTTTTAAGTTTTCATTCTTTGCTTCAACGATCGCTACAACAGGCGATTGAATTAGAAATTGCTCTGGGTTTTTGCTAAAAATAAAATCGCAAATTCCGCTTAACCCTTTTGTAGGATCAACTGTGAAATCAACACCCGAAAACAGGCTCACTTTACGGTCAAGTTTACGTCTTACTTCTATAAGAATTGGAGATATAATCATTTCTGATCGAGCTTTCTCTGAGCCAATTGCTATAGCTAAAGGAAGATTCTCTTTTAACGTATAGTTCAGATGTTCACTGCTTTCGGCTTCTCCAACTGTAGAAAATAGATTAACCGAATCTCGAAGCGTCAAGCTGAAATCTTTAATTAACTCGCTTAGTTTGAAATCGCTGTAAGCCATGTCTCTTTGCCGGGTAGAGCAACTCGGAATTTGATACTTATTTAGATTTAGTATATTGAGCTTGTTCTTGAGAACGCAACTTAGCAAGCTTAACTTCGCGTAGAATATTTCTCAACAATTCTTAAACTCAGTCTTCAAATCGAGGAGAACACGATGTCGTCTAGTTCGAGTCAAACTCTAGAGCCAATCGCGGCGTGGTTTCGTAGCTTCAACATTCCAGAGCCGATTGTGCATTGGGGACACCCTGCCATGATGGCGATCGTAGTTCTCGTCATGGGAAGCTTTGTAGCGTGGACAGGGTGGCGCGGTCGATTATCGAGCGACAAAGAAGTTGCTGCTAAAAGTCGGCTTGAGCATCGTAAGATTGCGCCCGCAATGACACTGTTTCTAGCTTTGGGCTATACCGGAGGCGTATTGTCATTGGTGATGCAACAAAAGCCAATTTTAGAGAGTCCGCATTTTTGGACGGCAAACATTGCGATAGGCTTCTTGTTTCTAAATGGCATTATTGCCTTCACTAATTTCGCTGGAAACAAACCCAGTTTGCGAATGTTTCATGCTTATTTAGGTAGTGCTGCAATGGGTGTTCTACTGCTTCATGCTTTTTTCGGAATCAGACTTGGATTATCTATCTAAACGTTTTCTTTATGAGGGATGAAGGATGAGGGATGAAAGCTAATCCTCATTCTTCTTTCCTCGTAAAGTGCTAAGCGTCCTGAATCCCCTAGTTCAAAATCGACAGACCATTAGAAAGACGGGGTACTCTAAGTCAGTTTTGGCGATTTAGAGAAGAAATTCATGGCTGTGACAAGTGTAGTAATCTGGTGCTTGGCTTACATTTTAGGGCTGATGGCAACTGCCTTTCCCTGGGGTGGAGCCGCTGTTTTAGGGTGTGCAACGATCGCTGCATTTGTCGTGCCTCGAATTAAACCAGGATACTTTCCAGCAAAAATTTGGCTCATTGCAGGCGTGATTGGAGTGCTGGCGAGTTTCTATTTACCGTTGCGATCGCCTCAACCTAGCGCTCATGATGTCAGTCGTTTCGCCACTGACGCGAGACAAGAAATGACGGTTTACGGTCAGGTCGAAGAATTGCCGAGACTGACGCGGAGTGGAAAATCGCAAGTATGGTTAGCGGTCAGTGGAGTAGCGTCAATCGATGAAACAGTGGACGGCAAACTCTATGTGACGATGCCGCCAGTCATGGCGAAAGATCTGTATCCAGGAGCCGCGATCGCACTCACCGGATCGCTCTACAAACCTAAACCTGCTCTGAATCCTGGCGGATTTGATTTTCAGAAATACCTGGCTCAGGAAGAAAGTTTTGCAGGATTTAAGGCAACAACCGTAGAGCGTCTAGAACCAACGCAGAAACCGAGTTGGGGACTATGGATGGTTCAGCAGAGAATTATCAAATCTCAAGCAGATCGATTGGGAAGCCCCGAAGGCGCATTGCTCAGCGCGATGGTGTTAGGGGGTCGCGTGGTTAATGTTCCGTTTGAGGTGAAAGATGCGTTTACCAAGATTGGATTGAGTCATGCTTTAGCGGCATCCGGGTTTCAAGTATCACTCATTTTAGGAGTTGTGTTAGCCCTGACTCGGCGGTTTCCCAAACTGGTGCAAGTCTGTTTCGGTGCAACAGGACTGATCATCTTTCTCGGCCTTGCAGGAGTTCAACCAGCTGTGCTTCGAGCCGTCTTTATGGGATTTGCGATTTTAATCGGAGTTGCAGCCGATAAACAAGTTAAGCCGATTGGTTCATTGCTCTTGAGCGTGACAATCCTACTATTTATCTATCCGACTTGGATCTGGAATTTAGGATTTCAGCTTAGCGTTCTCGCAACTTTAGGTTTACTCGTTACTGTTCCAATATTAACAAAATGGTTAGATTGGCTACCCAGCGCGATCGCACCTCCCTTCGCTGTCCCGATTGCGGCATATATTTGGACATTACCTCTACAGCTTTATGCTTTTGGCATAGTTTCGCCGTACAGCATTTTAGTGAATGTGATTGTCACGCCGCTTATTTCTATTCTTAGTATTGGTGGTTTTATCAGCGCGATATTAGCGTTAGCATCAGAATCGATTGGCAGTTATGCGGCATGGCTATTCTACTATCCAACACATTGGTTGATTGCGATCGTCATCTTCTTCTGCAAATTACCCGGAAACTCGGTTGCCCTTGGAACCATCTCTAGTGTGCTGACCTTAGCCTTATATGGATTGATTTGCTTACCTTGGTTGCAGCCGCGATGTCAGCGTTGGTGGGGGCTGATTCTGTTGGTAGGCATTAGTTTAGTGTTTATCCCGGCGAGCTATGCGAGAGCGAATTTATTGCAGGTGAGCGCGATCGCAACGAATCGCGATCCGATCCTGATTATTCAAGACGGAGGACGAGTCGGATTAGTTAACACAGGGGATGCAGCGACTGCAAGTTCGACGGTGCTGCCGTTTTTGCAGAAGCAAGGTGTGAATCAGATCGATTGGGCGATCGCGGCGAATCCCTCTAATCCCAATGGCTGGGCTACGCTTCTGGACACATTACCAATTAAAGCGCTCTATGATTTGTCCGATGCAAATCAGCCTGCCTTGAATCCGCAAGCGATGCGATCGCTGGAGAAGCAGCACAGCCAGTATGTTCAGCTCACCGAAAACATTGCTTTGGGTTCGGTCGCCGTTCGTCCACTGAGCCTTAATCCAACAATTGTTCAGTTTCAAATTGGGCCGCAGCGTTGGCTGTGGCTCAAAGATGTTCCGACCGATCAGACAGAATCTGAAGTCGATCTGCAAGGCAATCAAATCTTGTGGTGGTCTGGAAAAGCCTTACCGCCAACGCTGCTGAAGACACTCTCACCAAAAAGCGCGATCGCTTACGCTCAGGTGAGTTCTCGAACCTACAATCAGTTGCAGCGCATTGGAACCTCGGTCTACCGGACGGCTCAAACGGGCGCGATTCAATGGACGCCAAAGCTAGGGTTTAAGGCAACTTTAGAATCGGGCGAAGCAGACGCCGCACTCTTGTAGTATCATGGGTAGCTGTGGGTACGAGTTACGCTTACTCATAGCTCTGGAGAGGTGTCCGAGCGGTTCATGGTGACGCACTCGAAATGCGTTTTGGGGAAACCCAACGGGGGTTCGAATCCCCCCCTCTCCGTTTCAACTCAGCCAATCTTGGCAGGCAAGCACTATTGGAGTGAGTGCATAAAGCCGATCGCATTAAAATCGATCGCACGACCGCATAGAGATGAGTCATCGCACACAGTTCTCTGTCGGTTCTAACCTGCTCAACCGAGATTCTTACTAAGAGATTACTGCTAGATTCGCACAGGCTGTAGTGCTTCTATAGACTGTAGTGCCTCTGTCGCTCCTGCTTTTCTTGGAATCCACGCTTATCACTGTTTTGAGTATAAATTCTTATTGACAGTAGACTGCGAGTTTTGCTACTGAAAAATTTGTGATAGAGTGCAGAGGTATTGCAATTCCTAAAAAATTAGGCCTTTGCAGTAAATAGCTTCTTTCCCACCTATATAGGACTATCGAGCTAAAGCGGTCAGGGTCTGTGCGTCTGCTAAAGCACATTCATAGACAGCTATTGGTTCGCTGCTACATAACAACAGGCAGCGTTAACTCAGTCCAGTCAGGCTAATTCCTTAATGAGGTTAAGCAGTCATTGAAAATTCTAGCGTTAGAAATTAAGGTCGGCGATCGCATCCTTGCTTACTGCAACAACAAGATGCAAGTCTGCAAGGTGAAGCATATTTTAGAGCCTGGTCGGAACAATGTCACTCTGTCAGTTTCGACAACTGAGCATTCCCGAAACTCGCTTTCGCGTGTAATCCGTTTTAGTGGAGATGCGCTAGTCGAACTTCAAGCTAAGAGTTAGCAAAGCCGTTTCTGCGGAAGTAACCAGTTCAGCGATGCAACTTGTCTGTCGGTAGCAGACACTATCTCTATCGCAAATCGCTGCCAGTGCATCGCGGCTGGTGAAACTACTAGTCAGGTAACAGTCTGTTGACCAGAGATAGGCAACAAAAATCCAAAAAGCTGAAACCCGATGATCGAAAGATAAAGTAAAGACACCGCAAGATACGACGGGCCAATAGGCAACTAAGCTCAATCTTGTATAGTTTTAGTCCTTTAGTCCATCTGCAACACTCCGCTTTGCAAAAGTGCTGTTAGAATGAACTAGCGAATAGAGTATCGGTTGCAGCATTTGTTTTTGGGATTAACGGATCTTTTGCGTTTTTCATCGGCAGACTTCTCTCCGAAATTTTACTCCACACCCCTTTTAATTTTGGAGACAGTCTTATGTCGATTTATGTAGGTAATCTATCTTATGAGGTTACAGAAGCAGGTCTAACGTCCATATTTGCAGAGTATGGATCGGTCAAGCGAGTTCAGCTTCCCACCGATCGTGAAACAGGTCGTATGCGCGGCTTTGGCTTTGTAGAAATGGCGGCAGATGCTGAAGAGACAGCAGCGATCGAAGCACTGGATGGAGCAGAGTGGATGGGTCGCGATTTGAAGGTTAACAAAGCGAAGCCTCGTGAAGATCGCGGTGGTTCCTTTGGTGGCGGACGCAGATAATTGTTTCTTTGTAACAATTAGAAAGTTGAGACGATCAGATCTTGAACCCCGAATTGAAACAAGATAACTTACTGTTGTTCGTCATCTTGTTTCAACTTCTGGATCTGATTTCAAAAGGCTCAGGCAGGGATGCTTGAGCCTTTGTTTTTAATTAATCGAGTGAGATCGCCGCAATTGGGTTTTCTACGAAGGAAAGCAGGGCTAACCGAAGCTCGTCATCAACAAAGTAGCTTGTACACCAGAGAAAATAACTATGCACACTCTAGATAGACAAATGGGAACGCTTCATATTCACAAGAATGATTACTATTTAGAAGTAGAAGAATTGAAATTCCGAATCTTTGAATTTGATTGTCACAAAGTAAAAGAAGGCGACAAGAACGGCTCAGCGCAACTGTTCAGTTATCAGAACAGCGTTGATGGTTTCGCTGGCTATGTGTACATGGGAAGCCTTCAGATTGAACCTGCAACTAAAGCTTAGTTGAGTAAAGATTCAACTGAAGGAAAATAGCTCGTTCAATCCCTTTAAAGATTCTTGGCTGCGAACGTGTTGCACTGCTCCGGATCTCCCGTCTCAATGCCCTGCTTAAACCAGCGTGTGCGTTGAGCAGAACTACCGTGAGTAAAGGATTCTGGAACAACGCGTCCCCTGGCTTGCTCTTGCAGCCGATCGTCGCCAATCCCGCTTGCGGCGTTCAATGCTTCTTCAATGTCGCCTTGCTCTAGAATCTGCCGCGATCGCTGAGCGCGATTTCCCCAAACGCCTGCATAACAGTCTGCCTGCAATTCCAACATCACCGAAAGCTGATTGGCTTCTGCTTTGCTGACCTGTTTTTGCAGCCGTTGCACTTTGTCTGATGTGCCCAATAAATTTTGGACATGATGCCCGACTTCATGCGCCAGTACATAAGCTTGGGCAAAGTCTCCGGGTGCTTGATATTTGGTTCTGAGATCGCGGTAAAAACTTAGATCGATATACACTTTCTGATCGGCGGGACAGTAGAACGGACCCATAGCAGAGCGGGCAGATCCGCAGGCAGATTCAACCGCATTTGAAAATAAGACTAATTTCGGCTTTCGGTAGGTGCTGCCGTTCTGCCGGAAAACTTCGCTCCAGGTGTCTTCGGTATCTGCTAAGACGACAGAAACAAACTCTGACATTTGGTCATTAGCGGGAGGCTGTCCGGTCTGCGGATTCTGAGTTTGAGGCGCAGGGGCTTGATCGTTAGGGGATTGATTGAGAATTACGCTGGGGTCGCCGCCCAAGAGGGTGACTACGATCGCTAAAACAATGGTTCCAATACCGCCTCCAACTACTGGAGCAGAAATTCCTCTGCCCCGTCTGTCCTCGACATTCGTACTCCGACGACCATCCTTCCAGTCCATTTTGCAATCTCCAGATTTCTGATAGCTGTCCAAATCTGGACAATTACAACTATGCGCGGTCATTCGCAGAGTAGTTATTTAGACCGTGTCAGGGCATCTATCCAAGGATGAGTGGGTGAGGCGGTTTTTCTCAACTAAATAGAAGTTATGTCAACTCACCACAATCCAGGTGTAGGTGAGCATTCCAATTAAACCCAGTCCGATGACGACTTCTCGCTGTTGGTACCAAAGGGAACCCAACCCGTTGAAGACAAACGCTAGGGCTTCTCGACGCTCTTGTTTGAGGTCTGCCATTAGGACTTTGACTGTGGCATCTACTTCTTCTAGCGAAACGTCGCCTCGCTTGTAAGCGGCTTCTAGCTCGTTGAGCTTGCGCCAGTATTCGTTGGTTGCTTGTAATAGGTTGGGAAACATGGCAGAAAAGTTGTCTTTATATAGTTTTGTTACGACTTTAATGCAGGAATGAAGGGGACGTTCTCTGTAAAGGGTTAGAACTTGCGCTGTCGATGGTTAGAGTGAGGCGTTTTTATCTAGGCGTTTGGGCATTGGGGGGAGTGCGATCGCTCCCAAACTCTGATTGTTTGCATTCAGTAGCGCGATCGCGCCCCTTTGAACTCGAAGTGTCAGGCTTTTTGCTCGGAGTGTCGGGCTTGGAGCCTGGAACATGAGGCTTTTTGCTCGAAACGTCAGGCTTTGAACTCGAAACGTCAGGCTTTGAACTCGGAGCGTCAGGCTTTTTGCTCGAAGTGCCGAGCTTGGAACTCGGAGTGTCGAGATCTGAACCCGGAGTGCCGGGCTTGGAACTGCAATGATGAGGAAATTTTCCTGAAGGGTCGGGGGAGAGGCACGATCGTCGTGTATCACTGAGGGAACGCCCAACAAAATCGCTGCTTAAATCATGCTGCCAACTGATCCAATTTCGCTGGAAGTCATTAAAAAGCTGTCTGGTTTGATAATCGAGACTGTATGGAAGAAATCGGGCGAGAAAATTACAGAACAGCTTCAGCAGCAAGTTGGAACAGCAGTAGAAGAATATGTACGAACCTATCAGAAACGACACTGCACTCTGAAATATGAGTGCTTGCGAATGGATAATCCTACTCAGTTGGAAGATATTTACACAGATGTGCAGGTTTTAGACACGCGAGAAAGCCGCCGCTTTGAATCTCCTGACACTCTGAAAGAGCTTTACCTCGAAATTGGACGAGGTTTCGCCTTTGAGCGGACAACGCGCGAGAACGGAATTGCGGTCGCGAATCTAAGCCCTCGGTTAATGGTGTTGGGAAGTCCGGGAATCGGCAAATCTACGTTTCTGAGGAAAGTCGGATTAGAAGCGCTGAAGTGGGAAACGGCGAGATTTCGACACGAACTGATTCCAGTGTTTGTGGAACTCAAACGATTTGATTCGAGCCAAACTCAAATCGAGCAATTCATTGCTCAAGAGTTTGAAAATTGTGGATTTCCCAATGCAGAAGTGTTTACCCAGAGGCTATTAAAAGCAGGAAAGCTTCTCATTTTGCTAGATGGCTTAGATGAAGTGCCGATCGAGCATGTCGATCGCGCCATTACGCAGATTGGAAACTTGGTTGATCGCTACGATAAGAATCACTTCATTGCCTCCTGTCGAATTGCGGCTTACAAAGGAGGATTTCCGCGCTTTAAAGATGTGACAATGGCATCTTTTAATGATTCGCAGATGGAAACATTTGTGCGCCAGTGGTTTCGGAAAGAACCGAAGGATGCTGATGAGTGTTGGAAGTTGCTACAAAGCCCAGACTACAGAGCGGCGAAAGAACTGGGGCAAACGCCATTACTTCTGACGCTGCTTTGCGCTGTATATGACGAGTCGCAAAACTTACCAAAGCAGCGAGCAGCATTGTATGGTGAGGCGTTGGAGGTATGGCTGAAGAAATGGGCTTCAGAGAAACGCATTGCTCATGACCCGATCTACCGGGAATTGAGTCTAGAGCTAGAAAAAATATTGCTTTCCGAGATTGCTTACAGAAGCTTTGCTGAAGATCAGTTGTTTTTCTCAAAACGAGAGCTAACTGACCAAATCCGAGAATTTTTAATGAGTAATCTGAATGCACCAAAGCACCTAGATGCAGAAGCGGTGCTGAATGCCATTCAAGTGCAGCAAGGAATTTTGGTAGAACGAGCGAGAGATGCCTATTCGTTCTCGCATTTGACCTTTCAGGAGTACCTCACCGCGCAATACATCGTAGATGAACGGCAAGTTGGAACACTTGTTGCACAACATGTCTCTGATCAGCGTTGGCGTGAGGTATTTTTTCTCGTAGCTGGCTTAATGCGAAGTGCAGATGAACCTTTAAAGCTTATGGAGCAGGAAGCCCAAAACTTGATCCATTCAGAGAAACTCAAAGCATTGGTTGAGTGGAGTGATGAAATAACCACTGGATCAGCAGGCGATTTGAAACCAGCAGCTAAGAGAGTTGTTGCTCTCTTCTACGCCCGCGCCCTCGACTTCGACCTCGCCTGCGCCCTCAACCTCGCCCGCGCCCGCGCCCTCAACCTCGATCTCGCCCGCGCCCTCGACCGCGCCCTCGACTTCGCCCTCGACCGCGCCCTCGACGGCACCCTCGCCCGCGCCCGCGCCCTCGCCCTCGCCCTCGACTTCGACTTCGCCCGCGACTTCGCCCGCGACCGCGCCAAAGTAGAAATCTTCAATTCTTCGGTTGATTTCTCAACTTTGATTAATCAATTTGGAGCCATGAGAGCTTCTGTTCCAAGTGATAATGCACCTATTGAGGTGCGTCGAGCATTTGCCGATCGTCTTCGTCAAACTTGGCACGATGCTTTCCATCTCGATCGGGAATGGCTCAATTTATCTAAAGAAGAGGTGGATTCGCTCGAAAACTATCTCTACGCCAATGAGTTGATGATCCGTTGTAAAGAAGCTGCCTTGCGCGTGTCGCCGCAGGTCTGGGAAGGCATCGAATCTCGAATACTCACGGTCAGAGAGTGAAATGGAAAAAGAAATACAATTTAGTGAACACGCACTCTCAAAAATTCAAGTTTTAGAAGAACTTGGAATTTCACTGAAACCGAATTTATTGTAGACGTGCTGAGATGACCCGATTTTGTCGAGATTGAGGAAGACGGAAAGCAAATTGCTCAAAAACAACTCGATGAGCGGCAAGTTTTGCGAGTGGTGTATCGATTTGCTGCCTTCATTTTAGTTATTACGCTCTATCCAGGCAGGAGATCAAGATATGCAAAAGATTCGCTATAGCCCAGATGTCGATGCATTATTAATTCAAGTTTCAGATGAACCAATTTTTCATGCCGAAGATGACGGACAACTGATTCTGCATTACTCCGAACACGACAAACTGGTTCTAATTGAGATCTTGGACGTTCAAAAATTTATAGAAGGCAACGAGTCTCGAATGCTTACCGTCAGCGATGAGTAGAGAGCCGCGATCGTTTTCATTTAATCTATTACTTGTCAGAATTAAAAAGTAGGTTTATTTCAGGAGCATGAGGTAACTCCAATGACAGATCGAGAACAACTTCTGCAAGAAATTGAACAAGCGCCAGATGAACTCATTGCCGAAACACTGAACTTTCTACGATCAACCAAAGCCAAGCAACCTGTATCGAAGTTTGATAAGGCTGCGATCGATACTGCGGAACTTCAAAAACAAATCCCAAAAACCCCTAAAGAGCGTGCTCAACGCTTTCGAGAATGGGTCGCAAGTCTACCAAAAACCGCTTCTCCACTACCCGAAGAAGCGTTACATCGAGACACGATGTACGATTAATGACACAGTATCTTCTTGATACCAACATTCTCATTCGCTTGAGTGATTCTGCCTCACCCGATCAACTTATGATCTTCAATGCGATCGCTCAACTTATTACTCAAGGTAATCAGTGCGTCGTTACTTCGCAAGTCCTGATCGAATTTTGGGTCGTTGCTACTCGACCCAGCAATGTCAACAGATTAGGCTGAACGATCGAACAAACCAGTAGCGCAATCTCGCAACTGCTGACTGAATTTCCATCCCTACCAGAAACCGAGGAAATCTTCACAACTTGGTTAGAACTTGTGACAATTTATCGCGTGATGGGAAAGCGAACTCACGATTTACGCTTAATCGCAGTCATGTTGACTCACCAAATCACCTATTTGCTCACGCTCAATCCACGCGATTTTCCCAGCGATTCAGGAATCACGATCGTACAGCCGCAAAACCTCTCGAATGAGTGAAATAAAGACAGTCTCACAGCAGCGCCTTTGGCATAGTAAAGCTGCCCGCTCGAAAACTATTTCTACGTCAATGAGTTGATGAGCCGTTGTAAAGAAGCTGCCTTGCGCGTGTCGCCGCAGGTGTGGGAAGGCATCGAGTCTCGAATGCTTACGGTCAGCGATGAGTAGAGAGACGCGATCGCAGTTAAGATCGAGAAAGCCGTGACACGATCGCAGACCTTACCCATCCGTTTAGTAATCATGAGACGCGATCGCAATGAGCCGCGATCGCAGTTAAAAGCGAGAAAACCGTGACACGATCGCAGACCTTACCCACCCCTTTAGTAATCGTGATCGCGATCACAATGGAACGCGATCACGCTGCTCAAAATCTTGTCAACACCAATTGCAAAGCATTATCAAAGGTGTTCTTCACTCCTTGCCTGTTTGCGTTCCTGAAGCTTGAGCAAAATCTCTGCATGAATTTCTTTCGTAATCGGGTAGAAATATGCCAAGACCAAACCAATCAGCAGCACCACCAACGGAGCCGGACCCACCAACACCCGAATTGCCCAAAGTGCCGACTCAGGCTGAACTGGCGAAGGTTGACCCGCACCACTTTCGACAAACCCAGACTGTTGCAGCACCCAACCGACAAGAAACAAACCAAGCGCCAGAGCCACCTTCTGCAACAGCACCATAAACCCGTAAAACACCCCCTCACGGCGTTGTCCAGTTTGCAATTCGTCTAGCTCAATCACATCGGGGATCATCGACCACGGAATTAAATAGGCTGTAGAGACACCAAAACCTGCTAACACCGCCAAGGTATACATCCAGCCAATCTGTCCAGGCCGCAACGTAAATAGCCCAATCTCGGCAATGATCCAGACCGCCATTCCCATAAAGTAGACAGCTTTTTTACCAACTCGTTTGCTGACCCCGCTCCAGACAAACAGCATAATCAATGCCGTCACCTGGACAGCAATCACCACTTTGGTAAAGTCAGAATCATCCAAGCCCATCCAGTTCTTAACAAAATACGGAATCACCGAAACCGTATTCTGAACAGCCAGCCAAGAACAGAGATAAATTCCAATAACATATAGAAATGGCTTGTTAGAAAACGCAATTTTGAGTTGCTCCAAATAAGGCAGCGTCTCTTCAGCAGTCACCACTTGGCGTTGCCGCTCTGTCTCTTGAACCCGTTTGCGCGTGCCCCACACACACCAATACAACGGCAGCACAGAGATAACTGCACAGACCGCACCGAGTACCCAATACTGTTTAATCGGATCACCCTTGAATGCACCCAAAATCACTAGCGCCAAGACAAGAGAGAGAATACTACCGCCAATAGAAAAAGCAAATCGATAGCTATTGAGACTCGTGCGCTCGTCGTAATCTTGAGTGAGTTCAGGAGTTAGAGCCGTATATGGCAAATTGACCGCCGTATAGAAGCTATTGAAAATAATCGAGATTGCCACGTAGTACCAGAACAATCCCCACTGATCGAGATCTGGAACAATCCACTGCAAGAAAAAGAAAATACCGAATGGAATTGCCCCAAACAGCATCCACGGATGGCGACGCCCCCATCTGCTGCGGGTGCGATCGCTCATCATCCCTACGATCGGATCGTTGATCGCATCCCAGATCTTGCTGACCAGTAGAATACTCCCTGCAATGCCAGGTTTGAGGTTAGCAACATTCGTGAAGAAGATCAGTAGAAAGACCCCTAAAATATTTGCTGTAATGGCAGGACCCAAATCCCCTGCGCCATACGCCAATTTTGTACTAAAGCTTAATTTTTCGCTCTTTGCACCAGGTTGATCGGCAGAATTATTCATACAGAAGTCGTAGAAACCGGGTTATCAGTTGTATTATCTTCCTCAGTTTTGTTTCTGATCACGCAGTTCGTTCTAAATCTTATTTATCTTTAGCTGTCACAATGCCCGAACTTTTCGTTAGTTGGTCTGATTACCACGAAACCATTGAGAAACTTGCGGCTCAAATCTACCGTTCTGGCTGGGAGTTTGATCAAATTGTCTGTTTGGCTAAGGGAGGGCTACGAGTTGGAGACGTGTTGGCACGAATTTACGATGTGCCGTTGGCGATTTTATCGACCTCATCGTATCGCGGTGGCAACCGTGGTCGGAGTGCGCTGGTGTTTTCGCGCGAACTGTCAATGACAACCCTAAATTTAGGAGCGCGGGTCTTGCTCGTTGATGATCTTGTCGATTCGGGCGTAACGTTGCAGAAGACGATTCCTTGGCTCAAGCATCAATATGGCGTTTACGTTGAGGAAATTAAGACAGCGGTGCTGTGGTATAAGCAATGCTCCATCATCAAACCCGACTATTATGTCGAGTATTTGCCAGATGATCCTTGGATTCATCAGCCGTTTGAGAAGTATGAGGAGATGGAGCCGAAAGATCTGGATCAGTCTTGGCCGACTCAAGGTTAAATAGATTTGCTAATCAGCGCTACTAGCTCAATACTCCATTCCAAACTAGTTGAAAGAGAACCTCCGTAAATATACTTATTAAAATTTCTGAATCATCGCTTTTCTTTACTACTTGTTCAACCTAACTCGGCAGATGAAGTGACAACTCGCTGAAGCTTACGGCTAGCTGCTTTGTCGCGATTCAATTCCTTAATCGCCAAAGCGAGTAATTAACAGAGTCTGCTGCATTACACCTTTTGTTCTTGCAATTTTCTACACATGTGCATAAATGATGAACCTAACTCTCATGTGTAGAATAGCGAACTAGTTCTTTGTGCATCTATCTTTCAGGTCGTGACTCATGGCACGTTCTCTTTCTGTGGAGAGATCTACCGATTGGAAGATGCTCAGCCATCAGTTAGAAAATTACAGTTCTTCTTTGATAGTCATTAGAGCCAAGTGACGATCTAATCCGAAAGCCTGTCTTCTCAGCCCTTGATCTTCCTTCTTGTGAACTTGCTGGACTCTATGCAACTCTGATTCCGTAACTCTGTTGTAGAGTTTTACGGTAAATAGAGTTCTAGGGCGGTGTTTCGGTTAGCAAATTGGGGTTAGCAAACTGGTTTTCATCCAATGCTTGGGCAACGCTGCTCAAGATAAGTCTGAGATTTTGCACAGTAACCGCTCTGCTGAATCTGGATCTTGTGGTGAAACCCTTCTACCAGTGCATCAGTCATGAAAGTAGCCTTAGTCCATGACTACCTAACACAAAAAGGTGGCGCAGAGCGAGTGTTCGAGCTACTTTGCAAGCGTTATCCTGATGCAGATGTTTTTACATCCCTTTATGATCCTCGGTCATCGGTTGATCTAGGCGATCGCGTCGTTCACACGACCTATTTACAGCAACTCCCCCATGCACCCCAGTATTTCAAACTGCTTGCCCCTTTCTATTACTCCGCTTTTCGTGCCTTGGATTTGCGAGATTACGATTTGATCATTAGCAGCACGACTAGTTTTGCGAAGGCCGTGAGAAAGCGTCCCGACGCCAAGCACATTTGTTTCTGCCATAACGTGACACGGTTTCTGTGGGATACCAAGACGTATCTGCGAGAATACAGCGCTTACCGCCGCTTTTATCCGCTTCTAGAAAGCATCTTTCGGTTGATGCGAAAGGCGGATTTTGCCCATGCTCAAGGCCCCGATCTGTACGTCGCAAACTCCAGCACCGTTGCCAGGCGGATTGAGCGAATCTACAAGCGTCCAGCGATCGTCATCAACTACCCGATCGATAGTCAGCAGTTCACCTTCTCGGATCAAAAGGAAGATTTTTATCTAGCGTCAGCGCGGCTGCTGAGCTACAAGCGCATTGATGTGATTGTTGAAGCGTTTAACTGGTTGGGCTGGTCGCTGCTGATAACAGGCGACGGCCCTGAGCGGGAAGCCCTGCAAGCACGGGCTATGAAGAACGTGCAGTTTCTGGGGCATGTGAGCGATAGCGATCGCAAGTGGCTGCTAGCAAAGTCTCGCTCTGTGATCGTGACCGCTTTAGAAGATTACGGGTTAGTGCCAATTGAGGCAAACGCAAGCGGAACACCCGTGATTGCCTTTGGTGAAGGCGGTGTGCTAGATACACAAGTTCCTGGCAAAACGGGTGTCTTCTTCAAGTCTCAAACGCCTCATGCCCTCTATCGCGCTCTTTTACAGGCCACTACCATCAATTGGGATTACCAAACCATTCGGAACCACGCCCTCAGCCACTTCTCTGAAGAAGTCTTTTTTCAGTCGGTGGAGCGCGTGATCGGAGAAGTATGCCGCACCGGGCAACTCGAGCAATATCGATCCGCCTGATTATTTTGTCGTCTATTCAGCCTTAGGGAGAAACCAACGTGGCTCAGAGCAACTTAACCTTCTACAACGGAAATCCATCCCTGCCTCAGCAGGTGGAGACCGAACCTGGCTACGGTCATCTGCTGAATGTGCTGGTGCGGCGACGGAACTGGGTGCTAGGGATTCTGATTGCCACATTGGCAGCAACCGCAGGCGCGACGCTGGTGATGAGACCGACCTACCGCAGCACCATGCAACTGATGGTGGACTCTAACTATCGCACTCGACAAGCATCGCCCGAGAACCCGAGTTTTTCTTACGCTGACCCCAACGTTGAGATTGACAATGCCACACAGCTAAACGTCATGCGAAGCGCTCAACTGCTACAACGCGCGATCGACAGTCTTAAACCCCGCTACTCAGATTTAACAGTTGAGAAACTCCAGAAGAAGCTAGCTGTCTCCACGATTCAAGAGCAGAAGGGCAACGAGAAGGTCAATACTAGTATTTTTCAAGTAACGTACACCGATAACAATCGTGCTAAGACGCGGGATGTCTTAATGGCACTACAAACGGTGTATGAGCAGTACAACGTGTCTCAACAAAAGCAGCGCTTGACCCGTGGATTGGCCTTCATCAACGAGCAAATTCCACAGGCTGAAACGCGAGTGAGTCAAGCAGAATCTGCCTTGGAGCGATTTCGGAAGTCGCAAGATCTCATTGATCCAGAACTCCAGTCAGAATCGCTGATCGGGGCGCTAGCTGCATTACAGAAAGACCAGCAAACTAACCAGGCCACCCTAGCGTCGTCTCGAACGCAGTATTTAGCGTTGCAGAGCCAACTGAATCGTGATCCGCGTCAAGCCTCGATCGCGGCTCGGTTAAGTCAATCGTCTCGCTATCAGGCCCTACTGAATGAGATTCAGAAAACCGAAGTCGCGTTGGTGCAGCAAAAACTGCGCTTTACTGAGAAAACGCCCTTTGTTCAAACCTTGCTGGAGCAGCGTCAGCAGCAAGCCGTGCTGCTTAAACAAGAAGCGCAGCGAGTGTTAGGGGCAGATGCCGGAGCACTGGCATCGGCTGGCGGAAATCTAGTCTCAATTGGGCAATTGGGAGAAAACGACCTCAAGTTTGCGAGCGGATTAGTCGAAGCTCAGGTGAGCTTTCTGGCCGCTCAAGCTCGCGATCGCACCCTGGCGGCTAACCAAGCTCAACTTAAGGGCGAACTCCAGCGCTTTCCGGCACTGCTAGCAGAGTTCAATCGTTTACAGCCAAACGTCAAAATCAACCGTGAAACGCTAGAGCAGTTACTCAAGGCAAAGCAAGAGCTTGGGTTGGAAATCGCTCGCGGAGCGTATGACTGGCAAACCTTGGAGCAGCCGAAGTTGGGCAAGAAAGTGGGTCCTAGCTGGCTGAAAAACCTGTTAGCAGGAGGCGTATTGGGCTTGATGCTAGGCGGCGCGGCGGCGCTGATGCGCGAATCATCAGATGATTCAGTCCGCACCTCAGACGATCTCACCAAACAGCTACCTGTACCTCTGCTGGGTATGGTTCCAGAGCTGCCGTTACCCGAAGTCACATTAGGTCGTAGTCTACCGTTCCAGCAATCGGACGTACTTGACCCGTCCACGATGCAAGTCTTGCACTGGGCACCGTTCCGAGAATCGTTAGATTTGATTTACAAAAACCTGCAACTGATGACGGACGGTGCGCCGATCAATTCATTGGTGATTACGTCTGCCTTGGCAGGAGAGGGAAAATCAACGGTGGCACTAGGACTAGCGATTAGCGCTGCGCGGTTGCATCAGCGAGTACTGCTGATCGATGCGGATCTGCGTCGTCCGGGACTCCACAAACAGTTAGATTTGCCCAATGAGCAAGGACTTTCGACCCTCCTGATGAGCGATCGCTTCTTAGGCACAAACGCGGTACAAAATGCCAATACTTATAGCGATCTGCCCATATCGGTACTGACAGCTGGCCCAACTCCGACGGATTCTGTCAAACTGCTCAGCTCAAAACGGATGCGCGATTTGATGAGTATGTTTGAGCAGAGCTATGACTTAGTGATTGTAGATGCACCACCAACTTTGGGGATTGTGGATGCAATTTTGGCAGCATCATTCTGTGATGGGGCACTGCTGGTAGGCCGCATGGGTCGTGTAACGCGTCACGAGGTCACAGAAGCGGCAAACACGTTGAGCCGTTTAAATTTGCTGGGGATTGTCGCCAATGGAGCAACTAGCCCCAGCAGCTACTACTACGATCGCATTGCCTAATCGTCACTCTCGTTAGCTCTTACTAAGGTGCGCGATCGCTCTAAGAGAAATCTCTGAAGTGCGATCGCGCAGTTGTTCTACACAAATTATTTTAAGTTTGGTTGCTTGAACTATTAGAGCATATCTATATGAGGGTAGGTGTCAATGCGCAATTGTAGTTCTTATTACCTATCCAAAAATAGCTATCTCTCGAAAATTTGAACAGTTAATTAAGTTGCCAGAAGCACTTTTTAGCTCTGCTTTTGTGCTTTAAGCTACACGCAAAATGCTCGTATCTTAGTACTAAACAATTCAGTTTTTTGCTATTCAAAATAAATTAAATAGCTTAGAGTCATGAACATAAGTAACCACAGGCCTAGATTAATACTTCTAAAGTGCTGACTAAGCTTGAATTCCGCTCCCCAAAGCGCTCCTAGTTCTTGATTATCCACTCTTGAAAACAAAGCAATTTTTCATACCTATCCCACTAAGTGATGATTTAGACAACTATATAAGGTGCAATTATTACTACTTGGATTTCAGACAAAGGACTCATTTTGAAATTGAAACAGGTAGACTTAAACTTAAATTAATGAATCTAACTTTCTGAAGATTCCTTTCCTGATTGACCCTCTATATTAGAGTTACTCAATTATTCAAATAACGGTTAAACGGCTCCAAAAATCACCTAAAGTGATCACCTAAGTGTTGAGACAAAATTATGTAGAGGAAATCATCAAATTTCTAGCGTAGTTGGCTTAGTTTTAGTTCGCACGCTTGGCTCTATCTAGTGATTTACAGTCGAATACCCATGACAATTTCTTTCAATCCTCTTGCCGTGCAGGAAGACCGATTTCCTCGTGAGAGGCGGTTGAGTCCTCATTCATCTGCGTGCGTTCTTTACTGGCGGCAAAAGCAGCTACTGGTGTTGCGAGTTCCTCAAGGGGAAATTGCAAGGCAGATCTACCCGCCATGTTGTCTTTCCGTATCTTCAGACCCGTTTCAAATTGCTGAGCGTTTGAAGCGTTCACCTGTGCGCTTAGTACGCGTGGACTCCAGCTTGGATGAAGCAGAGATCCGGATGTGGGCAAATGCGTGTGAGGCGGCGAACAAGGCGATTCACCTGCGTCTTCCGACAGCCGCACAGCTTCCTCAGTCCAATCATCTCTGGTGGCTGAAGCGACTGCTGGATTGGGGCATAGCTGCCCTGATGGTAATTTTGCTCAGTCCAGTGATTCTGACCATTATTGTTCTGATGCGCCTTTATACGCCAGGTCCTCTTTTCTTTCAGCAGTGGCGCGTGGGGCAGCGAGGTAAACTGTTTCGGGTGATGAAGTTCCGCACAATGGTTGTGAACGCTGAACAGCATCATCATCAAGTCATGGCAGGTCAAGCCAAAAATTGCTTGCACAAACGCGAAGACGATCCGCGCATCACGCCCTTGGGTCGGTGGCTGCGCCGTTATAGCCTAGACGAACTGCCTCAGTTGTTCAATGTGTTGCGCGGCGAAATGAGCTTGGTCGGGCCTCGCCCTTGGGCACTTTACGATGCCGTTCGGATTCGCCCAGACCTGCGATCGCGGCTCAATGCGCTTCCCGGAATTACAGGGGCTTGGCAAGTCGAAGCTCGATCAACGCTGCTCGATCTTGATAGCGTTAACCATCGGGATCTGGAGTATCTCCGCAACTGGTCATTTGGCGGAGATTTGAAAATTCTGCTGCGGACAGTTCCCAAGGTGTTATCTGGATTTGGAGCTTATTAATTTAGTACGCTAAGGGATGGACGCAGGGTGGCCGTCAATGCACGCATTTTAGGAATTATCTAGTCGCGCCTAATATTCTTATTCTCAGATTGCCCGTTGACTCTAAGAGCTAGTAACAAGAGGTATGCCCGTTCATGCGATCGAAGCTTCCCAATGTGATGAGGAGTGTGTTGAAATCAACTAGCGTTTGGCGGGAAAATCGCCTGATTCTACGAGAGTTTAAACACTTCCCCTGGGTGGTCACCGCAGCAGTTACCTTTGCATTGGCGTCAGCCGCGTTTGAAGGATTTGGATTTGGATTACTGCTGGCATTTTTGCAAAGTCTGGTGGGAGGCCCATCTGCTCTCCCGTTCCAAACGGGAATTAATTGGTTTGATGTGCAGATTCTTGGCATTGATCGCTCTAAAACCGAGCAGCTTTACCGAATTTCTGCTCTGATTCTATCTGCAACCTGGATTCGAGCGGCGTTTAACTACTTAACCCAAATTTATACCGAACTATCTCAGCAAAAGCTGATCGATCGCTTGCGCAAACAAACGTTTGAGCGTCTGCAAGCGGTGAACCTCAGCTACTTTGGGCAGACCCATTCTGGCGAACTGATCAATACGCTCACCGGAGAAATTGGCAAGATTCAAATCGCCTTTGGGTTGTTGGCATACATTGTCACTAAAGGGCTGACCCTACTGGTCTATACCTTCTTGCTATTTGCTATCTCCTGGAAGTTGACGATCGTATCGGTCGTGCTATTTGGGCTTGTGATTGTTGGGCTGACGAAACTCAATCGACGAGTGCGAGAGAGCAGTTTTGCGGTCACGGCAGCTAGTGGAAAGTTCACCACGATCGCGCTGGAATTTGTCAACGGAATTCGCACGGTGCAAGCGTTTGCCACCCAAGACTATGAGCGGAAACGCTTCTATCAAGCGAGTTCTAACGTCTTGAATACCGGAATGAACGCGGCGCGGCGTTGGGCGATCGTGCGGCCCATGGCAGAAGGGTTAGCGACGACCGTTTTAATCAGCATGATCATTCTGGCAATTACGGTGTTTGTTGCGAATGGAACGTTGCAGACGGCTTCTCTCTTAACGTTTCTGTTTCTGTTGTTCCGTCTGGTTCCAGCGTTGCATGAAATCAATGGGAATCGCGCTCAGTTAAGCAGTTATGATGGAGCGTTTGCCAATATTAGTGAAGTGCTACGCGAGGATAATAAGCCTTACTTTCAAGATGGCGATCGCGCCTACACGAGCTTGGAGCGGGCGATTGACCTGGTTGCTGTCGAGTTTGGCTACGCACCGGGTCAAGTGGTTTTAAAGGACGTGACGTTGACCATTCCGAAAGGAAAAATGACGGCAATCGTGGGAGGGTCTGGAGCCGGAAAAACAACTCTTGTAGACTTGATTCCCCGATTTTATGATCCTACCGTTGGACAGGTATTGTTTGATGGCGTAGACGTGCGATCGTTTGCGATCAAATCTCTGCGGCGCAAGATGGCGATCGTCAGTCAGGATACGTTTGTGTTTAATGCGTCGGTGCGCTACAACATTGCGTATGGACTAGACGACGTGACAGACGAAATGGTTTGGAAAGCCGCTCAGCAGGCCAACGCGCTGGAGTTTATTCTAGATTTGCCAGAGCAATTTGAAACGCCACTGGGCGATCGCGGAGTTCGACTTTCTGGAGGACAACGGCAGCGCTTAGCGATTGCCCGCGCCCTTTTGCGCGATCCAGAAATTCTGATTCTCGATGAAGCCACCAGTGCTCTCGATTCTGTCTCGGAGCGGCTGATTCAAGAATCGCTAGAGCAGTTGTCTGAAGGCAGGACGGTAATTGCGATCGCGCATCGACTCTCGACCATTGTCCGAGCAGATAAGGTTGTCGTGTTAGAACAGGGTCAAATTGCAGAACAGGGAACCTACCAAGAGCTGCTTAACCTCCGAGGTCGGCTGTGGAATTATCATCAGATGCAGCACGAAACGAGAGTTAAGGGTTAAAGATTGAGTGAGGGAGAACTCCCTGTAATGGGGCTGCGGACGAGCTAAATTATGCACCTGATTGTTCTAGAAAATGAGCTAACGTCACTGCGCGGCGGACAAGAATTAAACTTGTTTGAGGTCTGCCAAGGATTAGCGCATCGCGGGCATTCTATCAGTTTGCTCTACCTGGAAGCGGGCAATTTGCTGGAGCCATATCGCCGCTTTTGCGATCGCGTGATCAAAATTCGTTCTTTTGGATTTGATCGGCGTAGCCTGAAAGATACACTCAAGTTTCTTCCGAGTTTAGTTCAAGCGTTGTCCATCTCTACATCATCCGATAGCGTTGTCTTTAGCAATGACTATCATTTTTCATTGTTTGGCTATGCGCTGTCGCAATTCCGCAATCTTCCCTTCTTGTGCTATCTGCAAATTCCGCCCTGTGATTTCAACCGACAGCGAAAACTAGGCTTGAGCCGTGTGGATCGCTTCATTGCGGTTTCTCACCAGACCAAACGCGACTGGGTAGAGGCGGGTTATTCCTCAGACCAAATTGATGTGGTTCACAACGGAGTTGCGCTCGAAAAATTTCAGTTAAGGATTGATAACGGTTCGATGCGTCGCCAATGGGGAATTGCAGAACACACCAAACTCATTTCCTATGTTGGCAGAATCGATACGGAGAAGGGCTTGGAAACGCTGATCAACGCGATCGCAATTCTGTGCAAGCAAGGAGCCGATGTTCACGTATGCTTAGCGGGTAAGCCTGTAGTGCATTACAGCCATTCAAAGGGGCAACTGTGCGAGCAAGAAGGCATGAAGTATCAGCGATCGCTTGAAGCGTTGGCGCAACAACTGGGCGTCGGCGATCGGATAGCCTTTTTAGGGCATCTTGCCAATCCGGTTTCGCTCTATCAAGCGAGCGACATTACCGTACTACCCAGCGTGTGGTCAGAACCGTTCGGACGCAGTTTGATCGAGTCTCTCGCCTGTGGAACCCCGGTCGTAGCCAGCCGAATTGGTGGCATTCCCGAAGTGTTGACGGGTGAGTTTGCGGCGCATTTGTTTGAACCAGGCGACGCCAAAGATTTGGCGAGTCGGTTTGCCCAAGTGTTGGAATGGCGCGATCGCGACCCTCAACTTTGCGATCGCGCCCGCCATCATGTCGTCAAGCATTTTAGTCATACCAGCATGATCGAGGGAGTGGAGCGATCCATTCTCAAAACGGTTCCATTCAGTCAGGCAAGTACCCGCATTCGTCAGGCGTCACCATGAATCGTCCTCGCATTCTTTCTGTAATCGAAGCCTATATCGGACATCAAACCTATGGATGTCTGATGCGCGAGTATTTTCAGCAGGTGGAGTCCTGTGCGGTTGACTTCTACTGGTTTAATGAAGAGCGGGAACTGCATACTCGCATTTTGAACCGTTTGCTGAGCTACTATTCATCCAATCGATGGGTGCAGCAAAATAATGTTGATCTGCATTTGTTTCGATTTCAGATTGGCTTTGCTTACATGGCACGCCGTTTGGTGATCCGAAAGTTAGCGCAAGCTCAGTATTCCGCTCTGCATTTTCACACGCAGCCCTTGGCGTTTTTCTGCCTCGATTTGATGCGAGAACTGCCGGCGATCGTCAGTCTTGATCGCACGACTGTACAAGCGGCTAGAGAGCGCACTAGCGCTTCGTTTTACTGGACGTTTCAACCCAACATTAGGTTAGAAAAAAAAGTATTTGAAGCCGCTCAAAGCATTGTTAGCTTTTCAGAATCTGCCCGTCGCTCTGTGATTGAGGACTATGGAATTAAGCCAGACAAAGTAGCCTTAGTTTACCCGGGTGTGAATGTTAAGCAAATCACGCCGTGTCATCAGACGGTTACTGATTCTCAAACGCTATGCAACATTTTATTCATAGGAGGCGATTTTGAGCGCAAAGGAGGGTACGACGTTTTAGACGTGTTCTTGAAACATTTTTCAAATCAGGCTAAGCTGCATCTTGTGACTCAAGCGTCGATCACTTGCGATCACACTAATGTTCACATTTATACCAACATCAAAGCATACACCGCTGAATGGCTAGAGCTTTATCAGCAGGCAGATTTATTCGTCATGCCAACCTATTCTGAGCCGTTTGGATGGGTGTTTATTGAGGCAATGGCGGCAGGCTTACCGATCGTGGCTACTCGTTTAAATGCGATTCCTGAAATCGTTGCCGAAGAGGAGACGGGATTGTTAATTGAACCGGGCGATCGCACCGCATTAGCCGATGGCATGAGACGATTGCTCCGCAATCCTGATCTCAGACGAACGATGGGTGCAAAAGGGCGGCTGGTTGCAGAGCAGAAATTCAATTACCGAACCCACTTTGAGCAGCTTGAAAGGTTATTCAACATAGCCGTTCGCAAAACCGCGTTGAATGAAGACCGTTTAACATCAGATGTAGCCCCACGATGAAAACATTATTTACCTGCCAGTATCCCTTTGATCCAAACTCAGGAGCCGCAGGCGTAACATGGCGGTTGGGGCAAGAATTCAAACAGTTAGGGCACGAGGTTGAATTCTATTCGCTAAACGATTTACCTAAGTTGCATCCGTTGTTGAAGTTTATGTCGTTTCCAGCGTTTGTGGCGCGTCATATTTCACAACAGCTTCAGCACAACCCGATTGATGTGATTGACACCTGCACGGGCGATGCCTGGATTTGGGCAACGCTGATGCAAAAATTTCACCAAACATGCCAGCCACGACCGTTGCTCGTCGCGCGATCGCATGGACTCGAACACATTCAGCATCTAGATTTTTTAGAAGAAGCTAGGCGCGGCAATCTAGAGCTAGGCTGGAAATACTCGATGTATCGCGGCAGCATTCGTTTATGGGAAGCTGCCACCTCTATGCGCTGTGCCGATCTAGTCTTGTTGCTCAATCAGCGCGATCGCGACTATGCCATTGAGCAATTAGGCGTTCATCCCGATCGCGCTCACATCGTTGCTAATGGCATTTCAGATACGATGCTGAATCTACCCTTTGAGCCAACGCCCGCCGCCGGGGAATCACTGCGCATCGCGCAAGTCAGCAGCTATATCATTCGTAAAGGCATTCAGTACGGCACGCCTGCGCTCAATGCAATTCTCAGCCGTTATCCCCACGTCGAACTCAGTTTGCTCGGAACCGAATGTCCTGTTGAGCAGGTCTATGCAGATTTTGCCCCAGAGGTACGCGATCGCGTTAAGGTTGTTCCCTACTACGTCAACGACACGTTGCCCACCCTACTAAAAGGACATCACATCAAATTCTTCCCGACCATCTCAGAAGGATTTGGCATCGCCTTAGTTGAAGCGATGGCGTGTGGACTCGCCCCAATTACAACCAATACTCCAGGACCAGTTGGAATCGTTCAAGATGGGGAGGATGCTCTCGTGGTTCCCGTGGGCGATCAGGCAGCGCTAGAAAAAGCGTTAGAAAGGCTGATTCACGATCGCGCCTTGCTCGATCGGTTGCGCCACAGCGCTTATCAAACAGCACAACGGTTTGGTTGGTCACACATCGCTCAAGACAATCTGCGCTACTACGAAAAAGCTGACGCCAGCAAACGCTAAATCGCGACGAAAATTCTTTACTCTCCTGGCTATTGCCTATGTCTACGTCTCAACCCGTTTCTAACACCAAACTGTTTCAGCCTGCGATCGCGTGGCTTGTGATCCTTGGGTTTTCTTTGTTTGTTGCAATGGGAATTGCCTTAAGCTTTGGCAAAATTTTAGTGCTGGCTTATCCAGTTGCTTGCTTTGGAGTGGGAGCATTTCTCTATTTTCGATATCCCGTTTTGTATGTGGGGTTTACCTGGTGGATCTGGTTTCTCACTGCATTTTTGCGGCGCGTCATCGAAATGCCGATCGGATTAAACGATCCCAGTCCTGTCCTCCTCGCGCCCTTTTTCGTCACGATTATTTCTGGCATCACTCTGGCTCGCCAACTGCCCGTGGCGCTCTACGGCAACGGACTCCCGTTCATCTTGTGCATCGCCAGCGTTCTCTATGGTGCCTTTGTTGGAGTTGTGTCACTTTCCGCTAAATCCGTCCTCGTTGCCCTCTTGAACTGGCTACCCCCGATCCTGTTTGGGTTTCACTTATTTGCAAACTGGCGGCAATTTCCGGCCTACCGCCAAATCACGCAGCGCGTCTTTGTCTGGGGCGTTCTGGTGATGGGACTGTATGGAGTCGTGCAGTTTCTGATCGCGCCGCCGTGGGATCGATTTTGGCTGCAAAACATTCCCGATCAGTCGTTCGGAATTCCCGCTCCGTTTGGCATTCGAGTATTTAGTACAATGCAGTCGCCGCAGCCGTTTGCGGCAACGATGGTTGCTGGATTATTTCTCCTATTTGCCGCCAAAACTCCTCTCAAATTTCCAGCCTCCGCCGTCGGATATTTGGCGTTGCTCCTGTCGTTAGCGCGGTCTGCTTGGCTCAGTTGGTTTGTTGGCATTTTGGTGCTTCTACCGGCACTCAAGCCGAAATTGCAGATGCGGTTAGTTACAACGTTGCTGGCCATGATGTTAATTGTGTTGCCCTTGGCGACAGTTGAACCATTCTCAACCGTAATCGCATCTCGAATCCAAACGTTTGGATCAGGGGGAGATGATATTAGTGTGGCTGAGCGGCAAGACGGCTATAACAGGCTTTTAAGCCAAGCGCTGGGGGAAGTCAAAGGGCAAGGATTAGGGTACGAGATCGAAGATGTCTCGATTGGCAGTAACGATAGTGGAGTGCTGACGATGTTGCTGAATCTAGGCTGGGTGGGAACGTTGCCTTATGTCGGCGGCTTGCTCTTGTTAATCATCAGCATTTTGCAGAGCCGAGAGGCAACGTTTGATCCGGTGGTGAGCGCGGCACGGGCGATCGCGATCGCGACGTTTTCGCAGTTTAGTCTGAACAATGTGATGTTATCTGCTTTTGGTATGGTGCTTTGGGGCTTTATTGGGCTGGCGATCGCGGCCCGTGTGTATTACGCTCAGCAATATCAATCCGCTCAGCAGAATTTGTCAGGACGCATTAATCCGTTTAATAATTCGTTTAATGGATAGTAATGCTTCGGAGCGCGACAACGGCGTTGGATCGAAGATGCATAGGTCGAATGACATGGGTAATCGAAATCGCGTGGGCATGGCTCTAAAGGGAGCGTAGGGCTAGGGAAGGCCCTCATTTTCACTCCGCCGTTCAGGTGTCAGTTTAGGCATCACGAAAATTATTTCTGTCTTTTGATTATTTCCTAGTGCTGAACCTCTATATATAGTGAATTTTCAGCAACTCGCTGCCCAAATGAATTATTTCCAGATCCATTATTTAACGTGTCTATGCAATCCTCGAATCGTAAAAAAGTAGGTTTAGACATCGCTGACAAAGAGGAAATCGAGATTCAGTTTTGGCAACATTCTCCGATTGAGAATCCGAAATCTGAGGCGGTTGAGAACTTGGTCAACAAATTCTGTGAAGCCAAGGTTTTGCTAGAGAAACTAGACTATCATCGCGCTCTGTTTGAGCAGGCAAACTCGATTTTAGAGCTGGGAGCGGGTCAAGGTTGGGCGTCGTGTTTGGTCAAGCGGCAGTTTGGCGAAAAGAAACTGATCGCAACCGATATTAGTCCCTACGCGATCGCGTCTGCTCACAAGTGGGAACACATTTTTCAAACTCGACTCGATCAGACAACTCATTGTCGCTCTTACGAAATTCCAATGGAAGATGCGAGCGTTGATTTGATCTTCTGTTTCGAGGCGGCACACCACTTTGTCAAGCATCGACGGACGCTTGCCGAAGTCCACCGAGTGCTAAAGAAAGGCGGCGTCTGTCTATATCTACATGAGCCGGTCTGCCGATCGTTTATTCACCCCTTGGCGTATGCACGAGTTAATAGTAAGCGTCCTGAAGTGCCAGAAGATGTTTTGATTTATCCCAAAATCAAAGAACTGGCGACAGAAGCGGGGCTAAAAACTGAGATTCGATTTGATCCGACGGTCACGAATCGAGGACTGAACCAAACCGTCTATTTTGCGGTGCTAAGCGCTGTTCCTGGGTTGCGCTATCTTCTGCCTTGTAGTGCAGATTTTATCTTCACAAAATAGCTTCGGCTTGAGGGACGGCCTGCGTCACCGCTTTGCAACAAGGCATAGACAGCAATCCCCTCCTTAGCTAGAGGTAAGACTCAGAAGGACAACGTACGATTTCGCTGATTCTGCCCTTTTCAACCTGCGGTCAAGCTCATGAGTGATGTTGGATTCATCTGGACTGAAAATCTGATCTTCTTTGCGATCGCAACGTCCTTTCTCGCGTTTCTGACGTGGGTTTGGCGTCACACAAAACCGTTTGAGATTCCGCTTCCTTTACCGACTTGGCTCAAGGTTTGGTTCTTCACAGTTCAAGTGTTTGGGGTATTAGTTCCGGTTGGAGTTAGTATTTGGGCTGGATTTTCATCAACAGATTCACCTGTGTTGCCGATTCTGTTGTCGTACCTGTTGATGCTAGGATTACAAATTGTTACTGAAGTTGTTCTCCTGCGCCAGTTTCGGACAGTTGCCTGGATCGCGATTCCCTATTTATATCTGCCCTACCGAGTTTGGCAGCTATATCAGGGTATTGGTGCAGCTTCTATAGAAGATTTAGGATGGTTTCGGAATCTTTTGTTGCTCGAAATCGGAATTTGGATTGTGAATTACAGCTTCAATTTAATCCAACTTCCTCGGCTGCTGCGGTGGGATCAGGAGAAACGTGTTGAAGAACGAGAGTTGGCAAGTACTCGTTAGTTTGAAGATATAACCAAAGTTCAGGACTGACACATTGGCAGTTAAACCTTTTGTGTAAGTAACTTTGTGTGAGTCCTGATGGTTCTGCCCTCAACATGCGAGAAGGCAGAACCCGTGTAGGAGCCTTGCAGTGTAGAAAAATTACAGCGTGTTGAACGCTTTTGCTGCCGCTGCAACCCCTGCACCTGGACTAAAACTCTCGTAACCCAACTCTTGAAGCGTCACTTCTAACGCCCCGATCGCGCTCAAAATATCCCGGTCTGCCACAAAGCCCAGATGCCCAATGCGGAAGATCTTCCCTTTGAGATGATCTTGTCCGCCAGCTAAGGCAATATCAAACCGCTTCCGCATAATTGAGCGAATTTGCTCAGCCTCTACCCGATCTGGCGCAACGGCTGTAATCGCCGGACTAGAACACTCGTCGGTGGTGAACAGCGGCAAACCCAATGCCGCGATCGCGGCGCGAGTTGCCTTCGACTGCCGATGATGCCGCGCAAAGATATTCTCCAATCCTTCCGCTTTCATCATCCGCAATGCCACTTGCAGAGCAAAAAACATGTTAATGGCGGGCGTAAATGGGGTCGTATCTTTAGCAGCAGATTTGCGATACTTGCCCAAATCCAAATAATACCGGGGCAGTTTAGCGGTCTTATACGCTTCCCACGCCTTGGCGCTGACGCTTACAAATCCCAATCCAGGCGGAATCATGTAGCCTTTCTGAGAACCCGACCCGACGACATCTAAGCCCCACTCGTCAACCGGAACGTTCGTTGCGCCCAAACTGGTTACAGTATCAACCATGATCAACGCTTCTCCATGCGCTTTGACATGGCGGTTAATCGTTTCTAAATCGTTAATCACCCCCGCCGACGTTTCGCTGTGAGTGATAATCACCGCTTTGATTTGCTTGTCGCGATCGCTCTCTAATTTCTCGCGAAACTGTTCGGGATCGAGGGGCTTTCCCCATTCAGCAGTAATTCGTTCGGCTTGCACGCCATAGGCGTCACACACTTCTGCCCAGCGATCGCCAAACTTACCATTACAGCCAACCAGCACGCGATCGCCCGCACTCAGAAAATTGATAATTCCGGCTTCCATCGCTCCCGTGCCGCTTGCTGCCAAAATCAGCACATCATTCTGCGTCTGGTGCAGCCACTTCAAGTTCTCCACGATTTCAGCTTGAATCTTGCTAAAATCGCCGCTCCGATGCCCGATGGGATGCTTTGCCATTGCTAACAAAACTTGTTCGGGCACGGGCGTTGGACCCGGAATCATCAGCATTAGCTTATCGTCCATGAGAATGCGTCCTTTTTTAGGTACGAAAGTTCAGTTTGTTGTGCATGATCCAGGATTACACAATATCTGAAATTCGTAATTCGTACTTTGTAATTTATACCCGTCTTTAAGGCAGCGAATGGAACCTTACGAACCGAATTTCCGATTGCGACGACGGGCTAGAAAGTCCGGCAAATCAATTTTGAGATCTTCATTAAATGGATTTCGGCGCGGAGTCGATTGAGGTTCCGCTGCCGGCACCTCTTCTAGCGACGCTAAAAACTCCGTTATTTCCTCGGGTAGCGCTGATCCCTGCTCTTCTAGCCATTTTTTCAGCGCTAGTGCCTGATCCTGAATGTCATAAAATCGATTCTTCCAGTGCTGAACCGCCGTTTCATACTCACTCGCCTGCTGCGCTTGGCTTAAAATTTGTTCCTGCATCTCGGCGGCATACTGTTCTAGTTCAGCGATGCGGTGCTGGCTTTGTTCGCGATCGCGCTCTAATTCCTGACATGCCTGTTGCAACATCGCTTGGGTTGTAATCTGTTTGGCAACTTGAACTTCTAATTCTTGAACCTGGTTTTCCAGCTCGGCCACTCGCTCTTTTGGCGTGTGACGCAGCCAGTCTTTTGGCGTCAGCCACTCATGAGGCTTTGCTTTTTGCAATCCCCGTGGCTTTGGTTCTGTCCCAGTTGCACTCTTGCCCAGTTGCTCCAGCGCGTCTTCTGAGAGCGGGATGCCACTCGTGCGGAGGCGTTCTAGCTCAAGTTGCTGCGTTTGCGCTAGGACTTCGGCGGCTCCCAACTGGTCTTGTGTTTGCCGAATCTGCGCTTCTAGCTCGGCTTTTTGACTCTCAAATTGCAGCCGTAACTGATGAATCGCCTGCTCTTGAACATTGGCATACTCTTCTGTCGAAGCCAACTGATGCTCTAAAAAGTTTTGATCGACAATTTGCAGGCGCAACTCATCCAAACTGGCGAGCGATTGATCTAACGCATGTTCTAAATCTCGAATGCGATTCATCTGACGCTGCACACACTCTTGCATCTGCGTCAAATCCCCTGTGTCCTCCGATGTGTTCTCTGGACTGACCGGCGGTTGAGCTAGTGCGCTTGCAGGCACAGCTAGTTCGAGGACATCTGCCTCAAACTCAGCCTGCTCTGCATGATTTGGCTCAGCCACTTCGATCGATCCCTCCTCAAAAAAAGCCTCCCGAGCACCCAGCGGAGAACGGTTTCCGCCACCGGAACGTCTTCAGCTTACATGCCTCACGAATTTTTCACCTCCGTAGGAACTTTAATCGCGCCTTCGGGGGCATCGACGCGATTGAGCGACCAGCGATATTCAACTGGAACTCTCAAGCGATCGCAGGTTTCCTCCAAATGCTTTTGCTGAGAAATGGCTTTTCGCAAGGTGACGATCAGTTGCTGAACCTGTTCGCGTTGGTGAGGATGCTGGCTGACTGCAGACATCGTTTGGCGCTCCAAAAGTTGCAGCAGTAATTCGTAGTGAATATGCGATGGAAGGGGAATTGGCTCCATGTAACGCTCACCTATCGCGGTAAAGAGTAAAGCTCTAGATTTTAGTATCTAAAGACTAAGTTGACGAAAACACAATCTTTCTTAAAAATGGCAGACTAACTAGAGGCTGTCTAGCCTCCTAGTGGCTAACTTGTGGCTACCTCGCCGCTAACTTGAGATAGACAACGTCATGCGATCAGTTGCCGTAGTGCTTGCCCTGGATCGGATTGCTTAATCAATGACTCTCCTACGAGAACCGCCGTTGCACCTGCTGATTGAACGAGAGAAATGTCTTCGGGGGTATGGATACCTGACTCACTCACTGCAAGAATACCTCGTTCTGCAAGCTGAGCGCCACGAGCTGTCAAGATCGCCTTAGTGGTATTGAGGTCAACGGAGAAGTCTTTAAGATTGCGATTGTTAATACCGATCAGCGTTACTCCGTCTAAGCCAAGAACCCGATCGAGTTCGTCAAGCGTATGCACTTCGATCAGCGCCGTCATGCCCAACGCTTTAACAATCTTCAAGAAATACTGCAAATCTTTATCAGGTAAAACTGCTGCAATCAGTAAAACGGCGTCTGCGCCTTGCAACTTTGCCCAATACATTTGATAAGGATAAACGATGAAGTCTTTGCACAACAGCGGGAGATCGACAGCCGCACGAATTTGCGCTAAGTTCTCAAAGCTTCCTTGAAAGAATTTTTTATCGGTTAAGACCGATAGACAGGTTGCCCCACCAGAAGCGTAAGCCTTGGCGATCGCAACCGGATCAAAATCGTCTCGAATCACGCCTTTGCTAGGAGATGCCTTTTTGACTTCTGCAATCACGGCGGGGTTAGTTTTACCGTTTTGCAAAGCCGCTAAGAAGTTACGCGGTACAGAGTCGCTTTCTGCAACCTGTTTCTGCAATTCGCTCAGGGGTATCTTATCCCGCATCTGCGTCACTTCAACTTCTTTTTGCCAAACAATCTCTTCCAGAATATTTTGAGGTTGATTTTCCGGCGCGTTGACTTGGTATCGTAACTCCTGCACCGCGATCGCAGGATTAGGACGGCGACGACGAATTTCCATGTTGCACAAGGGTAAAAGGGTTGAGAGGATGACGTTGAGGCGATTAATGCGCCCTCACCCTAGCCCTCTCCCGCAGGAGAGGGAACAAGATTAGGATCGGCTCCCCTCCCTGTGGGAGAGGGGTTGGGGGTGAGGGCAAAACACATTCAAAGTACATTAATGAACGGCTGCCCGCTTATAAGCTTCATCTAGAATTTCGGACAGCGTCGGATGGGTGTGAACCGAGAATGCGAGCGATTTTACCGATTGACGATTGGCGATCGCATTTGCAGCTTCTTGAATTAAATCAGCCGCGTGAAGTCCGATGATGTGAGTGCCGAGAACTTCGCCTGTGTCTTTGCGATAAACAATTTTAGCAATTCCTTCCGATTCTCCTTCTGCGATCGCTTTAGCATTGCCCTTAAAGTAGGTTCGCACCGTCGCTACCTCGAAACCTTCTGCCTGTCCTAATTCCTTGGCTTGAGGCTCGGTTAAGCCAACAAAGCTGATCTCTGGATGGGTAAACGCGGCGGCGGGAATGCTGCGATAGTCCATGCTGCGATCGCGTCCGCAAATATTTTCGATCGCCGCAATGCCTTGAGCTGACGCCGCATGAGCCAACATCATTTTCCCGGTCGCGTCCCCAATTGCCCACAAGTGAGGCACAGGTTCGCCATTAGACAGCACTTCCATGCGATCGTTCACTGGAATGAAGCCTCGTCGATCTAATTCCACGCTCACCGATTCCAGCCCTAAATCTTTCGCAAAAGGAATTCGACCTGTGGCGATTAGACAGGCATCCACTTCTAGCGTTTCCAGGGGTTCTTTGGTTTTGGCGTCAATCAGTTCGATCACAACGGGAGAACCAGGGGTCACTTTTGCCGCTAACACTCCAGCCTTGGTCTCAATGTCACGCGGCGTTACGAGAATGCGCTGTGCCAGTTTTGCAATATCGGGATCAAATCCGGGCATCAGTTGATCTAATGCTTCGATCATCGTCACTTCGCAACCGAGCGCCGTATAGACATCCGCAAATTCTAGACCGATGTAGCCACTACCGACGATCGCCACCCACGGCGGCAGCGACTCTAACTTAATCGCATCGTCGCTGGTGAATACGGTTTTGCCGTCTGTCTCAGCCCCGGGTGGCACAAACGGCACTGACCCCGGAGCGAGAATAATATCTTTTGCTGTAATCGTTTTTTCTCCTTCTGGTGTGGAGATGCTGAGCTTCTGCGCTCCTGAAACTCTTGCCCAGCCGCGAATTACATCAACGTTGAGCCGCTTTAAGCTGTTGGTGAGGCCGTCCTGTTGCTTCTGCACAATTCCAGCCGCATGATCTGCGATCGCTTGGCGGTCAAATCCAACCGAACCGACTTCAATCCCTAGCGACTTGAGATGGTGGGCATTTCGCAATTCTCGCACCCGCCCCGATGCTGCCAGCAACGCTTTTGACGGAATGCAGCCGCGATTGACGCAGGTTCCGCCCATATCTGCCGCTTCGACGATCGCGGTCTTGAGTCCACAATCCACGGCATGGAGTGCTGCACCGTGTCCACCAACGCCTGCACCAACAATCACCAAATCAAAATCAAAATCGTTAGCCACATCGCCCTCCTGGTGGTTATTGCCCTATCTATTGTCAACTGCCAGGGGTAAATTCGACAACACAGATTCTTTTGGGCATGGCACTTCAAGAAGAGTTTGCTCAACCTGACGATCATGAAATGAGCCGATTGTGACAGGAGTGGGCATTCTAATCAGAGCGGAGAATCCGTGGAACCTATAGTTAGGGTTAGTCTACTCAGATTGAAGAAATCTGTTGACTCAAGGCGATTACAAGGCGAGCTTACGGCTCAGTCCATTCAGTAAGAGTTAGGCATTATGGAACAGCAAGAACTGCGACGTGCAGCAGCTAAAGCATTTATGGAATCACTCGATAAGCTGCAAGAAACGCTATCTGAGTCTGAAGCCAAGACGAAGGCTCAACCCACAGCTGCACCAGCAATGCCAGTACAGCTTGAGGAATTTGAGCAAGCAGTGGCGGACATTGAGCAGTTTATGCAGTCAAAGGGCGAATCAGCCTGATTGCTGTCGTTTTGCTTCGTAAAGCATGAGGGCTGCCGCGATCGCCACATTGAGCGATTCCACTCCTGGGCTTAACGGAATAGTCACTTGAGCATCTGCAAGCTCGTTCAGATGGCGAGACAACCCGGCTCCTTCATTTCCCATCAAAATCAGACTTGGTTTTCTAAAATCGACTTCCCAGTAGGTTTGCGCTGCCGTGGGAACGGTCGCGATGATCTGCATGCCCTGTTGTTTGGCGTTAAGAATTTCTGCCTTCAAGTTGGAGCTAACGCCCATCGGCAACCGGAACCATTGCCCCGCCGATGCTCTTAGCACTTTTGGATTGTCCAAATCCACGCTATCTGCGCTGAGCAAAAGTCCTTCTACTCCCGCCGCCGCCGCCGTCCGAATCATGGTGCCAAGATTGCCAGGGTCTTGAATTGTTTCAAGAACAAGTCCAAAGCGTTTGAGTGCCAATGGCTGAGAATAAATGCGTTCTGCGGTGGCAACAATGCCATCAGGTTCAACGGTCGTTGCGATCGCTTTTACCACTTCAGGACTGGCTATTTCTAGCCGCTGAGAGCGATTCTGAAGCTGCTGCCACAATGAAGGGTGTTGAGCCTGCCATATTTCTGTACAGCAAATGGTCATGAGGGGCAACCCGACGGCGCACGCCTCTTCAACTAAATGCGTTCCTTCCAACAGAAAAAGCTGCTGTTCGCGTCGCTCTTTAGCGCGGTGTAGCTTACGCAATTGTTTAACTAACGGATTTTGAAGACTAGTAAGCATGATTGTCGCAAGCACAGTCAGGGCATTCTTGAAAATAAAATTGCGGATTCACCTCCGGGATTTACCCATAGGATTCACCCTTAATATGAGCATTCGCAGACGGGCTTTCCTTCAGGCTGGCGCTGGCACACTGCTTGCCTCGATCGCGCATGGATGTGTGCAGCAATCTCAGAGTAGCCCAACGATCGCGATCACTGACACACTACTCAAGCAGATTCAGCAACGCGGATATTTACTCGTTGCCACCGAAGATGATTATCCGCCCTTTGAATTCCTCGTCAATGGCAAGCCGACGGGATTCGATCACGAACTGCTCGATCGCCTCAGAAAACAAGTGCCATTCGAGATTCGTCAGGAGATCGTGCCTTGGCAAGGGCTTTTACCGGGCGTGGCAGAGGGAAAGTACGATGTTGCGCTGACAGCAGCGGTGATTACCGATGAGCGGGCAGAAACATTGGATTTCACGACGCCGTTCGCGGAATCAACGATCGCCTATGTCAAACGCAAAGACGATGCCTCAATTAAAACGCTCCAAGATTTGGCTGACAAAGCCCTAGGAGCACAACAAGGCGGGGCTTCGTTTGCGGCCGTGCCAGATCTTGAAGCAGTACTAAAACAAAAAGGCGGCAAGCTTGGCCCGGTGAAACAGTATCGCAAGTTTGCTGAAGCGTACCAAGATTTACTGAATCAGCGTCTAGATGCCGTGTTGCACAACATTGTATCGCTCTCGGTCTTGGTCGATGAGAAGCCTGCAATCTTTGGGTTAGGAGAACGAGTCGGTCGTAAATCTTATGCAGCCTGGGCAGTTAACAAAGGCAACCAAGAGCTACTTAATTTTCTGAATGGCTTTTTGGGTGATTTGCGCCAAGGAGGAGAACTGAAGAAACTTCAGGAAAAATGGCTCAAGATCACGTTTGATCAGCTGCCGACCGAGCCGCTTTTACCAGGCGATCGTCCCCTTCGCTCGATCAGCGCGAGTCCGATAAAGCGGTGATTCGTCCATTGCATCTATCACCTGAGACAGTGACAAAGGTTTCTGTCAAACTCGCATCCAATCAACTTCCTACGTGTGGGTAATGAAGCTTAAACGGTTCAAACCAATTCCTGATGCAAAGCGCAATCTCCTCATGCGGCTTTTGATTGGTAGTACAGCACTGGTTGTAGGTATCACAGCTTACTCCAGCTACCAAGTTGTTCGGAACACTATGCTAGAAAGCCTCAAGCGCAATGCGTTTTTAGAAGTTCAGCAAGGCGGAGATGACCTTGATCGCTGGCTCTCTAACCTCAAAACGCATATTGAAACGCTGGCAAGCACCCCGGCTGTGCGATCGATGGATTGGTCGCAAGCTGAACCCTACCTAAAAGCCGAAGTATTGCGCTTTAGTGATAGCTACGAGATTGTGACGGCGCGCTCAAATGGTCTGCGGAATGTCATAGGCGGCGGCTCAATTAATATCTGGGATCGGGTGTATTTTCAAAAAGCGATCGCTGGACACACGAATATCAGTGACCCTCTGATTAGTCGATCGCTGAAGTTGCCCGCTATCATCGTTGCGGCTCCGATTCGGCAAGAGTTTGATACAGCGAGTGTACCGATCGGCGTGGTTCAGAATGTTATCCGACTTGATCGCATCGCGCAAGTGGTCAATAACGTTCGCTATGGCGATCATAGCTACGCCTTCGCCCTTGACTCAAACGGCAGCGCGATCGCGCATCCCGATCCGACACTGATGCTGAGCGTGAAGAATTCCACCTCCAATCTTGCTCAAGCCACCGATTCCAATTTAGCTGCGATCGCACAGCGTATGATCAAACAGCAGCAGGGAATTGAATTACTCCCGATCGACGGCACGTTAAAGTATGTCGCTTATCTACCGCTAAAAGAAGCAAACTGGTCAATGGCGCTAGTAATTCCGCGCGAGGATATTGAATCGAAGCTGCGATCGCTTGATGTCATTGCCCTTGTCATATTCGGTCTTGCGGGCACCATGATCGTGATTCTCTGGCAAGTGCAGGCGCTTGAACAACGACAACTCAAGCAATCTAAAGAAGTTTTAGAGCAACGAGTTAGCGAACGAACGGCAAAACTATCTGCCACCTTAGAGCAACTGCAGCGATCGCAGCTTCGACTGGTGCAAAGCGAGAAAATGTCTGCGCTTGGCAGCTTAGTTGCGGGTGTTGCTCACGAGATCAACAATCCTGTCAGTTTTATTTTTGGCAATCTCAACCACGTGCGTGAGTATGTCGGTGATCTGCTGGATCTGCTTCAGCTTTATCAAAAACACTATCCAAGCCCCCATGCCGAAATTGAACAGCAGGCAGAGGCAATCGATCTTCCTTTTTTAGTTGAAGATTTACCTAAAACAGTCGCCTCAATGCGAATGGGTGCCGATCGCATTCGTCAGATTGTGTTATCGCTGCGGAATTTTTCTCGCCTCGATCATTCAGAAGTGAAGCCCGTCGATATCCATGAGGGCATTGATAGTACGTTGCTGATTTTGCAACACCGCCTCAAAGCAACCTCAGACCGCCCGGAAATGCAGGTGATTCGGGAATATGGCGATCTGCCAGAAGTAGAATGCTACGCAGGGCAACTGAATCAAGTGTTTATGAATATTTTGAGCAATGCGATCGACGCTTTAGAAGAACAGGAGGCGAGGAATTTAGAATGCTCACCGCTAACGATTCGGATCACGACTCAACGCTATGGCAGCGATCGCATCCGAATTTGCATTGCAGACAACGGAAACGGGATGTCTACGGCAGTGCAGCAACGCATTTTTGATCCGTTCTTTACAACCAAAGAAGTGGGTAAAGGCACGGGGATGGGTATGTCGATTAGCTATCAAATTGTGGCTGAGAAACACCAGGGATCGATGTGGTGTGAATCGGCACCAGGACAAGGGGCTGCATTTTGGATTGAGATCCCGAGTTGCGCTCTGCGCAACTCTGAAGGAACTGTGCCCGCTGAAGCTTTGGCGGCATAAAAAACGGATGAGACGTTTGCCTCATCCGCGACTGATCTTGCTAAATTACGAAATTAAGCTTCGTCGAGCGCCGCAATTCCAGGGAGTTCTTTGCCTTCTAGCAGTTCTAGACTCGCACCACCACCAGTTGAAATGTGACTCATTTGGTCTGCTAGGCCGACTTTTTCAACGGCAGCTACCGAGTCACCACCACCAATGATCGTGATCGTTCCTTTGGGGGTCAGCTCGGCAAGGGTGCGTGCGATCGCTTCCGTACCAGCCGCAAATTTATCAAACTCAAATACTCCCATCGGACCATTCCAAATCACCGACTTGCACTGGGACAGCGCTTGCTGGAACGTCTTTACGGAGTCAGGCCCAATATCTAACCCCATCCAACCGTCAGGAATATTCTCGACGCTGACCGTTTGAGCATTTGCATCGGGTGCAAAATTATCAGCAACGACAACATCGGTCGGCAGCAGCAAATCAACGCCTTTCTCTTTTGCTTTGGCTTCCAGTGCCCGTGCCAAGTCGAGTTTATCTTCTTCAACCAATGACTTACCGACGTTTAAGCCGCGTGCTTTGTAGAAGGTGAACACCATGCCACCGCCAATTAGCAGCTTATCGACTTTATCGAGCAGGGTTTCGATCACGGTAATTTTGCTAGAAACCTTAGAACCGCCAACAATCGCCGCTAACGGACGCTGAGGATTCTCGATCGCGCTCTGGAGATATTCCAATTCTTTCTCAATCAGCAATCCTGCCACGGAGGGCTTTAGAAACTTGGTTACGCCTTCTGTGGACGCATGGGCGCGGTGAGCTGTTCCAAAGGCATCGTTTACGTATAGATCTGCGATCGACGCAAGCTTTTGAGCAAATCCGGGATCGTTCTTTTCCTCTTCTTTGTAGAAGCGAACGTTCTCTAGCAGCACGACATCACCAGGCTGCATTGCGTTCACGGTGGCATTCACTTCATCACCGATGCAGTCATTGCACTTGGTCACGGGCTTACCCAATACCTCAGATAGCCGATTGCCAACGGGCGTCAGACGGTACTTGTCTTCAGGACCATTTTTCGGACGCCCAAAGTGACTGCTCAAAATCACCTTTGCGCCTTTCGAGGTCAACGCTTGGATGGTTGGCAGCGCTGCCCGAATGCGCGTATCGTCGGTGATATTGCCTTGCTCATCTAACGGCACGTTAAAATCAGCCCGCACCAGCACGCGCTTTCCTTGCAAATCAGAGGACGATAGATTGTTAACAGTCTTTTTGGGCACGATACTACTCCTAGAATGAGTCTTTCTACCTACGTCTTAAATTTTCTCATTAATTGCCCCTCTGCGATCGCGAATCCACTGATCCTGTTGTAAGTTCAGAAAGATAAGACCTATTGAGTTATCTGTCCCATTCACACAAATCCATGTTTAAGACAGTCTTGTTTCCCATCGACCAAAGCCGTGAATCCCGCCAAGCGGCTGAAAAAGTCTCAGAAATTGTGCAGTTTCACAAGAGCCGTCTCATCATCGTGTCTGTGGTTGAAGCTTCAGCAGTCGAAGAAGTTCCGACCGATACGATGGCATCACCAGATGCGGTCGCCAAACTCTTACAAAACGCAAAATCATTATTCTCTCAACAAGGCATTGAAGCAGAAACGATTGAACGAGAAGGAAACCCCGCCTTCACCATTTGCGATGTTGCCGATGAAGTCGACGCCGATTTGATTGTGATGGGCTGTCGCGGGCTCGGACTGACCGACGAAGTCTCTGAAAGTGTCACGAATCGAGTGATTAGTTTGTCGCCATGTCCGGTGCTAGTTGTGCCATAGCGATTAACCGCCTTGTATGCCTGGGAATGCTTGAAAACAACCATTCCCCGCTTAAACGCGCTAGTGCTATGCCTCACGCAGGAAGAAATGTTCGATTGTTAGCATTCCACCGCCGTACAAAGGCTATATCGTTGGTTGGCACGTCAGTGGCCCTCATTGCTTTGCCATTCGTTGCGACATCTTTTGCAAAAAACTTCTTGTTCTTACCGTCTACTAAGTTTACGTTGCCAATTCCTGTGTACTTGGCTTGCTTCTTCTTTGCTGTACTGGTATTAGTTCAGGCTCAGTACTGGTGGAAACGAGCAAATCATGCCGATCAAGGAGCATTGGCAGAGGAAGAAATTGCAGCAATGCTTGATCCTCTGAAAAATTTAGGCTGGCAGATCGACTATGGAATTCGCGATCGCAGAGTCGGCGATATTGACGTTTTTTTGCTCTCGCCCAAAAAACGCGCTTACACGATCGATGTAAAATCTCACAAAGGTAATGTCCGCTGGAATGGTAAGCAACTGCTTCGGCAATATGGACGCTCCCAGTTCCCCTTCGAGAAAGACTTTTTGAAACAAGCGAAGCGTCAAGCCGTCGTTATGAAGCAGAACCAGAACTCTAAATTTGTTACACCCCTCGTGGTTTTCTCAAGTGCAACCGTTTTAGATATTTCTAACCCTGTTGAAGGAGTGTACGTTATAGGAAGAGAAAAACTTTTATCCTGCTTACAGTCGCTAGGATAGAAGCTTCTCAGCCCAAATCAATATTTTGCATTCATGTCCTCTCCTCCCATCCAGTGGTATCCCGGTCACATCGCTAAAGCAGAAAAATCCCTGCTTGAGCAGCTAAAGCGCGTTGATGTGGTCTTAGAAGTGCGTGATGCTCGCATTCCTGAGGCAACTCATCATCCTCAGATTGAGCAGTGGCTTGGCAGCAAGGGGCGTGTGCTGGTTCTCAATCGGATGGATATGATCTCAGCGTCTGCCAAAGAGCGCTGGACAGAATGGTTTCAGCAGCAGGGACAAGAGCCTTACTTCACCGATGCTCAACACGGAAAAGCGATCGATGCCGTTTCTAAAGCCGTTCAAGTCGCGGGCGCTCAGGTGAACGAACGCAGGCGCGATCGCGGGATGCTGCCTCGGCCCATCCGTACGGTTGTGCTCGGATTTCCAAACGTTGGTAAATCAGCGTTGATTAATCGATTGCTCAAACGAAAAGTCGTCGAAAGTGCCCGTCGGGCCGGGGTGACTCGCCAGTTACGCTGGGTAAGAATTTCTGAGCAAATTGATCTTTTAGATGCTCCCGGTGTCCTTCCGAACAAGCTCACAGATCAAAATGCAGCGATTAAATTAGCCATTTGTGATGATATTGGCGAAGCTGGGTATGACAATCAGCGCGTCGCGGCCGCGTTCATCGATCTGCTGAACGACTTGCAGGTTAAACAAGCCTTACAAGAACGCTATTCTTTAGCCTTAGAGGATCTGAGTGGAGAAAGCTACTTGCGATCGCTTGCTGATCGAACCTATCAGGGTGACATCGAGCGCACAGCAAGGCAGATTTTGACCGATTTTCGGAAAGGGAACTTAGGCGCGATCGCACTAGAATATCCTCCAGCGGAATAAGCAGTATTACGTCACTCGAAATTCGGTATTTGTAACATTTGCTAATCTCTAGAGCGCTCTTTGTCTGAGGCGCTTTTTAGGGTAATTTGCTACACCTTCTTGACGGTGTAATGATTGTAAGAAAATAGTTAAATACAGCCAATTCTTCTGAGCTTTCAGTTTAATTGTTGACGAAGAAGCAAGTCATTTAACACTTCAAAAAGCCATATTTTAAGTTGAAATGTATTAACTATTACTTGCTTTCTCTAGGCAGTTCTGCTTAAGATACGATTCGTCAAATTTAAACACACTTTCTACGGATATTTAAACAGACAAAGATTTCTTCTTCAGGTGAGGAACTTCTCAGTTTTTTTTTCGTCATAATCTTCAACCCTCTTACATCGTTGGGTTTCAGCGTTCAACGCACCTATCGAAAACTGTTTGAGGGGATACCGTTTTTCAGCTTAAATCGCTCTACTATTTTCAGACAGTTATACACTCTTTATTCTTTCTATATACAACCGTTACGAGAGCGATTTAGAAACGAATGGTAAATGGGTTTGCTCGATAACCTGCTGAGATAGCGATGTTATAGATAAACAATCTTTCTTAATGCATGTGGGGTGTGGCTATGGCTCTAATTCGTGATGTTGTTCAACAAGCCCTTGCGACTGGAGTTTTGACGGTTGAAGCCGAGAATTTGCTTCGGCAACTGTTGAGCATGAAATATGAGCAAGAGGATTTCCGGGCATTTATGACTTTGCAGCGAGCAGCAATGGCAGGATCCGTCAAGCAAGAATCTCGCTTATGTCGTGGCTAGAAAGTTGGGGGTCGAGGTTAAGAATATTAGAGAGTTAACCCGAAAAGGGGCGTTCTACCCAATAATTCTTGATGCCTGTCGCCCAGAAAACCGTCAGAACTTCACTTTCTGTGGCAATCTGAAAGACAGTAAGAAATGTTGATCTTCTCTTTCACATTGTCGAAAGTTTAATTCGCTGCATATGCAAACTTTGCCGAGTCCTACTGCTACCGCTTCAAGCCAATATTCGACCGATCCTGCCATTCAGCGTCGCAAAACCCGTCCTGTTCCGGTTGGCAGCATCACGATTGGAGGCGGATATCCCGTCGCGGTGCAGTCCATGATCAATGAAGATACGCTAAATATTGATGGGTCTGTAGCGGCAATTCGTCGCCTACACGAAATTGGCTGCGAAATTGTTCGAGTGACTGTGCCCAGCATGGCGCATGCCAAGGCAATGGAAGAGATTCGCGATCGTTTACACAAAACCTACAAGCCGGTTCCATTAGTAGCAGATGTCCACCACAACGGCATGAAGATTGCCCTAGAAGTGGCAAACTATGTCGATAACGTGCGAATCAATCCGGGGCTGTATGTGTTTGAAAAGCCAAAGAGCGATCGCACGGAATATACCCCAGCAGAATTTGATGAAATCGGCGAGAAGATTCGCGACACCCTCAAACCTCTGGTGATTTCGCTGCGCGATCAAAACAAGTCGATGCGGATTGGCGTCAATCATGGTTCTCTCTCAGAACGGATGCTCTTCACCTACGGCGACACTCCTGAAGGCATGGTGGAATCGGCATTGGAGTTTATTCAAATTTGCGAATCGTTAGAGTTTTACAACATTGAACTGTCGCTCAAAGCTTCTAGAGTACCAGTCATGATCGCGGCCAACCGCCTCATGGTGAAGCGCATGGACGAACTTGGAATGGACTACCCAATTCATCTAGGTGTCACCGAAGCGGGAGACGGCGAATACGGGCGGATCAAATCGACCGCAGGCATCGGAACACTTTTAGCAGAAGGAATCGGCGATACGCTTCGTGTGTCGCTTACTGAGGCTCCAGAAAAAGAAATTCCGGTGTGCTACGGAATTTTGCAAGCCTTGGGACTCCGTAAAACCATGGTGGAGTATGTAGCGTGTCCTTCCTGCGGACGCACCTTATTCAACCTAGAAGAGGTGCTGCACGAAGTCAGAACTGCCACTCAACACCTGACTGGCTTAGACATTGCGGTGATGGGATGCATTGTCAACGGCCCTGGAGAAATGGCAGATGCAGACTACGGTTACGTTGGTAAGCAAGCAGGTTACATTTCGTTATACCGGGGTCGAAACGAGATCAAGAAAGTGCCTGAAGCCCACGGTGTGGAAGAGCTAATCAACCTAATTAAATCTGACGGGCGGTGGATTGATCCGTAAAACTTAAGCATATTTATTGCGGATCGCCTCAGTTTGCTGTGTTAGATTGAGCATAATCTTTTCAGTCACCTTCTAAGCATTGAGCCATATGACCATGACGAAACGAGCGCTTGTCTTAGGTGCTACGGCAGTCGCCGTTACTGGTATCACCATCACGGGGGCTGGAATTCTCAACAAAGGGCAAGCGTTCTTTCGGGAGAGTCCGAAGGAAATCGTGGATGAAGTGTGGCAGGTCATCGATCGAAATTACGTTGATCCCACCTTCAATCAAACCGATTGGAAAGCGACGCGCAGCCAATATCTCAATCGCAATTATGCCAACAAAGAAGAGGCATATAAAGCGATTCGAGAAATGCTGAAAAAGTTGGGTGATCCTTACACCCGCTTTATGGATCCAGCAGAATTTAAAAATATGCAGATCGATACGTCCGGAGAACTAACGGGCGTCGGAATTCAGCTTGCTGCCGATGAAAAGACCAAGAAACTGACTGTCATTGCGCCGATCGAAGGCAGTCCAGCCTCATCTGCCGGGGTATTAGCAAAAGATATCATTACTCAAATCGACGGCAAGAGTACCGAAGGCATGGACGTGAATAAAGCCGTCACCCTGATTCGAGGTCCCGTAGGAACCGAGGTGAAGCTGACCGTTCTTCGAGGCAACCAGTCGCTCGATTTCCCGCTCAAGCGAGCCAAAATTGAAATTCACCCGGTGCGTTACAGCACCAAAACGTCTCCGACTGGAAATGTTGGCTACATTCGCCTCGTGCAGTTTAGCGCTAATGCGGCGACTGAGATGCGCGACGCCATTCAGAACCTGGAGAAGCAAGGCGTTTCTGGCTACATTCTAGATTTACGCTCTAATCCAGGTGGTCTTCTCTATGCCAGCGTTGACATTGCGCGGATGTGGATTCCAAATGGGGGCATTGTATCAACGGTTGATCGACAAGGTGTGTCTGACAAAGAGACCGCCAACAATCGCGCCTTGACCGCGAAACCATTGGTTGTTTTGGTGGATGGTGGCTCTGCCAGCGCGAGTGAAATTCTCTCTGGCGCATTGCAAGACAATCGCCGTGCCACGATCGTTGGAACCAAAACCTTTGGAAAGGGACTGGTTCAATCGGTACGAGGCTTGGGAGACGGATCAGGTCTAGCGGTGACCATCTCGAAATACCTCACACCACTGGGTCGAGATATCAACAAACACGGCATCGATCCAGATGTGGTGCTTGATTTAAATGATCAGCAGCGTCAGGCTTTGGTGCGCGATCGCGACAAGATTGGCACTCCCGAAGATCCACAGTATGCCAAAGCGCTGCAAGTGTTAAACCAGCGCATTTCTGGCAAAGATATCACTCGCGCTGGCTCAAAGTAATCTCAGCTAGGCTGGCATTTTCCAGCCCGAATTAAACCAACGCGACGTGCGATCGCTTCACCCTCTGAATCAAACGGACCCCAGTGTTTCGTTTCCTCAGAGGGTTTTTCATGATTTTCCTCCACTTCACGGGCGGAAAGAATTTGGCAATGTCCCTCTGGTTGTTTCACCACATACCACTCGTCTGCCTGGCTCATGCTTTAAGTTCTCCTTGCGATCGCTTTTCTTGATACTGGCACCCGTGTTTCGGGAAAGCTGATTAAAAGCTAAAAGTCTACGGTCGATCTGTCAAGCGCTTGTTGCAAGACCCTTGGCAAGAAGACAGTTTAGACGATAGCAGTATCTAGCCTCCACTGGATTGACCGACGCCTAACTCCTCCCAGATTAATCGCACCAAACTCCCACAGGATCCCTTTCCCCTTCAGAGTTCTTTACCGCACCAGGATATGACACCAGAAACACAGCGTCCGTCCATTACGCCTCCTCCCGCGCCTCGCGTGCCGCCTGCACCGCCACCTCCTCTGCGGCATTCTAGTAGTGCAATGACAGACGTAATCAGCGCTCCGCGTCCGCCTGAAGAACCTGCTTCGCAACCATTTACTGGACTCGTCGCTCCTGTCAGTAAAATGAGTGCAGCAACCCAAACTCTAGCCACACCAGGTGCGTCGCCCGTTTCTGCAAATCCTACCGTCGCGATGCCAACACCTGCAACTAGTGCAAACCGCAGTTCCACAGAGGCGACTTCAACTACGGGTGTGATTTCATCTCCACCTCCTTCCACACCCGACATCTCCAGTGGAGCAACGCCTCCTATCATGGGACATCGTCCTACTGCACCACCTACAGTTCCTAGTACGGCACGACGTTCTTCCAATGGGTCTCCAACCTTAGAGCAACTCATTAAAGTTGCGTTTGATAAAGGCTTTTCAGATGTTCATGTGGGAGTAGGTGAAGTGCCTCGCTTCCGCAATCGTGGCGAAATTGAAGCGACAGACTATCCCGTGACCGATCACGAGACTTTCATGAGCTGGTTACGCGAGGTATTGAGCGAAGCGGAGATTAAGCAGTACCAAGATACTCTCGATTTTGACGGTGCGACTCAGTACGAATTCGCGCGGGTCCGAATCAACATTTTTGACTCGTTGCACGGCGGGGCAATGGTCATGCGGTTGATTCCGCTTAAGATTTTGACGATGGAGCAGCTAAACTTGCCTCCTGTCTTCAAAGATGTATGTCACTATCACAAAGGCTTGATTCTGGTGACGGGTCCTACAGGATCAGGTAAATCGACTACGATGGCGGCAATGATGGACTACATCAACAAGGAGATGCCGAAGAACATCATTACGATCGAAGACCCGATCGAATTTATCCATAAGAGCCAAAAATCGTTGATTAAGCACCGCGAAGTCGGTGTACATACCCACAAGTTCGACAATGCGCTTAAAGCCGCACTGCGGGAAGATCCAGATATTATCCTCATTGGTGAAATGCGCGACAAAGAGACCGTCAACACAGCTCTAAAGGCAGCTCAAACGGGACACTTAGTGATGGGAACGTTGCACACTAATAGCGCGGTGAAAACCATTGAGCGGGTTCTGAGCTTGTTTAAGCCAGAGGAACAGCCTCCGATGCGGGTGGCACTGGCAGAATCGTTGGTGACTGTCATTGCGCAGGGACTTTGCCGCACAACGGATGGTAAACGGGCAGCATTCCACGACATCATGATTAACACTGACGCGATTAGAGACTACATCCGTAAAGGGGAATTAGATGAAATTGAAGCAATTATGCCAAAATGCGGTTTCGACGGCATGTGTACGATGAACCAATCGCTCTACAAACTGTACGAAGAAGGTCGGATTACCGAGGAAGTTGCGTTAGAGATGTCGCCGAAGCAGAACGAAATGGCTCAGATGCTGCGGGGGCGAGTGTAGACTACTAATTCGCTCTTAAAAGAACAAAGGGAGGACTTTCACCAGCCCTCCCTTTGTTTGTTATTCGTTCTTATTCGCAAACTCGATCTGGAACTAAAGATTAGAGAGTTCCACCTGCAGCTTGCAATCGTGCCCGTGCCTTTTTCAGAGCTTGAACAGCTTGCAGTTGCTCTTGCTTAGAGTTACCTTGCTCGGCTTTTGCAAGCGCCGCTTCTGCTTCAGTGTAGGCCGTCTTAGCGGTATCACGATCGATGGTGTCACCACGCTCTGCCCCATTGACCAAAATCGTCACTTCGTTGCTTTCAACTTCAGCAAAGCCACCTGTTAGCGCGATCGGAACCCAAGTTTTATCTGCCCGAACTCGCATGACGCCCGTATCGAGAGCCGTCAGCAACGGCGCGTGCCCTGCCAAAATTCCCAGTTGCCCAGTTGTACTGGGCAAAATCACTTCATCAGCAGTAGAATCCCAGACAGTTTTATCTGGAGCAATAACCCGAACAGTTAACGGCATAATCTTCAGTCAGAAGTAAACGATCAAAACCCACAACCTAGGAGCAGGAGGAGTAGAATCAGTTTTGTCAATCCTCCCTCCTCCCTCGTCCTTTACTTAGCCTCTGCCTTCATCTTGTCGGCTTTCGCGATCGCTTCATCGATATCGCCTACTAAGTAGAAAGCTTGCTCTGGCAACTCATCGAGTTCGCCTGCCAGAATCCGCTTGAAGCCTTCGATCGTTTTGCCAAGCGTCACATACTTGCCTGGAGATCCGGTAAAGACTTCTGCCACAAAGAAGGGTTGAGACAAGAAGCGCTCGATCTTACGGGCACGAGACACGGTCAACCGGTCTTCCTCCGACAATTCATCGAGACCCAAGATGGCGATGATGTCCTGAAGCTCTTTGTAGCGCTGGAGGGTGGACTGCACGTTACGAGCTGTGTCGTAGTGATCATCACCTACGATCGCTGGCTGCAACATGGTCGAACTCGAATCTAGCGGATCGACCGCTGGATAAATTCCTTTAGAGGCAAGACCACGAGATAGAACGGTAGTTCCGTCTAGGTGGGCAAAGGTGATTGCAGGGGCAGGATCAGTTAAGTCATCCGCTGGGACGTAGACGGCTTGAATCGACGTGATCGAACCTTCGGTCGTCGAGGTAATCCGCTCTTGCAAGTCACCTACGTCTGTACCCAAGGTTGGCTGATATCCTACTGCAGATGGCATCCGTCCAAGCAGTGCAGATACTTCTGAACCCGCTTGCACAAACCGGAAGATGTTATCCACAAACAGCAAAACGTCTTGCTTGTTAACATCCCGGAAATACTCTGCCATTGTCAGACCTGACAGACCGACGCGCATTCTTGCTCCAGGCGGTTCATTCATCTGACCGTACACTAGCGCAATCTTAGAGTCATTGAGATTATCCTTCTTGATAACGCCAGACTCCATCATCTCGTTGTAGAGGTCATTTCCTTCACGGGTGCGCTCACCCACACCGGCGAACACTGATACCCCACCGTGCTTAGTCGCAATGTTGTTGATTAGTTCCATCATAATGACGGTCTTACCAACGCCTGCACCGCCAAATAGCCCAATCTTTCCACCGCGCCGATAGGGAGTTAGCAGGTCAATCACCTTAATGCCGGTCTCGAATACGGAAGGCTTGGTTTCCAGCTCGGTCAGCTTCGGAGCATCGCGGTGAATTGGAGAGGTTTCGGTATTGTTAACGGGACCTCGGTTGTCTACAGGTTCTCCCAAGACGTTAAAGATCCGACCCAAGGTGGCGGCTCCGACCGGAACGCTAATGGGAGCGCCTGTGTCTTCGACTTCCGTGCCGCGCACCAAGCCGTCTGTAGAACTCATAGCAACAGCACGGACTTGGTTATCACCGAGAAGCTGCTGCACCTCACAGGTCACAGAAACGTCTTGACCCGCATCAGTTTTAGTTTTGATCTTCAGGGCGTTATAAATCTGTGGCATTTTGCCGTTAGGAAATCGAACGTCCAGAACCGGACCGATGATTTGTGTGATGTAACCGACACTTGTTTTTTCTGCGGTGGTGACCATGCTTACGCCCTACTGTGGTTCAGCTATTTCAAATACAATTTTGTGCGTTAATCGCCAGCTCTCAGCTTATCACCGAGGGGTTACAGTTGATTAAGCAATTTTTCCTACTGCTGTGATTTCTGGAAAAGCTTTTAGCGGGTCTGACCCACTGTGAGCCAAGCTGTGAGTCAAGCGGATCTTTTATGCGCAGTAAGCCCTGTTTGTCTCGCGCCGTGGTTCGCCAATGCAGCACATTGTGAAACTAATACATTTAGAAGGTGAAACTAATACATTAGTTAAAGAAAAGTATTTTGCTCTGAGTTTGGGATAAGAGAAGAGCAGAGGCGAGCAGTTTTTCCTCTTCATGAAAAACTCTCTGCTTTCTGCCCTAGAAATCTCTTTACCCCGTAAATATTAAGGTGTGAGTTAAGCAGACACTGTTTAAAGTGTTGCTCTTACGATTTCACTAAGGGAGACTGCCATTTGGAAAGGTTAGAAGGACTGACGAATCCCTCTAAAGCATTTTCCTGTGTAGACATTTTCCGACCTGATAAGTGGTCGTAGAGATGCATGATTTGATTAGCTTTGGCATTCCAGCTGTAATGGGTTACGGCGTGTTGATGAGAGGCTTGACCGTAAGCTGTGACCTGAGCGGGATGAGTAACAAGGTTCTCTAGCTCGGCAGTGAACCGTTGCACGAGTTGATTTAAATTTCCCATAGGCACTTTGACACCACAATTAGGTTGTACTAAATCCGCTGGGCCGCCGTAATCTACAACCACAGGAGCCATACCACACGCCATTGCTTCAATGACAACGCCTGCCCCTAGTTCACGAATTGATGGAAAGGCAAAGATCTCAGAGTCGCGCATCATCTGCCCAACTTCCACTTGAGATTTGCGACCCACCAATTGCACACAATCTTCTAAGTGATGCTCAGCAATAATGTCTTCTAACCGCGATCGCTCAGGACCATCTCCAACGACAACGAGCCGATGCTCTCTTAGAAGCGGACTTGATGCAAACGTGCGGACGACCACTTCCGGTAGTTTGTAAGGAACGAGACGACCTACAAAGAGAATAGTCATCTGCTGCCGCTGCGGGCGGTTAGGAGCAGAAAATAATCTTGGATCAATGCCAACTTCTGGAAAATTAATTACCTTTGAGCGATCGCGGTTGGGCAAGTCTGCGATCGTATGCTCAAAGGCTGCCAAAATAGCCGCTGACTTTTGATATGTCGCTTGAACAAACGGCAAATGGCGATAGACCGCACGGACATAACTTAACCATTCACCTTCTCTCCGGAGTTCCGCTTGAAACTGCTTAGGCCAAGGCAAGCCACCATTAAGAGGACCCAGAACAAACGGAACGGGACTTAAGGTTGCTATGAGGCTCGGTTGCGTCGGTGACATCGGAGTTAATCGATGGACAACATCAAACTCATGATTTTTTAACTGATGTTGAAACTGCTGCCAGACGGCCCACTCGAAATAGAGCGCATGAAAGTAGTTCATTGCCGCGCTAGTTGTCCACCCCGTTTGGTCGCCTCCCCGTAAGAACTTTGTGAACTTATAGAGAGGGGCTGCAAAGTTTTCTGTATCTAAATAAATTACTTTAGCCTTGCCGCAGCCGTCTCGCTCAATATTGGGTTTGTTGCGAATTTGCGTGACGAGTGTTACATCTGCCTGCTCCGCGATCGCTCGTGCGAACTTGTAACCAACCACAGGCAACGAAGGCCAATCCGGGTTGCAATCCTCAGCCAATATTAGGACTCGCATATAAATTCAACTTGCTCCACTTGTCTTCCAATTTCATTCGATCGAAGCGTTCAACTGAAAACTCGTTTAACTGAGAAAGTCCACAGATATATCTACAAAACTGGGGAAACTTTATCTAAGCTAGATATTTAAGAACACACGTTTAGGCAATGCGCAACTGCCGTTCCCCTCACATCCCAACTTCTCCCACTGGATAAGGGGAGTGGGAATGCTCCTGCTCTCTCTTTCCCCTTCCACGGGAGGAGGGCTGGGGATCAGGGCGGTGTGAGGATTCCGAGTACGACAAACTTAAAGTTGCACATTGCCTACTTTTGCGCAGATAGGTTTTGCGCAGACACGGTAGTTACATAGCTATATCTAGAGAATCAAAGGAAAGGAAGATTCACATCCTCCTTATTGGATATTTAGTTTTGGTAAAGATTAGATGGATTGCCTAGTGGTTTTTGTAATTTGCAGATACATATTAGTGAAGATACTTAAGTAGTTTCCACAGTAAAGGCAAAAGTCACTTTTTCTACGGCTTGTCAACGTTTTTTAATGAAGACACACTTACTACCTACCGGAAAGGCTTTAGCCATCTCACTTGTTTAGGAGAAACGAGCAGTAGCGCCCTTCTGAATTGGTGATTACTCATGCTTTCTAAATTTAGAACTGCTAAAGGCCTGGAGTAGAAAGCTACCAGCGAACGATTCAAGTAACCCATTTTAGACACTCTATTCATTATCATCAGGTGGTTCAATGAGAAGTCCTCGTGTTGTCATCGGCTTACCCGTTTACAACGGTCAAAACTATCTTCGTCATGCGATCGAGACAATCTTGGCGCAGACATATACAGATTTTCAATTACTCATTAGCGATAATGCGTCCACAGATACGACTGAAGAGATCTGTCGTGAGTATGCGAAGCAAGATAGCCGCATCGTCTATCATCGCCAAGAGCACAACATCGGGGGTGGACCTAACTACAACTATGTCTTTCAGGCTAGCGATGCTGATTACTTTAAGTGGCAAGCGCATGATGACACGATTGAGCCAGACTATTTGCGGCAGTGTGTAGAGCTGTTGAATCAAGATGATTCTCTTGCAATTGCTCACAGCCGATCGCTAGTCATCAACGAGACTGGGCAGTGTCTCGGAACCTATGATGGCGAAATTCGGTTAAACGGTGCAACTCCGTCTGAGCGGTTTTGGAAAATTCTCTGGGCAGGCTACTTTACTGAAGTGTTTGGCCTCATGCGATCGCATATGGTGAAACGAACTCACCTACAGCGTAGCTTCGCAGGATCAGATCGCAATTTTGTCGCAGACATGCTACTGCAAGGCAATGTGGGCTACGTTGAGAAATACCTATTCTCTCGCCGTGACCATGCAGAATGTTATTGCAAACTAAAAGACACGGCAACGAAGTTAGAGTGGTTTGATCCTAAGGTGAAGCGCAGCCTATCGAAGTTCACTGGATTGGCGAAGACCAAAACCTATTTAGATGCGATCGCGACTTTTCCGATGTCCCCTATTGAACGCGCTCGCTGTGTGCAGAAATTAGTGGAGTGGAGTCTGCGACGCGGCATTGAGAGCGTCACGGGATCGGGAGAGCAATTTGGCGATCGTTTCCGTCAAGAGTTTGCAGCCAGTCGTCAATGGGAATCGGATTTCGATATGGAGCGGGTAGTGTTGAATACTTCTAGTGACTTCACTCCTGTTGGCTCAGTGCTTAGTAAAACAGAATCCTAACATTTGCCGCTGACTCTCAATTTAGACCCTCATCTCATCATCTAAATTGTCTACTCATCTCTAACCGCGCTTACTCTTTAGGCGCGGTTTTTCTAGTTAAATCATTTCGACCCATTGATTGGAGTTACTGCGAATAGCAGCTATGGCTGCTTGATGACAATAATTGCTAAAAATAAACGTCAACGTTATTCTGCTAAAGGGGACATCTTTACTTAAGCCCACTGGCTCGCGATCGTCATGTTTAATGATAAAAATTTAGAGAAATTTCCTTTAAATCGTCGTCAAGCGCTGAAGTGGGGACTAGTCGCAGGAGTTGGAGCCGTCGGATCGGTGCTGGGAGTTGAGGCACTCAATCGGCGCTCATCGTCTCAAGTTATTATCCCTCCTGTGCAGAATAGTTTGTCAAACACAGCAGTAGCGAACCCATTAGCAGTCTTGCGCGACTTTGACTATGGAACAGTCAAGCAAGAGAATGGACGCACGGTGCGGGAATTTCGGGTTGAAGCGCACACGTCACCCATTCAACTCAACAGATCCACCACGTTTATCACCTGGAATCTAAACGGACGAGTTCCGGGGCCAACCTTTCGAGCAACCGAGGGCGATCGCATTCGCGTCATCTTCTATAACCGGGCTGGGCATTCTCACTCACTACATTTTCACGGCGTACATCCCCCTGATATGGATGGGATTAAGCCTGTGCGAAATAATACGGTAATGATTTATGAGTTTGATGCAGAGCCGTACGGCGTTCATCTGTATCATTGCCATATTGCACCTGTGACGCGGCATGTAGGCAAAGGACTCTATGGCATGTTTATTATTGACCCGCCAACGCCGCGTCCGCCTGCGGATGAGATGATCATGATTATGGCGGGCTATGACACAAACGAAGATCAGAAAAATGAACTTTACGCAATCAATGGCTTGCCCGATTACTACATGAATCACCCGATTCCGATTCAACAAAATCAGTTGATCCGGCTGTATGTATTAAACCTGATTGAGTTTGATCCCGTCGTCACGTTCCATCTACACGCCAATATGTTTAAAGTATTTCGGACAGGACGCACCCTAGAACCGAGCGAAGAAACTGACGTAATCACGATGGGCACCGCAGAGCGGCACATTTTAGAATTTAGCTTCCGCTATCCTGGCAAATTTATGTTTCATCCGCATCAAGACGCGATCGCAGAAGCAGGGTGTATGGGACTGTTTGAGGTTGTTGGCAATGCTAAAGCTTGAATCAGGATAGGACGCGCCCAGCCAAATTATTGACAATTATTCCCACAAGCCGTCAAAATACTTGTGACTACTTGATGAGAAGCTTTTTCAGTAAGTAAATTTTTTTCTCAGATGAAAGTCTTCATAAGAATCTTGTTTTAACTCTCAAACTCTTGTTTAGTATTGCACAATCACCATGTCTATCTTTCGGTTTATTGGTTATTTCTGCTCAGCGTTGAGCCTAGCGATCCTAATTTCTTGTAGCAATCAGACCCCGAACGCAACAACCTCGGCTCCAGCGGCTCAAAGTTCTACCCAAGCAAGTTCAGCGATGAATCACTCGATGAGTGGCGGTAGAAAGATCAACATTAATTCTGCCATTTTGTCGGAACTCGACAAATTAGAAGCAAAATTAGGCGTCCCAGCGCTGTCGAACAAGATTCAGGCAAGTCGACCTTATGGCAATGTCGAAGAATTGGTCGCCAAGAACGTTGTCACGCAGCCGCAGTTCGATCAGATCAAAGACATGGTAACGATCGAAGATATTCAGCTTGAAGGGGAAGCTAAAGATGTCGATTACATGACCAAGCTAGCCTTGATGAAAGGTCATTTGATGGTTGCCAAAGAATTGCTAGATTTACAAAAGCCTGATCAGGCTGAACCTCATATTGGGCATCCGGTTGAGGAAATTTACGCGGATGTAGAGGACCAACTCAATGAGCGTAAAGTGCAGGCATTTAAGGAGCCTTTGATCGCGCTGCAAGATGAGGTTAAAGCCGGGGCAAAAGATGCAGCCAAAGTTGGCACGGGCTTCAAGTCTTCCATGCAGTCAGTTGACACCGCGATCGCGGCCCTTCCTGAAACGCAACGCAACTCCCCTAGCTTTGTGCTGAAAACGATCAACGGATTGCTAGATACCGCCAACTCCGAGTATGGAGCTGCGATCGCCGATGGCAAAATCTCTCAGTTGATCGAATATCAGGACTCTCGCGGCTTTGTCACGTATGCCAATGAACTCTACGATGGGATCTCGGCTCAAATGGCAAAGGAGTATCCTGATGCTCATAAAGAAATTGAAACCACGATGGCAACCTTGACAAAGACTTGGCCCACGCCGACGGCTCCTGCTGCGCCAGTCAGTACCAGCGATGAGGTTTCCAAAATGGTGAAGACGATTGAAGCGAGTACTCAGAAAGTGACAAAGGCTTCGTGACCATTACAGATTGAGATTTCCGAAGCCACGTCTATTGTTAGTTGCTGGTTTCGGGAATCCTGATTGCTGCCCTTTTTGAATGCCCCTCACGTAACTCTCGTATTGACGTACTTCACTATGGATTTTAGTTCAGCGTTACCCACCTTTGTGATTACTTTGCGGGAAGGGGTCGAAGCGGCGTTGGTCGTCGGGATCGTTCTGGCGTATCTCAAAAAAGCGAAACAGCGTCATCTAAACTCCTGGGTTTACGGTGGGATTGTCGTTGGACTCATGGCGAGTGCCTTGGTCGGCGTGTTGTTTGGATGGATGATTCAGAGCTTGGGATCAGCAAATCTTCCCTATGGCTCAGCGCTAGAGCCGCTGCTCGAAGGCGTCTTTAGTCTGCTTGCGATCGCGATGCTCAGTTGGATGCTGATTTGGATGACTAAGCACGCCCGCAGCCTGAAACAGGAGGTTGAAGGAGCCATTGGCTCAGCGTTGAGTCGTAATGCTAGGGCAGGCTGGGGCATTTTTGGACTGATTTTCTTCGCGGTACTACGAGAAGGATTTGAGACTGTCCTGTTTATTGTGGGCAAGTTTCAGCAAGGATTAATTCCCGCGATCGGCGCTTTGTCTGGAATCGCTGCATCTGCTGGAATTGGCGTCTTGCTGTTTAAGTGGGGCATCAAGCTCAATTTGCGAAAATTTTTCTTAGTGATGGGTGTGCTGTTGCTGCTCATTGTGTCGGGTCTGGTCGTCACAGCATTGGGACACTTTGACACTGCCCTCAGTACAGTGGCACAGCTTGATCGGAAATCTCAGTCTTTGTGTTTCTTTTACGAACGGTTTGCCAAACCTCAAGACCGAGACTGCATTCTAGGCCCCATGGTTTGGAACTTTGCAAAAGTGCTGCCTGACGATCGGTTCCCAGGAGCAATCTTGAGCGCGTTGTTTGGCTATACTCAGCGATTGTATGCGGTTCAAGCCGTTGCTTATGTCGTTTTTCTAGCGACGATCGGTAGTATTTATTTTCAGACGCTTTCTGGACGGGCAGTCTTTTCTCGCAAAGCCTCCACTAAGGGCGTCGAACCGAATTCCTCTAAATCTAAACAAACAACATAAGCGGGTTAGTGCAGAGCGCAATCCGAAGAAAGTGGATTTGCCACGCTTTGTAGAATTGCTAGTAAAGTGTTTGTCAGTCCTGTTCGCGATAGATTCACACAAATAAATTTATGAGAGACCTCGATACAGACAAGGCGACACACTTGCTTAATTTAATAATGGAAGCAGAATTGGCGGGTGTTGTGCGCTATACCCATTATTCGCTGATGGTGACTGGACCCAATCGAATTCCAATCGTTCAGTTTCTCAAAGACCAAGCCAGTGAGTCGCTGATTCACGCTCAGCAAGCAGGCGAGATTTTAACTGGGTTAAACGGGCATCCCAGCCTCAAAATTGCTCCCGTTGAGGAGACTCATAAGCACTCAATCTATGACATTTTGCTAGAGAGCTTGAACCACGAAGCCTCTGCCTTGACTTTGTATAAACAACTCTTAGAAGTGGTAGAAGATGCCAGTATTTATCTTGAAGAATTTGCCCGGGGTATGATCGGGCAAGAAGAACTGCATGGGATGGAATTACGCAAGATGCTACGCGACTTTCAACCCAACGCGAGCTAATTGTGTTATCTGATGCGAGCGCCAACGCCACCAAGTTCGACCCTATTACACCCAAAACAGCACTACCTAGCCAATAAAACAACGCTAGGTAGAGTCCTTGCGATCGCATTGGAAGTGAAATATCTAATGTGTAAGTAGAAAACGTTGTGTACGAACCGAGAAACCCAGCCGCAAAAATAAGCGATGTCTGGGTGAAAAGACTGACCTTAGTGATAGCTATGTGATGAACAATCTCATGGCAAATCAACCCGTGACATGAGTTAAAAATGTCTTGAATGGGAATGCACTGCTGAATCAACAAGGCTGCTTAGTCTCAATAACCTATCAGACCTCAACCTGATCGTTGGAGGAAGCGATCCGCTCAGAGGTTCTGTCGATCGCTTCTCACACTCTCTCGCTGTTGTAGTGATTCAATTCAAAGTTGTAGTGATGCAAGTTAGACTAACTCTCAACTGCACTTGCAACTCTAGAGACAACTGGAGCTTCTACGAGCACATCAGAAGAACGAGAAGGCGCTCCATAGCGGGATGTCAATTGATCCGCAAACGACTGAACGTAGACATTATGGTTGTGCTGTTGCATCACGAAATCATAGCCCTTCTGAGCAAGAGCTTCAGCTTTTTCAGGCTGATTTAGTAGATCTGCGATCGCCTGTTTCATCCCATCTACATCTCCAGGATTGACACCAATAATGTATCCGCCGTCAATCACTTCTTCAACCAGTCCGGGCGTCCGTGTCATGATCACAGGTCTCCGACACGCCATTGCTTCAAACAATGTGGTTAAGCCTGCTTGATAGTTATGATCCAGTAGACTGATGACTACAACATCAGAGTCGCGATACAACTGACGCAGTTCGTGCCAATCGTGATAGCGACAAACCATGTTGCTTGGCAATACTTTTGGCATATTACGCAAAGACGCTTTTGCATCAGGAGACACGGCTGATGCTCGGACATCTATATCTAAATCGGCAACTGCCGCTGCCAAGGTGTGGTAGTCTCGGCTTTCTAGCCCACCACTGCCAATAAGAGGACGCTTTTTAGGCGCTGACGGCGTTGCTGGCGTAAAGAAGCGAATATCGGTGTGCTGCTCTCGGAATAGAGAAACTCGATCAGACGGTAACTGCAAATACTGTTGCAGAAACTCTGCTTTAAAGACGGTATTGGTCATAAACAGATCAATCCGCTGCTTCAGACCAAATAGCTTCATCGCTAATTTCGCTCTTGGTCGGTCAGGATTGTGCATGAAGACCACGAGTTTGGGCGCATTTTGAGGATTGCAAAGGGCAGCGATCGCAAATCCAACAGTCTCTCCAATGCAGAACACTACGTCTTCACTGCCTAATTGAGCTACAAGCCGCCGTGCCAGTGCCCAATCTTGAGGACGCCCAACTAATTTTGAGTACACTTTATCGAGCAGTGAAATCGAGTCTTGACCGGGCAAGTGGATCGTTGCATTAAGAAGCTTTCCAGCATCAGTCATGCAGTGCCGTGGACGCTCGTCAGCGTCTGCTTCCTGGGCAATTTTGTCGAGGTCAAACGGATGATTTAAAACGAGGTGATACCGCACCAGATTCTCCTTTAGATGAGGATGGAATAAGACGTCTTACAAAGTCTGACTAGTCTGAGCCTGAGGTGGAGTGCTTCACACCAAGTCAGTACCCTAAGCTCCTGAAGCTGCTCTACGAATAGACTTAAAACTGCCTTCTGGGTACCGTGTAGTGTAAATACTGAGGACAATAATACAGGTATCATCTGTTACTTTCTTTAGCGAAATGAAAAGTTTATAGAAATTCCTATAGAGATGAAGTTTTCGCGAATTTGCGACCGGATCTCTCCGTATAAGAGATGCAACACAACACATGCTTCAGACAAAGCTACGCCCTAGCAGCCTGACAGATTGAGCTACTAGGGCATAGAGAAGATTAACGAGGCTTTTTAAGGTCTAAAGAATGACATCAATGGGAGTTCCAAACCCTAAGATTTTTCTACCAACTAGCAGAATGGCAAGAAGCACTGCAAACATCGCCGTCGCTACAACATCTTGAGTTATGCAGGACAGCTTTTCTTTTTTAAGCGCAAAGAGATTCACGACATACAGCGGAAAATCACTGAAAGCAATTACTACAATCGCTCCTAGCGTCTGGTAAAGCGAGAATGCTATAGGCAATCCACCAACGATCGTAATGAATCGCGCCAAGTTGCTTTGAGCAGAATACATCGGTTTTCCAATTGCTAGTAGCGCTGGACTCGTGCTGTAAAACAAGACTGAAAACCAGATTCCACAAGCTAAAATCGGCAGCATCCAAGCCGCTTGCTGATACTGATCCCAATGCTGATTACGACCCTTATACAGTGCAACAATCACCCAGTCCCCAAAGCAAACAAGCAATGCTAGAAAGCCAGCTAGTCCAACTAATATGAGCCAACGTTTGCGTACAATTTTGCGACGCAGTTCATGACGAGGCAGCTCAAGCTGATTTGAGATCGCTGGAAAAATCACTCGACTACTTAACTGTCGAATGATTTCTCGCGGAATACTGGCTAGCGTATTTGCGATCGTATAAATTCCTAACTGCTGGAATGAGAGCAATTTTGCCAAGAGTAAGCGATCGGACTGGTCTGCAACAAACATGAAGGCAGACGCAACTGCCATCCATTTTCCAAACGATCGCAGTTCCACCAGACATTCTCGATCCCACGCTAAACGATTGGAGTAGCCTGGAATTAATAAATGGCTTCCTACTAAATTCAGCACTGCACCAGATAAAGTTCCGAGCGCTAAGGAGTAAACCGAAGGGCTAAACCAGCACAGTCCAATTAAAACTGAGAACGCCAGCACCTGAAGCACCAGTTCATAGACGGTTAGCCTACCCAAATCCAAGCGACGTTGCAACGTATGAATTGCCGTTGAGGAACATCCATCAAGTACTGAAGAGAAGCAGACCAAAGGAATCAGGATAAACAGCCGATCGTCTCCGTAGAACTTTGTAATAGGGTACGTTAACAGCAGGCTGATCAGCCAGATTTGAACCCCACGAATGATCTGAAGTGTCCAAGCTGTATTCAGAAAGATTGGATCTTCTCCTCGCTTATTGTTAACGATGCTTTGAGAAATTCCAAAATCTGAGAACAGTTCAATTCCCATGCGTAGCGTGACTACAAATGCCATCAGTCCGAAAAACTCGGGCACTAGTAAGCGCGTGAGAATCAAATTGTTGCCTAGTCGCAGCGCTTGCCCTGATCCATAGCCAAGAATTGTCCAGATTGCACCCCGAACGGCGAGCTTTTTGAGAGAGGCAGCCATGATTAATTTGCGTTCCTTAAATTCGGAGCAGTTTGAGCAGCAAGGTAACCCCAAACATAAGCTGTGGGGGAAATCGACTGCATTACAGTGAATTCAGTTGCCATTGGGAACAGGAACACATCAAAGTAGGATTCAACGGTAGGCCAAGTGTTGGGAGCAGGAAAAATAGAAGGTTTAAGCAGTTCAATCGTCCAAAAATCACCGTATCGAACCGGATCATAGGGGCCATAAACTGTTATTCCCGGTGGAGGAGCTTGTCCCAACATGCGCTGATCAATGACTAGCGGATTTTGAGGGCTACGTTGTCCAAGACCTGTTGTGTAAGTCATATTATCGGGATTCGCTCCCAGCGAGAACTGACTTGCCAAAACACTTCCTTTCAGGTACTTGGAATTGTTGGTGAGATAATGGGCGCGCACCATTGCAACGGCTTTAGGAGCGCCGAGTCCAGCCCCCCAACCAATCGGTTCGTAGGGATGCTGTTTTGACCACTTGAATGCCGTCGTATCAGTCAAAGCAGTCACCGCATCGGCTTCTCGGATCAGCGCGTTAAACGCGTTTTGTTGAACAGTGCGATCGGTCTGATTTTGAGGCAACCGCGCATACAGAAATGCAGCATCTCGCTGATTGTGCTTATCCCACTCATTCGTTTCTTGCTTTGCATCTTTAAACACCGTCGTTTGTAGAAAAACCTGATGCCACTTAGAGTCTCCCGTCAATCGATATAGCTCTAGAGCCGCTATGTTTCGGGCATCTCGAACTTGCCAACGACCCGCATCCGCAGATTGCCGATCTGCATACTGAACAGCTCGGACTGCGCTCAATTGATAGTCTTGAGCGCGTTTAGCATCTTTGGACTTAAACCAATGAGCAGCACGAGCTGCCACACTTGCATAGAGGTAGCTTGACCAGGCATCGGGCGCATAGGCAAGCACTGTCGTCGATTCTTGCCAACTCGCTTCTCCAGTCTTTGGATCAATCTCAGATTGAATTCCCCCTCGAATCCCGCCATCGGAAGTTTGCAACCGCTTGTAGAAATCAATATTCCACAAAGCTTCATCTACAACATCTGGAATTGAATTGTTGGATTCAGGAAGATTGAGATTGACCTGACTAAAATAGGTGGGCGCAAGTTCCTGCATTTCCAGCAACGATCGCGAGACGTCAACATGCTGAATTCGGCGATCCCAATCACCAGCATCAAAGTAGCCCCCCCACGCATTCGGAAGTTTCTCATTTGTCTTGCTTTTGGCAATAACCTTCGAGAAATCATCGGCTCCGATTCCTTGATCGACACTTGCAAGAGACTTTGTAGTCGCGTAGACTGTCGTTCCATCTTTGGGATGAAACGGACGAGGACGCTTCACACTGGTATAGGGCGGGCCTAGCTCAATTCCACTACGCTGATGATAGAGTCCTCGTGCAGACACATAAAACGCTTGCTGCCAGACAGTTTGATCGATCTGAAAAGATAGGGAACAGCCAACAGTGTCAACACAAGCTCGATAACGCCCAGGCTTCTGCAACGAAGTGAAATCTAGAAGATGAACATCGGTAAGGGTGTGATTGCGATTCTCTGGATCTTCGGGTTGATTGCTTGCTCTAGAGAGCTTAGTTTTACCTGTGTACACCGATCGGTTTGTCGCTTCATCAATCACCGAAAAGTTGAGTCCTTGTGGATATGTCGCTTTTCCGCCACTGCCCATCCAGGTCGATAGAAAAGCAACCTTTGCTGAGTCATTCGGATGGAAGCCCAATTGTGAAACATGAACTGCCTCACTGCGAGTGACATTAGGTTCGTACTTGAATGACAACCGCTCAACATTTCCACCAGAAAAATTGAGTTGATAGGTTTTACCAGGTTTAAGCGCAGAGGGAAGCTTGAGATAGACCGTATGTGCGACTGGAAAATCAAATTTCCATGCACCCGTTCGCGCCATATTGGTTGGCTTGCTTTTTCTAAAAACAGCCGTAGGAGTTATGCCCGATGAATAACTTGAATCGGTTGAAGACGTAATTTTATAGCTCGTTTGCTGATCTGCCCACTGAGGATCTAGCCGCGCACCAACAACCTGATCAAATGTACGTAGAATATTGCGCTGCGGACCCGCAAGAGAACCAATTTCTTGTCCCCCTCGACTCACCCAGTCATCCCCAACCGGACGAGGTTGTTTCACCTGATCGCCAAACTGCTTTTGGTACGGGACTTGCTTGCCCAGAACTACTTGCCCTGAGTTGATTTGCAGTGTCAGAATATCTGGTTTCACTAAATAAGCTTGAGAAACTTTAATCTGCGGACGATCGCCTGCCACTACGTCTGCTGAGCAACCAGCTAGCAGAACAGCAAAACTAATTGAAATTAATCGTTGCAACCCATTCATGGCGTTTAGCTTAGCGCAAATCATTTCTCAATATTCTGCAACAACTGCTTCGATGCATCCGTAGTCTTTCTAAGAAGAATTACTATAGTTAACCTGGTTAAGTGAAGTAGCTTCGATTATTTTAGAATTTGCGCCAACTATTAAGATGCACTTAAGAAGCGCTGCTAGCCTATCAAAAAAGCGCATTATTCTAGAAAAAATAGATCAAAGTTCATCAATTTGTTACTTAGTCTTTAAGGTCTTTTAATCTCAAACCTAATTCTGCGACTTATGATTGCCTTAAGTTTCAGCCATAGTTGCCCTAACAGATACATCTCCTTCGTTGGGCAGGTCAAGCTACTGTCACTTAAGGATGAAGTTTCAAAATTTTAGTATTTACAATGGCAGTACTTTCCCGGAGCAGCCGAAAAGTTTGTTCTAAGTTTTTCAGCATATGCGTATAGCTTACTTAGAACTAGCGTATTTTTGAATCCAAATCTTCTTCAAATCCTGACATTTAGTTACCTAGCTAAGTTACGCAGACCCTTTCCGTTTTGCTCCTTTCCAACTGACTTAGTGTGCATTGCCCCCACTCCTAATTTGAGAGCGTTTTTGACGATGAGCAAAAAGATTTTTCTAGTTTCCCCCGTAAGTTTACGCAAGGTAAATGGGCGGTTAGGATTAGATGAACAAACGTGTGAAAAACTAGTTCGATGGACTGAAAGCTTTGGGCAGGTCATTTTTGCATGTACTGTGCTGCCACAGCAAGTCACACCATCAAGCTCTGAGACGTGGAGAGCGATCGATGATTTGCCCTGTCGCGATCGCATTGAATTTGTACTTTTGCCCTACGCATACCGCATTCAAGATTTCATCCGAACCTATCGCAAAACCCGACAGCTTCTTAGAACCAAGATTCGCGAGTCTCAGTATCTTTGTTTCTCACCTTGCGTTTTAGTAGGCGATTGGTCAGGCGTCGCCTGTCTGGAAGCGATGAAGCTAAATCGACCCTACGCCGTTTCGACAGATCGCGTCGAGTACCAAGTGATTTGGAGAACCCTGAATAGCTATCCACTGAAGCATCGCATCAAAGAGCTTTTGCTGCTGCCTCTCATGCCGCCCTACCTAAAATTCTTGATTCAACGCAGCCGCTTGGGGCTGTTCCAGGGACAAGAATGCTATGAAGTGTTTTCTCAATTCTGCAACAATGCCCACTGCGTCTATGATGTTCACACTCAAAAGGAAGACCAAATTAGCCGCGATAGGCTGAGCAGTAAAATTGACCAGCTCGTTCAGGGACAGCCTCTTAAGATTGGATATGTCGGGCGAGCATCAGAGATGAAGGGTGGGCTGGACTGGATACGAGTCATCTACCGTCTTCGTGAAGCGGGTGTGAAGGTCAACGCAACTTGGTTAGGTGATGGGGAGTTATTACCCCAGATGAAACAGCTTGCAGCCGATCTTGGGATTCGCGATCGCATTCACTTTGAGGGATTTGTAGGAGATCGTCAGAAAATTCTAAAAATCTTACGCCAGCAGCATCTTTTTCTCTTTTGTCACAAAACTCCAGAATCGCCGCGTTGTCTCATCGAAGCATTGGTTTCGGGATGCCCAATCGTCGGATACGACAGTTCTTATCCTAGGGGACTGGTTGCAGCACAGGGTGGAGGATTGTTTTCACCCATAAACGACGAAGTTACGTTAACTGAACACATTATTCAGCTCAATGCCGATCGATCAAGATTGTGTCTTCTAGTGCAAGAAGCGACGCGAACAGGACAACAATTTGATGAAGAGACTGTGTTCCATCATCGAAGTGGCTTGATTAAGAAACATCTCCCTGCTAAACCTGACTCAGTACTATCCACAGCTCCTTACTCCCGCTAGATAAAACTTTCAGTAATATTTCATCACTAATGTTTCAGATGAATGATAGGCACGTGGAGCAGGGAGTAAAGCATCAAAACCGCCTACTCTAGATAACAGAACTTCCAACGTTGGGAGTTCTTTTGTGAAACCACAGAATTTGTGCCGTGAAAAAGCTACTTGGATTTGCCGAAACCTGCTTTGTCGTCCTAGGATTCACCTTTTTTACAGGGGGTTTTGCCCTCGGCGGAACCGAAGATGGGACAGCAGGTTTAATTCCGATTGCTGTCGTAACCGGAATTCGATATTTTATCTGGCTCGTGTCTAGCTTGTTGGTTATAGTGCATTGGAGAAAAGCCCTCTTCACGGCTAGCCGAGACTGGATTCTTTGGCTTGTGTTGGCACTCACTCTTGTTTCTTTTGCTTGGTCAGATTTGCCAGAGTGGGTCTTCTGGAATGAGCGGGAAGTCTTGCAAATGATTTCCTTTGGGCTGTACTTTGCGACTCGCTTTACCTTACGTGAGCAAGTACGGCTCCTTGCCCTATCGCTAGTAGTAGGTGGATTGGCAAGTGCGCTCTTTGCGATCGGGCTGCCTTCTGCGGGAAAACACGGTGCAGATCACCCCGGAGCATGGAAAGGAATTTATGATTACAAAAACACCTTCGGTAGCATGATGGTGTTAGGAGTAATTACCTTCTTTCTGATGCCCATTGAACGCCCAGTTGAAAGAGTCCTCAAGTGGCTTGGGTTGGCGTTCTGCACAGCGATGATTCTTCTAACTACGTCTAAGACTGCTCTTATTCTCCTAGTAGTAATAGTCGGAATGTTAGCGTTCTACCGAAGATTCCGTTGGCAGGGCAAGCTTTCCGTCGTTCTATTGGACTTGGGCGTTCTCCTGATGGGGTGTGTGGTAACTGCCCTGTTGAGTAGCTGGATGGAAATCGTCAAAGGGCTGGGAAGAGACCCGACCTTAAGCGGAAGAACCTTCATTTGGCAGGTTGTTGGACTGCACTTCTGGGAAAAACCCTGGTTTGGATTTGGACGCGGTGCGTTTTGGGCACCCGAAAGCCGATTTCCAAGAACAGCAGCGCTCTTCTTTGGAGACCAATATATTCCTCCCCATGCTCATAATGGCTTTATAGATACAGCGTTAGATATTGGATTAATTGGACTGGCGCTGTTTCTTATCTGCTTCGTAGCAGCCTACCTTTGTGCCTTACAGCGGGCTTACGCCGCAAAGCATTCTGAGGAGCTGTTCCCCTTAGCATTTCTTACGTTCTTAGCAATCAACAATATGACCGAGAGTTATTTACTCCGGCTAAGCAACGTTTACCTTGTGTTATTTATCGTAACCACATTGACACTCAGACGCAGATGGCAAGTCGATGAAGAGGAAGACCCTGAAAAGAATTTGCGTTTACCAGAATACGGAAATCTACAGGTAAGAGAAGACTAAACGAAAGAAGCTGGATCTCCTTCGATCCAGCTTCTTTCGTTTCCATTTCTAATAACTAGTAGGGAGGCTTAGGAACGTGGATTAAATAAGACCGGCGGAAAAGGGAAAGGTGATAGGCTTGGAAGCAGCCATCTCACTGCTGTGCTGCTATGCAACCATACTCCCCTAAAGTCGAGCAACAGATGCAACGGTTCT
>JAHHHP010000019.1 GCA_019359275.1 Myxacorys chilensis ATA2-1-KO14 | reverse complement strand
TTAACAAGCTCAAGCACTTTCGCCGCGTCTTTTCTCGTTTTGAGAAGAAAGCGAAGAATTTTCTCAGCTTTGTTTATTTCACTGCCTTGCTGATTGAACTTCGCTGAAATGTCAACACAACCTAGTGTCTCAGGATGGAACCAAAAATATTCTGGGGTACGGAACGTGTTTTGGTAAAGCAGTTTCTTAGCAGTACGGTCAACATCCTGAGTGCTGTCAGACAGCATCTCAATAATGACGTTCGGATATTTTCCGTCTTCACCCTACACGACCCAACTCTTGCGAGGATGTGGATCACTATCTAGTACTACAAAGAAATCAGGGCCGCGAAAATCACGAGACTTGATCTGGTTTTCGTTGTAGTAAATCGTTAGATTACCAGAGACATAGAAATCGTTGCGCGATCGCCACCACCATTTAAGACAAGAAATCAATCATTCAATTTGTTCGCGATGAAAATCAGTTTCTACAGGAGGCTCGTCGCTGTACAAATCGGTTGGCGGAAAAGCAATCACCTCCCCAGCAGACGTCGTCATCAGGGTACTCGGCGGGATATTCATTAAAGACATGGCAACGACCACTCCAATGAGTTAGGCTTCAGGGTTCAAATTGCCCCGCATCCGAATCCGCACAGAATTAGCGTGAGAGTGCAGTCCTTCTGCCGTTGCCAGCGTATCAATGGCGTTCGCCACCTTCTGCAAAGCCGTCGGAGAGTATTGAATCAAACTAGAGTGCTTCAGGAATGTTTCGACACCGAGCGGAGATGCATAGCGAGCAGACCCAGACGTGGGTAACGTGTGATTAGGTCCGGCTAAATAATCTCCCACCGCTTCAGGCGTCGAATCTCCCAAGAAAATTGCCCCAGCGTGGCGAATATCTTGAAGCAAACTCCACGGATCTTCCACTTCGAGTTCTAAATGTTCGGGAGCAAAATCATTCGATAGCTCCGCCGCCGCCTTGAGTGAATCAACGGTGATGATCAGGCCATAGTGCGCGATTGCTTTCTCGGTCAGCAGTTTTCGGGGATGATCAATTAGCTGCCGCTCCACTTCATCCACCACCTTCCGAGCGATCGTGGCATCTGTTGTAATTAAAATTGCCGCTGCCATCGTATCATGCTCGGCTTGGGCTAATAGATCCGCCGCCACATGACTTGGCTCTGCCGTATGGTCAGCAATCACCAAAACTTCAGAAGGACCTGCTAGAGAGTCAATGCCAACTGTTCCGTAGACTAATTTTTTTGCCAACGTGACGTAAATGTTTCCTGGGCCTGTAATCACGTCCACTTTAGGAATCGATTCCGTTCCATAGGCAAGGGCAGCTACCGCTTGCGCCCCGCCGACTCGATAGATCTCACTAATTCCTGCTTCTTGTGCCGCAACCAAAACGGCGGGATTAACCGTTTTATCTTTTCCTGGAGGCGTCACCATGACAATTCTTGGAACCTGAGCAACCTTAGCCGGAACTGCATTCATCAGAACCGTACTGGGATACGCCGCTTTTCCGCCTGGAACGTATAAGCCTGCTCGATCCACAGGTGTGTAACGCTTTCCTAAAACAATTTCATCATCCCCAAAATGAACCCAACTTTTGGGCACACGCTGCTTATGAAACGCTTCGATTTGCTGTTTTGCTAGCCGAATTGCCTCAACAAACTCCTGAGACACCTGCTGATAAGCGGCATCGATTTCAGCAGAACCCACCCGCAAATCTTCAGGCGCGAGTTGCTGCTGGTCAAACTCTAGGGTGTACTCTAGCACTGCCCGATCGCCTTGCCGCTTCACAGCTTGCAGCACCTCTCGGACAGTCGCTTCCTTGTGCATAACTTGATCGTCATGAGTGCGATCGCAAATCCGTCGCAGTTCGGCTTTCGCCTCAGTCCACTGAGTAATGATTCGCAGCATGGAGTTTTGCAATGTCCGTCTTGAGAAAAAACTCGTCTGAAGAATTAAGCGGTCTTGATTGTGCCCTGAGTTAGCCCACAGCTACTATTGTATCTAGCTTTATCTGGATATGCTGTCTAGCCTAACTCGGATTTTTAAGGGATCACACGATCGCTTGCGCCAGATGTTATAGTATTTTATCTGACGATTTTGTATCCACCTACATTTTAAGTAGAGTTCTGAGATAACCGTGGCTAATATTAAGTCTGCAAAAAAACGTGTCCTGATTGCGGAACGCAATCGCTTACGCAACAAGGCGTACAAGTCGGCTGTCAGAACGCTGACAAAGAAATATCTGACGGCAGTGAGTCAATACTCCGCTCAACCGTCTCCTGAAGCGATGCAGGAAGTTCAGTCTACGATGTCTGCGGCTTTCTCCAAGATTGATAAAGCTGTGAAGCGTGGTGTGCTGCACACGAATAATGGTGCGCGCAAAAAGTCGCGTTTGGCCAGCGTATTGAAGCAGCACGAAGCGACAACCGCTTCCTAAGTTTTGATAGGGTTGGGTTTCAAGCGCCCGTCTCCACACTTTGCTTCTTGACACCCGTTTCTAATGCACTTGAATGCACTTGATTGACACCCACGTTCACATTAATTTCGAGGCGTTTCAGCCGGATTTAGACGCGATCGCGTCTCGTTGGCGTGAGGCAGGCGTTGTCCGGTTGATTCATTCTTGTGTTGAGCCGTCTGAATTTTCTACCATTCAGAGTCTTGCCGATCGCTTCTCCGAACTCTCGTTTGCGGTGGGATTGCATCCACTCGATGTCGAGGAAAAGTGGTCGCCCGACTCAACAAAGGAAGAAATTCTGACGTTGGCTCAATCTGATATGCGGGTTGTTGCTCTTGGCGAAACGGGGCTGGACTTCTTTAAAGCGGAGAACCGAGACCAGCAAATTGAATCCTTTCAAGCCCACCTTGCGATCGCGCATCAACTGAACTTGCCTGTCATTATTCACTGTCGCGATGCTGCTGAAACTATGGCAGAGGTGTTGCGGCAATGGTGGCAGGATCATGGATCGGTGAATGGCGTCATGCACTGCTGGGGCGGCACGCCAACCGAAACTCAGTGGTTTCTCGATCTGGGGCTGTATGTCAGTTTTAGCGGGACGGTCACCTTTAAAAATGCTAAGCAGATTCACCAGTCGGCTAGGATTGTTCCGAGCGATCGCATCTTGATCGAAACGGACTGTCCCTTCCTCTCGCCAGTGCCAAAACGAGGGGAAAAGCGAAATGAACCATCTTACGTTCAGTACGTGGCTCAACAAGTGGCAGCGTTGCGCGACGTTCCCCTAGAACAACTTGCAGAACAGACCACTCAAAATGCCTGCGCTCTGTTTGGACTAGCCGCTCCCTAAAATTGCAGCATCTTGTTCTAGATTTTGAACACTCTGATCACATAAGTTTCCTGATTCGTCAACCCACAAATTGTAAATTCTGCGCCATAATGGGAGGAGTGCAGCCAAATGTCCGAATGCCAACCGTTTTTTTAGCTTTATCTCTTCCATCAAAGCTTGATCTTCCAAAGCGATTAGCTTCGCAAGTGCCAGTGGCAACGATGCTCAACTCACATTTTTCTTCCAAACTTGTTGGAAATCTTGGAGGCTCACCTGGCTACTGACCACCTGAAATTGAATATTTCGTAAATTTGGAATTCATTAGGAACTCCAAACTTTTTGCATTGACATATTTTTGCAAATACCGTAAAATCTGGGATTCGCGCTGGGCGTGACCCTTCAGAGGAGACGCATGACTGAGCAGACCTACACCACCCCCGCTTTTGTTCTACCTGACTTGGTTGAAATTCAACGGGAGAGTTTCCGTTGGTTTCTTGAAGAAGGCTTGATCGAAGAACTCGATAGTTTTTCACCCATTACAGACTACACCGGGAAGCTAGAGCTTCACTTTATTGGAAAAGACTATAAGCTGAAGCGCCCGAAATACGACGTTGATGAAGCGAAACGCCGGGATAGCACCTATGCGGTACAGATGTATGTGCCCACTCGCCTGATCAATAAAGAAACTGGAGAAATTAAAGAGCAAGAGGTCTTCATTGGCGATCTGCCGCTGATGACCGATCGCGGTACGTTTATTATCAACGGTGCTGAGCGAGTCATCGTCAACCAAATTGTTCGTAGTCCTGGCGTATACTACAAATCGGAGACAGACAAGAACGGACGCCGCACCTACAACGCGAGTCTGATTCCCAACCGTGGCGCATGGCTAAAGTTTGAAACTGACAAGAATGATCTCGTTTGGGTGCGGATTGACAAAACTCGTAAGCTGTCAGCTCAGGTGTTGCTCAAAGCTCTAGGTCTAAGCGATAACGAAATCTTTGACTCACTGCGTCACCCTGAATATTTTCAGAAGACAATTGAGAAAGAAGGTCAGTACGGTGAAGAAGAAGCGCTACTAGAGCTTTACCGAAAACTGCGTCCGGGTGAACCTCCAACGGTCAATGGCGGTGCTCAGTTATTAGAGTCTCGATTCTTTGATCCGAAACGGTACGACTTAGGCAAAGTTGGGCGCTACAAGCTGAATAAGAAGCTTCGTCTAAACGTGGCGGAAGCTATTCGCGTTCTGACGCCGCAAGATATTCTCACCTCGATCGACTATTTGATCAACTTAGAGTTTGACATCGGCATGATCGACGACATCGATCATTTGGGCAACCGTCGCGTCCGCTCAGTCGGTGAACTGCTACAAAACCAAGTCCGGGTTGGTCTCAACCGTTTAGAGCGGATCATTCGCGAACGAATGACCGTTTCGGATTCTGACTCACTAACACCTGCTTCGTTGGTAAACCCAAAGCCGCTAGTGGCAGCGATCAAAGAATTCTTTGGATCTTCGCAGTTGTCGCAGTTCATGGATCAAACCAATCCATTAGCCGAGTTGACACACAAGCGACGCATTAGCGCTTTAGGTCCGGGTGGTCTGACTCGTGAACGGGCAGGATTTGCCGTTCGAGACATTCACCCGTCCCACTACGGACGCATTTGCCCGATCGAAACGCCTGAAGGCCCAAACGCAGGTCTAATCGGTTCATTGGCAACTCACGCTCGCGTAAATGCCTACGGATTCATTGAGACTCCCTTCTACAAAGTCGAAAACGGGTGTGTGCTAAAAGATCAAGCCCCGGCTTATATGACAGCGGATGAAGAAGATGATCTGCGGGTGGCAGCAGGGGATATCACCACCGATGAAAACAATAAAATTCTTGGTGACTCGATCGCTGTTCGCTATCGCCAGGACTTTACGACAGCATCTCCCGAAGAGGTAGACTATGTCGCTGTCTCACCCGTACAGATTATTTCTGTTGCGACGTCACTGATTCCGTTCTTAGAGCACGATGACGCAAACCGTGCCTTAATGGGGTCGAACATGCAGCGTCAGGCAGTTCCTTTGCTCCGCCCTGAGCGCCCTCTTGTGGGAACGGGACTAGAAGCACAAGCAGCGCGTGACTCTGGCATGGTCATTGTGAGTCGCTCTAATGGAGAAGTGACTTATGTAGACGCTAACACTATCAAAGTTCGTAGTGCGGATTCGGGCAAAGAACTGAGCTACTCGCTTCAAAAATATCAGCGATCGAACCAAGATACTTGTCTCAACCAGCGCCCGATCGTCTTTGTCGGTGACAAGGTTGTTGCAGGAGAAATCTTGGCAGATGGTTCTGCTACTGAGCGAGGTGAACTCGCCCTTGGTCAGAACATTCTTGTGGCCTACATGCCGTGGGAAGGCTACAACTACGAGGACGCCATTCTGATTAGCGAACGGTTGGTTTATAACGATGTTTATACTTCCATCCACGTTGAGAAGTTTGAGATCGAGGCTCGTCAAACCAAACTTGGCCCTGAAGAGATTACGCGCGAAATTCCGAACGTTGGGGAAGACTCCCTACGCCAGTTGGATGAGAATGGCATTATTCGGATTGGAGCGTTTGTCGAATCAGGCGATATTCTCGTCGGTAAAGTGACTCCGAAAGGAGAATCGGATCAGCCGCCAGAAGAAAAGCTGTTGCGTGCCATCTTTGGTGAAAAAGCACGAGATGTGCGAGACAATTCGTTGCGCGTTCCCAACGGTGAGAAAGGTCGCATTGTCGACGTACGGGTGTTTACTCGTGAGCAAGGTGATGAATTGCCGCCAGGAGCTAACATGGTCGTCCGCGTCTATGTGGCTCAGAAACGGAAGATTCAAGTCGGCGATAAGATGGCAGGTCGTCACGGCAATAAAGGGATTATTTCCCGGATTCTGCCGATCGAAGACATGCCTTACTTGCCCGACGGCACGCCGATCGACATTGTATTGAATCCTCTTGGTGTACCGAGCCGGATGAACGTCGGTCAGGTCTACGAGTGCTTGCTGGGGTGGGCAGCAGAATGTCTCGATTCTCGCTTCAAGGTTATCCCTTTCGATGAGATGCACGGAGAGCAAAAATCGAGAGAAACCGTTCACGGCAAGCTGCAAGAATCACGGGATTCTCGGCTTGCGACGAGTGAAGGGCGGGATGGAGAGTGGCTCTACAACCCTGACAACGCAGGCAAGATCCAGGTGTATGACGGACGAACCGGCGATCCGTTTGATCGTCCTGTCACCGTGGGTAAAGCCTACATGCTGAAGCTGGTTCACCTGGTAGACGACAAGATTCATGCTCGCTCGACAGGCCCTTACTCGCTCGTGACTCAACAGCCGCTTGGTGGTAAGGCTCAGCAAGGCGGGCAGCGCTTTGGAGAAATGGAAGTGTGGGCACTCGAAGCCTTCGGTGCGGCCTATACGTTGCAAGAATTGCTTACAGTGAAGTCTGATGACATGCAGGGACGAAACGAGGCACTCAATGCGATCGTGAAAGGCAAAGCGATTCCCCGCCCTGGCACACCGGAATCGTTCAAGGTACTGATGCGAGAGTTGCAGTCCCTCTGTCTCGACGTTGCTGTTCACAAAGTTGAAACCAAGGACGATGGTAGCAGCAGCGACATGGAAGTTGATCTGATGGCAGATGTCAACAATCGCCGCGCACCGTCTCGCCCAACTTATGAGTCGATCTCTAGGGAATCTTTAGAAGACGACGAAGACTAGGAAGGGATGAGGGATGAAGTTTTTTCTCCCTCGCCTTTTCTTCTCACTCCCCTTTTTCGCTGCACTCGGAATATAAGGAAACGACGCGATGCCAAAGCTAGAGCAACGGTTTGACTATGTAAAAATCGGTCTGGCATCTCCCGAACGAATTCGTCAATGGGGAGAACGGACTTTACCTAACGGGCAGGTTGTAGGCGAAGTTACCAAGCCAGAAACGATCAACTATCGCACCCTCAAGCCTGAGATGGATGGCTTGTTTTGCGAGCGCATTTTTGGACCTGCAAAAGATTGGGAATGTCACTGTGGTAAGTACAAGCGCGTACGCCATCGGGGGATTGTGTGTGAACGATGCGGCGTAGAAGTGACCGAATCGCGGGTTCGCCGCCATCGCATGGGCTTTATCAAACTGGCAGCTCCAGTGGCGCACGTTTGGTATCTCAAGGGAATTCCCAGCTACATGGCAATTTTGCTCGATATGCCATTGCGCGATGTGGAGCAAATTGTCTACTTCAACGCTTATGTCGTACTGAATGCGGGCAACGCTGAGAATTTGACCTACAAACAACTGCTGACGGAAGATCAGTGGATTGAAATTGAGGACGAACTCTATAGCGAAGATTCTCAACTGACTGGAGTCGAGGTCGGAATTGGAGCAGAAGCGCTGAAGCAGTTGTTGCAGGACATCAACTTAGACGAAGAAGCAGAGCGACTGCGTGAAGAAATCGCGGTATCTAAAGGGCAGAAGCGAGCCAAGTTAATCAAACGGCTGCGGGTTTTGGATAACTTTATTGCCACCGGATCGCTGCCGGAGTGGATGGTATTGGATGTGATTCCGGTGATTCCGCCCGATTTGCGTCCGATGGTACAGCTTGATGGTGGACGATTTGCCACCTCTGACTTGAACGATTTGTATCGTCGAGTAATTAACCGCAACAATCGTCTAGCTCGGTTGCAAGAGATTCTTGCGCCTGAAATCATTGTGCGAAACGAAAAGCGGATGCTGCAAGAAGCGGTGGATGCGCTGATTGATAACGGTCGTCGCGGTCGAACCGTGGTGGGTGCAAACAATCGTCCGCTCAAATCGCTCTCTGACATTATTGAAGGAAAGCAGGGCCGCTTCCGTCAAAACCTCTTAGGTAAGCGGGTTGACTACTCGGGTCGTTCCGTCATCGTGGTCGGTCCGAAACTCAAAATTCACCAGTGCGGGCTGCCTAAGGAAATGGCGATCGAGCTATTCCAGCCGTTCGTGATTCACCGTTTGATTCGTCAAGGCTTGGTCAATAACATCAAAGCTGCGAAGAAGCTGATTCAGCGCAACGATCCGACCGTGTGGGATGTCCTCCAAGAGGTGATTGAAGGACATCCGGTGATGCTCAACCGTGCGCCAACGCTGCACCGTCTCGGTATTCAAGCCTTTGAGCCAATTTTAGTCGATGGGCGTGCTATTCAACTCCACCCCTTAGTTTGTCCTGCGTTTAACGCGGACTTTGACGGTGATCAAATGGCGGTTCACGTGCCGCTCTCGATTGAGTCCCAGTCGGAAGCGCGACTGTTGATGTTGGCATCGAATAACATTCTCTCACCGGCAACAGGTCGTCCGATTATCACGCCTAGCCAAGATATGGTGCTGGGCTGCTACTATCTCACCGCTGAAAATCCTAAAGCGACCAAGGGCGTGGGTCGTTACTTCGGGAGTTTGGATGATGCGATCAATGCGTATGAGCAAAATATCGTTGATCTGCACGCTTATGTCTGGGTGCGCTTTGACGGCAAAGTCGAAATGGACGTTGACGATAACGAGGTGATTGAGGAAGAGCGATCGCCCGATGGTATCGTGACCAAACTCTATAACTATCGTCGGGTGCGGGAAGACCAAGACGGCAATCTCATTTCTCAATATGTCAAGACTACGCCAGGACGCATCATTTATAACAAGACAGTTCTGGATGCGGTAGTGGGTTAGAGCGAATTGGGATTTTGGATAGAGTATAGAGCCAAAATTCCAACTCCAAAATCATAAATCTAGAGGCGGGCAACCGATGGCAGAGCAAACAGAAAAGCAAGTGTTTCGCAATCAGGTAATCAACAAGAAGCAGTTGACCAACCTGATTTCATGGTCATTCACGCAATATGGAACGGCGCGAACGGCTCAAATGGCGGATTTGATCAAAGAATTGGGCTTCCGATATGCGACGAAAGCAGGCGTATCGATTAGCGTTGATGACTTGCAAATTCCTCCCAGTAAGCGCAAATTGTTAGATGCCGCCGAGGAAACGATTCGGGAAACAGAAGAAAAGTACACGCGCGGCGAGATTACAGAAGTCGAGCGTTTCCAGAAAGTTATCGATACATGGAACGGAACGAGCGAAGACCTAAAAGATGAAGTGGTGCGTCACTTCCAGTCAAACGACCCCTTGAACTCGGTTTACATGATGGCGTTCTCTGGAGCGCGGGGTAATATCTCTCAAGTTCGTCAGTTAGTCGGAATGCGCGGTTTGATGGCAAACCCGCAAGGGGAAATTATTGACCTACCGATTAAGACCAACTTCCGGGAAGGCTTGACCGTTACTGAGTACATCATCTCCTCGTATGGGGCGCGGAAGGGTCTTGTGGATACGGCCCTCCGAACAGCAGACTCTGGCTATCTCACTCGTCGATTGGTCGATGTCTCTCAGGACGTGATCATCCGTGAGGTGGATTGTGGCACTGAGCGCGGCATTCCGGTTCGTCCAATGATGGACGGCGATCGCACCCTTATTCCCCTCAAAGATCGGCTGTTGGGACGGGTTGCGGCGGCTGATGTGCTACATCCTGAAACTGGCGAAGTCATTGTGGCTCGCAACGAAGCGATCTCCAACGAGATTACTCAGCAGATCGGCAAAGCCAAAGTGAAAGAGGTAGTGGCGCGATCGCCGCTGACCTGCGAAGCGGCGCGATCGGTCTGTCAGCACTGCTATGGCTGGAGCTTGGCACACAATCAGATGGTTGACATCGGCGAAGCGGTGGGCATCATCGCGGCGCAGTCGATTGGTGAACCGGGAACCCAGCTTACGATGCGGACATTCCACACGGGTGGTGTGTTTACCGGAGAAATGGCGCGTCAAGAAAAAGCTAGCTTTGCGGGCACCATTAAATTACCGAAGAAATTGAGAACTCGTCCGCTCCGCACCCGTCACGGAGAAGATGCGCTGATCGTTGAAAGCGTCGGATCTGACCTCAAGATTTTGCTCGACAGTAAAGACGGACAGCAGCAAACTTTCACGGTTGCTCAAGGTGCAACCCTGCTGGTTAGAGACGGACAGCATGTGAAAGTCGGTCAAATCTTGGCCGAAGTGCCATTGACGGGTCGAGGTCGCAAGACGACTGAGAAAGCAGCAAAAGACGTTGCCTCTGACCTAGCAGGGGAAGTCCGATTTGCAGATGTTGTGCCCGAAGAGAAAAAAGACCGTCAGGGCAACACCACCCGGATTGCTCAGCGGGGTGGCTTAATGTGGGTTCTCTCTGGAGAAGTCTACAACTTGCCGCCGGGAGCTGAGCCGATCGTGAAGAACGGCGATCGCGTGGTGGCAGGCGGGACGATCGCCGAAACAAAGGTTGTGACCGAAAACGGCGGTATCGTTCGACTGCCGGAAACGAGCGAAAACAGCAAAGGTGGACGGGAAATTGAAATCATTACCGCTTCAGTGATGCTCGATCAAGCCAAGGTGCGCGTGGATAGCAACCAAGGACGCGATCAGTATTTCCTCGAAACGACCAACAACCAAATCTTCTTGCTGAAAGCCACGCCCGGAACCGAGGTCACAAGCGGTCAGGTGGTCGCCGAGTTAGTTGACGATCGCTACCATACTCAAACGGGTGGCATCATCAAATACTCTGGAGTTGAAATTGGCAAAAAAGGCAAAGCCAAGCAAGGGTACGAAGTCGTCAAAGGCGGTACGCTGCTGTGGATTCCAGAAGAAGCGCATGAGGTCAACAAAGACATTTCCTTGCTGATGGTCGAAGACGGTCAGTATGTGGAAGCTGGCACAGAAGTGGTAAAAGATATCTTCTGCCAGAGCAATGGGGTCGTCGAAGTGACCCAGAAGAACGACATTCTGCGGGAAATCGTAGTTAAACCTGGCGATCTGCACATGATCGATAACCTCGATGATGTGATTACTAAGGGAGAAGCCGTTCTGGTTAATCCTGGTCAGCAGGTGATGCCCGGATTGATCTCCGAAGAACTGCGCTACGCAGAGTACATTGAGACACCTGAAGGTCCGGCAATTTTGCTGCGCCCAGTAATGGAATTTGCCGTACCCGATGAGCCATCTGTGCCGAGTCAAGAATCGAGCGCTGAGGAATCTGGACGGGCAATTCGCCTGCGGGCCGTCCAGCGTTTGCCTTACAAAGACGGTGAGCGCGTCAAGTCGGTCGAAGGACATGACCTGCTACGGACTCAACTGGTGCTAGAGATCGATCAGGATTCTGCTTTGGCCGCCGACATCGAAGTGGTAACCGATACCGACGATCCGGATGTTAATCGCTTACAGTTGGTGATTCTTGAATCGTTAGTGATTCGTCGGGACATCTCAGCGGATACTACGCAGGGCAGAACCAGCACACAGATCTTGGTACAAGACGGTGACCAAATTGCACCGGGAGCTGTCGTCGCTCGAACTGAAATTCAGTGTAAGGAAGCTGGGGAAGTTCAGGGGATTCGCCAAGGGGCGGAAGCGATTCGTCGCATTCTCGTGGTGCGTGAAGCAGATACGGTCACGCTAGAAGCCAAAGGCACACCGTCCGTCAGTCCAGGTGATCTGATGGTTGCTGGCATGGATCTCTCGCCTAAGCAACCGCTCGAAGACTCGGGTCAAGTGCTGCAAGTGGACGGAAATCAGGTGACGCTGCGAGTGGCACGTCCATATCGAGTGTCTCCAGGAGCCGTGTTGCACGTAGACGATGGCGACTTGGTACAGCGGGGTGACAACCTGGTACTGCTGATTTTTGAGCGCACCAAGACCGGAGACATCATTCAAGGTTTACCGAGAATTGAAGAACTGCTAGAAGGTCGCAAGCCGAAGGAAGCGTGCGTCCTGGCAAAACGACCTGGAACCGCACAAGTGGTTTATGGAGAGGATGATTCGGTTGAAGTGAAGATTATCGATCGCGATGGTCTGATCACCGAGTATCCCTTGGGGCCGGGCCAGAACGTGATCGTGTCTGACGAACAAAAAGTGCTGGCGGGAGAGCGCCTCACCGACGGCCCAGCGAATCCGCACGAATTGCTGGAAGTGCTCTTCCAAGCTAAGAGTGAGGAATTGGGCAGTCTTGATGCCTCCGCCTTTAGTTTGCGCGAGGTGCAGACCTTCCTGGTGAACGAAGTGCAAGCGGTGTATCAATCTCAAGGGATTGACATCTCGGATAAGCATATCGAAGTCGTTGTGCGTCAGATGACCTCGAAGGGGCGGGTAGATGACGGTGGTGACACCACCATGCTGCCTGGAGAATTGGTCGAGCTGTACCAAATCGATCAGGTGAATGAAGCCATGTCGATTACGGGTGGTGCGCCTGCCCAATATACTCCGGTACTGTTGGGAATCACGAAGGCATCGCTCAACACCGATAGCTTCATCTCGGCGGCGAGTTTCCAAGAGACGACTCGCGTCTTGACTGAAGCGGCGATCGAGGGCAAGTCCGACTGGCTGCGCGGTCTCAAAGAGAACGTGATCATTGGTCGCCTAATTCCGGCTGGAACGGGATTCAATGCTTACGAAGAAGTGGGTAGCCCGGATCTCGATCCGGTGTACGACCCGACGATCTTTGATGACGATACCGATTTTTCGGAAATGGTACTCGACGATCGCACCGCTCGTACTTACGGCTTAGATAGCATCGAGGATCGCCCCAGCTTTAGCTTCGAGAGCTTTGGAGCGGCGGAGACGCCAGATGTATTAGAGGATGAAGGTGCCCCCAGTCCATCGTTCTCACCGGTTTTGGATGATGATGATGACGATTTGATTGATGACACTCTAGATGACGATCTGTAATCGTTAGTTTCTCTACGGCTATCTGTCTTTATGATCAACCCTCTCAGTTTTGCGTAAACTGAGAGGATTTTTTGTATGTATTGTTAACGCAAGTTTAGTGTTGTCCGAGAGCCACGTTATGATTGCGACGCACTATTCACTGTTCTTTTAGCCCCCTAGAACAAGCCATGAGTCATCATCTACTAAATATTCGTCCCCTATACGTGCAGGACGCTGTTTGTCCAGGGTATTTCGTCATGAGTACGGCTCCGCTCAATGTTGAGGATCGGATCGAAGAAGATGTGTCGGGGGAACCTAATACATCAATGAGCGATATTGCTCGATATCTTAGAGAACACGAGAGTGATGCACAAGTTTTAGTTCTGACTCATGGTTACAACACCGATCGTAACGGGGCAAATACCTGGTATACAACCGCGTGTGAATATTTGCGCGATCAGTATCGCGATCGCGTTCCGAAAGGATTGGTCGTGATTGGGTATCGATGGTCATCGGAGAAATTTAACAACGATGAATCGGGCAGCTTTTGGGACAAACTGCGTTATACGTTGAACTCAATTCCATTGCTAATGGGAATCTTTCTGGCAGTTAGCATTTTCGTTAGCCTGTGCAGCTTATTTGTCGCTTCTCTGAAAATTTTTTTGTTTTTGACCGTTCCAATTATTCTGTTTATTGCAACACTCATTGTGTTGAGACTCACGGTTTATTTCAGAGATACGTGGCGAGCAAATCATTACGGTGTGCCTGACTTGGTTGAGCTTGTGCGTCAACTCGATCGCGCGATCGTTGAGTCGGCATCACCTCAGCCGGACGCAGGAGCGAACTACTGGAAGAACAAGCGCATTCGGCTTTCGTTTATTGGTCACAGTATGGGCGCATTTGTTGTCACCCAGGCCGTACGCATTCTATCGGATGTGTTTGATCGAGAGTCGATTGGCAGCCTTAGCATGAACGCGCAAAATAAGACTCCCTCGCCCGACATCGGCAACGTTTTTCGGTTGAGCAAACTGGTGTTAGTTGCGCCTGATATTCCAGCCGATACAATTATTTCAGGTCGCGCAAATACCTTGCGATCGTCCCTGCGTCGATTTGAGGAAGCTTACTTGTTTGTCAACAAACACGACACTGTTCTCAAACTGGCTTCAACGATCGCCAACTACTTTAGTTTTCCGGCTAGAACGCGGGAAGGGGGCTATCGGCTCGGCAATGTTTTTGTATGTGCTCAGACTGTTCAGAACAATTTAGGAAAGCGCTACAAGATGAGGTTTGGCATTGTCAACCTGGAAACAGCGTGCAGCGTTGATCTTAAGCGTCCCAATTATCTAGATTATTTGTCAATTAGTAGAAACATTCCGCTCTCGCATCGGCAAGAGATGGTGAATGCGGGCGGCAAATCGATCGCAGAACTATTTACCTGTTTTGACTGCACAGACTACACCGAGATTAACAAGAAAACAGGTAAAGAAGTGGGCATTGTGAGCTACGCCAAGGGTAAGCCCAACAAGCGAGTTGGCGACTACTTTTCTCGAATCGTTTCGACTAAAAATTTAGACACGCACGGCGGCTGCATTTATAACGAACATGCTGATTTAAGCAAACGGCTGATTTATGGGTTAGCGTGCTTAGGGTTTAAGGGATGTTTAGATGCATTGCATCCCGAACTAGATTCCTCAAGCGCCGCAACTGTTGCCCAAGTTGCAGCCTTGTCCCAACGCTGTCAAGAACGAGGCATTCAAGTGCTATTAGCGGCAGAGCGTTATGAAGTGGATATTTTAGGTCAGGAGCGCGATCGCAACGGATATTAGCCACGACTCATCTAGAAGCTGTGTCAATCGGTTTGCTCACTCCATCTAATATCCGACATCGGCTTACCTTCACGAATCATGAATGACAGATTATGGTTGTTGAGTTCCGTCACGTCTACTACTCTCTAGAACGCCGCCCCTTACTCTCTGACCTCAGTTTTAGCATTGGTCAAGGTGAGACATTAGTATTATTGGGACGAAGCGGCTGCGGCAAAACAACAACCTTGCGATTAATCAATCATTTGCTAACCCCAACCGCAGGCGAAATCCAAGTTGAAGGCGTTTCCACCCAAACGTGGAATCCGATTCACCTACGGCGGCGAATTGGATATGTGATTCAGGAGGTCGGTCTATTTCCTCATTTGACTATTGAGCGCAACGTTGGTGTTGTTCCGGCACTAGAGAAATGGCCTTCCCAGCGCATCAAATCGAGAGTAGACGAATTACTTCATCTTGTTGGGTTAGATCCGGCTCAATTTGCCCGTCGTTATCCTCACGAGCTTTCTGGGGGGCAGCGCCAGCGCGTGGGAGTTGCCAGAGCCTTAGCGGCCGATCCGCCGCTCCTGCTAATGGACGAGCCATTCGGCGCGCTTGATCCGATTACGCGAGTCGAACTTCAACGGGAGTTCAAACGCTTGCAGCAACAGTTAGGCAAAACCGTTGTCTTCGTTACTCACGATATTGGAGAAGCCTTTACTCTCGGTTCTCAGATCGGCTTAATGCAGGCGGGGCAACTGGTAGAACTGGCAACCCCTCAAGACTTTGCGCGATCGCAGCATCCCGAAGCCCAAGCTTTTCTCAGCACTCGCAAATCAGAGTACCCTTAGGCTCACGTCTAGGTTTAATGGATTTAAGTTCAATGGATTAGCCGAATGAATTTTCTCACTCGTTACGCCAACGAAATTTTGCAATCTACTGGAGAACATTTAACGTTAGTGTTAGTGGCGACTGCGATCGCCATCCTAATCGGCATTCCGCTGGGCATTTTGATCACGCGTAAACCTCAACTGAGAACGCCAATTTTAGGATTCGCAAACGTGATGCAAACCATTCCAAGTTTGGCACTGTTTGGATTTCTATTACCGATTCCCATCATTGGTGGCATCGGAGCGCGAACCGCGATCGTCGCGCTCATTCTTTACTCTCTACTGCCGATTATTCGCAACACATACGTTGGGATTATGAGCGTCGATCCAGCCATTCGAGAAGCGGGACGAGGGCTAGGCATGACCGACAGACAACTCCTGCTACAGGTCGAACTGCCGTTGGCTCTGGGCGTGATTTTGGCAGGCGTGCGCGTAGCAACCGTGATTAGTATCGGACTCGCAACGATCGCGGCGGCTGTAGGGGCAGGAGGGTTAGGGACGTTTATTTTTCGGGGGGTCGCCGTGGTGGATAATCAACTTATCCTCGCGGGAGCGGTTCCGGCGGCGATTTTAGCACTCGTCGCTGATTTTATTCTGGGTTGGGTTGAACGTCGTCTTACGGTGAAGAAATGAAGGTTAAGAAGTTTGTAGCGTTGTTCTTGCTGATGGTGGGATTACTCAGTGCGATCGCGGCTTGCCAACCGACACAAGACAAAGTTGTTATCGGTACTAAGAATTTCACTGAACAAATTATTTTAGGAGAAATCCTAGCGCAGCAGATTGAGAGCAAAACAAAGTTACAAGTCGAGCGAAAGTTTAATCTCGGTGGAACCTTTGTCTGTCACAACGGCATCGTGAATGGACAGATTGATCTGTACCCAGAATATTCTGGAACGGCTTATACAACGATTCTGAAGCTACCTGTCATCACAGATCCAAAGCAGGTTTTTGAAACCGTAAAAGATGAATATGTTCGACGGTTTCAACTGGCATGGAGCGCACCCTTTGGCTTCAACAATGGATTTGCGATGGTAATTCGTGGTGCAGATGCCCGTCAATACAAATTAAAAACGCTTTCTCAGGCGGCAGCACAAACCCCAAAATGGACGGCTGGATTTGGATTTGAATTTCTCAATCGCGAAGATGGCTTTCCGGGTCTATCAAAAACATACAATCTAAAATTTTCAGGACAACCCAAGGTGTTAGATCTCGGTCTGCTCTATCGGGCGCTTCAAGACAAACAAGTAGACCTCGTTGCAGGCAATACAACAGATGGATTGCTGTCGGCGCAAGATCTAGTAGTGCTTGAAGACGATAAGCGCTATTTTCCGCCTTACCAAGCTGCCGCCGTGGTGCGTCAAGACCTGTTTCAAAAACATTCCGACTTGCGTCAAGTTCTCGATCAACTCGGTGGCAAAATTTCTGAACAGAAAATGCGCGAGTTGAATTATCGCGTGGATGGCAAAAAAGAAGATGTGAAACAAGTGGTGAAAGAGTTTTTGCAATCAAATTCGGGTAGTGCCATTTAGGATTTGCTTTCCGTAGCGAGTCGTAGCACTATTCTCTCAAACTGATCAATCTTCTCCGATTGAGTCACCTCGACTGAACAGCGCTCCTTCCGTTGATCGCATTCCTCTCAGCAACCGAATCTTTGCAGTACCGTCAATGCAGCAGGCATCCCAGCCCTCTTCCTACAAATCCATTCCCGCTAGCTTCCTGTGAGACTAGCGGGGCATTTTTTGGGTTGTGGCGCAGGTGGAGAAGAACGAGAAGCTTCATCACATTTTTTTTAGCTCCACGGTTGACACACAGATTGCTCTCGCGAGATTGCCTGTAGATCTACTGAGATTATTAAAAGCAGGTACGGGAATTCTGACATGTGACGATCAGCAAACCACCATGCCTCTCATGAAGAATCATTCTACTGAGCAGCAGTCTTGCCCTCCGGAAAACCCTTCGCGCAAGATTCCTTTGCACCTCATCCTCGTCGTTCCCTTCGTTATGCAAGTCTTTACAGCCGTTGGGTTGACTGGATATTTATTGCTGCGCAATGGGCAGCAAGCGGTAAGTGATTCGGCATCTCAACTGCGGGGCGAAGTGAGCGATCGCGTTGATCAGCAGTTGGATAGCTATACGGCTGCCTCACGCAACTTGGTAGAAATAAATCGTCAACTCTAGCGAAGCCTGTCCAAGCCGATCAATTACTAGAACTATTGCAAGATCATTTGGGCTTAGAGTGGAGCTACAAAAAAGATGACGTAAAAGCAAATGCTGGAATAGATGTAAATGAAGTAAATTCAGCAACGCTTATTCCGCCCGACCTGAAAATTCTGTTACGGCTTCAAGATCTCATTAAACGCGGCAACCTCAATGCTGTTGCTAAAGAAGCGGAAACGCTGAGGCAGAATCCTCAATTTGTTCTCTTTGCACAAACATTAACCCGGTTTGCAAAAGATTTTGAAGTCAAGCAACTCGAAATTTTATCCAAAAATTTATTTAGTTAAGTAGAAAAGATGAATCACTATCAGGATGAGGAATTTGTTCTAATTGTAGATGACAGTCGGACGAATTTGGCTATTCTAGCTCAAACTTTAGGAAGCATAGGACTAAAGATTCGAGTCGCTGTTGATGGCCAAAGTGCTCTTGAAGCGGTGGAGTGTGAATTGCCTGCTTTAATTTTGTTAGATGTAGAAATGCCTGGAATCAATGGCTTTGAAACCTGTTCTCGTCTTAAGGCAAATTCTGCAACGCAACACATTCCAATCATCTTCATGACGGCCCTTTCAGATACTGCTAATAAAGTTAAAGGCTTGTCTCTCGGCGCGATCGATTACATTACCAGGCCATTTGAGCAAGAAGAAGTTTTAGCACGAGTTCGAGTCCATTTACAACTCCACCACTTGACTAAAACATTGGAGGAGAAAAGCAAAGTTCTACAGCAACAAAATCATTTACTGGAACAGCTTACGGATCAGTTAGAACAACGAGTAGAAGAGCGCACAGCTGCCCTGCAAAGCACGCAAGTGCAAATGGTTCAACAAGAAAAACTATCAATGCTAGGGCAATTGGTCGCCGGGATTGCTCATGAAATGAATAATCCAATCGCCTGCATTGTCAGCAATATTACTCCTGCAAAACAATACATTGCAGACTTAGGTAAAATTATTCAACTGTATCAGCAGCATTACCCTCAGCCTGCGCTTGCGATTCGACAAGCGCTAGAGGATCTAGAAATTGAGTTTGTTCTAGAGGACTTGCCAAAGCTACTCGATTCGATGCGGTTGAGTAGCGATCGCATTAAAGATATCTCTGTTTCGCTCCGAAACTTTTCTCGTTCTGACTCAATTAGCAAAGTTGCAGTTAATCTGCATGATGGACTCAACAGTACGCTAGTGATTCTTGGGCATCGTCTGAAAGCGAATAGCGATCGCCCCGCTGTCACCATTGTGAAAGCCTACGGAGAATTGCCTCAAGTTGAATGCTATCCGGGTCCGCTCAATCAGGTGTTTATGAATATTCTTGCCAATGCCATAGATGCGATCGAGGAAACTGCACCACCAGCCCCCCAAATTCAGATTCAAACAGAACTTGTCGAGAACACTGCGATCATTCGCATCAGTGACAATGCGGGTGGCATTCCAGAAGCAGTTCAGGCAAGAGTGTTTGACCCTTTGTTTACCACGAAGCCTGTGGGCAAAGGAACAGGGCTAGGACTCTCGATCGCGCGTCAGATTGTTCAAGATCAGCATGGCGGAACCTTGCGGGTTGTCACAGAAATTGGCAGTGGCACTGTATTTGAAATTGCTTTGCCAACCAGCGCAATCTTCACCTAAATGTTCGGACTGCAATTCTCTTGCTCGCCTTTAGCCTTTGTTCAGAGGTCAGGCTAAATCCTAGAAATATCGCAGAGACGATTGCCACTAATAAACCGCCTACACTCCGTCTAGACTTCTGAATTCACGGTCTTCTGAATTTGCGTCAGCGTCCCATTGCCTATAACTGAGCCAGCCATGGCAGAGTGATAGCTGAACTCCTATACATCTCGCTGACCGCTGAGCCTTGATCAAAGCTTATTTTTTAGCGGGCACTCTCGCACACGGGTTGCCGAACTGGAATTTGAATCACGAACTCGGCTCCAGCCCCAAGACTAGAGATGCACTTCAGCTTACCGCCATGTTTTTCGGTAATAATTTGATGGCTAATAGACATTCCCATACCTGTTCCCTTGCCTACGGGTTTAGTTGTAAAGAATGGGTTGAAAATGCGTTGTTGAATCGTTTCGGGCATGCCCGATCCATTGTCGGCGATCGCAACTTCTATCCACTCAGCATTCTGCACTGATGATGTACGAACCGTAATCTGGTTAGGCTTTGATTCAATCTCCTGATAAGTTCGTTTCGCGTTACTCTCCTCCAATGCGTCGATCGCATTTGCCAGAATGTTCATCAACACCTGATTCAACTGTCCGGGATAGCATTCTACTTGCGGTAAATCACTGTAGTTTTTAATGATCTGAATCTCTGGACGATCTGATCGCGCTTTCAAACGATGTTGCAAGATTAACAAGGTACTGTCAATGCCTTCGTGGACATTGACTTCTTTGAATTCAGCTTCATCCGTGCGGGAGAAGTTGCGTAAGCTCAGCACGATTTGACGGATGCGATCGGTACCAATTTTCATGGAATCGAGCGTTTTGATCAAATCATCTTGCAAAAATTCTAAATCGACCGCTTCAGCTTCGGCTTGAATTTCGGGTGCGGGGTTTGGATAGTACTTCTCATAAAGTTGAATCAGATTGAGCAGATCTTGAGAATACGCTCGCACATGGATTAGGTTGCCGTGAATGAAGTTGACCGGATTGTTGATTTCGTGAGCAACGCCTGCAACCAATTGTCCTAAACTCGACATTTTCTCCGCCTGCACCAGTTGCGTTTGCGTCCGCTGTAAATCACTCAAGGTACGTTCGACTTCTTCTCGCGCTTCAGTAATGGCAGCGATTTGGGGCAGGCTTGTCCAGCACGCGATCGCCACACCCACAAAGGCAACAATGATCAGCAAAATGCTAAATAACGCCATGTGGCTCCCCACGCCTTGGCGTTCCAATCCAGCTCTAACTAACCAGCCTACACTGACCGCACCACACACTAAGATGATGAGAATTGTCACTTGCAAGGCAACCCAATCAGCTTTAAGCGTGCGGAGTGGCTCGCGATCGCGTTGTTGCCACCAAGCGAGATGGAACGGTGCAACGTGCAGACGAGGCAGCCACACTGCTGCTGACCCAACCGCTAAAGGCAGCAGTAAGCCAATCAATAAATCTAGCCAGCCCCATGCCAACCCGCCGACCACTAAAACAACAGCCTCTAGACTCAAGCAGCCGAGCGAGAACCAAGACCACCGAGTTTCTGGCTGCTTGCGGCAGACCCATAACCCCCAATGCATTGCCATCATCGACGTTAAGTAGCCTGTTCCCGTAACCATGACCACACGGGAAATGTCGCCCCACCCAAGGCAAAGCAGACTCAGCAATAGTATGAAAATCAAGCTGGGTTCAAGCACACCCCGACGGGAAACGGCAGAGAATAGGGGCGGCAGGTATCCATCTTTTGCCAATTGATACAAAATGCGGGGACAGTTAGAAACGGCTGTTGTAGAACTCAGTAGACAACCAGACGTAATCAAGAAGGTTACCAGCGCGGGGGCTAACCCACCCCAGAATGGCTGGGCGGCTGCAATCAGGTTGAGATAAGCACTATCCCCTAATCCAGATGCAGTCGCTAACCGCATGACGACCCAAGACCCTGCGAAATAAACGATCGGAATGATCCCAGCCGTTACACTTAAACAACGGAGAGTAGCCGTCGGTTGGCGGCTATCGGCCACAAACGAAGAAGCAGTCTCGCAGCCATAAACGGCATAAATGGCAATAAAGAACCACTTCATCCAATCGATCGCGGCAACGCCCGACCATGTATCTGGCAGCAAACCGGGGCTAGTAGGGGCAAAACTGAGCCAGCCGATGCCTTGCAGACAGAAGGTAACGAGAAAACCGATCGCTGGAAACACAAAGAAGGTATGCAAAATCCCCAACGTCCGCGTACCGCTAAACGCAACAATAAAGGGCAAAATAGCAAAGCCAATGCGGAACAGCAGTACTGGACAAGCAATTCCCAAGGGTTCCAGATTGGCCTTGATCAGGTCAGTCAGGATGATGGCATTCATTGGCGGCACAGAGACCCAGCCCAACAGGTAGCCGATCGCGCCATACCGAGCTACTGCTGGAAAGCGCTGAAGCAGGCGGGTCATGTAGTTGGGTGTACCACCAGCAACGCTCGGAAAATACGTCCCCAAACGTTTGACTTGCAGATTCAGTAAAATTCCAACGATCGTTCCAGGTAACCAAACCCAGATGGCTTGAGGCCCCAAAGCGGCGTGCATTGCAGGTGCAGTGCCTAACCACAAAAGCAAACCGCTAAAACCAAACCCCCAAGTTTCGACTGAAGTTAAACTGCGGGGGAGTGAGGCAGCAGGAAGCGATGGCTGATTCATTTTTGCCTAGAGAAAGGGAGCTATTGTCTCTGTCAATGTTCCCTAAGACATAACTTGATACTCGCTCTTCTATAATGAAGTCTTTAGCCCTGCTAATACAGGATGCCTAGCGCGATCGCTTCAGAATGCAGAAAAGATTTTAGAGCAAAACATCATTGGTACATAATCAAAAATCAACTTCACGCCTTTGCATCGTCAGACGTGCGATCGCAGTAATTGACTTTCATGCCGTTCCTATTTGACTGAGCTACGCCAATAGTGCACTAGTCTTGACCCAGGAAAGCACAGGGAGAAACTCGCGATCGCCAACGTGTACTCAATCTTTGACTTTGTGCTTAAAACTCTGGAAACTTATAACCATTTTCGGCTATTTCAGAGTTTGCCAGAGTTTGCTGCACATTTGCTTCAACCTTTGATACTGCTTGCCTTCAGAGGCTACGGGACTGGCGGGATTCGAACCCTCGACCTACCGCTTAGGAGGCGGTCGCTCTATCCAACTGAGCTACAGCCCCAAACGTATCGAAATTATGATAGCAAACTATCGAAATTATGATAGCAAACTTAGAACGAAGGATCGCTCTTTCAGTTAGTGATGAAAGAGGTGTAGTTAGTGATGAAAGAGGTGAGCAATTGCACTCACAACATATTCACCCACCTGACCAAAGAAATGCTCAGGCTGCCCCCCGTGTTCGCCCATGCCTGACAATCCACTTGCCGTCGCATCAATGACGCCGCTATAGTCCACAGGCTCAACTTGATCAGGTTGACGAGGTTTGAACCCGCGAACAACCATCTCTCCTAGAGTAATAACGCCTAACATCATCAGTGTAATGACCGTGAGCGCAAATAAGGTCTGCATAAGCCTCCACTCAATCTAATAACTCCCACCGCACCCAGATGCCCAAATTTCGTTCCACGGTCCGCCACCAGTCTCTAGGCCGCAGAGTGAACTTTTCGCTTGAAGGATCAGTTGGTAGCTGCGATCGCGCACTTCTACCATAACGTCTCCTCGCATCGTATCGCGACAGGCAAACGCTAATCCTTCTAACGTTGGCGCACGTAAAGAAGTTCCCGGTAGCTCAGTTGTGCCTCTCACAATCACCGTGTACTCATCACTTTTAGCCGTCATTTCCCAGAATCCCCATGGCTGCATGACCCAATTAATTTCAGAATTCCAGGGAACAAACTCATAGAATTTGCCCCGGTAATGAATACCAATCATAGCGACCGATTCCATCCACCACAACACTCCTCGCCGTCCACCGCCTGCGGTCAATGCTAAATCTGGTTCATTGTCAAAGGCATTGCAATTTAACCAAAACCATTTTGTCGGAAATGCTCCACCCCAATTCTTCTCGCCGTAAGCAGGAGCGTTGGTAAATTCATATCGTTTGCCATTCCAATCAATGTAACCTGTAGCGTGTCCGTGCGCCATCAGAACCTGCCAGCCGGGTTCAAAAATCTGTAAAGACGAGAGAAAACCAGCCGTGGATTGCTGAGGCTTGTTCGCATCACCCCACCCATAAATCGGTTGAATTGAGTACTGCCATTCTGCAACGTTGCCGTTCGGTTCTCTTAATTTGCCTTGATGCCAAGTTGCGGTAGCTTGGTATCCTTCATCAACCGTGCGATCGAAGTCTTCGGGCGATAACAGGTGCGGAATGCGGGAATCAGTAGAACGCCAATGCCCTAATGCTAGTGTGTCTTTTGCTGCCCAAAATCGTGAAACATCGGGAAAGGTGCGGCAGAGGTATTCATCATCTGCCCCAAGAATCTGAGCCGCGCCGCCACTGTGAGATTGACCGCCGATCGGATCTTCGATCGAATACATGAAGGCGAATGTTTGACCGCAATTGGTTTGATCACAGTCGGGTAGAGTGACGCGATAGTACCAGCCCTCGAAAAAGCGGCGGTTTGACCCATCCCAGTGATAGCCACTGTGGGGAGTTTGCAAAGAAAAATTAGGAGATTTGAATAGTCGATTCATAGTAGCGGCAGGAATCACAGGGACCCATAGGATTGGTCGCACAACGAATATAAGGGGAGCGGGCATTGTAGCGGCAGGAGAAATCGCCAATGAGTGCGCCAATGCCCTCGACGTATTGGTAATCACGAGGAAGAGCAAGCAAGCGTTGCACTTGACGCCTTTCAGCCGCCGCGATCGCGGCGCGAAGCTGACGTTGTGCCCTAAGTTCCATCCGGTGGCGGAGAAAGAACGTCAGCAGTGAGGGAAGGAGTCCGATCGCAAGAATTAAAAGAACTTCCAGCATAAATTCACTTTCAGCATAGATTCATTGTGCTAGATCCGTGCGATCGCTGCCATGTTCCTTTCGTTTATTTTTGAATCAAAAATTTTCTTCCCTGACAAACTACCCGTCTGGGTATCCCTACGATCGCAGTTTGTCTTCAACAATAAGTTATCAGAGAAACGATACTCAACCACCTATAACTCGCTCCTAAACTGCCTTTCATCGCTTAATGAAGGCCGCTCAAGAGGGAGTAAAGATGGACGGTTGGATGACAGTGATCTGTTTAGTAAGCACTCATCTTCTAAGGAGAAATTCATGGCTACGAACAAATTAGGTCAGGTCAAATTTGTACTCGGTCTGATTGCAATGACTGGGTTTGCTGCGATCGCGCCCTCTGCTCAATCCGCCCCTGTTCCGGGTGCAATGAGCAACCTCCTCAGCCAAGCCAACCTTAACCTGGATGCTCCCTCCAAAACAATGATCGCTCCAGTTGCGCCAGGCAACTTTCAAGCCCGTCCTTTGGGTGGAACTCGCGTGTTAGAACAACTGCCAGGAATCAAAAAAAATCCAATTACAGGAGCCGCTGATAATGGGGTCTGTAACGGGGGAGGATGCGCGGCTGATTCGCTACCGTTAACCGATAAACTTATCAACCCTGCAATCAAGCAGCTTCCCGTCATTCGCCCTGTGAGTCGTCCGCAGTAAAGGTAGAAAGACAGTAGTGCAGAAGACAGAACTCGTGAATCAGTAAGCTGTGGGAGAGAGGAGCAAAGCTCTTAGGACTTTTCCTCTCTCACGACGACTCAGACGTTTCGCCGGTTCGTCTTCTTTATTCGCTTACTTCATGCGATCGAGTTGTTAAATTGTGCAATCCGCAAAATTGGGAAAACCATATGGATATTAAACTGTCTCGTTATCACGTCGTCACACAGCCCTTTTTTGATGAAATCGCAACGCAGTTTAAGCGAGTTTTGTTTGCAACTCGGACTGCGAATGTCCGAGTAATTGATGATTCAAGCTGGACTCTATTGGAAAGCGGTGCATTAGAGCAACTGCCGAAAAATATGCTCCTTGATCTCGTTGATATGGAACTTCTAGTTCCAAGCGATGAGGATGAATTGGCAACGATTCTCGATCGCAATGATGCTGCTACATTAGACGATGACACGCTCTTCTTCAGCATCCAACCTACTGCCTATTGTCAACTCGGCTGTCATTACTGCGGACAAGAACACCGCAATAAGCAAATGAGTGAGGAAGATCAGCAGCAATTGCTGAAACGTGCCCGCACAAAGCTGGCCACTAAAGCATTTCGGACCTTTGAAATTGGCTGGTTTGGGGCTGAACCATTGGTTGGTTTGCCCGTTATGAGACAACTTGCACCTCAGTTTCAAGCGTTAGCCGAGGAGTTTGGCTGTCGCTACGGATCAAAAATTGTCACTAACGGGCTGGCGTTAACGGATCGGGTCGCAACCGAGCTTTTCTATGATTTGGGGGTCAGAACGGTTGAAATTACGTTGGATGGCTTGGCAGAATTTCATGATGTTCGCCGGATGCAAAAAAGCGGATTACCGACTTTTGACAAAATTTTCGCGAATGTTATCTCATTAGCTCACCGTGCTGATCTCAATGATATTCACATTATTATTCGCTGCAATGTTGATGCTCAGAATTACGAATCTGTATCTTCGCTGATGATTAAATTAGCAGAAGAAGGCGTTCAGGAGCGGATTCAGTTCTATGTTGCTCCAATTCATTCTTGGGGTAATGATGCTCACAAGCGATCGCTCTCTGCCGATGAGTTTGCCGCTTGGGAAATTAAATGGCTCAGCGAGAAAGTGCAGTTAGGATTTCCGACCAGCTTTATTCCCTCACGCAAAGCCATCACCTGCATGGCAACCCGCCCCCATGCTGAATTAATCGATGCAGATGGCTTGGTGTATAACTGCACCGAAGTGTCGTATGTCCCGACCTATGGCACTCCCAATGAGTATGCGATCGAACACCTTTCTGGTCAGCCAATGGCAGGAAAGCGCGATCGCCTAGGTGACTTCAACAGTCGAGTGCGCCGGGGTGAGTATGGGTGTCCATCCTGCCCGATGTTGCCCGTGTGTGGTGGCTCGTGTCCGAAGGCATGGCAGGAGGGGTTAGATCCGTGCCCCAGTACGAAGCGCAATATTGAGCAGCGATTGCTGTTAAGCTATGCCGTCTCGCGGATTCAACAGCAACAGGCAATGAGTGCTACAGATGCAGCTATCCCTGATACAGAGGAGGCTCTATCCTATGTCTGAGATCTACGATGATTTGCTAGAAAACGTGTTGCATCAATATCAGAAAAGTTGTATTCAGCCTGCGGTGGTTCGTCAAGGAGACGCTTTCAGTGATGAACTGTACGCCCGGATTGAGAACCGATTATCACTGTCGGAGCAGTTGTTGCTGCATCGAGCTTTGAGCGATCGCGATGCTGCACTGTTAGCGGTGCGGAGTGGACAATTGGCAATGGCAGGCCAATTATTTACCGAGGCACGGCGGGTATTAAGCTCTTCAGCGCTATCGCAGGAAGGAAAACTGTTGCATCAATCGCTGTTGTACCAGTCAGAGACTTACCTCGATTACTGTCAGGGTGAGTTTGCGCTGGTGCGAAGCAAAACGGAGAACGCTCTCTCGATCGACATTGTTCTAGAAGATCAATATGGATACGATCTGTTTCATCTTCATCGAATTCAGCTTTTACATAATTTGGTTCGCACCGATGCCCGTTGTCAAAACTATGATCACGCCCTTGAGTTAGCCAGTCAAATTCTGAGCTATCTCGAAGGACAAAGAGAGGCGCTGCCGATTGGCACAGCTTGGGGGTTCGAGCGAATGGCGCGTCAGCCTATAGAACTAGTGAGGATGATGATTGCTCAAATTACCAGTGAGATCGCTGTGATTTTGGCGGCTCAAGATTTTGATAAGGCGTATGCCTTATTTCAGGTAGCAACCTGTGATCCGTTGGAGCGCGCCAGTATCCAATGTGTGCCGATTGATCAGCACTCCCGTGAGTGGCTCTATCTCAAGCAGTCATTTTTGAGCCGCGATCGCAGTACTTTCTTGAAGCAAACTTGCAGTTTCTTAGAAATTGGGCGAAGTCAGCTTTCTTTGTTATGGTACGCCGTGGTAGTCGATCTACTGCGACTGTGTGATGAATTAGAGTGCCCAGCGGCTAAGCGTCTTCAGCAAGCAATTGTCAGGGATACCCTAGAGCAAGAGCAGATGATTCCGTTTAAGTTCCGCTCGTTGCTCCTTGCCAGCTATCAGCCAGTCGCCGTTTAGAACTTTTGGATAAGCCTGTCTTCTAAAAATCTTAGGTTTTCGGCTTGTACGTCGAGGCAACCTGCAATTCTTTAAGCTGCTTGTCATCCACACCAGCGGGTGCCCCTGTGAGCAAACACCGCGCCTGCTGTGTCTTCGGAAACGCAATTACATCGCGGATCGAGTCTTCGCCAGAGAGCAGCATCACCCAGCGATCGATGCCATAGGCAATGCCTCCATGCGGCGGCGCACCATACTCGAAGGCTTCAATTAAGAATCCGAATTTGTTTTGGGCCTCTTCGTCTGAAATGCCGATCGTTGAGAACACCTTTGCCTGTAAGTCTGGCTGATGAATGCGGACGCTGCCGCCACCGACTTCAAAGCCGTTGAACACTAAATCGTAGGCCTGGGCACGAGCAGTTTTCAGGTCATCAACATCTTCTGGATGAGGCGCAGTGAAAGGATGATGTAAGGCTTCTAGGCGCTTCTCATCGGCATTCCACTCGAACATCGGAAAATCTGTCACCCACAGCAAATTGATCTTGTCCGGGTCAATCATGCCGAGTTCGTGACCCACGTATTGCCGCAAGCGATCGAGGGTTTTGTGCACCGTTGCCGAATCGCCTGCACCAAACAATAGCAAGTGTCCTGGCTTGGCATTAGTACGCTTGAGGAGTTCTTGTTTCTGCTCTTCACTCAGGTTGTCTTTGATTGCACCGATCGTATCAATATCGCCATCATCCCGCACTCGAATGTAAGCCAGTCCTCGCGCTCCGGCTTCCGAGGCTTCTTTAAATAGGTCTCCACCCGGCTTAATCCGCACGTTAGAAATAGCGGCGTTGCCGTTGGGAATCGGCAGAATTTTTACGATTCCGCCTTTAGAAACGGCGTCTGCAAACACCTTGAAGCCAGAATCTTTCAGAACATCTGACACATCGACTAGCTCTAGCCCAAACCGGGTATCTGGCTTATCGCTCCCGTAACGCGCCATCGCCTCGGCATAGGTCAGGCGAGGAAACGGACGTGGGATCTCGATGCCTTTTACGGTTTTGAAAATATTACAAACTAGATTTTCGTTCAGTTCCAAAATTTCTTCTTGAGACATGAAACTCATTTCCATGTCCAACTGAGTAAATTCTGGCTGACGTTCTGCCCGCAAATCTTCATCGCGAAAACAGCGAGCAACCTGATAGTAGCGATCGCACCCTGACACCATCAACAGTTGCTTAAATAACTGCGGCGATTGCGGCAAGGCATACCATTCCCCTGGATTCACCCGCGACGGAACCAGATAATCCCGCGCGCCTTCCGGTGTAGATTTTGTCAGAATGGGTGTTTCAACTTCTATAAAGCCTTCTGCATCTTCTAGATAGCGCCGCATGGATTTAATAAGGCGATGGCGCAATTGCAGATTTTGACTCATGCGATCGCGCCGCAGATCCAAATAGCGATACTTCAACCGTAACTCTTCTCGCACAGGTTCTGCGTCCGCCGATGAGACCTGAAATGGAAGCTGCTTCCGCACCGGATTGAGAATCTCAATTTCATCGGCGTAAATCTCAATTTCACCTGTCGGAATTTTTGTATTGAGCGATTCATCCGGGCGCTTCGTGACCCGTCCCACAATTTTAATGACATACTCATTTCGCAGATCACCCGCTTGATCATGCGATTGTGGCGTCCGTTCAGGATCGCTGACCACCTGCACCGTGCCAGAGCGATCGCGCAAATCCACAAAAATTACATACCCATGATCTCGCCGCCGATCCACCCATCCAAACAAAGTGACCGTTTCTCCAATGTGGCTGGCTCGAACTTGACCGCAGTAGTGGGTACGCATAGCAGAACGTGAGAGTAAAAGGGGACTTCTAGATTTAAGTCTAGCGATGGTCAGAACAATTGCGACATCCTTCCAACAAATCGCGAAAACTTCCCCATTATGCCAGCAATTGCGCGGGGAATCATAGAGAAGACGTGTCGGGAAACCAAGTTCATGATGTTAGAGGTATTGGCGACTCTCGTGCTGGGAGGATTGTGCTTTTGGGGAGGAACAAAGATTGGGCGATCTTTAGGCGATCGCGGCGTTACTGCTGAAAACATTTTTCAAGGTAAAAATGCGGTTTCTCTCCTATTTTTGGGACTCTACATTCTGCTCATTGTGTTCGCGCTCAATATTCCTCAACTCCAACTCTTTCCGCAAGACTGGCGCGTCTACGGGCTGCAAACAAGCTGGACGTTCATTCGGATCAGCTTTCTAGGCTTTTGCGGCATTGCCTATGCAATCACTCAAAAGTCAGCGCGTCGTCAACTCCTCAGCATTGTTGCCCTCACTATTGTGGGAATTGGCGGATTCAGCAGTGCTGAAAGTTATATTTTGTCTCCCATCTACGGAGAATTAGCCAACAATTTGCAGCCCAATGGAGTATTTAAACAAACCTCTATGACAAGCTGTGCACCGTCAGCACTGGCGACCGTCCTGCGTCGTTGGAAAATTCAAGACGCGACAGAAGTGAGTGTGGCCCAATACGCCAGAACCAGTCGCTTAGGAACAACCATGCCTCAAGTGATCGAAGCGGCACAGCACTTTGGGTTAGAGGGCATCGAGCTATCGCCCACGTGGGAGCAGATGCAACTGATCAATCGTCCGGGGGTACTAGCGGTTTGGCTGATGGATGGCGATCGCAAATTGCCTCATGCGGTTGCTTTACTAGGCATGGATGCAGAACGCGCGGCGATCGGCGATCCGTCGAGTGGAAAAATCTATTTGCTCAATCGCTTAGAATTTGGCAAAATTTGGCGTCATCAATACGTGCCGATCTATCGTCCGCAAGAAGTGATGTTGTTGAGCGATACTCAGGCGGGCGACTACCTCAAACGATTGGGGTATGAGGAACAGGACTTCAAACTTGCTGTGAAAGCGTTTCAGCGATCGCACAATATTACCCCTACCGGGACTTTAAATCCTTACACATCGTTACTGCTGATCGGAGGATTTTTGAAAGACGTGCCAACTCTGCAAGATTTAGAACTGCCGCCCGCCTGAACCACGCAAAACGGCTCTTACCGAGCCTCCTGTTTCTCCGCATCATAGATATAAAACTTGCCAAACATGCCAACCGTCTCTAGCTGAAACGAGGGCAACTTGATAAAGAACGGGACACCTGGAAACAGAGAACGGGCAGATAAATTAGTGCTGTAAATGCTGAAAAAGAAATAATTCTGGCGATCGCTATTGCGAGTAATCAGTTTCTTAATCTCCGCTTTATTCGTCTCCACAAATCCCGGACACTGCTCCCGCAGCATCGACGGAATCTCTTTACAGCCGTCTGTTTTTAGCTTACGCACGGCAAATTCCTCAAACGCGGCTTCTTTGGGATTCAGGAGTGCCATCACTGCTCCCAAACCCGCCAGTCCGGCTCCCAACACACCTAAACAGATTTGAAATGGTTTCATATCACAACCGAACACGTCTCATTTCTAACGTTCTTCCCATCTTAGGCACCCAACAAAATCTGGCTACATTTTGGATCAAATTGTTAGCAAGATGCTATGATCACTAAGGTGATGGCGAGCGTAGCCAAGTGGTTAAGGCAGTGGTTTGTGGTACCACCATCCGGGGGTTCGAGTCCCCTCGTTCGCCCTTTTAGCGATTACAGTTTGGATTGAAACGCTCTATTCCAAAGGATAGAGCGTTTCTGTTCTGTTTAAGGATGAATGCTACCATCGGGCATAAGCGCCCCTCGAAGAATAGCTTGGCTGAAATTGACCTCTTTTAACTCGACTTCAGTTAATGTTGTGTAGCTCAAATCTGCGCGAGTTAAGACAGCACCCCTCAGACAAGCTTTGCTTAAGTTTGCACCTACGAGGTTTGCCCCAGCTAGATTTGCGCCTCTAAAGTTTGTGCCTGTGAGGTTTGCGCCTGCAAAATTTGCTTTGCTGAAATTTGCCCAAGTGCAATCTGCCTTAGAAAGATTAGCTTCGCTCAAGTCAGCGCCAACTAGATAGGCAGCGCCCAGATGAGCTTGAACTAAATTTGCTTTTTGCAACTGCGATCGATATAAGTGCGCTTGAGCCAGTTCCGCTTCATATAATGTTGCTGCCGAAAAATTGGCTTGGGCCAAATTTGCTTCAGTTAGATTGGCATGGCTCAAATCGGCTCGTCTCAAATCAGCATCACTCAGGTCAGCTTTTCGAAATGTTGCGCCTCTCAGCTCAGTTCCAATCAAATTGACATGGCTTAAGTCAGCGTGGTTGAACGTTGCACCCTTTAGATCTGCGCCAATAAAGTTTGCAAAACTCAAATCTGCGCCGCGAAAGTCAGCGCCAATTAAACTCGCATCTATGAATTCTGCATAGGCAAGCTTGGCGTCAATGAGTTCAGCTTTGTGCAACATGGCTTGGTTTAACGTGGCATAACTGAGATTTGCAGCAATCAGCTTTGTCCAACTGAGATTGGCTCGACGTAAGTTAGCGTAGCTTAAATTTGCACCCCGAAAATTTGAGCCATCAAGTTCGGCATCACTGAGGTTAGGCTGAAGCTTGGAATGCTGCGATCGCCACTTCAGCCACGCCACCGCTCCTTGTTGCAGCAGCATCAGATGCATTGGATCTGCCATTGCTGCCTCTTATTCGTTGCGAACGGTTGTCAGATCATCACGCCCCGGCAGGCTTTCCATCACTTCAACCACGGCTCTTGATGCAGCCACTATATCTCGCTCTTCTCCGCCTAGATACAATCGCCCAAAGCTGCCGACAGCGGAGATTTGTAGAATGTTGATTAACGCTGCTTTTTCTGCTTCATTGGCTGCTAATGCCGCGTATGCCGCAGGCTCAACCTCAAACACATAGAGGGTTTGCCCTGCCAAAATCATATTGCCGCGACGCGTCCGATTAATAAGCTGTGTGTGATGGGCGTCAATATTGCGAATAATTTGGCTCGAAATCACCCGTGGCTTTAAGCAATCCTGCTGACGCACATCCAATGCGCTGAGAACCGCTTTTCCGGCGGCCTGCACTTCACCTTGATTGCTGGCATGAATCTCTAACAAACCATACAGCCGTTCTACAATCTGCACACCAGGACGCACGACGGCTGACTTCATCGCCACGTCCATAATGCGATTGATTTCAATGCCTGGAGAAATTTCTAGCCAAAGCGAGGCATCTCCTGGTAAAGGTAGAAATCCTAAGGACTCAGTGCCCAGATAGGCGGCGTGCTGAGACTGGAGGCGATCGATATAAACGTAACTGCGAAGATCAATACCCAAGGTGCGCTCACAAATCTGAAGGCATTCTTAAGTATACGATTTTGTAACACTTTGAATCGCTTGAGAATGTAATTCTCGTGATAACCCACTGTTATGAATCCTGTTATGAATCGCTGAGTTGAAAGACAGCAAGATTGGACTGCGGTTCTGGTTTACGCTGCTCTTGTTTGTTGTACCGAAGCCGTTTCGGTAAGAAATAGAGCCAGTTTTTTGACTTCGTTAAATAGCGCAGCACCGTGCCAAAGCATTGAAGTCGCTCAAGGGGAGTAATAGGTGCTTTGAGCAGAGCTTTCACGAATCCGACCGAGCCACGTTCCCAAAATAGGTTTCGTTTGCGATCTCCACTTTGCCACAGTTGACGAGCTTTTGCCGAGGGAAGACAGGTTGATTGCTTGAGGTGAAATCGTCGAAAGAACAGCGTTTCAGGAATTTGCATAAAGCGTCCCTGTAAACTTAGCTCGGCTAGCATCACGCGATCGCTGCCATAGTTACTCCGTTGAGGCTGGATATTGCAAAGATTTTCCGAACGCATCAAGCCAAAGATCTCATAGCACCAGAACGTTTGCAGCACAATTCCCGCAAAGCGCTCCGGCGCGCTCCAATCATCTAGACACTGAGTAAATTACTCAGTAGTTACTTGCAGTGCAGACTTGCTGAGGCGCGGCATAGCTAGCTTCAGCGCTTGGGTCACAACAGGTTTCAATCAACTGATCCACGTCTTGAACAATCCAAATCTTAGTATTTAGCTGTTGTGCAAGCTCTTCTACCTTCATATCGTCCAGAAAGACCGTGGCATCATGTTTGAGCATCACCGAAGGTAATAAAATCCCGTCTCCTAAATTCTCTCCTTGCAATGCTTGTAGAATATCTTGACCCGTTAACAACCCAGTGACAGTCATGGTTTGTCCCCAATATTCGCTGTTAATGGCGATCATGTTGACGGTTAGATTCTCAACTTGATTGAGACGTTGAACGAGCGGCTCAAAAGCCAACTCGACCGCATTTCCAACAATCCAACTAAATTGATAGGACTGCTCAATTTTTTGAGGCAACCGTTCTGCCGCTCTCCCAAACTCCTTCAAGAACAGCCGAATTGAGCCAACTCCATTCCCAATTTGGGGATAATCTTCGTAGTGCGATTCAGGAGGAACCTCTTGACCCGCAATCAAAAACCACTCATCGGCAAGCCAGGCGAAGGTCGAGCCAAAGCTCTGACGAAACTGGGCTTGCAAGGCTTCAATTTGCGCGATCGCTTCTCGGGCTTTCTCACGAGTCACCGGAACTAACTCATCTTCGGTCGGGCGAAAGCGCGTCAGACCCACCGGAACGACAGCCACTGATGTTACAGTCGGCACGTCACCTTGATGAAACTGAGCTAAATCGAGCAATGTGCGGGTCAAGTGGTCACCGTCATTAATGCCAGGGCAAAGAACCACTTGAGCATGAATTTGCAACCGCCGCGATTGAAACCATTCCAACTGCTGCATCAGGTGTCCAGCCCGAGGATTTTTGAGCAGACGGCTTCTGACCTCTGGTTCTGTAGCATGAACCGAAACATACAGCGGAGAGAGGCGCATCTGCTCAATTCGATCCCATTCGTGCTGGGGCAAATTTGTCAGAGTCAGATAACTGCCGTAGAGAAAGCTGAGGCGATAGTCATCGTCTTTGAAATAGAGACTTTCTCGTTTGCCTGGAGGCTGCTGATCAATAAAACAGAACGGACAGCGATTGGTACACTGAATCAGTCCGTCAAACAGCGCGTTTTCAAACTCTAGTCCTAAGTCTTCGTCGTAGTCTTTCTCAATTTCGACCTGATGCACGTTGCCTTTCGTGTCTAGCACTTCCAAGTCTAAAATTTCGTCTGCACACAAGAATTGGTAGTCAATTAAATCGCGGGGCTTTTGACCGTTGATGGAAACGACGCGATCGCCTGCCTCAAAGCCGATTTCTTCTGCAATCGACCCTGGCAAAACGGCAGTAATTAAGGCAGGACGAATCGAAGCTTCACTCATGAATTGGAACGGGCTAAGGAATTGAACCTCCAGTCTATCAAGGGGGAAGTAGGTTAGGTGCGCTTCACGCTGTTATCGCAGCAAATCACCCAGATCATCCACGATGACTGAGTTACGAATGACGAACAAATTACTATCGAGCCGTTTGAACCGTTGCTGAACTTCTTCGATCGGAACCTCAGAATTTCTGAGAGCATCTCTTAATTCAGCCACTCGGGTTGCAACGTGCAGCCGAGCGCTTTCGGTCATAAATTCGTTCATGCTCGGCAACAGCGAGGCGTATCGCTCAAACAGCCATTCCGCTCGCCACTTCAAATTTTCTAGCGCCTGCCCTCTCGGATCGTCAGTCATTAAACAGGTGGTAATTTCAGTGTCCTACTTCAATGTATGAGATGCGATCGCAATCAACAACGTCACGCCCAACGCGAGTCGATACCAGACAAACACCCAAGTACTCTGACGCTGCAAGAATTTGAGCAACCACGCGATCGAGAGATAGGAAAACACAAAGGCAGAGGCTGTTCCGACTAACAGAGGAATCAACATTGCTGGCTGAGCTAACGCATCTTTGCCCTGAATTAACGTGGCGATGGTTAGTGCTGGAATGCCAAGTAAGAATGAAAACCGAGCCGCAGTACTGCGTTCTAGTCCTAAAAACAAGGCGGCTGTCAAGGTCGAGCCCGATCGCGAGGCTCCCGGAAGTAGGGCCACCATCTGACCGAGACCCACTAAAAATCCATCGCTCACCTGAAGATTGTCAAAGCCACGCTTGCGGCTGCCTATTTTCTCTGCCAAAGCCAATAAGAGCGACATAACAATCGACATAATCGCAATCAGCAGCGGACTCTCAAACGATACATTGAGAACTTTCTTAATGAATAATCCTGCTGCTAGGGCGGGAATCGTTCCAACAATAATGCCGACTAAAATCTTCCACTCTTCGCGCTGCCAATCTTTGGTTTGAAACGCCACGATCGCGCCTGTCAAAATCTGCTGGATGTCTTTCCGAAAATACATCACAACCGCGATCACACTGCCAAACTGGATTGCATCCGTTGCTTCTTTTGTCCAAACCGCTTTCCAACCGAAAATATCGCTAAAAATCAATAGGTGAGCCGTACTGCTAATTGGAAGAAACTCAGTAATCCCTTGTACAAGACCGAGAATCACACCCTGAATGATGGCTATAAGTCCAGTCGTCGGCTCTGTCTGAGCGATGAGATCCGGCAGGGGAGCGAGTTGAAGCCAGTTCATGAATGATCGTCCTTTGGGTTAGCTGCTTGCTCTTGAGTACCTTAACACTTTGTTTTTCTAGAGAATGCGATCGCGCTCAGGAATTTCCGCTAGGATAAATTATGATGCCCAGGGGGGGGATACCCTGCCTTAAGCATGATTTACGATTTCTTAGCCCCAGCCCTCTAAATTGATGTGGTAATGTTAAGTAACGTAAATAAAATTAATCAGAATTAAGAATCCATTGTTGTCATCGCCACCCAATTCTGCCTTTTATCCAGATACCGAGATAGCTCAACGCTCGGTGTCTAGCCCTTTAGTTCTAGAAACCCCCGTTTCGCCAGCGTCTCAGCTCTCTGCTGCTCTCTCCATGTTTGGCGGGGCGGCGTTCCTGGTATCTGTTCCAGTCTTCTTTGAAGCGCCGCTGGTGCGATCGCTGCCCTTTCTGAGCTTAGCGCTGACCGGATTCTGGGTGTGGCTTAGCATCACGCTTGCCTCCCAGCCTAAGACGCGGATGTGGGGCGACTTGCTGACAGGCTTTACCTGGACATGGTTAGCCGGATCGCTCTACTGGGGATGGTTTCGCTGGGAACCAGGACTTCATCTGCCGATCGAAGCGATCGCGCTACCGATCGCCTTGTGGGGCATCACTCAGAATTGGTGCAAAATTGGCAACTTCTTTTACCTCGGCTCACTCTTTGGTACGGTCGTCACTGACATCTACTTCTATATTGCTGATTTGATTCCCTACTGGAAACAACTAATGCAGGTCGAACCAGAGGCAGTGCGACCCATTTTTCAGCAGGCTTTAGTACAAATGAATACTCCCTGGGGGCTTACTTGGGTGATTGCCCTAGCGACTGTACTACTGAGCGTGGGTATCTTTTCATTCAGGCTCAGAACTCTGCATTGGTTTGCATTTAGCGGTGCCGTCCTAGCCACTATTTTTGTAGATAGCCTCTTCTGGGTTGCCGCGCTATTTGCCTAGAACGCGATTAAGGCGGGGGATTTCCCGGAGACAAAATTAAAGTCTTTGCTAAAAACTCGGACATTACTGAGCAACAAACATTTCTTGTTGTAGAATTCCAAGCGCTACCACTGAAACCTTTTAGTGTGTCAATATGCATCATAGAAACGAATGATGTGTGCCCCTTGAATGCCTGTGGTGACTCTACAACCCGCTCCCCATTTAGTTCTGCATACCGATGCTGAAGTCCGCCGACTGCCGTTGGTCAACGGCAACTGCTGGACGTTTGGACGAAGCGAAGATAATAATTTCGTGATTAGCGATCGCTGGATCTCGCGCAATCACGCCATGTTGCAATCGATGGAAACAGGCGAGTTTTACTTAATCGATCTTGGCAGTCGCAATGGATCGTTTGTGAATGGTCGCAGAGTCAGCATTCCGGTCACGCTTCGCAACAGCGATCGTATTACCTTTGGGCAAACCGAACTAGAATTTCATTGTCCAGTCAGTCCTTCGCATTCTTCTCTAGAAACTGACTCTAAGGATTTTACAGCAACCGCCACTTTGCATGTACGGAGCCTTATTTCCGTTTTAGTAGTCGATATCCGCGATTTTACAGGGCTGACACGTCAGCTAGACGAGAAAATTCTATCGGAAGTGATCGGAACGTGGTTTCGTCGTGCGGGAGACATTATTCGAGAGTACGGAAGTTGGGTCGATAAATATATCGGCGATGCAGTAATGGCCGTGTGGACGCATGGCACCGAAGGCGTGAGTCGTGACGAAACGCTGCAAATTTTCCAAGCGGTCAATGCACTACACAAAATGACCAACAGCTTATACGGTCAATATCCCCTGCCTTTTCCGCTCAGAATTGGGGCCGGAATCAACACCGGGTTTGCCATGGTTGGCAACACTGGCAGTGGAGACCGTCCCGATTACACAGCGTTGGGCGACACGGTGAATGCGGCGTTTCGCTTAGAGTCGGCAACTAAACAAATTGGGATGGATATTGCGATCGGAGAAACGACCTATCAGCATGCCTCCCGTCTCGTCGGTGGCTGCGATATTTTCGATCCTTACACCGTGGAGCTTAAAGGCTACGACACGCCCACGCCCACTTACGCCTGCTCCTTCATGGATTTGGACGGCTTTCTTGGCGGCAAAGCTGACATAACCGAATACAGCTGATGCATTCTGGTGAGCGATCGTACAACTCGTAGCAGTGATTCTCTTTGCTCCCCTCTTACCGCATTTCCCGAACTTCTTCATCCGAGTGGAACCCGAAAATGCTAGTCTCTAATAAAAGCTGTGTAGCGCGTTTGCTCGATTGAATTGGGAGGGAAACATTAACATGAAAGGTTTGATTCGCTTTTTTGCCACTCTAGCGGTAATGGTTAGCTGTTTAGGATGGGTTTCACAGAGCGCAATGGCAGCAAATCTCGGTCATCCTGGCGTGATGTTGCACTCTTCGACGTTGTTGGCAGCCCCAACCGCCGAAGAACTGAGAAATGTGGTGTCTGATAAACTATCCACCTCGTTTGGACGGAAGCTTGATCTGAACAACACCAATGTTCGCTACTTCCGCCAGTATAAGGGCTTGTATCCAACGATCGCAGGACTGATCGTTAAGAATGCTCCCTACGAAAGTGTAGAAGATGTTCTCGATATCCCTGGTTTGACGGCTCAACAGAAAGCCGTTTTGGAAGACAATCTAGACAATTTCACCGTCACAGAAGTTACGAAGGAACTAGTTGAAGGTCAAGACCGCATTAACAACGGTGTATACCGTTAAGGTGCTAGGTATTCTGAACTAAATAAACATTACGTGTTCTTCGTCTGTAAATTTTCGCTCTCCATCTAAAGGTTTGATCCAAGCCGCAATGCTGGCTCAACCGTGGGGAGCGTTTTTTATCTCTAATTCTTTACATGACGGTCTCTCCTGTGAACTCCCTTCCTCAGTTTGATGTTCTTGTCGTAGGAGCGGGTGCGGCTGGGCTTTACACCGCACTGTGTTTGCCGCAACAGTATCGAGTCGGGTTAATTACGAAAGATGAAGTATCTCGATCTGCTAGCGATTGGGCACAAGGCGGCATTGCGGCGGTCATCGATCCTCAAGACTCAACGGAATTGCATGTTCAAGACACGCTGAAAGCAGGGGTTGGACTGTGTGACTATGATGCGGTGAAGTTTTTGGTGGAGAACGCGTCGGAGTGTATTCATGACTTAGTTGCTCTAGGCGTGGGATTTGATCGGCGTGGACCTGACCTGGCTTTGACGCTAGAAGCTGCGCATTCGCGCCGCCGAGTGCTCCATGCGGCAGATACTACAGGTCGAGCGGTGGTGAGTCGGCTTGCCGAACAGGTTCTTAGCCGGAAAAACATTCAGGTTTTATCGCAAGCGTTTGTGCTGGATCTGTGGCTAGACGGTCAGGTGTGTCAGGGGGTGAGCGTGTTCTATGGAGAACGGCTGCACTGGGTGCGATCGCGGGCTGTCATTCTTGCGACAGGCGGCGGCGGACAGGTGTTCGCACAAACGACCAATCCTGCGGTTAGTACGGGCGATGGGGTAGCGATCGCTCATCGGGCCGGAGCCATTCTCCGCGATTTAGAATTTGTTCAATTTCACCCAACGGCACTTACTCAACCCAGTGCGCCTCGGTTTCTCATTAGTGAAGCCGTTCGAGGCGAAGGAGCGCATCTCGTTGATCGCGTCGGACATCGCTTTGCGTTTGATTATCATCCTGCTGGAGAGCTAGCGCCTAGAGATGTAGTCAGTCGTGCCATCTTTAGCCATTTGCAGAAGACAGAACCCGATCCAGCGTCGGCAAATGTTTGGTTAGATTTGCGTCCGATTCCAGCCAAAACGATTCAGCACCGTTTCCCCAATATTATTGGGATGTGTCAACGCTGGGGCATCGATGTCTTTCAAGACCCGATTCCAGTAGCTCCGGCAGCACACTACTGGATGGGCGGTATCAATGCCGATTTGACCAATCAAACGTCGATCGCTCGGCTATACGCGGTTGGTGAAACGGCAAGTACCGGAGTGCATGGCGCGAATCGGCTGGCGAGTAATTCACTGTTGGAATGCTTGGTATTTGGCGCGCAATTTGCTCAACTAGCGTTGGAAGACTTGCCTGAACTAGGCGATCAGTCCTGCGATGAATCGGTTCAACCGCCAAAATCCTCTGACCTTGAGAAAATTCAGGCGATGCGGCTAGAGTTGCCGCGCGTCGTATGGCAAGGGGCCGGAATTTGTCGTGATGAAAAAAACTTAGACGCTGCGATCGCGCAAGTTCAGGCTTGGCAAACTGACTTTCGCGCCCTTGCTCTGAGTCAAACTTTACTCAATCTCACTCCGCATCACTCTTTTCGGTTCGAGGTGCCCGATGCGGATCAGATCTGCCGTGATTGGGGTGAGCTGCACAACTTATTAGAAATTGCAGATTTAATTCTGAGAAGCGCAAAGTTCCGCACCGAAAGCCGAGGCGGGCATTATCGATCAGACTATCCTGACACCATTTCAGAGTGGCAAGTGCATACGATCGTCCAATTTGGATCTTGGCGAACGTCGTCTGTTACTTCAGAAATTTTCTAGAGGTACTTCTGAACCACTTCCCAACCGGTGATCGACGCCCAGACTAAGCCAATGCAGAGCAGAACATTCGCGATGAGATGAACGGATCGCGCCCACGGACGAGTGCGAATTTGGGCAGCACTCCAAGCCGATAGAAAGACCAGTTCAACCACGGTTAAGCCTGAGAACAAGTGAGACGAATGCCCTAAGCTGCCGTAGTGCCCTAATGTACCAACAACGCCAATTGCGAGCAGCACCAAAATCAGCAGTGCGATCGCAACACCGGTGACAACATGTAGCGGGCGTAGCCACTGGGGCTGAATAGACGGACGGAAGATAAGAAAGCTGAATCCGGTGACCGCTTGAAGAAGGTAGGCTGCGATCGCGAGTCCCATGGCCCAAGCCGCAATTTTCCACAGCCAAAGAAATGATGGCAAGTCCAAAATGTTAATCCCAAAGCAAAGCCTTATTTTAGTGTTTTAGAAAAAAGAGCAGCAACTTTCCCCTCGTGGCTGCTCTTCACCCTTAACACTTGTTCTTTATACATGGCTTGGATGCTTTTGTTGCGACAGAAACAGATGCTTTTGCACTAAATCATTTCGCGGTAATATCAAGCGTTTTATTTATTTTTTCTTAGTATTTTCGGCTCAAAACTATGCGTTACTCAGCAGAGCTTAAGACAGTAGAAGACGCTGCTTCAGCCTCAATCTCTTGAACGCTTTGCAAACACAAGGTCGAGCATGGAATGGTATCAGACAGAATCGCACTTGCCATCATACCGGAGTGAATCTCTAGATGAGCTTCAGGCAGGGCTTCAAACATCAGCCGTTGCCCCGGAAAAACAACTCGCTCGAAATACCAGTTTGCGATATTTGTAATTCGAGCGATCTGAATTTGGCTCGTTGCATTTACATAGCAACAGACCACGTAATCCGAGCTATCAGAAGGAATTGGGTCAAGAATCTGAGCCATGATCAAAATGACACCTTTTGTGTATGGAGTGAGTTTAGTAATCGAACACTAACACTCTGGGATTTTGGACAACTGTAAACACGATTACCAACCGATTTTCCTATTCAAAAATCTTTCTCAGGATAGAGCCGTACGCCTTGTCCTATCGAAGGATAGATTTCTGTTTATTTAGATTAAGAATTCGTGCATTAACTAATGTATCTTTCTGTTTACATTTGGTGCAAGCCGCCCAGAAAAGCACTTTATTGAGGCCTAGAACGCTAAAAAAGCAATGAACGGCACACCTTGCACGTCAGGCGCAAAAGACCTCCACCTACTAAATTCGACCTCCAAAGTCGCAAGTTTCCCAAAAAACGATGCAGAGTTCTGGTGTGAATGATATCGTAAAGTTATGTGAAAAAGCTTTCAGAATCGTGAGATACAAGCGGGCTTTACAACTGCCGATCCAAGGTTAGGCGGTTTGGAGACGCAAGCATTTTTATTTGGTAACGCTGTCATGGAAACTCGGATTCTCTACGTTCGCCTGCCCTGCAACCCCATCTTCCCAATTGGCGCAGTTTATCTTGCCGACCACGTTCATAAACAGTTTCCAAACGTCGCGCAGCAAATCCTTGATTTGGGCACAATTCCGCCGTTAGATTATGCCTCGGCACTCGATGCCTGTATTGATGACTTTAAGCCGACGCTGCTGGTTTACTCTTGGCGAGATATTCAAATCTATGCGCCAGTCGGTGGTCGGGGTGGAAATCCGCTTCAGTATACGTTTGAGTATTATTACGCTCGTAATCCTCTGCTCAAAATTCGAGGGGCACTGGGTTTGCTTCGCATTGCGTCAGGGTACTACGGAGAACTATGGCGGAATCTAGGCTTGATTAAGCGGGGCGTTAAGCGAGCCAAGCGCTACCGTCCTGAAGCGCGAGTCGTTGTGGGCGGCGGTGCAGTTAGTGTGTTCTATGAGCAAATTAGCAGAACGCTGCCTAAAGGCACGATCGTTTCAGTGGGTGAAGGGGAGACGCTGCTAGAGAAGCTGCTGCGGGGACAAAGTTTTCTAGATGAGCGCTGCTATGTTGTGGGTGAGACGAAACCGCGCGATCGCATGATTCACGAGTTTCCGACTCCGATTGAGAAAAGCGCCTGCGACTACAATTACATCCAGTCGATCTGGAGGGACTTCGAGTACTACTTTCAGTCGGAAGACTTTTACATTGGGGTTCAGACAAAACGCGGCTGTCCGCACAACTGCTGCTACTGCATCTACACCGTCATTGAAGGCAAGCAAGTGCGGATTAACCCCGCCGATGAAGTCGTGAAGGAAATGCAGCAACTCTACGATCGCGGCATTCGGAATTTTTGGTTTACAGACGCTCAATTTATTCCAGCGAAACGATATATTGACGACGCAGTAGAACTACTGCAAAAGGTTCTAGATGCAGGAATGAAGGATATTCATTGGGCAGCCTATATTCGCGCTGACAATCTGACGCCAGAACTGTGCGATCTGATGGTCAAGACCGGGATGAACTACTTTGAAATCGGTATCACGAGCGGTTCCCAAGAGCTTGTCCGCAAAATGCGGATGGGGTACAATCTGCGGACAGTTTTAGAGAACTGTCGCGACTTGAAGGCGGCTGGATTTAATGATGTGGTATCGGTGAACTATTCGTTTAACGTGATTGATGAGCGACCGGAAACTATTCGTCAAACGATCGCTTACCACCGTGAGCTAGAGCGCATTTTTGGGGCAGATAAAGTAGAGCCTGCCATTTTCTTCATCGGATTGCAGCCCCACACGCATCTGGAAGAGTATGCTTTCAAAAACGATATTCTTCAGCCCGGATACGACCCGATGAACGTAAAACCGTGGACGGTCAGAAAACTGCTGTGGAATCCAGAACCGCTAGGCTCCTTTTTTGGGCGAGTTTGCCTAGAAGCTTGGCAACGCAACCCCAACGATTTTGGGCGCGAAGTGATGAGCATTCTAGAAGCAAAACTAGGGCAAGCTGATTTAGAAGAAGCCTTAACTGCGCCGATCGCAAAAGCTGAACTCGTCGGTGCCAGTTAAATTTAGCAAGACCCAAGATTTCCGTTTTGAACTCTTACCTATATCGCTCTTATGTTGGAAGGCTCAATTCTGCAAGATCTGAAACTCGCTCACCAGCCCGAACACGGAGGGAAGCGTCCCTTAAATTTTGGGGTGTATTACAAAAATACACTTGTTTCGCTGTGTCATGCCCTTGAGGACTGCATTCTGACGTGCAGTAGTGCGCCGCTTGTAGTCACCGCCTTTCAGCGAGGGAAATGGTATCTCGAAGAAGCTGATCGCTATGCCGAACTCGCCGATCAGGCTCAGCACGTCGCGATTTTGGCATCGCCTGATACGGGCTTTGCTGAACATCCGACCAGCCAAAAAGCGAATGTGGATTTGGTTGCGCTAGAAAAGAGCGATCCAGTCGCGCAAGAATGGCATCTGATCATCTTTGGGCCAACCTATACCGCAATGGTGCTCTGTCAGGAGATTTCCGAGGAAGATTACGGCGCTCAGGGAGTGCCCGACGACGATTTAGAGCGTAAGTTTTACGGGTTCTGGACGTTTGAGGCAGAACTGGTTCGGGAAACGGTCGAGATTGCGATCGCTCACATTGATTCCTACAACTCCGACCTAGCCAACTCGTTGCGGTCACAGGTGAAGGCCATTACCGCGGAAGCTCAAACGCGCGATCGCGACGAAGTCTATACTGCTGTCTCTAAAGTTGTCGATTATCTGCAAACGGGTCAACAGCATCTCGATCGCTATCAGGAAGGATTAGATAACAACTTAGTCTCAAATGAGCTTCAAGCCTTTTTGAGATTGGCGCAGCTAATCGACCAAACCGACATCAGCAATCCAATGGCCGCCGCCGAAGTCGCGACCCTCGCCGAGGCGATGGGACAGGTATTGGATCTTCCCGTGTGGCAGATGAATCGACTGCGGTTAGCGGGGCTATTGCATCGGTTGGGCTTCTTGCAATCTGATAGCGTTCTTAGTCCAGGGAGTTTTGGTCATTATTCTGACGACCAGCCTGCGCCTTGTTGCCCGATCGTGCCGGGAGCGCAAATTCTGCGAACCATGCAGCGACTGAAAGCGATCGCAACCATTATTACTCACGAGTCGGAATGGTGGAACGGTCAGGGACTGCCTGCTGGACTTGCGGGAGACGAAATTCCGTTAGAGTCCAGAATTTTAGGGCTGTTAGTAGCATTTCAGCAACGGGTCGCGGATGCTCGCTCAAGCGAAGATCATGCTCGCCCTGAAGCAGCGTTGTCCGATGCGTTTGCGGCTTGTCAAGCCGAAGCGAGCGATCGCTGGGATCCAAAGCTCGTTGAAGCGCTGTCGCTACTGGTCAGCGCGATGCAACAAGGGATGAATCTTTCTGTCAATCTGCCAAAAATTGCGGCGGGCATGTGGCTGCTAGATTCCCATTCCAATGACGATTTGCTGGACTTAGCCAGTTTAGATGCAACTCAGGTCGTGTCCTAACCCTCACCCATTCCCCTTCTCAACCCTTCACCCTCAATGATTTATGGATCTCCAAGCAATTCGCTCAGGTAAGCTCAGACAGTTAGCAGGCGCAGACTTACAGGATGAGGATTTATCGAACGCTGATCTCACTGGCGTTAATTTCGCGGGTGCTAGGCTATCGGGCGCAGATTTATCGGGCGCAAAATTATCAGGAGCTTCGCTCGAGGGGTCTAACCTCATTGGCTGTCAATGTGTTGGGGCTGACCTGCGATCCTCCCTGATTGGTGCAAATCTCATGCAAGCGAACCTGACTGAAGCAGACCTGCGCGGCAGTAACTTACGAGGTGCAAATCTCATGCGTGCCCGCTTGACCCGTGCAACCTTAGCGGGTGCATTTTTAAGCGGCGCGAACCTGATTGGCGTTAGTCTTCAAGGGGTTGACTTGCGCGGAGCCGACTTGCGCGGAGCAAATCTAACTGGTGTCAACCTCCACGGCGCAAATTTATCCCAAGCCGATTTACAAGGCGCAGTGCTGAGTGAAGCTAATTTGGAGGAAGCCGATTTGCAAGGCGCAAACTTGGCAGGCGCAAACTTGGCAGGCGCAAATCTTCTCTGTGCTGAGTTACAAGACGCGAATCTTGAAGGAGTAAATCTTTCAAGCGCGTGTCTAGTCGGAACCGTTTTAGATCAGGCACAAAGACCCGTAACTTCCAAATCGATCGGCTGATCCTTCTCTAAAGTCTGTTGAGGACTAGTCTATTGAGAACGTGTCTGCTCTAACCAGTTTAAAAGCTCAGAGGAAAGGGCTTTTCGAGTTTTGGTTTGGGGATCGATACAAACATGCCGCGTTAGAGCTTTACTCACGAGACGATTCTCATTCAATTCTGAAGCCGCGAAGAACACGTTATACCGAATTTCAAACGTGGAATCATTGATCTGAGTAGGCGTGAGTTGGAGTGAGATGCGATCGCCGCAGTACATCGGCTTTAGAAAATCTACATTGGCATGAACAATTGGCACAGCCACTTCACTTTTGCCAAAAAATCGTCGCGCCTCAATGCCTGACTCGATGAGAGACGCTTCATAGGCTTCATGACAAATCGACAACAGATTTGCAAAGTAGACGACTCCTGCCGCATCGGTTTCTTGAAATCGAATGGTCCGAGGGTACGTAAAAGACATTAGGAATGACTCAGCGTTAAATCTGCTTTGAGAAAGTCAATAAACTGTCGAGCCGTTCTCCCCGATCGCCCGTTGTGCCGTGTTGCCCACTGCAACGCCTGAAATTCTAACTCTTCCGAACTGATTAAAACCTGGGCTTGCTCGGCCAGATGGCGAACAATGTTCAGATAAGTGGTTTGATCAGCAGGTTCAAAGGTGAGCGTTAGCCCAAAGCGATCGCTAAACGACAATTTCTCCTGAACTGTATCCCAATGGTGAATTTCATCGGCGTCTTTAGGGCGAGGACGCTCATCGAAAAATTCTCGAATCAAGTGGCGGCGATTGGAAGTGGCATACACCACGACATTCTGAGGTCTTGCGGTGAGGTTGCCCTCTAATACAACTTTTAGCGCTTTATAGGCGTCGTTATCTTCTTCAAACGATAAGTCATCGACGAAGATAATAAATTTCTGAGGCAAATTGCGCAACTGCTCGACGATCATCGACAAATCCTTCAGTTCAGATTTGCCAACTTCGATCAACCGCAGGTTGTCATACTGGTGTAGCAACGACTTCACAAGCGATGATTTCCCTGATCCACGGCTTCCATATAGCAGAATATGTAGCGCAGGCAACCCAGCCAATAGAAATTCTGTGTTTTTGACCAGCGTATCTCGCTGAGTTTCGTAGCCAACGAGAGAATCAATCAAGAGAGGATCAGGATGCGCGATCGCGTTCAATTGCCCGTTCTGCCATCGAAACGCCGAGTACTGAGCCACCATTCCCGTTCCAAAGGTCTGATAAAACTCTGCCAAGTCAGGAATGGCGGCCGCCCAATCAATCAGCAACTCTAAGTCAGTGCTAAATTGAACAATTCTCCTCTGCCGTGAAGCTTTTGGGTAGAGGAGATGATCCGACCAAGCAGGCGTCTGATCGCTGACCCATTGCGCCATTTGAGCCGTCGAACACTGATAGATTTGTTGCAAAATTCGCAGATCATGCGCGATCGCATCAACCAAAGCGGGCGGCAACGCTTCTGGAGGTGTGGTTTGAATGGTTCGACTAAACGCATTTGCGACACTTACCATTCGATTGAGCAAATAATCTTGCCAGCCTTGACCCGTGTGAGCGATCGCAGAAAACCAATTGCCATACGCTTGAACAACCTCTAGCTGGTCTTGCTGCGAGGCCGCTTTTAGCAACGCTAGAAACGCTTGCCCGACTTCATCATGAAACACCTCCCGATAAATTAGCAGCGACAGACAACGAGCATACAAGTCTTGGGCTGAACCCGTCTTTTTAGTCATGAAATCCTTCGCTCAATTAAATTTGCAACCAGTTCATCAGAAATTTGGGAGTTGGCAAAATAATCAAAATTAAGACCGTCAGTAAGGCCAGTCCAACGGCATCCCGAAAGCTATCGATTTCTGTAACATCATTCAGCGCGGGTTCATCCATAGCAGGCAGCAACAGCAAGAGAATCGCCCACACCAGTAGATGAGGCTGCACAACCGAGAACGCCAGCAGCAAAAAACGCGCAATTTGACCGATAAACGCTCCGGTGCGCTGCCCAAACATAGCGTGAATCATGCGTCCGCCATCAAGCTGTCCGACTGGCATGAGATTAAAAGCTGTGAACAGTAAGCCGATCCAGCCCGCGATCGCAAATGGATGAGGCTTGATCGCTGTCTGCGCGACAAAATCACTGCCAAAGGCAAGCTTACTCAAGAGCGAAAACACGATCGAAAACCGAGGATTGAGCGCGTAGAAGTCAAAGATGCCAGCGCGTTGTGAGAGTCCCACAACTTCCGATTGCGTCAATCCCCACGCCAAAAGTGGAATGCTGACACATAATCCCAGCATCGCACCAACGGCTCCAACATCAAACAATGCCTTGCGATCTGGAATCGGCGATCGAATCTGAATGAATGCCCCAACGGTTCCGAGTGGAAAAAACGACAATGGAATCACGGGAATAAAATACGGCAATGTGGCAGCAATTTTATACTTCCGAGTCGTCAGAAAGTACCCGATTCCTCGCAGGGCAAAAAACGTCATCACGGGTATGGCATAGGGCAACCCATCGATCAACACCAATGGGCTAGAAATCACGCGACCTGCCATTTGCAGCCCCGCTAAGACGGTTGTAATCAGCGTTACCACTGCCAATCCAGAAGCAATGCCAGGACGTACCAGCTTTCTTCTAGCGCCAGACAAGAACGGATCGGTTTGAGGCTTTTTAACTTGGGAGTAGGGATTGGGAACGAGAGCAAAAAACGGATCGGTGCGATGCCCTTCTTGAAAAACGACGTAGAAGCGATCGCTAAACTGAGCCTCAATGTTCTCCCGAACGGTTCGATAGGCAATTTCTGGCGACGCCCGGAGCTTGCCCCGACAGATCACCGCTTGGGGCCGATATTCAATATGCTGCAGATAATATATTGACCATAGAAAACACCCTTGCAGCCGATCTTCTTCATCTTGGGTAATCGGGCGTAACGGTTGCTCTGCTTGAATTTCTGGCGTTGGTTCGGGAAGGTTTAACGGTTGCGGGGTGATCGGATCGAGGGCAGAATCACTCCGAGGCGTTTGCACAGGCTTTGCAATTCGTCCCCATCGAATTAAAAATACGTAGAGCACCAGGCAGCCAACGAACAGCGCGATCACGAGTTCTCTTGGCATCATGCCTTGACCTCGATGCGCGATCGCCCACGCTCCCAGGATCAGCGCAGGCATCATCGCTACTAGCCACAAGAGCCAAACGGGAGTGCGAGTGATACCACTCACCCGCTGCACAACAAAATAGGTGATTAACCCAAGTAGCAGTAACCAGATCATGCGCTTAGGAGGCAGTGAATTTGCTGAACATGCGCCGTGTTAGAAAAGACTGCACGAACCTCAGAAAAACTTAAACATATCATCAACGAGTTAACGATGGAATGAAATAGCCAAGCCAATTAAAACAGACGCTTTTCACATCTTTGCGAAACAATCTGGCACAATCAGCAAGGGCACTTCTCAGGATCTAATCCAATGTGCGACTTCTTGGATGTCTGTTAGAGCTACCCTCACCTTAGCCTTCTCCCACAGGAGAGAGAACCAGAACGTATCTGAAAGCCCTTCTCCTCCGGCAAAAGGGTTGGGATGAGGGCAAATTAGTTGCACCTCTCACGGATCTAGCTTGATCGCCTCACTGAAACGCCAGTCCTTTCTTTATACTTCTGAGCTGCTGTGCCTTCCCTAAAGCAACCCCGCCGTGTGCTGGATGACTTCGAGCTATCCTGTCCTCACACTACTATTTACGCCTTTCCTCCTAATCGTGACACACTGGGAGGAACCGCTTATCTCATTGTAGAAAAAGAGGGAAACATTCTGATTGATTGTCCTGCCTGGGATGAGGCAAATCAGCAGTTTTTGAATGCTCAAGGCGGCGTACGATCGCTCTTTCTCACTCACCGCGGCGGCATCGGCAAAGTGAGCGAAATTCAGCACGCCTTGCAGTGTGAAGTGTTCATTCAAGAACAGGAAGCTTACTTGCTGCCAGGGTTAGCTCTAACACCGTTTCAGCAAGAACTTGCTCTAAGCTCTGATACTCGCGCCCTCTGGACTCCCGGACATTCTCCAGGATCCTCTTGCCTATACCTCAATGCTTGTAGTGGCGTGCTATTTTCGGGGCGACACTTGCTGAGCGATCGCCAAGGCCATCCCGCGCCTCTTAGAACCGCAAAAACGTTTCATTGGAAGCGCCAAATTCGTCACGTGCGATCGCTATTGGATCAATTCACGCCGGAAACGCTGAATTTTATCTGCCCTGGTGCAAGCATCGGATTTTTGCGAGGAAAATCTGCGATCGACCAAGCCTACGTGAAACTGGCGCACCTCGATTTAGACGCCTGCCTCACGACTGTGCCGCTGCTCTAGATCATCATTCGTTCTAAGGCGTGCGTGTCGGGGATGCAGAGAATGTCACGATCGCGCACAATCAAGCCTTTCTTTTCTAGCTTGCTTAACACCCGCGTCACCGTTTCTCGTGCCAATCCACTAAGGCTGCTGAGTTCCCGGTGAGGCAGATTTGGAATCTCAGTTCCGTTCTCGCTGCGCTTCCCCTGACCATCGGCGAGAAACAGCAAAATGTCAGCAACTCGTGATGTGCTATCTGACTCCCGCAACCGGAGCCGACGATTGACCTGCCTCAGCCGTCGAGCCATCAACTGAGATAATCGGATTCCAGACTGGGGTTCTGTGTTGAGAAGCTGCACAAAATCTTGAGCGGGCATATTGCCAATCACTGTTGGAGCAAGCGTGATCACATCCGTCGAGCGCGGTACTTCATCTAAAGGAGCCATTTCTCCAAATAGCTCTCCCTTACCCAAAATATTGAGCGTGACTTCTTTGCCGTCTAGGTTGTACGTCCGAATCTTCACCCACCCACTCAAAATAAAATAAACTGAGCTACCCCAATCGTTTTCGAGCAAAATCACCTGATTAGCGGGATGCGCCCGCATCACTACATGCGCGATCGCTTTGTCCACCACCCCATCAGACAACCCTTCAAAGAAGGGAGCCGTGCGAATCGATGCACTCATACTAGTGTCGCGAAAGTTATGCCAATCTTCCATTGGGACGCTGTTCTAAACGATGCAGTCATTTCAAACAAGCAGAGGTTCTATCCGGCCTGAGCTGACCTTGAACATTACTATGTATTTTCAGCATTCCCTGATTCAGGGAAAACCGCAACGCGAGCAGGAACCTTGTTGCCTTAATCTGGTGATATTTTAGACGTTCTCTAGAATTGAGAACGAGTTTGAGGACTAGGGTTTACGTAACGACATGTTTACCCAAGCAATTCACCCAGAATCAAGACTTTTCCAATAAAGACTTTGTATTTTAGAAACAATCCAGTATTTGTTTTACGTAGGTGAGGTAAAAATTATTCTAGGTCAAGTCAGAGGTGGCGGTTTGTAGCTGAATCACCTCGTGTTTTATCAACTTTTTATCAAGGATTTTTGCTGTGACTGCTCAGAAAGACCAGATTCAAGCGCTGATACGTGACATCGATCGGGTTCTCCAACAGCCCAGTCCAAAATTCTCTTGGGGGTCTAGCTCTCAGACTGACCAACTTCGTCAAGCCTTGAAACGGGTACGCCATTTTTTGCATCAATGTTTGGTCAAGCCCATTCCCACCTTAAATTTACCACCCGCTTTAGTCTCAACTGAGAATGCCCAAGACGTGATGCAGTCTGTGGTGCAGGAAATGCAAGAAATGAGATTAAGCGTGCTGCGACCGTTGCACAATGAAGTTTCTACCTTGATGCAGCAACGCACAGCATTACTTCGCGAAATTCGGCAGCTTGAAGCGCGGCGAGATGACTATCTTCAAGAGCAAACGATCGCTTCACGGTCTGCTCCTGAAACGATCGCCCAATTGGACTTGGTTCACGACCGAGCAGATCAAGTGATTACTAATTTAGACACGACTCTGCGTGTCGTGTTTGATTCGCTACAACGCGATATGCAAGCCTATCAAGATTCCCTCTCTCACGGTCTCGATAACCTTCATACCCTAGGACGGCAAAGTGAAGTGATGTTTTCGGGGCTACTCGGGCGTTTAGCCGAGCAGTTGGGTCGAGACGCCTCATCTTACCTGCGTCCTGGCGAGTTTCCTGACTCAGACGATCTGAGTTCTTTAGCAGAAGCAAGCGCGGCGTTAGATGAGGAGGCTCAGGCAGAAACGCTTGAAGCATCAGATCCGGCTCCAGTCCAGCCGCATTCTCAAGAACGCGCGATCGCGTTGCCCTATGCCGGAATGGAGCTCCAGCCTGCAACCGGAACAGAGCAGGAGTCTGCCAGGGAACCAAACACCAGTGAGCCAGACACAATCCACACCTTAACTGAGCTACTCGATCGGCTGACCGTCAGCCCAGAAGCCCTTTCTCGCGCTCAGCCTAGTGCTACGTTGGGCGACCCCGCGACCCTATCAGAGCGTCAAAAAACGCAGACAAATAGCACAGAGCGCAATTCTATAGAAACCGTACCCCGCATTGCTCTTCCGAAGTTACCGTCACCATCTCAGTCCGCCAATCTTCCAGAGTCCTCGCTCAAAGCATCCTATCCGCCCAAAGCAGGGTCGTCACCCGAATCAGCGCAACCACCTTCCATCGCAAAAGAGGCTCAATCTATTTTCAGCCTAGAAGGAATAGACAACCTGTTTGTAGAAGAAGAGCGCTCTGAGTCAGAACAATAGCGCTTATATCAAATAGACGGAAAATTGTCGTAATCCAATAGATAGAAAAGCGTCGTACATCCTTGTAAAACACCTGAACTTTACACAACTTAGAGGCAGTTCAAAGATTAGGCAAAAGACGCCCGTTCGTCTAGCACAGACCCACAGGAGCCGAATATATTAGCGGATAGAGATCAAGATTGAATGCAAGTAGCAGCGTAATTCTGTGATTACTATCGATATCCCCTCCGTTCATCCTCCTACCGTGCGCGAACCTGCCCAGGACGCAAGCCTAAATTCACAATTGTTGGTGGCTGAAGATCTCCATCCTTCAGTTCAGAGCAAGTTAAAGCGGCTGATTGATATTACAGGCGCTCTCGTTGGACTCACAATCACTGCCATTATTGCTGTTCCAATTGCGATCGCAATTCAACTCGACAATCCCGGTTCAATTTTCTACTGTCAAACCCGGTGTGGGGTGGGAGGTCAACCCTTTCGCATCTGGAAGTTTCGCTCAATGATCACCAATGCTGAACAGTTGAAGCATACGGTCAAAAACGAAGCCAAGGGCAACATTTTTAAGAGCAAAGACGACCCGCGCATTACCCGCGTTGGCAAGATTTTGCGGCGAACCAGTCTAGATGAATTGCCACAATTCTGGAATGTTTTGAGAGGAGAAATGAGTTTAGTTGGAACTCGTCCTCCCACAGTAGATGAGGTCAGTCGGTACAGTGCTTACCATTGGCAGCGCTTAAATGTTAAACCAGGCATTACAGGCGAGTGGCAAGCAAACGGACGCTCGAACGTATCCGATTTTGAAGATATTGTTGAGATGGATTTAGATTATCAGCGCAAATGGTCAGTTGTTTATGACCTAAAGTTGATTCTGAAGACAATTCAGGTTGTCCTCAATAAGCATGGGGCTTGTTAACTAGAGTTTCTTTTTGCTGTTATTTGTAGTACTCCTTGAGCTTTCTAAAATGGGATTATCCTTTCAGGACTATCCCATTTTTTTTATGCTGGAGGGCGATGCTATTGGCGCTAAGTTTATGAATCTGCCGACTTGGATTACTGTGTCTCGTCTCCTTGGTGTCCCAATTTTGCTATATGGGCTGCAGGCTCCAAGCTTAGAAGAGCGTTGGATTATGGTTGGCGTGTTCCTCCTGGCAGCCGGGACAGACTGGCTCGATGGCTATTTGGCGCGACGGCTCAATCAAATAACTGATTTAGGAAAATTTCTCGATCCGTTGGTCGATAAGCTGCTGGTTTTAGCGCCGCTAGTCGCTTTAGTCCAGTTGGGGCAGATCCCCGCATGGGGCGTGTTTTTGATTTTGGCGCGGGAATTGACGATCGCAGGGTGGCGAGTTGATCCTAACCTCCAGCAGTCGGTGCAAGGTGCGAATTTTTGGGGTAAGCTGAAGACCGTTAGCCAGATTGTCGCGATCGCGCTCCTCATTGCACCGCTACCTGCGTCTTGGCAACTCTCAAGTCTGATCGCCTTTTGGATTTCTGTTGCCTTAACTTGGATTTCTGGCGCAATTTACTTATTGCCCCAAAATCACGGCTGATTCCAAAAATAATCAGCAGCAGGTGGATTAGTTTCGCTTTGGAGGTCTTCGGGTGGATTAATTAGAACGACCGATTGTTTCAAATCCTTTCCTTGCCGTCGAGCTACCCGACTAGGAATTCCGTCGCCGTATATCAAATGCCCTTGCCCAACCAAAACAATGATTTGGGCAGTGGGGTTGTCATTCAGAAAGTGACTAATTCGATCTGCCATCGTTTCATCCCACAGCACTTGCGCCTGAAAAAATGTCTCAAACTGACGACTATTCGTTTTACTGTGGTGAATTTCTTCGTAAATTTGCCGCATCCGCTCACGATAAGCATTCGAGTCAGTCCGAATTTCAGAGAGGGGAGGGATGTACTGGCGCTCAGCAGGCGTCAAACTTTGAAGCCCCAATCGCGCGACTTTGCGAGTCACTTCTGACGGAGTATTCAGCGCAATAAGGGGCAGAGACTGCTCTTTCGCAAAGCGCAAGATTGGGGCGTAATAGTCCCAAGGGTAGCCCCATCGTTTTTCGTATTCGCTTAGACGCTGGAGATCTGGCTCGCTGATGCTTCCAGCAAGATAGCGATCGAGAGCCACCTGGTAGGGGCGCTGAAACATCTCTAGCGCGATCGCTTGCTTTCTAGAACCAGACGATCGCTTCTGTAACGCCTGAAGAATGTCTAGCTGAGCGCGATGGTCTGCTGCGCGATCGTGGGTTTCTCCCAAATACACAACATCTTGCTGGGCTAAAGTGTCAAGAACAGATTGGGGAGCGAGTTTTTTTGCATCAGGAGTACTAACCGACACTTGAGCCGATCCAGAAGTCAGCAGAACAGGTTCTGCAGCAGCCGGAGAACTCCACAGCAGCAGTAATCCGAGTGACCATGCCCAAAGTATTAAAGATGCTCGTGTCTTATGTACTGGGGAGTTCGAGAAGTTGTACTTTGACATGTCCAGCGTTTTCTACCTTGTGGTGACTGATCCTATGTCTCATGAAGGAATCATGGATCGCTGCGTCCACGCTACTGTCATAAACATTAAATCGCTACAAACCAGGGAAATACTTATGAGTGAAAATTCTGATCCCAAAGCTGCACAGCCAGGAAAAGGAGCCGCAGGCGATCAATGGGCTGTGCAAACTGCACAAACGACAGATGTGAATCCGGCAGATGAACGAATTCCGTCGGGAGTCGACGTTGAGCAGAACGAGCATGAGCTTATAGCTGCTGCTGCCCAAGAAGAAGACACCGATCTTAAAACAACAGATGGTTACGTAATTACCGAATCGGGGCAAATCGACAACTTTGCAGTCGAGCCACCCATGTATTACGAAGGCAAAGACGGGGAGCGAGTTGACCTTCCAAAATAACTGACTAATCCTATGAGTTTGAGTTTGAGCGGTTTGCAAAGGCAGATCGCTTTTTTATTGGCGTACTTCGTTCTAGAGGATCACTCAGAGTTGAGGGGCGAAAGTCCAATAGAATTGAAGAGCAGTCATGATGAGGAAAAGCCGTGACGTTTAAGGTCGGTTTATTGGGATTGGGAACAGTGGGCGCGGGAACGGTCGAGATTTTGCAAAATCCGGCTCAGCGTCATTCGTTGCTGCAAGATTTGGTGATTCACAAAGTCGGCGTACGATCGCTAGATAAACTCCGCAACGTTACGCTTCCTACCGACATTCTGACTACTGATTTAGAATCAATCGTCACCGATCCCGAAATCGACATTGTTGTAGAAGTGATTGGCGGGTTAGAGCCTGCGCGATCGCTGATTCTCAGAGCGATCCAGCATGGCAAGCATGTTGTTACGGCTAATAAAGCCGCGATCGCCCGGTTTGGTGATGAAATTTTTACGGCGGCTGCCGAAGCAGGTGTCTATGTTCTGCTAGAAGCAGCAGTCGGCGGCGGCATTCCTGTCATTGAGCCGTTAAAGCAGTCGTTGTGCGCCAATCGGCTGAATACCGTCATTGGCATCGTCAACGGCACAACAAATTATATTCTGACCCGAATGCAGCTTGAAGGCGGCGATTTTGCTGACATTTTGGCAGACGCACAGAATCTTGGCTATGCCGAAGCAGACCCCACTGCCGATATTGATGGATTGGATGCTGCTGACAAAATTGCGATTTTGGCGTCTCTTGCGTTTGGGGGACGAATCAAGCTGCCCGAAGTGCATTGTGAAGGCATTCGACATGTTAGCGCTGTGGACATTGCGTATGCCGAGAAACTGGGGTTTGTGATTAAGCTACTTGCGATCGCAAAACGAGCTTCTGAAACAACTGACGAGCTAGAAGTGCGAGTCCATCCGACGTTAGTACCCAAGGCTCATCCGCTTGCGAGCGTAAATGATGTCTACAACGCGATTTTGATTGAGGGTGACCCGATCGGACAGGTGATGTTTTATGGACGCGGGGCGGGGGCAGGTCCGACAGCAAGCGCCGTGGTATCTGACGTTTTGAATATTGCCGCCTTGCTAAAAGTTGGACATGGAGACATAAAGGCAGATGGCAAGCCGTTACTCGATCCGCTGCTTGCCTGTTCGCATCAGTACTATTGCGAGATCGCGCCAATGGAGGATTTGGTGACTCGCTTCTATGCTCGCTTTCTCACTAAAGATTATCCTGGCGTAATCGGCAAGCTGGGCACCTGCTTTGGAGATCATGAAGTGAGTCTTGAATCGGTTGTGCAAGCGGGCATGAGAGATGACTTTGCAGAAATTGTCGTCGTTACCCATGATGTGCAAGAAGGCAACTTCCGCAAAGCGTTAGAGGAAATTCGCGCCATGCCTGCGATCGCGACCGTTGCTAGTGTCTTGCGAGTTCTGTAGCAGAGCTGATTCTACAGGAGTGCTTTATTTCACGTCATAACCAAACAGATTTGGATCGACCTCACCGAGTTGGAGATCCGCGAGTCCGTATTCTGCCCATCGCCGCTCGACTAAGGCGGCTGTGTCTGGATCAGACACTAACGGTTCACCCCAGACGCGATCGGTTTCGGGATAGACTTTTGTCGTCGCATCAATGCCCATGCGACTGCCTAACCCCTGTTTTTCAGTGGCAAAGTCCAAAGAATCAAACGGATTATCGGGCAGAATGAACACATCTCGTGCCGGATCGACTTTTGAAGTAATTGCCCACACAACCGCTCGCGGATCGCGGATACTAATATCTTTATCAACCACAATCACGAACTTCGTGTAGGTAAACTGCGGCAATGCACTCCAAAAGGCGAGGGCGGCGCGGCGGGCTTGTCCGGGATAGGCTTTGTCGATCGCAATCACCGCTGCCTTATAGCTGAGCGCTTCCATCGGCAAGAAAAAATCGATAATCTCTGGAACTTGTTGTCTGAGAATGGGGGTGTAAATGCGGTTGAGCGCGATCGCCATCATCGCATCTTCTTTCGGCGGACGACCACTAAACGTGGTGAGATAAATTGGATTTTTGCGATGGGTGAGGCAGTGAAACCGAATCAGGGGCGCGTTCTCGTTCACGCCACCGTAATAGCCCATGTGATCGCCTGCGGGACCATCCACCCCCGTTTCTCCCGGCGTAATCGTGCCTTCAAACACCATTTCTGAATCGGCAGGCACTTCTAAATCTAAGGTTTTGCACTTGGTGAGATGCACACCTGAACCGCCGTAGATTCCGGCAAACAGCCATTCTGACAGATCAATCGGGAGCGGGGTAGCGGCTGCCATGATGATGAGAGGGTCAACACCAAGCGCGATCGCGACCTCCAATTTTTCTCCCCGCTCCGCCGCTTTTCGTAAATGTCGCGTTGCCCCCCGCACCGACAACCACTGCACCGTCATTGTGTTTCTAGACTGCAACTGCAAGCGGTAGACGCCGACGTTGGGAATCTTCGTTTCGGGATCTTTAGTAATCATGAGTCCCAACGTCACGACCTTGTCGGCATCGCCAGGATAAACGCGCAGAAACGGTAATTGGGTTAAATCAATCTCATCGTCTTTTAGCACGACTTGATGACAGGGCGGAAAAAATTCGTTACTGGGCTTTGCTTTCAGCACGTCGAACAAGACTTTACCCAAATCGATCGCTTGAGAAATTTTTTTCGGTGGACGAGGCTGATACAACAGCGCCAGTTTTTTTCCTAACCCCTCAAGCTCTTCTGGAGCCTCCATATTCATTGCTAGGCAGACGCGCTGCACTGTCCCCATCAAATTGACTGCCACCGGATAGGGCGACCCTTTGACATTTTCAAACAGCAAGCCAGGACCACCCTGCCGCAGAAGCCGATTGGCAATCTCAGCGATCTCTAAATTGGGATCAACTAAGGTACGAATCCGGCGCAGTTGTCCCCGTTCTTCAAGCTGTTTAATAAATCCCCGCAGGTCTCTCGGCATGATGAAGCAATGTAAAGATCTCTCTTTCCATTATGAAGGGGAGGACGCCTTCTGCAACGCTCTGCAAACCCGGAGGAGTTTTTGATCAACGACCAGGACTGCTAATTACTGCCCTGCGATTGGCGGAAATGTGGTCGTCGTCACATCTCCAAGTGCGCCCAACGTTTTGGCAGCACTCTTGTTATATGACGCTGATACCGCACCTGCATTGCCAGCGCTAACCACGACCTGATCTTTCCCTGACCATAATCTTTTTGTGCCTTTGAGTAGCGTTCCCTCAAACACGACTTCTCCATCGGCTTGAATTTCGACCCAGCTATCATCGGTAAAGCTTAGTTCGACTGCGACCGGGCCAGTCGCCTCTGGAGAAATGGTTGGGCTTGCTACAGGAGACGGAGCAGAGCTTGCTTCAGTCGTAGCTGGAGCTGATGCGGGAGATGTGGCGGGTGCTTTAGAGGCAGACGTGGCAGGAACAGCAGGGTTTTGAGCAGGTTTGGGCGGAGCGGGGCGATTAAGCAGGGATGCTAGAAGCGCGATCGCACCGAGTCCAAGGACGCCTCCTACAATCCAAGGTAGCTTAGAGGCTCCTTCAGACTTGTTATCAGAATCAAACGAGGATTCTGACGAGACAGGGCGCTCAACCTTGAGAGCAGGCACAGGGAGGGGGTCAGCAGGCGGCGGGGTCACATTAACCCTTGCCGGGTCAGCCCCTGTCGTGTTAATTCTTGCCGTGTTGTCAACAGTGTTGTTAGCCTCTGTAGTGTCAGCCTTTATAGGGTCAACCTTTGCAGTGTCAGTCTCTATAGGCACAGGTGGCAGGGTGGTCTTGATCGTCTCAGGAGTGATGGGCACCGGAGAAGGGTTCACTGGAAACTCTTTAGAGATTGACATTCCATCTAATCCCAGCATATCGGCATAGCGCCGAATGAATCCTTGAATGAAGACAGGTTCCGGCAGCAAGTCCAAGCGACCTGCTTCGATCGCATTTAGCAAGCGCAACGGAATGTAAGTTTTGGCAGCGACCTGTTGTAGCGAAACCGAGCGATTTTGTCGCTCTTCGCTTAATCGGCTACCGATGACCTTCAGTTGTTCTGCTTGCGCCGACGACCCTAGAAACTCCACGATAATTTCCCCTACGGCTGCACATCACGACAAGAGCACTTTAAAGCAGTCCTCACTATACCAGTCAAGGGTAACAGGGCAATAATCAGATGTGCTTAATTGTGAGGCAGTGTCAGTATGTCTAATAGGGTGTAAAGGAATACAAACTTGATGCTCAATCAAGAGGATGCGCTTCTGAGGAATGGCGCTTTGCGTTATCGTGCATAGATTCAGCCTTCGCGTCGAGTTCTGAGCAAAAATTTTAATACTGGAGGAAAAGAGCTTGATTTGGACGGCACGTTAAGCTACGAGTGAAATTTATCAGTGGGCAGCTTAATAACCGTCACATCTGTCGTAGCAAATTTAGCGGAGATTACTGACGGATTGAACAGCGTCGCCCTAAACATGAAGGTTTAGCGAAATTAACGACCTTCAGCGAGAAGGCTATCAAATTACGAATTCTTTCTTTCGGTTGACCTGGAATGTGTGCGATCGCGGCAAAATCTACAAGCAGAGTGTTTGTCGTGTACCGGATTTTATGCAGATTGACTACGTTCAATTTTATGTAGACGATGCTCAATCGTTGCGAGATTGGTTTACTCGAAACATGGGATTTTGGGCAGTAAGCTCAGCCTTTGATGCTCACACTCAACACGAGGTGGTGAGGAGCGGTTCGATCCATTTCGTGTTGTCGTCCGCGAGGACAACGGATAGTCCGGTTCACCCCTTTCTACAGCTTCATCCTCCGGGTGTTGTGGATGTAGCATTTAGCGTTGGCAATCTAGAGGAATCGATGCGGTGCGCGGTTGCAGAAGGTGCGATCGCTCTACAACCAATCCGTCAAGATCAGCAGCAAAATGGTTGCGTTAAGTGGGCAAAAATTGGCGCGTGGGGAACCTTGCAGCACACGTTGATTGAGCGGACTGGATTGACATCTGTATTGCCTCAAGCAGAGTTATCGATATCGCATTTAGATGGTTATCCAGTTAACGCTGAGTACTTTAAAGAAATTGATCACATTGTTCTTAATGTTCCGATTGGCGATTTAGATTCTGCTGTTACTTGGTATCAGCATGTTTTAGGATTTGAAGCTCAACAGAAGTTTGAGATTGAGACAAATTATTCTGGGTTGTGTAGCCGCGTGATGCAGCATCCGAACACTGGAATTCGATTTCCAATTAATGAACCAAGTTCGGAAAGCTCTCAAATTCAAGAATTTTTAGACTTAAATCGGGGAGCGGGAGTGCAGCATATTGCATTGCAGACCGAAAATTTGGTGAGTGCCGTGAGCACCTTGCGACACTCTCAAAACACCGCAACCCGTGGTCAAGCCAATCTTTCATTTCTACAGGTTCCATCGTGCTACTACGATCAGCTTTGTCACCGGGACGGATGTTTGCTAACCCAACAGGAGTTGAGCGCGATCGCGGCTCAACAAATTCTCGTTGATTGGCAAGCGGATACTCCTGAAGCGATTTTGCTACAAACGTTCACGCAGCCAATTTTTGAGCAGCCAACTTTTTTCTTTGAGCTAATCGAACGACGGCAGTATTGCATTGACCAGAAGATTCAGCACGCGCAAGGATTTGGAGAAGGAAATTTCCGAGCCTTGTTTGAAGCGATCGAACGAGAACAACTGAAGCGAGGCAGCCTCAACCGCTAAGATCAAAATCTTGTTCTTAAGTGTAATCAGTTCTAGGTGTAATTAGTTCTAAGTGTAACCATGCTGCTCCGCAAACCTGACATTGGCTTCATTCCGACTCCCGATGAAGCGATCGACGCCTTGCTAAATTTGGCGCACGTCACTCCGACGGATGTGATTTACGACTTGGGGAGCGGAGACGGGCGGATTTTGATTCGTGCTGCTCAAGCCTATGGCGCTCGCGGGGTTGGAATTGATATCGATCCAGTGAGAATTGCAGAGGCGCGATCGCACGCGGAAACAGCAGGCGTGAGTCATCAGGTCTCTTTCCGGCAAGCCGATTTGTTCGAGAGCAATGTTTCGGACGCGACGATTGTCATTCTCTACTTGTTACCTCATCTAAATCTCAAACTGCGTCCAATCCTATTCAACCAACTGCAACCCGGCACGCAAATTCTGTCGCTTGATTTCGATATGGGCGATTGGCAACCCGAACAGGTGATCAAACTCGATCATATCGAAGAGGAATCCACGATCTACCACTGGCAAATTCCAAGGACTCCAATCTAGTCCTTCATCCCTCATCCTTCATCTCTCCTCCCTCATCCCTTTCTTCGATCGCCCATTCCACCTGCCGCAAAATTCCCCGCAGCATGGCTACTTCTGGTTCTGACAGAGACGCCCGATTAAACAATCGACGGAATTTTTCCATTCGACTAGGTGCAGTATGTGGATAGAGATATCCGATGTTGAGTAAGACGGTTTCTAAGTGCTGGTAGTAGTTTTCTAAGCTATCGATCGCGGCAACGGTTTCATCCGTTGGAGGGGGCGAAACGACGGGCTGTATTGGTTTTTCTTGCGTTAGTCCATAAAGCTCGTAGCAGCATACCGCTACCGCTTGCGCCAAATTGAGAGACGAGTACTCAGGACTAGACGGAATGCAGATAAATCGCTGAGCATAGTTTAGGTCTTCGTTGCTGAGACCATGTTCTTCTGAGCCAAAGATGAGGGCAGAGTGTTCGGTCGTAGTGTCGATCAGCCAAGGAAGAGCGGTTTTAGGAGACTCAAGGGTGGTGGCTATGGCACGAGTGCGGGCAGTCGTTGCGATCGCGCGATGACACCCTTTCAGCGCTTCTGGCAAACTTGTTGCGATCGTTGCCGCTTCCAATACATCCGCCGCATGAACTGCCATCCGTCGTGCTTCTTCAGAGGTGCGATCGCACTGAGGATTCACCAGCACGAGATGATGCAATCCCATGTTTTTCATCACGCGAGCGATCGAGCCGACATTGAGCGCTCCGGCAGGCTCTACTAAAACAATGCGAACTCTAGACAAGGCAGGATCGGGCATGAGGGATGAGGGATGAGGGATGAAGGAGGGGGGCTTTAGAATGAAGGATATACCTATTGAGTCTTTGCTAATTTATTTTAGAGTTTGAGCCTTTGCAGCACTTCACACAAGACTCAGGCAAATTGTTGCCGATCTTGCGTCAAATCCATCAGTTGCTACTTCAAGGTTTAGTGTGGTTACAAATACAATGCCTGTGGTTACAAATACAATGCCTGTGGTTACGTCGAGGTTTAGTGTGGTTACGAACCGGATGCCTGGGGTTACAAACACAACGCCTGTGGTTACGTCAAGGTTTAGTGTCGTGACAAATCGGCTTCGTGTCACTTAAAGCCAGGGTTGTAATACTACTCAATCCGTCAGTTCTGCCATAGTTATTTCTCTTGTTTCATCCCTCATCCCTCATCCCTCATCCCTTCCCCTATGCCTCGCCATCGCGCAAAATCTGATTTACCCACCAAAATCTGTCCCGTTTGCGGACTACCCTTTACCTGGCGCAAAAAATGGGCGGACTGTTGGGACGACGTGAAATATTGTTCCGATCGGTGTCGGCGTCATAAGTCGCAAGCCAACAAAGAGGAAACGCCATGATGCAAGCTCTACCTCAGTCACAAGATCAGCAGCAAAAGCTGACATTTGACGAGTTTCTGACGCAATGCCCGGAAGACGGAGGACGATATGAACTTCATTACGGAGCAATTGTAGAGATGCGCCCGACTGGTCCTCACGAGCAAGTTGGAGGATTTATTTCAGATCAACTAACGCTCGAAATTTATCGGTTAGGGCTGCCCTACTTTATTCCTCGAAGCTGTCTAGTCAAGCCTTCAGAAGAGTTTGAAGCCTATTTGCCTGACATCATTGTTCTGAACCGCGAAACGGTAGGGACTGATCCATATTGGAAAAAAGCGTCAACAATTTCGATTGGAGTGTCTGCCAAACTGGTAATCGAAGTGGTCAGCACAAACTGGCGGGTTGATTATTCTAAAAAGCTGGCTGAGTATGAGTTGTTAAGAATTCCTGAATATTGGATCGTCGATTATCGCGGCTTAGGCGCAAAACGACTGATTGGCTCACCCAAAGAACCAACCGTCTCAGTCTATGTCCTGTCTGACGATGAGTATTCTGTGGCTTTGTTTAAAGGCAGCGATCGCATCCTCTCCCCCACCTTTCCAGCACTAAACCTCACTGTCGATCAGCTTATTCAAGCCAGTGAATCGGCGAATTAGCATGGTAAGCTCTTGTCCGAGCATTTTTCAATGAGGATTACCATGTCAGCGAATCGAGTCCAGCCAAAACTGATTATTCATGGAGGAGCAGGAAGTTCGCTGAAAGGAAAAGGCGGCGCAGATGTCGTGAGAAAATCCCTATGTGCGGTCGTTGAAGAAGTTTACGCTCAGCTACTGTCAGGCGTGACCGCAACAGAAGCCGTTGTTTTAGGATGCCAGCTTCTAGAAAACGATCCTCGCTTTAATGCGGGCACTGGGTCTGTGCTGCAATCGGATGGACAGATCCGCATGAGTGCCTCACTGATGAATGGAGCCAAACAAAGCTTTAGCGGCGTGATCAACACGTCACGCATCAAAAATCCGATCGATCTAGCGCTGTTTCTGCAAGATTCTGACGATCGCGTTCTCTCCGACTACGGCTCGGCAGATCTGCTACGAGAACTGAATATTCCGTTGTACGACCCCCTGACCGAAGTGCGCCTGCAAGAATGGATTCAAGAACGAGCAGGAAACTTTGACAAGGCGATGGCAGGCGTTGTGGCGGAGCGAGAACTCGTTACCGAAGCGGGGCGCGGAACGATCGGCGTGGTAGCGCTCGATGCTCAAGGACATCTAGCATCAGGAACCTCTACCGGCGGCAAAGGCTTTGAGCGAATTGGGCGCGTTAGTGATTCAGCAATGCCTGCCGGAAACTACGCTACAGCGCAAGCGGGCGTCAGTTGTACTGGAATTGGGGAAGACATCATGGATGAGTGCTTAGCCCCGCGCATCGTGATTCGGGTGACGGATGGACAATCGTTACAGGATGCCTTTTGGAAATCGTTTTCTGAGGCACACCAGCATGGACGCGATTTGGGTGCTATCGGGCTAGATGCCACAGGTGCGATCGCGTGGGGCAAAACGAGTGAAGTCTTACTTGCCGCTTATCACAATGAAAATGGCCTGGGCGATACGCTCGACGCCGATATCGGTCTTCAAATCGGCGTCGCCTGAGGCAACAGTCTCTAGCCCTTCACTGGTTTCGACTATGGCTCATCAAGAATTTCCTTTGTCCTTCATGCGCCATCCTGGTTTGACAACTTGCCGCGATCGCGCGATCGCTAGACAATCATTCGGCAGATCGTCGGTGATGGTTGAACCTGCTGCCGTGGTGACATCTTCGCCAATTGTGAGCGGCGCAACGAGCGTATTGTTGGAGCCGATTTTAGTGCGATCGCCAATCGTGGTGCGATGTTTGTTAACGCCATCGTAATTCACCGTAATCGTTCCTGCACCAATATTGACGCGATCGCCGAGCGATGCGTCACCCACGTACGATAGGTGAGCCACATTTGTATTTTCGCCCAGCTGAGAATTTTTCAATTCCACGAAGTTTCCAATGCGGCATCCTGCACCGACGGTTGCCTCACCTCGAATGTGAGCATAAGGACCAACTCGCGTTTCAGACTGCACGGCGCTCTCACAAACCACTGAGAATAACAGCGTCACGTTTTCTCCGATCTGGCTGTCTTCGATCAAACTTCCAGGACCAATGCGGCTGCCTGAGCCAATCGCCGTCTTTCCGCGTAAGTGAGTTTGCGGTTCAATAATCACATTAGATTGAAGCGTTACAGAGTCATCGATCGTGACACTGCTTGGATCAATAATTGTGACGCCTTGCGCCATCCAATGGTCTTTAATTCGCGTTTGGAGAATACTATAGGACTCTGAAAGCTGCTTGCGATCGTTGATGCCTAAAATCTCCTGATAATCCTCCACATCAAACACAGTCACAGGACTGAGGAAGTTTACTGCATCTGTTAAATAATATTCTTTCTGATTATTATTCGAGGTCAGTTTCGGCAACACCTCCGCCAAATCCTTCCAGCGGAAACAATAAACGCCCGCATTCACGCGCTGATTTTGCCGTTGTTCGGGCGTGCAGTCTCGATCTTCAACAATAGCCTGCAAATTCTGGCGTTCATCGCAAAATACCCGCCCATATCCTTTGGGATTGGGAATATGTGCCGTCAAAATTGAGGCGGGGTTGGCCTTCTCTCGATGCGTAGTCAGAAATAGCTCTAACGTTTCAGGACGCAGGAGCGGCACATCACCGTTGAGAACGAGCAAATCCTCATCGAATCCTTCTAGATGGGGCAGCAGTTGTTGAATCGCGTGTCCGGTGCCGAGTTGCTCCGTCTGCTCAACAAACTCAACCGTTGCCGGGTAGCTTGCCAACGCGTCTCGAACCAGCTCACTCCGATAGCCCACAATCACCAAGCGACGAGAGGGATTCAACCCAGTCACACTATCTAGCACTCGTTCGACCAGCGATCGGCTGCCCAACGGATGCAGCACCTTCGGCAAATCCGATTTCATCCGCGTTCCCCGCCCTGCTGCCAGAATTGCGACCGCTACCATAACGTCCTTCTGTGTCTAAACTTCAACGGAGTATACCGTGTCATCAGCATGTCTACACGACTTCTCGAGTTCCTCATAACTGTCAGAACAATTTTTTACAAACTTCAGATTTAACTCCGTTGCGAGGAGGCGATCAACGCTATGATCGAAACCTCAACAGCGTAGTTCGTAATTTGTAAAGTGCGATTACGAATTACGAATGACGCATTCAAGGACTTGTGTTGTGACTCAAACCAATTCAGACTTTCTGACCCAAACTGATTCTGCTGTTGCCGATCTGATCCACCAGGAGTTGCAACGTCAGCGAGACCACCTGGAATTGATTGCGAGTGAGAATTTTACCTCGCCAGCGGTGATGGCGGCTCAAGGCTCAGTGTTGACCAACAAGTATGCTGAGGGGTTACCGAGCAAGCGCTATTACGGCGGCTGCGAGTTTGTCGATCGCATCGAAGAAATCGCCATCGATCGCGCCAAAGAATTATTCGGCGCGGCCCATGCTAATGTTCAGCCTCACTCTGGTGCACAGGCAAACTTTGCTGTGTTTTTGGCGATGCTAAAACCGGGTGACACGATCATGGGGATGGATTTGTCTCATGGCGGACACCTGACTCATGGCTCACCTGTTAACGTCTCTGGTAAGTGGTTCAATGTCTATCACTATGGTGTGAGTCAAGAAACCGAGCAGCTAGACTTCGATCAGATTCGGGAGTTAGCGCTGAAGCACCGTCCTAAGATGCTGATCTGTGGGTATTCTGCTTATCCGCGCATCATTGACTTTGAGAAATTCCGGGCGATCGCAGATGAAGTCGGCGCGTATTTATTGGCCGATATTGCTCACATTGCGGGCTTGGTTGCAACGGGGCATCACCCCAATCCCCTTCCCTTCTGCGATGTCGTCACCACAACCACCCACAAAACGTTGAGAGGCCCAAGAGGTGGATTAATCCTTACTCGAGATGCGGATCTGGGTAAGCAGCTTGATAAAGCCGTTTTCCCTGGCTCTCAAGGCGGACCGTTAGAGCATGTCATCGCCGGAAAAGCGGTGGCATTCGGGGAAGCTTTAAAGCCCGAATTTAAGACCTACTGCGCGAATGTGATCGCAAACGCTCAAGCCATGGCAACCCAGTTGCAAGCGCGAGGCTTCAAAATTGTCTCTGGTGGCACGGATAACCATTTGATGCTGGTGGATTTGCGATCAATCGGTATGACCGGAAAGATTGCCGATGGGTTAGTCAGCACCGTTAACATCACCGCTAACAAAAATACGGTGCCGTTTGACCCTGAATCCCCGTTTGTTACGAGTGGATTGAGACTCGGTTCCGCCGCAATGACGACTCGTGGCATGGGAACCTCTGAATTTACCGAAATTGCCAACATCATTGCCGATCGTTTAACCAGTCCTGACGATGAAACAGTGACTCAAACTTGTTTAAAGCGTGTGGCGGCATTGTGCGATCGCTTTCCGCTCTACCCGCATTTAGGCGCTCAAATTCCAGCATTAGTCTAAGAGGTTGTGCTGAAATCTCAAGGTTTTTCCAGTTTCTAGATCTGGTTTCATGAATAGTCGTTACAAGAGCGCCCAAAAATGGCGCTCTTTTTTGTAAGCGAACAAAATCTACTCTGGAGAGTATAGAAATATTGAGACTCAACCCTTAGAATTTGGTTGCGCTTAATATTTCTTTGCTAAGTATCGTTGAATCTGTAGTACACTCTGCCTGACGCTCACCAATTCCCAACCCACAATTTCTGATGCCCTTTCTAGCTGCATTCCTAATATCAGCCCTCGTTGTCTTTCTGAGTACGCCTGTTATTAGAAAGATTGGTCTTCGAGCTGGATTAGTCGATTCTCCCAACAGTCGCAAAGTCCATCAACGTCCCATGGTTCGGTTGGGCGGCGTGGCGATTTTTACTGGTGTATTGATTGCGCTCTTAGTAGTCTGGTGGACAGGCGGATTTGGGGTTCTAAATCCAAAAGACGAATACGGAGTCTGGGGTGTTGCGCTTGGGGGCGTTGCCTTTTTTCTGATTGGACTAGCAGATGATATCTTCAATCTCTCACCTAAAACTCGTCTAATTCTACAGATCGCCGTCGCGAGTTTGGCTTGGCAGTCAGGCGTTCAGATCGATTTTCTAACGAATCCCTCGGCTGGACTCATTCAATTGCCCGACTGGTTTAGCTTACCCATCACCGTAATTTGGCTGGTCGGCATGGCGAATGCGATTAACTGGATTGATGGTCTAGATGGTTTAGCAGCAGGCGTGTCAGGAATCGCCGCAGTCGTGATGTTCTGGACCTGTCTGTTTATGGGACAGCCCGCAGCAGCTATTATCGCAGCAGCTTTAGCTGGAGGAACCCTAGGATTCTTGCGCTACAACTTCAATCCAGCGCAAATTTTTATGGGTGATGGTGGGGCGTATTTTATTGGCTTTACATTAGCAGGCGTTGGCGTGATTGGCTTGGTGAAGAGCGTGACCACTGTTGCAGTCCTATTGCCGTATGTGATTCTAGCCGTTCCGATTCTCGATATGTCAGCCGTTATCCTCGATCGCTTGCGGCGGGGTAAGTCCCCGTTTGTTGCCGATAAAGGTCATCTCCATCATCGATTAATCAAAGCAGGATTGTCTCATCGGCTAACAGTTGTGTTTATCTACTCGCTGACGCTATGGGCCGGAAGTTTAGCCATGGCGGTTGCCGGAATGCCGAGCGGAGTAGGGTATGCGATCGGGGCCACAGTCATCTTGAGTTTGACCAGTTGGCAAGTTTGGCGCACTGCCCGTTAGAACCCTTAAGTTGGCACGAGACGGTATTCTTGATTCAGCCTAGATCACTGTACTAGATGAATTATTTTTCCTGTTATGAGTGCAGAAATTATTAGTGTCGGAACTGAGTTGCTACTCGGTGATATTTTGAATTCTAATGCTCAGTTTCTAGCGCAGCAGTTGGCTGAGTTGGGCATTCCGCATTTTTTTCAGACGGTTGTGGGCGATAACCCAGAACGGCTAAAAAGTGCGATCGCAGTAGCCAGCGATCGCGCAGAACTCCTCATCTTTACAGGTGGACTAGGACCGACTCCCGATGATTTGACCACCGAAACGATCGCGGATTTTTTCAGTACTCCTCTAATCGAAAAGCCAGAAATCGTTGAGGATATTGCTCAAAAATTTGCGCAGCGTGGTCGTCAGATGACCGACAACAACCGCAAACAAGCACTTTTACCCGAAGGCGCACAGATTCTCTACAATCCAGTGGGCAGCGCTCCAGGCATGATCTGGCAACCGCGACCGAATCTTACCATTCTTACCTTTCCAGGTGTGCCTAGCGAAATGAAAGTGATGTGGCAACAGATCGCGGTGCCATATCTCAGAAGCCAAGGATGGGGACAAGTCACGATCGTCAGTCGAACCCTAAGATTTTGGGGAATTTCAGAATCGATGCTGGCAGAAAAGGCGGCCACGTTTTTTGATTTGCAGAATCCAACAGTTGCGCCCTACGCCAATTTAGGAGAAGTCAAGCTGCGGATTTCTGCTAGAGCCACATCGGAGAATGCTGCCTCCGCTCTGATTGCCCCGGTTGAGCAAGAACTCCGCCAAATTGCAGGCATCGATTGCTATGGAGTCGATGAAGACTCGCTGGCGTCCGTTGTGGGGGACTTGCTCACCACGGCTCAATCCACGTTGAGCGTTGCCGAATCCTGCACGGGAGGTAGGCTCGGACAGATGATAACCACGATTTCAGGCAGTTCTACTTACTTTATGGGAGGCATTATTTCTTACGATAACGCGGTGAAAGAAGCCCTTTTAGGAGTGGACTCTCAAGCGTTAGAACAAGTTGGAGCGGTGAGCGCGATCGTCGCCGAGCAAATGGCAGTGGGTGTGAGAGCGCGTCTCAACACAACTTGGGGACTGAGCATTACGGGCATTGCTGGACCGGGCGGCGGAACCGACACTAAACCCGTCGGGTTAGTCTACATTGGCTTAGCCTCTCCTGAAGATGTGACCAATTTCGAGTTCCGGTTTGGCGATCGCGGTCGAGATTGGGTTCAACGAGCGAGCGCATGCAGTGCGCTAGATCAACTCCGGCGGCGCTTACTTGAAAGAGGAGTATGAATGGGATCAAGATCCCTATCTTTGGTTAGAATTGGAAAACTACAGCGAATACACCGAGGGAAGCATTGGAATTAACTTGACTCCCTGTTAATATCAAATTAGGCTTTTGTTAATATTGGTTGTATCGCAGTTAGGCAAAAGCTCAGACATATCGCAGGAGTTGTCTGCTCAATGGATTACATCGACAAGGTTCTAGAAAAGCTAAAAGAGTGGGGACGAAGACTAATTGAGGCGCTTCTGGGTCCCGAAACCCAGCCTGAAGCTGAACCCATTCCAATCCCTGTAGATGAGCGCTATCGTCGCTAACAAGCACGGATTTTATCGTGTACAGTATTTTGGTTCTCCATGGACCAAACCTTAATCTTTTAGGTAGAAGAGAACCTGGAGTTTATGGTTCGGTTACGCTGGATGAAATTGCCCGTCGGTTAGAAGAAGAAGCTCAGGCATTAAGTGTGAGCTTGGTTTCTTTGCAGTCTAATCATGAAGGCGTTTTAATTGACGCGATTCACGATGCATTTGACAAGCACGACGGTATTCTAATTAATCCTGGGGCATACACTCATACGAGTGTGGCGCTTCGGGACGCGATCGCGGGAGTTAGCCTTCCCACGGTAGAGGTTCATTTAAGCAATATTCATCGCCGAGAAGAGTTTCGCCACCACTCGTACATCGCGCCCGTCGCGATTGGCCAGATTTGTGGATTTGGCGCAGACAGCTATCGTCTAGGACTTCATGCTCTTGTGACCCATTTGCAGCAGTTGTAGCTTTTTTAGATGGCTCAACTGCCTTATTTTAGGCGGAACGGTCACTGATAACGAGGGTTAATGATAGCTAAGCAGTTTAACGGATCAGCGTTTGTTGAGGCAAGGAGCGGTGCAGTAGACGTGCCCATTCCCATCGCCTATCGAGATAGCGTAGTTGCGAACCTTGAGCGAATTCAGGCGATTGCTCAACTCGTTCTAGAGTTTCCGCTTCCTAGTGACATTGAACCTGCCTCAACGTTTGAGCCGTGAGTGATGCAATACCCTGACGCTACAAGGATTGCACGCTCAATTCGAGAACAAGAAGTTTCAGAGACAACCGCGATCGATTCCTAGCAAGCTGCTTCGTGCCAGGAGCGTGGTATGTACAAGCTCAACGGTTTCGCCAGTGGTATCGCGATCGCCTTCGAGAAGTTTTTCAGCACATTGATATCATTCTTGCCCCAGTCCCTGCGTCGCTCCTAAACTTAGCCAACAAACAATGCTGTTGGACGGCAAAGAAGTACTCGTGCGTCCCGGTGCTGCCCGTTGCGGCTCAGATTGAAGCAACGCAAATTACAGTCTGCCGTTGGGATGAACCTTTACAGACTGTAACTGAGGCGTTCTAGCGGTTGGTTTAGCGAAGACCCAATCGCTCAATCTCGCTTTTGATCTGCGATCGCACACTCGCATCTTGCTGAGCTTTCATCTGAAATTGGTTAAATTCTTCGCGCTTAAGATTATTGCGCGCCACAATTTGCCCCGCTTGCGCCGCAAAAGTGTCGCAGATGCCCTTCACCTGATCGCGAATGCCAGGATTAGTTTTCTCGATGTTATCCGCATGGCAGACATTGCTCGGCACACTGCCGCCTGTCAACTGTTTAACCTGATCAAGCAGACGTTGCCGCGTTTTTTCAATTTCGACCGCTGCCCGAACGTACCGAGTAAAAGGAGCTTCCTGAGCAGAGGCTGCCGAATCAAATGAGGCAACTTGTCCAGAAAAGCTGGGCGTCCAGCCACAGAGGAGTGCGATCGTCGAAAGACTTCCGACCAAGAGAGAGTGAGTCAAGACTTGCTGCGTTCGAGCAGAGAGAGAGAAAGCACGATTCATCATAGGAGGTGTGACATTCCGCAAACTAGCACACGGTTGAGGTTCATTAGTCTTGAATTATTTTATTGGCAATAAGTTCCAGAAAACGGGCAAAATTTTAGCGAATTGATCGAAAACTTAGGTGAACGTTGGAAAGAGCAAGTCTCATTTACTACACTTTTCCACAATACAGCGTTTATTCAGGTCGTCGGAAGAGTTCGCATAATTCAATCACCTTGGTTTGTAGAATTAGCGTCTCGTCAGCACTACGCTTGAGACCAAATTCTAGATCAAGCAATACAGGAAGCGATCGCTGGAGTTGACCTAGAGGAATTCCGGACAGTTCTTTTTGAAGAAAATAAAGTTGCCTCGGATTATTTAGCTCAGCCGCTTTTGTAATAGCAGACTCGTCTTCTCCCGATTCCTGCATCAGTTTGATCCATAACCGGAGGCGAAACTGTCCAACCAAAGTACTTACGATTTTAAGAGCAGGTTCGTTTTGACGAACTAAATCAGCGACAAGTTCCAGAGCCTGAGCTGTTTTACCCTGACGAATAGCAGCAACGAGTTTAAGGCTATTTTGGGCGGTTGCCGTGATCAGAGGCGCGATCGCGTCTGCGGTTAGGGCTTGACTCGATTCTCCCGTGAACACCCGAAGTTTCTCAAGTTCACTATAAAGTTGTCGTGTGTTGTTGCCGACCGCTTCTACCAAGTATTCCACGGCACTCGCTGTGAGTTTAATGCCGATTTCCTGAGCAACTTGCTGAACTTGCCGCGCTAAAAGGTCAGTTTTCCAGGGTGGGATCGGGGAAAACTCTTGAATTTGAGCGTGCTTTTGCAACAGCTTGGTCGATTTTAAGCGTCCATCAGGTTTGCCAGCACTGGTTAAAAGCAACGTTGTTGTTTCGGGAATCGAAGGCAGCGTGCGTTCAAGTTCCCTCAGTAACTCTTCTGAGCAACGCTGCACGAGGGTTGTATCGACCAACCAGACCAAACGACTACCCGTTCCGAAGGGAGGAGTCATGGCTTGGTTAAGCGCTTGCATCACTGCATCTGACGGCTCAGAAGAAATTTTGTCGAAGTTGAAACTCTCCCACGCCGGATCAAGAGTTTTTTGCTGCAACGTTTTAACCGCTTTCGACAGGGCATATCCATCGTCGCCCCAATATAGATAAATCGGCATATTCCTTTATAATTAAATCTTCAGATTTTTTTAAGTTTATTTAAGCTTGATCCCCGTATTAGAAGAATTCACTCCTTGTTATCGCTATTTACGCAGAGTGAAGGGTTCATTTACGGCTAGATTAAGGATGGATTTCTACTTTATCGAGTTAAGCGACGAGGCGATCGAGTTGGACGAAAATTATCAGACTTACCTGAACCGAGTTATGCGGCTGACGCTTCCAGAAACCCACGCGTCACAGGTGCAGCACATTCAGGAATCCCCAAAGTTCCAACGCTCAGAGCAAGGTTGGCAGGCGATGCCGTTTCCGGGATTCGCTGTCATAACACCGGTGGGCGCGGACGATCACAAGAATGCTGCCCTATATGATTACCTTCAAGTTTATCAAGCCCAGATTCAGCAGCAATTGGGAGTCGATTTTTTGGCGCTTGTACCGCCAGAGAGTTTTCATCTGACGCTGGCAGACTTGATCTGGGATAGTGCTTACCGTCATGCCTCCCAAACCCCAGGGTTCGATCAGCGATTGCGCGATCGCGTGGCGAATAGTTTCCGCCAGTGTGAGTCAATATCCCAAGATGCACCGCTCCGGTTTCAGGTGCTGGGGCTAATGGTCATGACGCGATCGATCGCGGTTTGCTTGGCTCCGACGCATGAAGATGCTTACAATCGAGCAATTCGGTTGCGGCGAGCAATTTATCAAAATCCCGATTTGATTGAGGTGGGAATTGAGCAGCAGTACTACTTCACCCCGCACATCACGCTGGGCTACTTTGGTGAACTCAAACCAGATTTAAACCGAGAAGCGTTAGTCCAGACTTTGGATCAGTTAAATCAACCGTGGATCGGCAGTTCCTACGATTTCTGGGTTCATCAGGCTGAAGTTCGCAAGTTCGATGATATGGCGACCTATTACCGCGAACCCGACTGGGCGACGTTCCAGTTTTAAGGTTCAGGTTTAAGTATGACGTTGCCCGTTCACCCCATCATGCAGCAAAGCTTTGCAGTCATCGATCAAGAAATCGGTGAGCATCGCTTTGCGCCTGCCGAGTATGCGATCGTCCGGCGCATTATTCATAGCACCGCCGATTTTGAGTTCAAACACCTAGTCCAGTTCAGTGAGGGCGCGATCGAGTCGGGGATAGCGGCGTTGCAGCAAGGGATTCCCATCGTTACTGATGTCAGTATGGTGCGTCAGGGCAGCGTTAATTTGGTGCAGCAGACATTCAAAAATCCGTTAATTAGTGCCGTTGAACAAGCAACAGAAGCACTTCCTGGCAAAACGCGAACCGAAACTGGATTGCTACGCTGTCTAAAGCAGTACCCAGAGGCTATCTATGTCATTGGCAACGCTCCAACGGCACTTCTAGCTTTGTGCCAACGTGTTAGGGAAACATCCGTCAGCCCTGCTCTAGTGATTGGGGCACCCGTTGGCTTTATTTCGGTTGTGGAGTCCAAAACGATGCTGTCTCGAACACCCGTTCCTCAAATTCGAGTAGACGGACGAAAGGGGGGATCTCCTGTCGCCGCCGCGATTCTAAATGCTTTGATCGTAATGGCCTGGGACGGGAAATGACGAGCAAGTTAGCTCCACCGCCAATTCATGTAGTTGGCATTGGGCTAGATGGCGCGGCAGGACTGAGCGCATCAGTCAAGCATCTGGCTGCAACGGCAGATGTGTTGGTCGGCAGCGATCGCCATCTCAGTTACTTCCCCAATCATGGGGGCGATCGCATCCGTTTAAGCAATCTCAACACCGCGATCGCTCAAATCAAACAACATCCTCCCGTTTCCGCCATTGTCATTCTCACGTCCGGCGATCCGCTCTTTTTTGGATTCGGTCGGCTGTTACTCGAAGCGTTTCCGCCGGAACAACTGACGTTTCATCCGCATCTCAGTTCAGTGCAGCTTGCGTTTAGCCGCGTCAAGTTGTCGTGGCACGATGCGCGAATCATTAGCGCCCATGGGCGATCGCTCGACGAACTGATTGGGGCGCTGAGCCAAGGAGTAGAGACCATTGCGGTCTTGACTGATGCGATCAACAGTCCCAGCGCGATCGCATCTCTGTTGCTCTCTCTCGATCTACCTAGCACTTATCGAGTTTGGGTGTGCGAAAACTTAGGCGGCTCGAATGAACAAATTTTAGAGGTTCAAGATTTTCGTGAGCTTCAACATCGGACGTTTGCCGCGTTGAACGTTGTGATTTTGAACCGACAAAACAGAAATGAAGCACTATTACAAGCACTTCCCTTATTCGGATTGCCCGATCAGAGTTTCTTGAGTTTTAGCGATCGTCCGGGATTGATGACCAAGCGAGAAATTCGGGTTTTAGCGATCGCAGAACTCGCCCTGCGATCAAATCAAATTGTTTGGGATATTGGTGCTGGAACTGGGTCAGTCGCGATCGAGATCGCACGGCTTTGTCCTACATCTCAAATTTTTGCGATCGAGAAAACGGCAGCGGGCATCACGCTCATTCAAAAAAATGCCGATCGATTTGGGGTAAACAACATTCAGCCAGTTCACGGAGCTGCACCTCAAGTATTAGAAGAATTACCACCGCCCGATCGCGTTTTTATTGGTGGCAGCGGAGGCAACCTAGAGGACATTCTCAAGGCGTGTATGGCTCAATTAGCCGAAGAAGGAGTGATTGTTTTAGCCTTAGCGACGCTAGAACATCTAACCCAAGCGATGATATCTCTCAAATCTTCGGCTTGGAATTACCGTTTGTTGCAGATTCAGATTGCCCGATCAACGCCAGTCGCGGCTCTCACTCGGTTTACCCCACTTAATCCCGTCACCCTAATCACACTCAACCGACCCTAGAGCGCGAGAACAATTCCTGCCGTTGCCAGCAAAAATCCTAACCCCATAAATCCGGCAAGCGGTTTGTTATCTAGTCCGGTTAACCAATCTGGAGCGCTTTGAGTATAGTTCACAGCAGCGTCTAAACTTGCCATTGCCCAAATCCAGCCCGCGTGTAAGCCCCAAGCAAGTCCTAATTCTGGCTGTCCTGACTTAAAAGAAACCGCAAGACACAGCACAACGCCCATCAGCGAGAGTCCTGGAAGTTGAGGAATGTTTTCTGTACCTTCCCAAACTAGGTGGAGAATGGCAAAAATAATGCTTGACGCGATCGCGCCTGTCCAAAAGTCATACTCTTGCAGCAGTTGACCAAACACAAAGCCGCGAAACACCAGTTCTTCGATGCCCGCGATCGCCACCCCAATCAGCAGCGACGTAGCGATCGCAGTGGCAACTGACCGCCATTGCACCTTCCAGGTTACCCAGCCGAGCAACGTTTGCAGCCCAAATAGGAGAAGTAGCCCGATCGCGCCAATTCCAAGTCCTAAAGCAAAAGAGTTTAAAGTGTAGCTATCCCAGTGCCAACCAAACGCTGCAAATGGTAGCCCTTGTAGCCGCGCAAAACTCCATAAAACAAAAGGAGCAAAGACATAGAGCGAGGCAACCAGCGGGAGCTTTTGACGAATTTCTAGCGGTTTGGAAGGATGCCATTTGAGCGCGATCGCTAGCAGAACAGCGATCGGTAGCCAGAGCAATCCCCAAATTAAAAAAAAGAACCCTATCTCTAACCCCGTTGGTAATTCTGTCAGGAACAAACCAACGCGGCTAAAAAAGGGCAACGATAAAAAATCAAAAGACAAATGATGACCTGCTAATGTCAATGAGCAACGGAAGAATTTTTACTCCTCTTCATTATCGCCATTTCTATCACTCTTATCGGCATCAAGCTGAATGAGATGAATATGCTTGTAACCAAGCTTAATTTCAAACTCATCTCCTGGCTTTAAGCCCATTGCTTTCGTGTAGGCGGCTCCAATCACAATTTGACCATTTTGATGCACACTAACCCGATAGGTCGGTTCTCGTCCGCGCCCGTCTTTTGAACTTTCCGAACCCAGAGGAACCCCTCTCGCGACTAACAATGCATCATAAAAGTCAGTCAAGTTAACGCGAGTCTGATCATTTTTGGTAGTGGTGTAATAGCCACAACGCTTTGCAGTTTCCCGACGCGGCAAGTGCGACAGTTCTTTGACCTTTTGAAGTAATGCCTTCCCCGTTAAAGGAGTGGTTGCAGGTTCAGTCATCTGCTACAGAATATCCTTACGATTTCTGGAATGGTAATTAGCGTCAACTCTAAATGTTTGACTTTATAGAATATATCTCTAAACGATTCTATTTGAATAGGGCTTTTGAATAAATTCCTTTAGTATTAATTTTAATTTAGGTTTGCAGTCATGTACGAGCGCTTAGTATTCTTGAAAATCTGATTTAATTTCTCAACCGGAATCTGTAAATTAACGGGTGTCGAGCACAAGGTTATTAGCAAAAAAGCAAAAGACTTATTGCGTGAAAATCTCCGTAACAATTGGTTTGGATGCGGTGTTCTGCTCTAGAAACATGAGCAATTCGCATAAAATGGAATTTTTAAGCAATCAAAACAGTAAGTTCGGCGGTTTTGGAAGAAATTTAAGGTGTCTTTATCTGGAAACGGTGATTCAATAACTCTTACCTTCAATAACTCTTACTAAGTAAGCTGCTTGTTAGAGCTTAGACCGTCTGAATCATTAATCTTATTGGCTCAGTATCACGGATTTCTTAACGTTCAATCTATCTAGTTAAAGGAGCCTAGTTAAAGGAGCATGAGCCACCGTTTCATTCTGAATGGTGATGATACACTAAAGTTATGCGGAAGCCGAGCTAACGATATGACGGTCAATAGATTGAAAAGTGTCTTTGTTGACTAAGGCAAATTTCTTTTAGGTTTAATTTCTATCAAACAATGCTCCGATTCCGTATCGTTGTTGTCCATACGTTGACCCTCTGAAGTTCAGAAGTGCGGTTATCAAAATGCAAGTTGTCTTTAAGATTATTCGTCAGGAGCAGGGGAGCGCGCCGCAGGTTCAGTCCTACACGCTTGATGCTGAGCCAGGAAACACAATTCTCGACTGTCTCAATCAGATTAAGTGGGAGCAAGACGGAACGCTCGCGTATCGCAAAAATTGTCGCAATACTATTTGTGGAAGTTGCGCGATGCGAATCAACGGACGCTCTGCTTTAGCCTGCAAGGAAAACGTGGGAGGTGAAGTGGCTCGGTTTGCCGCCGAATCAGCCGTTCCCGAAATTACAATTGCGCCCCTCGGCAACATGCCCGTGATCAAAGATCTCGTGGTCGACATGAAAGACTTTTGGGGCACGCTGAAAGCGATCGATCCTTATGTCAGCACCGCATCTCGTCAGATTCCAGAACGAGAATTTTTGCAATCGCCTGAAGATCGGGCCAAACTCAATCAGACCGGAAATTGCATTATGTGCGGGGCGTGCTATTCAGAATGCAATGCCCGTGAAGTCAATCCCAATTTTGTGGGGCCGCATGCGTTGGCAAAAGCCTACCGAATGTTGGCAGATAACCGCGATCGCGCAACAGACGAGCGGTTAGAGAAATATAACCAGTCCACCGACGGCGTATGGGGCTGTACTCGCTGCTATTACTGCAATTCAGTGTGCCCGATGGATGTCGCGCCCATGGACCAAATTAGCAAGATTAAGCAGGACATTCTGGAGCGCAAAGACAGGCAAGTCACCCGTTCGATTCGTCACCGGAGGACGCTAATCGAGCTTGTCAAGCAAGGCGGCTGGATTGATGAGCGACAGTTTGGGCTAAGAGTGGTAGGCAATTTGTTCAAAGACCTTCAAGGCTTGGCGAGTCTTGCTCCACTCGGACTGCGCATGATTGCTCGCGGCAAGTTTCCGCTCAAGTTTGAGCCGTCCGAAGGTCAAAAACAAGTGCGATCGCTGATTGAATCTGTACAAGCATTTGAGGCAACGTCAAAGTCATGAACCCTGATTCCACTCCAGATACTGACTTGAAATCAGACAGTCCAGCCGAGCCGAGCTTTGGTTGGACGGCTTATGCCGAACAAATTAATGGTCGATTTGCCATGATCGGATTTGTCGCACTGCTGATTCTCCAGTTTGTCACCCGTCAGGACTTCTTTACGTGGCTTGGCTTTTAGCAATTTTTATTGGGGGTCAGTCTGAATTCCGGGTAGGGGCTGTCCGGCTCGGTTATAAACCAGCAAATCCCATTGACCTCTAGCGTTTGACTCGAACGCGATCGCGCGTCCATCGGCGCTAATTACTGGGTTTCGGACTTCGGCGCGCAGGCTCTCGGTTAAATTTCTCAGTTGACGATACTCGCGATCGTAGAGATAAATTCCAGATCTTCCCTGACGGCTACCTTCAAATACAATATATCGACCATCTTCTGTAATCGAAGGGTTCGACTCAACGGTGTCAAAGGCGTTCAGTCCGGGGAGATCGATCAGGCGTTGAGCGATCGTATCGTAAAGATAAATATCTTGATTGCCGCGCCGATCGGAGGCAAACACAATGAATTGTCTGGAAATGCGCGGGTTGAGATCGGCAAAGGCACTGTTCAAGCTGCGTCCGCCGACGGGATCAAACGGAAATCCAATCAGGTGACTTCCCCCACATCCGCCAAGTAGAGTCGTGATAGCTGCAATGACAACAGTAGAACGGTTCACACAAAATAAACTTTAACTAAGGACTCGGTGAAACGACAGGACGACCATTCGGAATATCTAACTCGATTCCTGCCCCCCGGTCAAACACTTCGATGTCCCACTGTCCGCGACTGCTACTCTCGAAGGTGACGTATCGCCCGTCAGGACTGATGTTTGGGTGTCGCACCCAGCCTTGATACAGCGATAACAACGATTGAGATTGCCCAACCGCGCGATCGTAGAGACGAAGTTCGGGAATGCCGCGATCGCTCGACAAGTAGACTAAATAACGACCCGTATAGCTGAGGCTGGGACTTTCTGCGATCGCGTTGCGTCGGTTTAAGCGGGGCAGGTCGATAAACCGTCGTTCCTCTAGGTTATACACCAAAATGTTCCGTCCTCCTTGGCGATCGGAAACAAACGCCATCAGGCGACCATCACCGCTAAGAGACGGCTGCTCATCGTTGTAGCGGCTATTGAGCGAAGATCCGCCCAGCACAGTTTCGACCGGGCTACAGGCAGCCAAAACGCTCAATAGCCATCCTATTGCAAAAAAATGTAGCCTCATTACCATTCAACCGACTGATCCAAAATTTGGCTCAAAAAATTAGGAGCGCACTAATACTGTACGCTCCCAAACCCAATTTAAGTTTTGTTGATTTACTCGCTCCAGTTGTCTCGCTCGTTGTCGTTGGAATCAATGGGCCGATAGTCTACATAGTTGGCATCGTCTCTGCTGGGTCGGTTGACGTTCTCAGAGGGGCGACGCTTAGGACGGGAAGAGCGATTCGGAGAGCGAGAGGGAGTCGTGCGACTGCGAGAACTACTGCCCCAACCACCTGATGTATCGTTGACGTCATCTACGAGCGGGTCGTCAACCGAGCGACGGGGACGACGCTCGCGCTCGTCGGCAGGTGCGAGGCGAGGTTCATTGCGGGAGGCTGCGCGACGAGTTTTCGGACGATCTTCGTAGTCATCTCGTGATCGCACGTCTCGGCTACTGCGAATACTCCGACCTGAGCGATCGTCAAACATCTCACGCTCGTCAAATTCAGCTTGATATGTGCGGCTGACGGGACGCTCGTTATCGACAATTGGGGCGGTGCGTTTGGCTTGCTCGGTAGAGACTTGCCGTAGGCGCAAATTCTCAACCACGAAGAAAATAGCGGAGCCGCTCAGCAACACTTGACCGAATTGCATGATCGGGTCGAAGCGCCAGCCGTAGAAGATCAAAATTAAGCCGCAGAGCAGACCGACCGCTGAGAAGAAGATGTCGTGGTCTCTAGACAGTTGGGGGCGCACCGATCGCACGGCATAGAGCGCTGCGCCGCCGACGGCAAGAACGATTCCCGTCACGCTGGCGAGATTGAACTGAAAGGCAACTTGCGCCAGGTATAGGTGCGAACTACTCGCTAAACCGATATCAAAAATACTCATGCGATCGCTTCTCCTAGATAAGACCTATGTTAGCGGCTAACGATTCAAAGCACCACCAAACTGCAAGCAAAAACCTCAGTCGGTGAAGAGAATGGCTACAAGTAGCGATGTCTCGACGGAAACTGAGGCTGAGCTTTAATTATCGCTGTGATTTCAGCTTGAGGGAAATTTTAATATGTTGGCAGCTATTCGCGAACGGTCATGAGCCGCGTTGAACTTTATCAGCTTGACTGATGATGATGAGTCCAACGGTTGCCGGAACGACAACGACGAGTAGACCCGCGAGGAGGCTGAGCAAAAAGTTCATTAAAGAAGGAGTCATGGACTTTACTATCCTTTGAAGACAACAACCAAGTGCTAATAATTTTAATGGTTTGTCACAACGTTGTATAGATCAAGATCAGGGATGGGGAGGAGCGCTGGGGCTGTGGAGTTAGAAGAGTGTCAGTGTAAAGGGGTTTGGTGAGGTTGACCGATTCTCGATAGAATGAGAAAGAGTTACAAAGCTTAAACATTTACGCGCTACAGGTTATGACAGGTTCTACAGTTGCGGCTTGGTCATTTAGCATTCTGCTTGGCTTGATGACGTTTCTCTTTATTTTTCGGATTGTGTTGACGTGGTATCCACAGGTGGATTTGAAGAGGTTTCCTTTCAATCTGGTGGCGGTTCCGACGGAGCCTTTTTTAGCACCTTCGCGCAGAGTTGTTCCACCGTTGGGTGGAGTGGATATTACGCCGATTCTTTGGGTGGGAATTTTTAGTTTAGTGAGAGAACTATTGTTGGGTCAGCAAGGGCTGATTACGATGGCGTTGCATTAAGGAGTTGGTGATTCTGGAGGGGAGGTGTAGGCGGGAGGTGTTCTGTTTCTGCCTAGACTTCGGGTTCCGATCCTTGGGGGCTTGCTCCCAAACCCCCATTGGGAGACCAGGGCTGGTTTATCTATGAGAGAAAAAGCAGAATGGAGCAGTTGTTTCTGCCCTGACTAGTGATGAGCCTGATTGAACATCTGAAACAAGTGCGAGATTTCC
>JAHHHP010000018.1 GCA_019359275.1 Myxacorys chilensis ATA2-1-KO14 | reverse complement strand
TTAACAAGCTCAAGCACTTTCGCCGCGTCTTTTCTCGTTTTGAGAAGAAAGCGAAGAATTTTCTCAGCTTTGTTTATTTCACTGCCTTGCTGATTGAACTTCGCTGAAATGTCAACACAACCTAGAGGTTTGGTAGATCAGAGATGAATGTTAAGAATTCTAAGAACTCCACTCCTCTGTCACCCTTCACAGGTAAATTCACAATTGGAATCATTTCATCACTAATAGGAAGTTTTCTTATGACAGGTTCATATGCAGCCTCATATTTGCCCTGGATTCTGATTCCTGTAGTGACCTGGCTATTGCCAGTCGTCGTTATGGGACTTCTGTTTCTTTACATCGAGCACGAAGACCCCACAGGCATCTAATCTCTAATTTCAAGCTTGTGAAATACAAAACCGCCTTACTGCTCTAGCAAGGCGGTTTCTTGTCTTAAAACCTAACTTAACGAAGCTTCTCTTACATGGAAGAGCCAATCCCTGCGTAAGAACCGTAGAAAAACAGTCCCATAATTCCGATAATGCCCAAGCCCGCAACCGTTGCTACAAGCCAAAGGGGAACCCGTCCGTTATTGATCATTTCTCCTCCTAACAAGCAAGACCATAAATAAACCTGATCCAGGCAAGCTGGACTGAAACCATTCTCTCACTAGTTAAAGAAGTAACTAGAGAAAAGAATTCCAATCGTGAAAATGAGCAGCAGACCCAAATACAGCGACGTCCGGTTGAGTTCAACAGGTTGTTTGTTGGGGTTGGGAGAGCCTTTGATACCAGCCATTGTAGTATTCTCCTAACGTTGAATAAATTGCATTGCCGCGATCGCGCCGATAAAGAAAATAGCGGGCACAGCTAAGGTATGAACCGCGATCCAGCGGACCGTAAAAATGGGATAAGAAATGGGTTGATTCGGATTTCCGCTCGTCATTGCTTTGCTCTTCTTTTAAACTACTTACCGCTACGAACTTGAGATGTGAATTGATCGACCTGCTGCTTCGCTTGCTGACGATTGCTAACGATGGGAGCCGATTCTTGACGTGCCATCGGATAGTATTCGTTTGGACGAGGAGTACCAAACACGTCGTAAGCTAACCCGGTGCTGACAAATAACCAGCCAGCAACAAATAATGCTGGAATAGTGATGCTATGAATAATCCAATAGCGAACACTCGTAATAATGTCACCGAATGGACGCTCACCAGTAGTACCAGCCATTTAGATTCCTCCGCAAACAACATTGAAAGCTGTAATAACTATCATACGGGACTTCAGAAAACCTCACAAGCAAGGTTTTTGAATTTAGGTTTTTCTTGCCCATTCCCGATGATTCAGATGTCAGAAAACAAGCCTATTCTCGGTCGAAATTTCTATCTCAATTACGCGGCATTAGACACACCTTGATACTTTAGTAACGTACCACGCTGACCTAACACATAACCCCGGTTGGTGTCAAAGAAAACGATCTTATAGAGGTTAGCCGGAACGTCTTCAATTTCGCGGTCTTTCTGCCAGGTTTGTCCGCCGTCGAAGCTTGCAAGTAAGTTACCGCTACCGCCCACAATCCAGAGTTCTTCAGGTGTCCGATACGCGAGATCCAACATTCCCCAACTGGTGGAGAATTCAGGATTTTGAGCGTCTAGCCAATCTTCCGGATCAGGAGATGCGGTGAATTGAAGCTGTCCGCCTCGGGCTAACATCCACAGCCGCCCATCTTGACTAAAGCCCATACTCTGCAAGCGACGAGAGCTATTTCGGTTGTAGGGATGCCATTCGGTGTCGCCGGGTTGCCAGACCGAGTAGAAGTTACCACGGGCCGAGACGGCCACGTATTTTCCGTCTTGCGATCGCTTGAGCGTCCGAACGACTCCAAAGGCGTCAGAAACAAGCGCTTTCCAATTCTTACCGCCATCCGTTGTGCGATAGAGAGCGCCAATATCTGTAGACATTTCCGCTGTCTTGTCACCAAGTGCCGCAACCTGATCGGGTGCGCCCGGAAGCTTTTCGCTCAGTGCCACTCGTGCCCACGATTGACCTCCATCGGTGGTGTGCAACAAGAGGGAGGGCTGACCTGCAATCCAGCCCTCGTCACCAGAGAAACTGACTGAGGTGAAGCGATACTTCTGCTCTCCCAAATCCAGCACTTTCTGCTGCCATGTTTTGCCGCCATCGGTTGTTTCTAGCAACGCTGAATTTGTCCCGACAATCCAGCCGTGCTGCGAATTAGAGGTGAAGCTAATCCCCAACATATTTTCTTGCAACGGCAACTCAATCACTTGCCACGGATTGACGCTCAAGGCGGGCAAAAATACTTGGCAGCCCGTTGTCAGCAAGACAACCGCTACTAAGATGACAATTTGTTTCCAAGCTTTCACAATCCGGTGCATCACTTTACTTAATCTCTGTCCACTTAGAGGGTTTACAAGGTTTTGTACGAGCATGAATACGAACGTCTAGAAGCCTTACTGAATCCCATACATGCCGAGAAACAAGAGGAACGCTAGGACCAGACCCCCAAAAATGAGAATGTTTTTCTGGCCTGGGGTGAGAGTATTGACACCAAGACCGTAGTTCAAATTCTCTTTAAATCCGGATGGCGCACCTACCGGGCCAATACTGGCAAATCTTGACTTTGGCGCACCGCAAACCGGGCATTTCCAGTCGGCAGGCAAATCTTCAAATGCCGTTCCAGCAGCAATTCTGCGCCGATCGTCACCTTTGATAGGCTCGTAGTCGTACCCACAGGCAGCACATTCGTAGCGATCGAGAGTCTTTGGATCAACAGCTTCGGTACTCATAAAAGAAACTTAGGTGTAGGGGATAACTCTGCCAACCTTAAAATCTCCGTTACATATTATGACATTAGCTGGATTACTCTTCGCAGTATTCTACAAATCTCTACCAGTAGATCGATGAGACGCGCGAAGTTTTCGCGTCAACTGTCAATTAAACTAACTTCTGTAATAAATCTTATTAACATTCTGATTTTCCATAGCTTGATCTCAATAGACAGTATCTATAAAAGAGTGGCGTCAATTTAAGGAAAATCAGGGTTTGGCCGCATCGGAGTGAGGAGCAGCGACCTATAATAAACTGTGAAGCATCATTAACGTAACGATCTTCAACACTGTGATTTGACGTAAATCATGGTCTGAAATCTATGTTTTGAAGTAGAGGCAGCGACTTACGTGTTTGTTTTAAGCGGCTACGAGTATCTTTTAGGCTTCTTTCTGGTTTGTAGTTTAGTTCCGATCTTGGCGCTAGTGGCATCGAAGCTAGTGCGCCCCAGTCGACGTGGGCCTGAACGGAGAACTACTTATGAATCTGGTATGGAGCCAATTGGAGGCGCATGGATTCAGTTCAACATTCGCTATTACATGTTTGCTCTGATCTTTGTAATCTTCGATGTTGAGACTGTCTTTCTATATCCTTGGGCTGTCGCGTTTAGCCGCTTGGGGTTACTCGCGTTTATCGAAGCCCTCATCTTTATTGGAATTCTTGTTGTTGGTCTCGTCTACGCTTGGCGCAAAGGAGCGTTGGAATGGTCATGAATCCTGAAATGGCGACTGAAAATACAGAGTCGCTGATAAATCCGATCGAGCGTCCTGCTGTGACGCAAGAATTATCTGAGAATGTTGTTCTAACCACCGTAGACGATCTCTATAACTGGTCGCGGATGTCGAGCCTTTGGCCGTTGCTGTTTGGGACAGCTTGTTGCTTTATTGAGTTTGCGGCGTTGATTGGGTCGCGCTTTGACTTCGATCGCTTTGGACTGGTTCCGCGATCGAGTCCTCGGCAAGCTGACTTAATTATTACGGCAGGCACAATCACCATGAAGATGGCTCCAGCGTTGGTGCGTCTTTATGAGCAGATGCCGGAACCGAAGTATGTGATCGCGATGGGTGCCTGCACGATTACGGGCGGGATGTTCAGCGTTGATTCTCCGTCCGCTGTTCGAGGAGTGGATAAGCTGATTCCGGTCGATATTTATCTACCGGGGTGCCCGCCTCGTCCTGAAGCGATCATTGATGCGATCATTAAGCTGCGGAAGAAGATCTCGAACGAATCGATTCAAGAACGCGGCGCACTGCGTCAGGTTCACCGCTATTACAGCACGACGCATAACATGAAAGCGGCAGAGGCGATTCACGATGGAAAGTATCTCCAAGCAGAAAGCCGGATGGCTCCGCCTCGTGAATTGGCTGAGGCGTTAGGTCTACCGATTCCGGTGGCGCTGAAAGAAGCAGAGAAGGAGGGACGCGATCGTGTCTGAAGAAGAAATTAAATCCTCTGAGGCAGAAGCCAAACCTGAAGCAGCAGCCAAACCTGCTCCCGAAGCTGCTCCGATTGTGGAAGCGGGTAAGTCATCGAAGTGGCTCACCGAGCAGGGATTCGATCACGAGTTCTTGGGCAGGGATGCGAGTGGTGTTGAGATGATTAAGGTAGAGCCTGATCTTCTCATTCCGTTCTGTGCGGCGTTGCATGCAGAAGGATTTAACTATCTCCAGTGTCAGGGCGGTTATGATACTGGCCCTGGTGGGGATTTGGTTAGTTTCTATCACCTAATTAAATGCGGCGATGATGTTGATCGTCCTGATGAGGTGCGGCTCAAAGTCTTTCTCCCGCGCGAAAATCCTAGAGTGCCTTCGGTGTTTTGGATTTGGAAGGCAGCAGACTGGCAAGAGCGCGAGACGTTTGATATGTACGGCATTATCTATGAAGGGCATCCAAACTTGAAGCGGTTGCTGATGCCGGAAGATTGGGTGGGCTATCCGCTTCGGAAAGACTACATCTCACAAGACTTCTACGAACTGCAAGACGCTTACTAGAGTTGACTTGTTTAACGTGAAGACTCTCCTCAGTTCTTGAGGGGAGTTTTTTTGTGGGAATGCGATCGCGCGGAGCTTCGCAAGGGAAATTGCGATCGATAAGAAAAGCAGAAACTTTAGTTCAATACATTTCTACTTATGTTATCGATTAACAAGGATCAAGAACAAAATAACAAAGATCTGTTCTTAATGTTCGTTGATCAAGAACAAAACAATGTTGATCGATAACGTAAATGGAAACTTTAGTTCAATACCTCTCTACTTTTTTATTAGTCCAGGTTAGTTAGGAACTAAAGGATGTCAGTTGGCGGTGAATCGAACTGGAATGGCTATCTTTCAGCTACTGCTCTGCGGGGTTGCCCTCACCTCAACCCTCTCCCGTGGGAGAGGGAGCGATGTGTGGTTTTATCGAATTCACGATCGCAGTTAAGGCAGCGATCGCCGTTGATGCCGCGTGAGAATGCTCATGACTTCATCGGCAGTGCCAGTCGGCAAGAGCGGACTCCAATCTCCGGCTTCGGCAAATCCGCGTCGATGCAAGGTGTGAATTGTTTCGGTTACACCTGTAGACGTGCCAACGATAATGATCCTTAAGCGTTCTTGTTGAGTGAGAGGCGGAGGAGACGCGACGACGGTTTGCAGTGCATTCTCATGCGGCGGCTGAGGTTCGACAAACGATCGACGCAAGGTTCTATTCATGATGGATTCTCCGAGTTGAGTTCAGTAATCGCGAGATTATGAACCCAAAAAGTTAGCCACCCCGCACGACACACGAAGCAGGGTGGCTGAGGAGAATGGTAAAATCCATCCTTAGCCTACCGAACTGCTACCTCAGTTTGGCGGGTTAGCTGCTCAAGGTTGTTGGCGCAACTTTGAGTAGCGGCTAAATTTTTGGGTGAGTCACGGAAGCGACTTAATTTGTGAGCGTAGAAGATTTTGCGATGTTCGTCAAGTAGGGCGCTGGGGATTGAAGGGGTGCAATTGGCTCTGCCAAGCTCCGAAGGATTGCCTTCTAAAACGGGTTTTCCTCAGTAAATAAGTCAACCTGTGAGTATCAAGGAACCCAGCATCAAATCTGGTTTAGGGATTAACAACAAAGGTTTGTTGAAGGGACGAAAATGCTCTTTAATCTTTGAGAATATTATCTGAACAGCCCGCTGCATAACATGTTGCATAGGAATATTATATGGCTCTCCGTCTGCCTATTCCTCTAATTTGAGAGATGGACAGATTAGAGTAGGAAAAATTCATCTTAATTATGCTGCACACGCCTAGATTGAGGGTAAATTAAGCAGACACAGCGTGTTCTGAACGACACCATTGACATGAAATTCAAGAACAGGAACTTGCGCGAGATAGCGGAAATGGTAATAGGCAACGTCCCGCATTTCCCGTATCGCTCTAGTAGTTATATCACTCGGTTTTTTGAAGAATGCGACTTGGACTTTGTTCATGATGGTTCAACTCGCTGCTGGTGGACTGAAGAAAGGCTAGCGGAATTGCTGCAAGAACCACAACCGACTGCTTACGCCTTACCGGAGCGCTTTGTGCATGTATTACGAATATTGATGCATAAATCCGATGCAGAGGAAGACGACCCAGATCGTTCACTCGCGCTTGAGGCATTGAATAAATCTCTATCGCGAGAAGGCTACGAAGCCTTCTATGGGGAAGATGATCTATTGTACATACGTCACATCGGGACAAAAACGGTATCGACGGCTCCTAATCCTCACCGACCGTTCACGCCGAAGGAGATTAAAAGGAGAAAACAACTTACTGATTATTTGGATAAATGTTCTGAAGATGAACTAATCGAAGAAGTCTTGCTCCCGTTGTTTCGACAGTTGGGCTATCACCGAATTACGGCAGCGGGTCACAAAGATAAAGCGCTTGAGTACGGTAAGGATGTATGGATGAAATTTATCCTCCCAACACAGCACGTTCTCTACTTCGGTCTCCAAGCAAAAAAAGGCAAGCTTGATTCTTCAGGCGTTACCAAATCAGGTAATGCAAATGTAGCTGAGATTCACAACCAAGTCATGATGATGCTAGGGCATGAGATTTTTGATCCTGAAATTGGAAAACGAGTTCTTGTGGATCATGCCTTTATTGTTGCTGGTGGAGAAATCACTAAAGCTGCGCGGAACTGGCTTGGAAATAAGCTTGATGTCTCAAAACGTAGTCAGATCCTTTTCATGGACAGAGAGGACATTTTGAATCTTTATGTCGTTACAAACTTACCACTTCCACAGGGAGTGATTTCTAAAGCTCCTGCTGCTGAAGATAATGAATTGGCTTTTTAGGTACTCTAAAGTAGCAACCGTTGACAGGAACCGTTAGGCTTTGCTACTCAATTTTAAGTTTCACCGCGATCGCTTCTGCTGAACCCGAAAGCGATAGCCTCTGTTAAGTTTCAAAGCGATTGGCTGTCCCAAACCCGGAGCGATCGCGCCACTAACGCCCGTGATTAACAAGTGCGCCAACAGGCAGCAAACTAGATCAAGCAAGAGAAAACAGAATAAGCCTTCAGGCTTAAACTAGTAGATACCTTGAATGCAAAACTCTTATGAGCATTAGTCTCACTCCCGACCAAGAACGTCTAATTCAAACCAAACTTCAGTCTGGCAAATACCGCTCCGCAGAAGAAGTGCTTGAAATTGCCTTGCGCTTACTCGACCAATACGATCGCGCCGACGCCGAATGGGTTGAGGACGTGCGAGCAAAAATTGATGCCGCGATTAAAACCCCAACGCATACCCCTCTAATAGATGGTGAAACGTTCGTAAACCAAATTCTGGAGCGGTTTCAGCAAGCGCATTAAGCATAGATATGAGACGGTATTGAAATTCTGTGTGTTGTAAGCGGTCGTCGTAACTTTCCGTCACTCTTTGAAGAATCCAACTAAGATACATTCTTGCACTGCCTTCAGCGATGGTTTCAGCCTTATTAGGTGTAGCGATCTCTTGAACGATTTCGAGATCAATAGCGATCACATCCTTAAAGTTTTAAAGCATCGCTTCTACCATTTATTGCGATCGCCCAGTCAAATCGCTAAAGCAAAGGGTCTACATTTTGATACGTCATAACAATAAGTCATAGAGCTAAACCCAACGCAGATACTACACTCGGCTTTTGCATTTGAGCATTCTAGTCGTTATACAGCCGTTGCATAAACTGTAACCAATGAATTTCTATTCTCTCTAGCTCGGCATAATAGCACCAGCAAATTCTATCGCTAGTTCTGAGTTATGGCGTTTCAAGATGCTCGGCTGGTTCAGATCCTTTTTCTCTCAACGTTTCTGTTTCTAGGCTTTTGGACTCGCGACTGGACACTGCGATCGCAGGTCATTGGAGTAGCGATCGCAGCGTGCCTGTTAACTCAATTTGCAGTGCAACGGTACAGAGAAGATCAACCGTTCACACCTCAATCTTTTTTGAGTCCACTCATCACATCACTCGGATTGAGTTTGCTGCTACGGGTAGATCATTGCAGCACAATGGCGCTGGCTGGCGGAGCAGCAATTTTAAGTAAATCTGTATTTCAGGTTGGCGGCAAACATGTGTTTAATCCAGCCAATTTTGGAATTGTGGTGGCATTGCTGCTGACAGGAGCGTGGGTGTCTCCGGGGCAGTGGGGTGAAGAAGGGTGGTATGTGGTGCTGTTTTTGGCCACAGGTGGATTGGTAGTGGGTAAGGTCGGGAGATGGGACACCACACTGGCATTTTTGGGCATGTATGCCGGGTTAGAAGCGGTACGAAATGTCTGGTTGGGGTGGACTTGGGATGTTTGGGCACATCGACTGATGAGCGGTTCACTGCTGATGTTTGCGCTGTTTATGGTGACTGATCCGCGATCGATTCCCAATGCTCGGACGGGTCGAATTATTTGGGCAGGTGCGATCGCGCTACTTACTTTTATTCTTCGCAACTATTTTTTCATTCCAACAGCAGTGTTTTGGGCGTTGTTTGCGCTCGCGCCGCTCACGATTCTGTTAGATCGTTTGTTTCCAGACGATCGTTTTGTGTGGAAACAAAATTCTCAAACGCAAGATTCTCAACTGGAGGTTTCAGTATGAAGCTAATTCGATTTGCACTTTCATTATTAGTTATTGTCATCAGTGGATGCATATTTGCCACAAAAGCATGGGCATTCTGCGGTTTTTATGTTGCGAAAGCTGATTCCAAGTTATACAACCAAGCGTCACAAGTTGCGATCGCGCATAGTGGTAAAAAAACTGTTTTAACGATGGCAAACGATTACCAAGGCGAGGTGAAAGATTTTGCTATTGTTGTTCCCGTTCCCGTTGTCTTGCAAAAGGAGCAGGTTAAAATCGCGGAGCCTAAAATCATTGAGCGATTAGATGCTTTTAGCGCTCCACGATTGGTTGAATACTTTGACGAAGATCCTTGTCGGGTGAACGAGGATCGAGCGTATAGTAGAGCGCCAATGCCTCAAGCAGCTCCAGCTCCCGCCGCCGGTCAAAGAGGTGAGGCATCGCTCGGAGTAACGGTTGAAGCCAAATTCAATGTAGGAGAATACGACATTCTGATTCTGAGTGCCAAAGAATCTGGTGGACTCGAAACGTGGCTGCGTCAGAATGGCTACAAACTGCCTCAAGGCGCAAACCAATTGCTGAAACCCTACATTCGACAGAAGCTAAAATTCTTTGTGACTAAGGTCAATTTAGAAAAATTTGACCAGTCTGGAATCGAAAAATTACGTCCTCTGCAAATTGCTTACGAGTCACCGCGATTTATGTTGCCGATTCGGTTAGGCATGATCAATGCAAAACAAGCACAAGATTTGTTGATTTACATTCTTTCACCCAAAGGACAAGCAGACGTCACCAACTATCGAACGGTGAAAGTGCCGTCGGGTGAGGAAGTTCCTGTGTTTGTGAAAAATGAGTTTTCCGACTTTTATACTTCGACATTTGCCAGTTCCTACGATCGCGAAGGTCGAAATGTCGCTTTTCTGGAGTACGCGTGGGATATGAGTAATTGCGACCCCTGTTCGGCTGAGCCTCTAAATCAAGACGAACTGAAGCAAGCAGGTGTATTCTGGCTCAATGGTTCTGAAGCATCAACAAGATCGATTCCACCGATGTTTGGGCGTCCGATGCCCGAAGCGGATGCAGGAGTGTTTATCACTCGACTACATGTGCGCTACACTCGCGACAAATTTCCTGAAGATCTGATGTTTCAAGAAACGTCAAATCGCGATTCATTTCAAGGGCGGTATGTGTTGCGCCATGCGTTTACTGGCACAACGACGTGTCAAGAGGAAAGACGTTACACGCGATCGCTGCCTCAGCGCTATGAAAAAGAAGCTCAAACCCTCGCTCGCTTAACGGGCTGGAATATTAATGACATTCGCAAGAAATTGCCGCAAGTTCAGAAGCTCTCGTGGTGGCGGCAGGTGTTCCTGTCGTTAGTAGACTAACGTTGCATTAATGAAGAATGGGCTGGTGTGGCTCGCAATCATTGCGTCAGCCTCATCAACCTGTCTCTGTTTGCAGATCAGATTGACAGGGATACTTTCATTAATATCCCTGTCAGCCTATTTAAAAGCCTTTAGCAGCCATATTTTGCGCCATCTCTAAATGATCTGAGACAATCGGCAAGAACTGGTTTGCAAGCGCTTTCAGATTTGCATCGCGTCCTTCTCTCAGATAAGTCTGATATTCAGCTTGAGTTCCGGCATGACCTCGGACTTGACCAACAATATAGGCTCTATCAAAGTCAGCACCTGATAATTGAGACAACTCAGTTAGCAAAGGACGATTGAGAGGACCAACATCCTTTGGCAAGGTGATGCCTTTCTTCATTGCAACCGGCATGAGCCTTTGGCTAGAAGTCGTATGGTCGCGAATCATGCGTTCTGCGTACTGCCGCACGTTTGGATTGGTCGATTTCTGCAACGCGAGTTGGCTGGTTTGAATTTCCGTTTGGTCGCTTTGGGCCGCTTTGATAGCGAACTTAGTATCGATATCGCGAGTTGCCGCAGGAGATACTCTCGAACCTGGTGTGGCTGGTTTTGCTGGTGTGGCTGGTCTTGGACGAGGCGAAGTATCTACTTGGGGCGCACGAGGAGACGATGGAGAGGTAGGAGCTTGAGCTAAAGCAAGCGAGTCTGCCTCTAAAGGCGAGTGAGTCTTCAGCCCAGTATGAGGCAGTCCCATAATTCCAAACAACGCCCCAACGCCGACCAGACTTAGAGAACCAGCAATTTTTCTAACCTTGTGTTTTTGAAAGATGGTCATGAGGGGTAACAACGTTCTATTAAGGGTTAATCTTCAGCTTCAGATTAGCGATCGCTATTCCACGATTCGTCTACCCAAAGAACAACTTGGTCTCAACCACGAGACAGAACACATTTATTACCACGCCCACATCGCCCTTATAGACAGCGGCTTAAAATCGTCTCAACTTTGAGCAAATGTTCAACAAAAATTAAGTGTTCTACAAATAAAATCCAGTTTTGTCTGGGCTGGTATGATATGCAAGATTAAACCAGATTGAGCATTCATTGTTTTTGAGGGACATAGGCATGAAAGCCATGATCGTCGCGCTGCTGTTGGTGCTAACCCTATTAGGATTTCCGAAAGCAGCGTCCGCCCACGCGCTACAGGCAGACTATTCGCTGCTCCAGAAGTCTCAGCTAGAAATTCAGGCGAAGTTTAGCACTGGAGAACCATACCCGTTTGCAGATGTGCAAGTCTTTGCTCCTAAAGATGCAACTCGCCCTTGGTTGGAGAGCAAAGCCAATGCTCAAGGACAGTTTGAGTTTATTCCAGATCCATTGCAGAAGGGCGATTGGACAGTCAAAATTGGCAAGTCAGACCACAAAGATATTTTGACGATTCCGGTCAGCGATCGCGGAGTTGAAGTAAACGAGATCAGCCAAGGATTCATGCGATCGCTAAAAGCTCAACTCGCCATTTGGGGATTTGCCGCGATCGCGGGTATTACCGGAACTCGCTTGCTATCGCCCCGTCTGCTAAATCGGTAGGTTTTTCATATTCGATACTCCAACGCGCGATCGCACTTTAATCAAGAGCGATCGCTTTTTTACAATTACTCACTCGCGCTCCACAAAAGTGCGATCGCTGACAACACGGTTACTGTTACAACACGGCTATAAGTTAACGGCTATAAATTAACAGCGATATAACTGACAACGAAGGTTTTCCCATGAAACGACTGCATCAATTCGCGGGTTATCTCACAGTAATGCTATTCGGGTTTGCCTTGACCGCATCGCCTGCGATCGCGCATCCACTCCACCTAGAATTTCTGCTTACACAAGAGCCATTGACACCAGCGTTATTTCTAGCAGGATTGGGTATTGCGTTTTGTATTGGTGCAGGACATGCGTTAACGCCAGGTCACGGTAAGACGATGGTTGCCGCTTACTTAGTTGGAACTCAAGGCACTCCGCAGCAGGCAGTCTTGCTCGGAGTTGTCACCACATTAACGCATACGATCGGAGTGTTTGCTTTAGGAATCGTTGCGTTAGTTGCTTCTCGATATGTTGTACCAGAAGATTTGTATCCTGTTCTCAGTCTAGTGAGCGGAATCACAATCGTTGGTGTTGGTTCTCAATTAATTTTAGATCGGCTTCAATCATCTTCCAGCCATCATTCTCACGATCATGCTCATGATCATGAGCATCACCATCACAAATCCGTTACCACCTCTTCGCTGATCTCTTTAGGAATTGCGGGTGGATTAGTTCCTTGTCCGTCGGCGTTAGTATTATTGCTCAGCGCGATCGCACTTCATCAAACCGTTTATGGCATCGTTCTGGTGAGCGCTTTTAGTCTCGGTCTAGCGTCTGTACTAATCGCATTAGGCATCGCGGCAATTTATGCCCACCATTGGTTTGAGCAGTTCTCATTTGAGCAGTTTTCAATGGGGCAACTGCTTCAAAAATATCTTCCGATTGCTAGTGCGATCACTATCACCCTTGTTGGCGTTGTACTATCCGCAAACGCACTTCTGTAATCCGTTTATAATTCAACGTAAGTTCAACTTAAATCACAGTTCCGAAATTGCGCATCTTGAGAGTGAAGACTGAAATAGTCTTTTCTATAGATGATGGAAATTTCGTAAATCTGTCATAAGATAGAGTAGACATATTGATACTACATGTGTAGTATTTTAATAGAAGAATATTTGAGGAGCTTGCCTTCCCATGTTATGTAACTTCCCCTGGAACAGTACCGTTGAGCCACGACCCAGCACCAGCTTGGGTAATGTGCTGTTCGCAGTTGCGGGAACATATGGCGTCGGCGGCGATATAGCTATTAATGCCATTGGCATGATCTCGGAGAAATCAGACCACAGAGAGCCAGATCTAGATCAATCGACTCAGAGCGGAAGGTGCAGGCGCGTCCTGTCACCCACATAAAGCCAGAGCAGTTTATCGACTGTAACTAGCTACCCCCGCTCTTAGAACCAGAGACGGGGGTTCTTTTTTGGAGGTTTGCACATTAGCCGTCGCTAACCAGTTTTAGAACATTAAGGACATTAGTTAACCGAGCCAGTCATGGATTGAATGAGACTTCAACCTTTGCACGGCTGGCTCAAACCGCCACCCAGGAGTGACGCACGATGTTAAAGCTCACCTACACCGAATTTGGATTGCACTTAGAGCGGGTCACCACTTCTCTGGAGACGCTGGTTGCTCAGCGAGTTGTGTTGGCGCTGCGTTTAGGATGCACGCTGCACGTTGAGTCGAGCCGAGCCGCCTTTCTGATTTCTGCTCACGCTCCGGGGTTAGCCACTCTAGAAGGAATGGTGCGCTCCTTCGGAGCTTCGCAAAGCGAATCGCTCAAAGAATCGCAGCACTCGACGCTAACACTGGCATTGGTCGATGATGAATTTGTCGAGGTCGGCTTGCAAGGTAGCTGGATAGCAGACAGCGCGGATGCTGACGAGGGAATGTTTGTCACGGCATTAGAAGAGCGGGTTGAATTCTTTGTTTATGAGCTGTGGCAAGTCACCCAAGCAGAAGCCGTCTGCAATTCGTAAGTTGTAATCCACAGTCGATTGAAAAATCACGGTGGATTACGACCTACTGGAAACATCTTGTTTTAATCGAGAAGGTTTAAGAAAGGGTAACTTTCAAAAATTACACAGCACCTCTGTTGATGACTTTTGCTCTGAAGCTATTCTTGACTCTCCATTAAACTGGAACCTTTAGAATAAAGAGAGATACTGAGTATTTCAAGTTGTGATGAACGAGGTACAAAAAATGTATAGCGTCAAGACAGAAAATCTTTTGAAGATTGGAGAAGTGGCGGCTAGCAGCAATTTGCCGATTAAAACAGTCCGCTATTATGAGGAGCTTGGATTGCTGACACCCACCGTCAGCCGCTCAGAATCTAACTACAGACTATTTAGACCGACCGTTTTGGATCGGTTGTCGTTCATTAAGCGATCGCAGGCGTTAGGTCTTACCTTGCGTGAGATTCAAGACGTTCTGAATGTGCATGATCAAGGACAACTTCCGTGTGACGAAGTAAAATACAGTCTTCAGAGGAAACTTCAACAAATTACTGAGCAGATTGAAGCTCTACAACTGCTGCGCTTTGAGCTGCAAGGTTTGTTGTCAGGTTGGCAAGATCAGCCTTCAAAGGAGATTGCGGCCCGAACGATTTGTCCAAACCTAGAAACAGCAACTCTGTTTGAAATCAATTAGAGTTAAGGCTCTTTAGCGAGGTTCCGCATCAAAACTTGAAGCGCCTTTAAAGAGAAGGTTTAGAGCGCGTCGAACGTATTCCGTCCAAGATTCAGGGTTTGGTTGAAAAATTGAGGCATAAAGCATGATTCCGCTCATCGCATCGAAGACTAAACCAGGATCTAGATCTGCCTGAATTTCACGTCTTGCTTTTGCTCGCTCCAGTACAACTGCAAAGGCTTGTCGTCGAGGTTGTAAATATTTTGTCCAGTATATCTTCGCAAACTCAGGATTGCTCGATGCACTGCTGATAATCATGGCAACGGTTTGTCGTCCGAGCGGACTGAGCGTGATTTGTGCAGCACTTTGGATTAACGCGTCAATATCGCTCTCAAGGCGACCCGTATCAGGAATGACGATTTCTTCTCGAACTCGTTCAATCGCATCTGCAACCAGTTCTGCTTTAGAGGCATAGCGACGATAAATAGTTGTTTTGCCGACTCCAGCCCGAGCCGCGATCGTGTCAATGCTCATCGCATCAAACCCAACTTCTCCCAGTATTTCTAGGGTTGCTTGCAGCATGGCTGCATGAGACTGAACACTGCGAGGTCTTCCGGGTGGCTTTTTGTTGATCTCGTTCATAGATGCTAGTATAGTTTACGAAACTGTATCGTATCGAAAATGTATGAGCCAGCAGCCTCGTCCTTATTACACCAACAAGAACAGTACTCAGACGCTTCGAGAAGGACTAGAGGAATATTATGTCTTGAATCCGAACATCACCGATCCAAGAGAACTCCCCCCGGACTTTGCGAAAATTTTGCTGGCGCATGATGTCTCGCATATTATCTACGGTTGCGACACAGGCATGTACGATGAACTCAAACTTTTGCCGCTCACGTGGTGGACTAGCAACTACAAATTTCGGGACTACCTCAACACCCGTAAAGATCCAACCATCAGTCCTGCAATTCAGGTTATGTATGATGACTTGATTAGAGAGCATGGCGTGATTTGGTTGTATACCTCAATCTTCGCTGTGTTGCCTCAACTGTTGCCAGAGTTGATTTCAATGTGGTCTAAGTCACGTGGGCGATCGCAATGAGTTCCGTTTCTCGATTTTGCTCCTTTGCTTGATCGGTCGCTTCTAGATATTCGTCAAGAGTTTGATCTACTGGCATTTATGGAGTGAGTGATCGCATCGAGGTAATCGATTGGCTTTGTCAAGCTCCGAAGGATCGCTGAGTCTCAACAAACTGTTTCCCGCAATCCTTACAGCGGTAGCACTGCTTCCCCCGACGATGCCCGTTTTTAGATAGCTGCTCCGATTGACAATGAGGACATTTCATTACTTTCATTACATTGTCTAACAGATTATCTCCCACATGCGGCTCTAAATACGACACGAGCAACGCTTCAATTTGATCCGTTAACTGTTGCCTATGCTGGAGATCTGGGCTACGAAGTGCAGCAAGCATCACAGCGTTGCTGCTATGAACACACACCTCTGCTAGTAAGTTGCATTGCGCTTCATTCAAAGCTGAGTTTCGTTGCTGCAAGAGACTTGCCATAAAATTAATTGCTTCCTGGGTCATACTGTCATCGATCGACTGGAAGATTTGGCGAGAAACATAAAACTGCACAAACACGACCCTTGACACCGGCTGCTCAAACAACCCTGCGACAGCACTTGCAACAGTGTGAATCATTTGACGGAGGGGTAGCTCAACAATGTCTGGGGTGTTAGTCTGTGCCCACATTTGTTTAACTCGTTCACTGTGACGTAATTCCATTGCGTTGAAAATTGCAGCTTTATCAGGAAAAAACTGGTAGAGAGACCCGATCGCTGTCCCCGCTTTCGCAGCAATTAGATGAGTCGTCGCTGTTTCGTAGCCCACCTCATCAAACACGGCTGCCGCCGCATCCAAAATTTTTTCGACCCGTTCTTTGCCTCGCTGCTGTTTGGGCTGGCGACGCAAACTTCTTGACGAAAGCGAATGTTTTGTCATATTTTAGAAACACGACGGATTTTTCACAATTTTATATCTAGCGGAGAACACTATGCAGTCTATGCTTCCCGGTGCGCCTTGGTTGTTGGCGCACAAGTCGATGCTGACCGTGAATCAACCTCGAAAGATTTCGCTGTACGGTGCTGATTATGTGATGTGGAAAGACGCTGCTGGAGAGATTCACGCCCTGCCAAACGCCTGTCCACACATGGGAGCCATGTTGTCAGAAGGGTGGTGCGAACCTCAAGGAGATCGCAGGAGTGCGGTTGTTTGTCCGTTTCATGCCCTCCAGTTTGATGCTGAAGGCTGCACCGTTTTGCCTGGCTCGAACAAGAAAACATTACCGCAACTGAACCCTTTAGACCTCATTATCCAAGGCGATTTCGTTTGGTCGTATGGAGGTCACGAACCGAAAATTCCCATTCCTACTGTGCTGAATGAAATTGCAAAGACGTACTCCTTTATTGGGCATACTGCCGATCGCAGTGTGGAAACCGATCTGTTGACCATGCTGCTGAATATGCATGACTACAATCACCAAAACGGCACGCATCGAAACTTGTTTCGCATCACCGATGTGGAGTTTCATCAATTTATTGATCAGGGGCATCATTCCCATGCATTTTATGACATGCCCACCGCCCCTTACAGCATGGTAGAAAAGCTCAGAAAACCCGATCTCATGTTGTTGCCTAGCACGATTAAAGCGCACCTGGAAAATCACTTCCCGTCCTTGGTCATTTTTCATGGAAAATCGTCATTGGGGAAAGCGGCCCAATGTCACATTTTTGTGCCCGAAACCGAGAATCGAACAAGGACTTTTATTCTGCTGTTTGGTCAAGCCAAGCATCCGCTCTTTAAGCTACTGGGTAGCACGTATCTTAAGTTTGGTGAGGTCGTTGTTGAGCAAGATGCCGATATTTTAAGCAAGATTTATGCCAATACGCCTCAGAAAATTAAACTCAACAATGAAGTGGGAATGGATTGGGTACGGCGTAATTTCGCGAGTTTCCCCAGTGTTGTAGAACCGAACCTTTCCAAGTAATCGTCAGCCTGCCGCACTCTGCATTGTTTCAGCGGAGGAACTATAATTCTCAACATGACTGGACACAGCCTATGGCGAATCTCGTTGGCTCACAAAATCGCTCCTGCTTTCACTGTTAACCCCAAGGTCGAAGCGTGTTTTGTATTTGGCTCAGCAGCGTTAGGTATTTCAGACCAGTATTCTGACCTTGAATTAGCCTTTATCTGGTCACAATTACCATCCGCCGAAGAATTACAAGCCACAGCACAAAGTGTTGGTGTCAGAGGATGGGAAATTGAGCCGTATGGGGAGGCGAAACAGGCATGGTTGGAGCAGTTCTACATATACGGTATGAAGGTTGAAGCGGGCCACTGGGCGCGAGATACGATGGACAACATCGTCATTGATGTTGTTGAGCATTACGATGTATCACAAAACGGGCTTTTGTTTGAGAAGCAAGCCACAGTATCTCATCTTCAACATGGGGTTGTTCTTTACGGCAAAGATATTGTCAAACATTGGCGAACTCGACTTTCTCCCTATCCTGAAGAACTTGCTGTTGCGATGGTTCAGAAGCATCTAAAATTCCGTCCGTTCGATGGTCAACAAATCCTGACCGAACGCCTTGAAATTCCGATGCTGTATGAAAACAACTGTGCCATTGTGCGATCGCTTCTCAACTTGCTGTTCGGACTAAACCGCATATACCACCCCGGTTTCAAGTGGACACGTTACTGGGTTGAAGTAATGAGCATTAAACCGCCTGAGCTTTTTGCGCGGTTGGAGCGTGTTTTTCAATCGGATGCCGCGAGCGGAACTCTTGAGTTGCGACAACTCACGGAAGAAACGTTCGACCTTGTAGAGAAGCACTTGCCGCAAGTTGACCTCAAGCAGCAGCGTGAAACGTTCAACCGGCTTTATCCAAAGTGGACGTTGCCTGTCAGTGACTAACCTTAACGTTCATCAATAGCAGGCTAACAATCCCATGCTGTCCATTTAACGTGCTCTAGATTTTCTAGATTTCACGTTCTAAATCTTACGTTCTAAATCTCATAGTGCCAAACGTCCATATCGCTAATGACCATCTGTTGGCGAGACAAGCGGTTGATCAATCCTTGCTCTTCAAGATGGCTAAGAATTCGAGTTACCGTCACGCGGGTTGTGCCTAAAAGTTCTGCCAAATCTTGGTGAGTCAGGTGAAAGTCGAGTAAGTGCCCTTGCTCCACCGTTCGCCCAAATCGCTTCGCCAACCAGAGTAACAACTGGATCAGAGCATCCTCAATGCGTTTGTGATGTCGAATAACAGTGAGTTCTTCTAAACACTGAATGTGCCCCAGTACTGCTTCTGTCATGTGAGACAAACTTTCTGGCGGCAGAGCGATCGCTTCCACGGCAGTGAGACATTCCATCTGGAATGGATTAACCCTAGAAAGAGTTTGTCCGATGATATCTCCTGCTTTCCAAATCCCAAGCGTAATTACGGTTCCATCCTCTAACCAAGTTAAGGTTCGCACAATACCTCGATCAATGCGCCAAAGAGAACTTGATGTTGGCGGTAAGAGCGATCGCCGATGAAACGATCGGGTATAGGTTGGGTAGTACGGTATTAGGGGCGCTAGTTGCGCTGTTGGCATATCTGATTTAATCATCTTTAGCATTGACCTTTACTAATACGAAAGTTGTCGGCTTCAAATTCCTGCACCATCTAAAAACTCTTCAATTAGTTGATTGGAGACTGCATGATTGTTATGAGAATTAGGAGAGGGAATTGCTACCGATGTTATTGGCTTCTGCGATTCCTGCCGGGGTATGCCTTGCGCCAATTGCACACGAGCGATTGCGTGTTCTAACTCCTGAATGCGATCGAACAGTACTCGAATCACTTGAGCCTCGACGTCGGGCAGTGTATCGGTATTGAGGCTCTCTTTCGTCTTCTTTTCTCTCACGATTCGTCCTGGAATGCCGACAACCGTGCAATCTGAGGGCACGTCTCGCAACACTACTGAACCCGCGCCAATCCGCGCCTGATTGCCGATTTGAATGTTGCCCAATACTTTCGCGCCTGCGCCTACGATCACGTTTTCGCCTAGAGTTGGATGACGCTTTCCGGTTTCCTTTCCGGTTCCACCCAAGGTGACATCCTGATACAGCAAACAGTTATCTCCAACGATCGCAGTTTCTCCGATCACGGTACCGCTTCCGTGATCAATCACCACTCCTTGACCGATGGTTGCGCCAGGATGAATCTCAACTCCAGTTAGAAACCGTGCCAATTGCGAAATTAGCCGAGGGATAACAGGCAGCCCAAGTCGGTAGAGCCAGTGGGCGAAGCGGTAAAACCAGAGGGCATGAAGTCCGGGGTAGCACGTGATCACTTCTAGCCAGTGGCGAGCAGCAGGATCGCGCTGATAGATAGCTTGCAAATCGGTTAACAGCATGGGTATCAGCAAGGAGTGAAGAAAAATCGTCCTAATTTCCGCCGATAGAGTGAACCCTAAAGCGAGTTCTGATTAAACTACGGCAAACTCATCAAGTTACAGTAGATTGCTTGAATTAGAATACTATCACACTCTCAAAGCTCTCCTGCCCGAAGTCGCACTTCATCTCAGATAAATTTCAAAAGACTCGACCTTCACCATTACAATCAGTTGGCATAGTGTCTTGCAGGCGGGTTAAATGTGCCAACTGTTGGGAATGAACTGCAATGTGCCGACAGACATCTGCTTTTCCTTTGAAGGCTTTGCGGCACGAGGCGGAAAGACAGATGAACATCAGGACGGCTGGGGAATTGCCTTTTTTGAGGGGGCAGGGTGTCGAGTGTTTCTCGATGAAAAACCCGCGATCACATCCCCGATCGCCGAATTAGTCCGCCACTACCCGATCAAGTCAAAGCATGTGATTGCTCATATTCGTAAGGCGACATTTGGCAAAGTGGCACTAGAAAACTGCCATCCCTTTCAGCGCGAACTTTGGGGACGATATTGGGTGTTTGCTCACAATGGCGACTTGCCCAATTTTGAGCCAGCCCGTCAGGGGTTTTATGTCCCTGTTGGGCAAACCGACAGCGAACGCGCCTTCTGTTTGATCCTCAATACATTGCGGCAAGCGTTTCCGCAGGGCAAGCCGACCTTAGAGCAGTTGTACGTCGTACTACAAGCCGTTACTCAAGACATCGCTCATTATGGGACGTTCAATTATCTGCTTTCAGACGGAGAATCTTTTTTCGCCCATTGCTCTACAAAACTCTGCTACATCGTGCGTCAGGCTCCCTTTGCCGCTGCTCACCTGATAGACGAAGAAGTGACCGTTGATTTTCAGGAGTTGACCACGCCGCTCGATCGAGTAGCGGTCATTGCGACGACGCCACTGACCGATAATGAAGCCTGGACGACTCTCCAACCAGGAGAACTGCTAGTTTTTCAGGATGGTCGATCACGCCAATTTGCTCAGCATTGCTGATCCTGCCACCAAGAAGCCGTTGTGTCAGTCCTGAGCCAGTCACATCAATCTCGCCTTTGCCGCTCAAGATTTAGGAGATTATTCTTGCGTTTGTCACCCGCACTCGATACAATCAGAGTCTACTGGAATTACGGTAACCCGAGGGATAAACCGTAGATTGTTTGGGAGATGACAGAATGAAGGCTTGGCAGCGCACGCTACAAACCGTGCAGGAAATGGTTAACCCATTTAATAAGATTAAATTCGCTTCGCTTCGAGGGTTTATATCGCTGTTTCTGATGGGGGCGGTGTTGAGTGTTGCGATCGCGGCTTGCTCGTCTGGTAACACCACTTCTAATAACGCCAGCCCAGCCTCTAATCAACAGCAAGATATTCAGTTGACGTTAGTTGGTTATGCGGTGCCCAAAGCAGCCCATGATGCCATTATTCCTAAGTTTGTCGAGCAGTGGAAGAAAGACCACAACGGTCAGAACGTCACGTTTAATCAAAGTTATGGAGGATCGGGTTCTCAGACTCGCGCCGTGATCGATGGCTTGGAAGCCGATGTTGTGCATCTTGCGATCGGAGCCGATGTACTCAAATTGGTGAGTGCTGGATTCGTCAACTCTAACTGGAATCAGCGCGTTCCCAACAACGGCAATGTGGGTGAAACGGTAGCCGCTATTATTACCCGTCCGGGAAATCCCAAAGGGATCAAATCCTTTACTGACTTAGCGCGAGATGATGTTAAGTGGGTGACGGCTGACCCGAAAACTTCGGGAGGAGCGCGTTGGAACTACTTTGCATTGTGGAACTCTGCTATCAAAGCTGGAAATGATGAAGCCAAAGCCAAGGATTTTGTCGCGAAGGCATACAAAAACGTGGCGGTGTTAGCCAAGGATGCGCGGGAATCGACCGATGCGTTCGCCAAGCAGGGTCAGGGAGACGCTCTGGTGAACTACGAAAATGAGGTGATTTTGGCAACGCAAAAGGGTGAATCGTTAGATTACGTTGTGCCAGACGTGAATATCTCGATCGACACGCCAACTACAGTCATAGATAAAAATGTGGATAAGCATGGAACACGCGAGGCGGCTGAAGCCTTTGTGAAGTTCTTGTTTACGCCAGAAGCTCAGCAAGAATTTGCCAAGGTTGGCTTCCGTCCATTAGGCGATTTGAGCAAGCAAAAGGAATTTACTGACAAGTTTCCGCCTGTGAAGCAGTTAGGCAAAATCGGCGAGTATGGCGGCTGGGAACAAGCCCAGCAAGTCTTTGAGGACGGCGGCACGTTCGACAGCATTCGTGCTCAATCGTAGTCGCTCGATCACAGTCGCTCGATCGTAGTATTGTCTGGTAGTCGATCGTAAAACGCCTGGTTCAACCTCCGCTTCTCATTCTTACCAGTCTGATCGGCTGCCAGTCCTCACCAAAACGATCACTGCTCATATCAATTCAGTTTGCCACCAATGACTATCTCCTCACTTCCAGAAAAACCGAGGTTAGGGAAAGCTTTCCTCCGGCAAATCATCCATGCGCCCTGGACATGGCGAATTATGCTCGGCTACTTAGCCGTGATGCTCATTCTACCCGTGCTGGCAATGCTGACCAAAGCGAGTGCGGTTGGACCTGCCAAGTTTTGGCAAATTGCGACTAGCCCAACTGCCCTATCTGCCTATGATGTGACGTTTACGACCTCGCTCATTGCAGCGGCATTTAATGGAGTGTTTGGCACATTGATCGCGTGGGTGCTGGTGCGTGAAGACTTTCCATTAAAGCGATTTATCGATGCGTCAGTTGATTTGCCCTTTGCCCTACCAACTTCTGTTGCCGGTTTGACGCTCGCGACAGTCTATAGCCAAAACGGTTGGTTAGGTTCACTGGCTGCGCCGTTTGGTATCAAAATTGCCTTTACTCGGATTGGGGTAGGCGTTGCAATGACGTTTATCTCACTGCCTTTTGTGATCCGCACCGTGCAACCCGTGTTGGCAGAAATGGAGCAGGACATTGAGGAAGCCGCTTGGTGTTTGGGGGCGTCACCGTGGCAAACCTTTCGACACGTCATTTTTCCGCCGCTTCTGCCAGCTATTTTGACCGGAGTTGCGCTGGGATTCTCTCGCGCGGTTGGAGAGTATGGTTCGACGGTAATTATTGCGTCAAATACTCCTTTTAGAGATCTGATTGCACCAGTGTTAATTTTTCAGCGATTAGAACAATACGACTACCCAGGTGCAACGGTAATCGGCATGGTGTTGTTGATCATCTCGCTAGTTGCACTGATTGGAATTAACTTACTACAGGCTTGGGCAAGACGGTATGACTAGTGTAGATCCCTTTCTGACAACGGCTCAGGTAACCTCTGAGAAAAAGCCAACGAAATCTAAAAGTTGGGCTTCGATCGCGCTAGTTAGCATTGCGATCGCATACCTCGCTCTCGTCCTCTATATCCCTGCCTTAAACGTCTTCATGCAAGCGTTTAGCAAAGGCGTTGGGCCTTTTCTCGCGAACTTGACTCAGCCAACCTTTTTGCACGCGATCAAGCTCACTGTGCTGATGGCTCTCATTTGCGTGCCCTTGAACACGGTGTTCGGCTTATGTGCTGCTTGGGCGATCGCGCGGCGACGATTTCCAGGTCGAACCTTCCTACTCAGCATCATTGACCTGCCGTTTTCCATTTCTCCCGTAGTCGCAGGATTGATGATCGTACTGGTCTATGGGCAACAAGGATGGTTTGGGGGTTGGTTGCAAGATCATGGAATCAGGGTTGTGTTTGCGTTTCCGGCAATGGTGTTAGCGTCTGCATTTGTCAGTATGCCGTTTGTAGCGCGTGAAGTGATTCCTGTGCTGGAAGAAGCCGGAGCCGATCAAGAAGAAGCGGCAAAAATCTTGGGTGCGAGCGATTGGCAGACGTTTTGGCGAGTCACCCTGCCAAACATTCGGTGGGGACTGCTCTACGGATTAATTTTGACCAATGCCAGAGCAATGGGCGAGTTTGGAGCTGTGTCGGTGGTATCGGGAAATATCGCTGGCAAGACTCAAAGTTTACCGTTGTTTGTAGAAGAAGCTTATAAACAGTACGAAGGGGAAGCTGCCTACTCTGCTGCCGTTCTACTGGCATTACTAGCAGTCGTGACTTTGGTATTGAAGGAAATTCTAGAACGTAAAACTCGCATTAAAGACACTGAGTAATTGGTTTAAGAGGCTCCTGTTAGAGCATGGCAGTGCTGTGCCTTTATGAGGTCTGTCGCATTAATTTAGAAAATTGATATCAGATTTAGAGGAATCTAGATCTACTTTTATGAACGGCGCTACTAACGCAATTCCTTCGGCTAACGAAGTCTGTCTCTAACGATCGCTATGCCTTGCGATCGTTAGAGACAGACTTCTGTTTTAGAAATCTGCATCAGGCAAGACGCAACCACAATAAAGACAATAGGCAGCATACATAGCGCCACCGCACAACATAACACCCAGCGATCGCTAAGGAATAAAATTGAAAACAATATTACTTATAGAACGACACTTTAAACATAAAAGTTAGAGACGTAATCATACGATTGCTAAGTCAGTAAGAATATCACGAGTTGCATGAATAGATAGCGCTAGTACAATCTTGTAAATAAAAAATGCGCCAGCAGAAGCGCAGTCATGCATCACTAAATGCATCATGAAGATTAACACCAAGAATCAGTACAGCTAACATCTCTGCAAGAATTAACAAGTGGTGGCGAATATCATCGGTGCCGCGACCATTAGCATAATATATAAACAAAATCCATGTCCGCCAGCATGGAATAAATAATGCAGCAAACTGTAAAGAACTAACTAGCGTGAGATGCTCTAACAGAAAGCGAGCAAGCTCAACGCAAATATTGATTCAACAGCGTTCAATTTATGAAATGCAACAGTCAGCAAGATTGAATTATGCAGAATTCTGACGTGTGCCCATCTGCTTATGAATGTAGCAGATAAACGAGTTGTCATATCCAATACACGACCAAACCAAAGTTCTGCCTGATTTCTACACTTTTGTGTGTAGTTCAACGAACATTGAAACATAGGCAGTTGCCTGTGATTTAGAAACAGCAAAATAAGCAAAAATCAACTGCAATTCTACGGCTTGGTAAAGCCTTAATACTTTTGAAGCACGTAGAGAATATGAAGCGAGTGAAGAATAAAAGAGCAACAGAAGCACGAATCAAGAAATAGAAACTGCTGCAAATAAAGAGGGAGATTTCGTCCGCGATCGCAAACACTTTTTCATCTTCTTTTTCTTCAGTCCACTATTAAATTAGGAGAAAAACGGTTGAAAACCACAGCGAATGCTGGATTGTGGCGGTTTCTAGGATTAAATTTAAATCTTGAATTTTAAGTAGTCAAGATGTATGAATTCAAGTAATATAATACCGAGTTCATATGGGCAACCGAACAGTAATAATTTTATGGTTGCTATTTTTTTACAATCTCTTAGTTAGAATTCCAGCCGGATAGACCCAAACCCTAGCAAATAGTTCCTTATACTTGGTCAAAAGGTGGAACGCCAATTCTTTCAATAAACAGTGTGTACGGTCTGCAAAGCAGTGCCAAATTCGCCACTTTTCAGTCCTCTTTAGTCCTGTGTTGAATCGCAATACTGTTTCTTTTCAAACCAGTGTAATTACTGCTTCATCAGTTTTCTAGACAGATCATTTTGTTTGCTATGCATCTTCCCTGAGCTTTTCGCAAAGCTTAGTCAGATTAGACTGTCAAATTCTAGGAAAACCTTGTGTTAGACTCCAAACTCAATACTTTATCGAGCGATGCTTCGGAGCTTGGCGGCAGCGATCGTAGCTTTAGCGCGCTCGAATCGTCCCCCTATTTCGATGAGCGACTGCCAATTACATCGCAAGCCAGCGCAGAGGCTACGCTACAGAGTTCTCTTATCGCCGCTCCTGACTCACAATCGAGCGGTCTAACGGCGCAGTACTTTGATAACCCAGACTTCACCAACCCTGTTCTCAAGCGCGTCGATGCCACCGTTGATTTTGCTTGGAACTACGGTTCGCCTGATTCTAAAGTCGAAGCAGATGCCTTTTCAGTGCGCTGGACAGGGCAGATTCAGCCAAAGTACTCAGAGACGTACACGTTTGAAACACTGTCCGATGACGGCATCAAATTGTGGATTAACGGACAACTCGTGATTGATCACTGGAACGATCACGCGCCAACAACTGACACCGGAAGCATTAGCCTCCTTGCGGATCAGTCCTATGACATTAAGCTGGAATATTATGAGCAGGGCGGCGAAGCGATCGCTAAACTTTTTTGGTCAAGCCTCAGTCAAACCAAAGAGATCGTTCCTCAAAGTCAGCTTTCTTCCTCCTTTTTAGAGGAAACCGTTCCAGGACAGGCCAACATTGCTCTGCCCGGAGAACAAGCCCGGAGCGCCAGCGCCTTCATCGACTCGCTAGGAATCAATACCCATCTGCGGTACAACGATACCAGTTACGGTCGGTTTAACGATGTGATCGAACCAAGATTGATTGAACTTGGAATTCGTCATATTCGGGATGGTGGCAATAATGCTGAGCTATTTGAGAAACTCAATCGCCTAGCAATGTCTGGAATTCGCTCAACGCTGGTAATGGATCCTAAAGACGATATTTCTCCCACTGAGGCGGTCAACATTGTCAAACGAGTCGCAGCTTCAGTAGACGCGGTTGAAGGTCCCAATGAATGGGATGTGAACAACGTTTCTACGTATCAAGGACAGGGGAATTACGCTGGAGCCCGCCAATATCAGACCGAGCTATACCGAGCAATGAAAAGCGATCCGGCGACGGCAGGCTATTGGGTGATTGCTCCCTCTTTAGCACAACCCGAAAATGCAGATCAGATGGGGTCTTTGCGGGACGTGTCCGATCTGGGCAATATGCACAGCTATGCAGGCGGCAGAACACCCACTAGTGATTACGATTGGCGATGGATGCCTCTAATGCAAAAGGTAACAGCCGATCGCCCCATTGTTGTAACTGAGACGGGTTGGCACACCGCCGATCACTACACGGCACTTCAGCAGCCGAATGTGACTGAGCAGGTTGCAGCAAAATACGTTCCTAGACAGTACTTGGAGAACTTCAACTGGAATATCCGACGAACGTTCATGTATGAACTGATCGATCAGAAGCCTGAATCTTCTCAAGAGAATCGGTTTGGTTTAATTCGACACGATGGTTCTCCAAAACCTGCGTTTTATGCAGTTAAAAATTTAATAAGTTTGCTGAACGACACACCCAGCAATGTTCCATTAGGAACGTTGAACTATAGCTTGACTGGAAACACCACAAATCTGCATCACACGCTGCTGCAAAAGGCGAATGGAGAGTTTTTCTTGGTGCTGTGGACGAATGGAATTAGCACGGATGCAACGGTCAACCAGCAAGTGACTTTGAACGTGTCAACTCCAATCCGTCAAGCAACAACGTTTTTGTCAAACCAATCGACCAATGCTACTGGACAATATGTTTCACCAACCCAAATTACATTGGAGGTACCCGATGAACCGTTGATTGTGAAATTGACGCCTGCATAACTTGACGAATGCCTCTAAGACATGATTAGGGCGCTTCATCTAATAGCGCTATAGAGAATTTGACAATGCTAGTTGAAAGAAAAGTTAAACGTAAAGACTTGCTAGCAATCTGTCAAATTTAGAAGATGGCTTGAGGGATGAGTGACTATACCTAATTCATCCCTCTGCTAAGCGTTGCCGCAGGCGCTTCTCCTTTGAGAAAGCACTAGTCGAGGTTACGGACGTATCAAGTAGTTTTTCTGAGTTATTGTGATTTGCGCGATCGCTAACCACGCAGCAAAAAGGCTGCCTAGCACATTTGCAGACAGCCTCCTGAGATGATTACCAGAAAAATTTGAGAAAACTATCCTGTTACTTCTATGCCAAACACCTGACCAAATACCTTTTCAACTTTGTACCCCGAATCGATTGATTCCATCGGGTCTTTGCGTAAGCGATGGCGGAGACACAGCGGCGCAATTCGACGAATATCATCTACAGTTACATCAGTTCGACCTTCAAGCGCTGCTAGAGCTTTAGCAGCGCGGTTGGTCACAATATCACCCCGCAGACCATCTACATCTAGTTCAGAACAAACTTGGGAAATTTTGACACGCAAATCGTGATCGATGTTGATTGACTTTAAGCGTGCCTGAGCATCCACAATCGTCTGCTGAAGGGCGTCTTGCTGCGGCTGATAGTGATCTAGAAACGGCATCGGGTCTTGATCAAACTCAGTCCGTTGTTCAACAATTTGCACTCGTAGCTCAGGCTGTTTCACCGTGCGAATTTCGGCGTGCATTCCAAAGCGATCAAGCAATTGAGGACGCAGTTCGCCTTCTTCTGGGTTGCCAGAGCCAACAAGCACAAACCGCGCAGGGTGACGAATCGAGATGCCTTCTCGCTCAACCGTATTCCAACCGGATGCTGCCGAGTCGAGCAACACATCCACTAAGTGATCATCGAGCAAGTTGACTTCATCAACATAGAGGATGCCTCGATTTGCCTTTGCCAGCAGTCCGGGTTCAAACGCTTTCACCCCTTCAGAAAGAGCTTTTTCGATGTCAATCGTGCCACACACGCGATCTTCAGTCGCGCCTAGTGGCAGGTCTACCATTGTCACTTTCTTCTGTGCAACTGGCACATCTGCCCCTTGCTCGATCTTCTGACGCACCTCGTCACCCATCATTTCAGGATCGCTGGGGTGGCTATTAAAAGGATCATCTGCCACGACTTCAATTTCGGGCAGCAAATCTGCCAGCGCTCGAATCGTGGTCGATTTACCAGTGCCGCGATCGCCCATAATCATGACGCCGCCAATTTTGGGGTCAATGATATTGAGAAGCAGTGCCAGCTTCATTTCTTCTTGTCCAACGATCGCGGTGAAGGGAAAGACTGCTCGACGGCGAGGGATGGACGCTGTAGCACGTCCGTTGGGCGATCTAGCTTCTGTCGTATAGGTCACGGGATATCCTGAAGGGTTTAAAGCAAGTTTAATGAGTGTCTTTCATTGTGACATATTGTGTGAGGCGAAAACCGCTAGAGTCAGGGGAGCGCTAGAGCGATCGCATCTATAACCAACACAGGCTCAGGGTTGGATTGCCAGCACATCAGCAATAAATGCTAAGTGTTGATGAGCGCAGAAATCGACGAATAAACGTCAGAATAGCCAACTCACTGAAGCTCACTAAGCTTTAAAGTCTCTACACTGAAGGCAAGAAAATCGATAGACTGAGTTGTCTAAGCTGAGGGTGGAATATGGCAGGTCGAATTCCGGTGGTGGTGAACGGCGCGACAGGAAAGATGGGGCGCGAGATTGTGAAGGCAATTTCTCAGGCGCAGGACATGACATTGATCGGCGCGATCGCACGCAATCCCCAGTACGTCGGAGAAGATATCGGAGAAATAGTTGGGTGCGGGGCGCTAGAAGTGCCGGTTACGAATGAGTATGAGCCAATGATGGCAATGCTGTCTCAAGAAAAAGAATTGGGCGTTGTGGTGGATGTGACCCATCCTGACGTGGTGTACGGCAACATTCGTTCTGCGATCGCGTATGGAGTTCGTCCAGTCGTGGGCACAACAGGATTGAGTCCCGCTCAGATTGGAGAGTTAGCCGAATTTGCCGACAAAGCCAGCACCGGATGTTTACTAGCTCCTAATTTTTCGATTGGCGTGATTTTGCTTCAGCAGGCAGCCGTTCAAGCCTCCCAGTATTTTGATCATGTTGAAATCATTGAGCTTCATCACAATCAAAAAGCGGACGCTCCCAGCGGAACCGCCGCTCAAACCGCGCAACTCTTAGCAGAAATGGGGAAAACCTATAATCCTCAAATCGTCGAAGAAACTGAGAAAATGGCGGGTGCAAGAGGAGCGCAAGCAGGTGAAGGAATTCGGATTCACAGCGTCCGTTTACCGGGTTTGGTAGCGCATCAAGAAGTGATTTTTGGCGCTCAGGGACAAATCTACACGCTGCGACACGACACCAGCGATCGCTCCTGTTATATGCCTGGAGTACTGCTGTCAATTCGCAAAGTGCTCCAGCTTAAGACGTTGGTCTATGGGTTAGAAAAAATTCTTTGATACTGGCTCTGAATCTCCCTTCTTCCAATTTGTAAAGAAGGGAGAAGGCAGGTTTAGGGCTTGAGATCAAGGATGGGCATCTGTGCGATCGCGCCCAATCCTACCGAATCTAATAATGATGTCCATTGTTGATTGAGCGCCGGGTTCTGAGGCTGTGCCTTGCGCAAATCATCCAACGTGAGGAGAACATTCCACCAAACTCCTGATTCTGCGTAGATAAATGCTTGCTGCTGCAAGTCGGCTTTGGCTAACAGTTGAGTTAACTGTGCATCAGGCTGAATTCGTTCTAAAGCGCCCTCGATCACCGTAGCTGTCGAGCGATCCACAGCGCTTGCTACTAATGAGACCGACCAGCGATACTGCTCTCTGATTTTTAAGGGAGGCAGAGCAGCATCCTCAAAATTCACTCGCACAATGCCGGGCGTTTGCAGCACAGCCATTTCCTTCTTAAACAAAGTTTTCTTACCATCAGCAGATCTGATCCGGACAATCATCATCTTGGCCGTTGTTTTAGGAATGTACACCATCAAGCTTGGATAAGCAGCCGTTGTGTACCCGATGCTCGTTTGAGGCACAAGCGCTTGCAGTTGTTTGACTTGCGCTGTGTCACCTCGACTCGCGCCCCCGCGCGTAGTCGAAAGGCTGCCTCGGCTGGGTGGTCTAAATTTCAGCACCGATTTGGTGGTTGCTTCGCAGTTCCCTATGGGAACAATCGCTACATTCGCCAAACCTGTAAGCAGTAGAGTCAGCGCAACTAAAGAAAAAGCTCGACGTTTGCTAATCATAGGAAAATGAAGTGTTTGGATAAAGAGAACCAGCACGATGCAAGGCAACGAAGTCTCTAAAAAAACCTCACCTCTTAGAATTCCCACAGCGCTATCAGCGCACTATTAAGCAGGGACACTCTCTCTTCTGACACATGCGATCGCGGCTCCAACGCGCTAACACTAAAGGACAAGCGACTTAGTATCGCGTAATCCTTTGAGTTTGGCGAAACGAATCGCTCACACTCTATTCAATGTAAATCTACACAGAAATAATTTAGCAATGACTGTTTCTACCGATAATCACACCGAGCAACTGAAGAAGCTGCGCGATCTCGTCAAAGACATCGAATACTGCATGTTGACGACCGTTAATCCCGACGGCAGTTTGCACAGTCGCCCGATGGCAACCAATCGCGAGATCGAAGAGAATGGCGATCTTTGGTTCTTCACCTACGCAAGCTCTTATAAAGTCGATGAAGTAAATCAAAATCACCACGTTAACGTTAGTTTCGCTGCACCCGATAAGCAGACCTATGTTGCGATGTCAGGGCAAGCCGAATTGATCCAAGATAAGCAGAAGATCGAGGAGCTTTGGGTTCCTGATCTCAAGGCTTGGTTCCCCAACGGTGTGAATGAGCCTGACATCGCGTTGTTAAAAGTTAGCGTTGAGAAAGCAGAATATTGGGATTCGCCTGCAGGTGTCGTGGCAAAAACAATTGGTTTCATCAAAGCAGCGACAACAGGTGAGCCTGCGAGCAGTGGAGACAACCAAAAGATTAATTTGAAGTAAAAAATAATCTGAAGTGGAACACGTTGTCTCTGCGTGCTAGACCACGAACATTAATAGCTTAGGACACGGACAGGATGAAAACACCTTTAGAAATTACATATCGCAATCTGGATCATTCCGATGCGATCGATACTTTGATTCACGAGAAGCTGAACAAACTAGAGCGCTTGTGTAGTTACATCAGTAGCGGTCAAATCGCAGTCGAGAAGATCAACGAACGACCGACTCACGGTTCTCCCTACCGAGTACGAATCGACCTAAGAGTTCCTCCTAACCATGAATTAGTTGGAGAAGATCACCCAAACGATCTGAGCGTTCCTCTAGAGGCAGTGGTTAGAACTGCTTTTACTAAAGTTGAGCGTCAGCTAAAAGAACTCACCGATCGACAACGAGAATCTGAACATTCTAAAACTCATGGAGCGGGTGGCGATTCAACTGCGATCGTGACAAAGCTGTTTCGGGAAGATGGCTACGGATTCATCAAAACTTTAGAGAATGGATTAGATGTTTACTTTCACCAAAACAGTGTGAGTCACAACGATTTCGATCGCATCGAAGTGGGAACGGCAGTGAGGTTTGTTGCCACCGAAGGAGAACAAGGATTGCAGGCTACCACGGTTCAAATTGTTGACAAACCCGGAGTGCGGGAAGGCAAAGCAGATCAAGACTTAATCGAGCCACCGCTAGGATGGCGATAGCAGGTGTCATTAGAAGCCAAGCGGTTTGTACTTGATATTGCATTAATAAAAAGCTGGACTCAGTTGATCCGGGTTCAGCTAGTAACCTTTTTGTTACGCTTCCTTTCCAACTGAACAACTGCTACTTCAGAAGCTTAAATCGACAGATTTTTTGGTCTTAACGGTTTTTCCAGTCATCAGGGATTTTTTAGTCATTAGGGACTCAGTTGTTCCAATGCTTGCTGAATTGCTCTCACTGCTAAAGGAGCCATGATGTTGTATCCCTTCGCATTCGGATGTAGTCCATCGTCTGATAACTCTGCTCTCAGCATTCCTCGGTCATCCAGCATGTGACTGTAGTAGTCAAGATGGATGCAATGATTCGCTTTGCAATACTTCTTAAACCAATAGTTCAAAGCTTCAATCTTAGCTGGCGGTCGTCCAGCTAAGATTTTTTTCGCGCCATAATCATGGATTGGAAGCAGTGACGCAAACACTACTCGAATCTGGTGGGCCTTCGCTAACTCTGCGATCGACGCATAGTTGTCTTCAATTTGGTCTAAGCTCATGGGGCCTGTATTGCCTGCAATGTCATTTGTTCCTGCGAGAATGACGACGACTCGTGGCTTGAGGGCAACTACATCTGGACGAAATCGGATCAACATTTGAGGCGTTGTTTGCCCAGAAATGCCCCGGTTGATATAAGGTCGACGCGGGAAATAGGTAGATAGATCCCAAAAATCGGTGATGGAATCGCCAAAGAACACGACTCGGTTTTCGCCCACTGCAGGTGGGGGGACGGTGGCATTCGCTTGGCGATACACCTCTAGTTGTGCCCAATCCTCCAAGCGTTGTTGAATTTGTTGAATTTGCTGGCGCAACTCATTAGGCGATTTAGGATCAAGAGTAGGAGGATATGCATCAGCAGACAGCTTAAAAGTTATCAGATTGAGTGCTGTTGCCAGAGCAATCAAGAAGGAACGTTGCATGGACTAAAAAGTCATTCTTAAGATTGAACTGTTAAAAGCTTACCCATACCTAGAATTTCAGTGTATAAGGCGTAATAAATGCAACAATTATTGAGATAAAGGTTTGACGTGCCGACGATGAAGCGAATCGAAAAAACCAACTTTACTACTGAGTTACGTCTGACCCGTAGGCAGTTCACGCTTTTCCTCGGATCAAGCGTTTCCGCTTTGATAGCATTGAGTGCTGACCGGACTAAAGCCACTTCTCTGGCTCAACTCTCCCCTCAGACAGCAAGCCGTAAACGACCTGTATACTTGGGAACCACGTTCAGCCAACTTCAGTGCCGCTACCTAGGATTAGACTACCAAAAAGCCTTCAGCCACATTTGCTCACTGGGGTTTGACTACATTCGGCTGTGTAGTTACTGGAATGAAATCGAACCGCTCAAAAACCAGTTTGATTTCACAATCCTGGATTGGTTGCTCGATGAAAGTCATCGGCAGGGAATTGATGTAGTGCTGACGGTTGGAATGAAATCACCTCGCTGGCCCGAATTTCATTTTCCAAAGTGGCTCAGCGATCGCTGTGATACATCTGGCAATCCAGAACCGCTAGATCGCAATGAGCAGATTGCAGACTACACACTCCAGTTCATTCAAACGCTTGTGAAGCACACACGTCATGCCCCTAGTCTGAAGTACTGGCAGGTTGAAAACGAACCTTTTACTCGCTTAGATATTACGGCAGGCCGCTACCTCAGCTACGGCTTTGTGCGCCGGGAAGTTGAACTCGTGCGATCGTTAGCCCTTCCTAAGCAAAAAGTATTGATGACCAACTCCTTGACCTTGCCTACTGCTGAAGACGCTGAAGACGAGCGTGCCTTTCAAGAAAGCCTTGCTCTAGCCGATGCTGTCGGGATGAATGTTTATACGAAAGTGCCAGTAGGCAACTCCTCTAGCTACCTGGAACCTGAAGAAGCCTATCGGACAAAGCTAAAGGAATGGCAGAAGATACTGGTACACATGGGGAAAGAGGATTGGATTGCCGAAGCACAGGCAGAGCCTTGGGAGCCTCATGAATTGGTTGCCACTCGTAAAACTGATTATCTGAGTTCCACCCCAAAGCGAGTGGAATATATCGTCACGACTCTAATGGATATCGGTTATAGCAGGGTTTTGCTATGGGGCTGTGAGTATTGGTACTGGAACAAGATCAATGGACGGAACCTGTGGTGGTGGACGGTGCAAAAGTTGCTTGAAGCTTAGGTTCAAGGCGATGCAAGATCCAAAGAAGCGTATATGAGAGCTTATTCTTGATATCCCAATCTAGCCGTTTGCACTGAGCTAGACTTTGGAGATGGAGTACTCGAACTTTAACTAGAACGGTTCTTAAACAGACAACCTGTTGAATGTTTCCTAAAAATTGAAGATCAGTCTCTCCAAAGTGCAAGCAAACTCTAATCTCAAGATGACAAACCGCTTTCCGAAAATTCGCGACTTGGCTGTGATTGGCGATCGCTGCACTTCTGCCTTGATCACAACATTGGGTTCGGTAGTGTGGTACTGTCCAGAACGATTTGACTCTCCATCTTTGTTTGCATCCTTACTTGATCTAAATCGCGGCGGATCTTGGTGGCTACAGTTACCCAATGCCTCGTTTGCGAACCGCGCTTATTTGGGAGACAGCGGTGTCTTGGAAACAAGGCTGACAACCCCGCAGGGCGAGTTAACCATTCTTGATTGGATGCCAATGGGAGAGAAGGTTCCTAAGGGAATTTGTCGTCGCTTTTCAGTGGCTCCAGCCGACCTGACGGTGATTCTACAGCCTGCACCCGACTACGGTCGTCGTTCCCCTAATCTGCAATTTGTTGATCAGGGCGTTCAGATTGACGATCGCTACTATCTCTACGCCTCTCATCCTCTTAGCATTAGCGCAAGCGACACCTGTGACGAAATCTCAGAACCACACGTTTCTTTCACCATTCCTCAAGGTGAAGCGGGTTGGGCAGTGTTGGTCAATCGATCGCTGCCGTTGCCAACCGAACAGGATGTGAACTACTGGTTAACCGCAACGCGCGATCGCTGGCAGCAACTTTTCAGTCCTGTTTGTTATGACGGGGCATATAAAGATCAAGTCGCACACTCAGTTCGCGCTCTACGGCTACTCACGTTTGAGCAGACAGGTGGAATTATAGCGGCAGCAACTACCTCCCTGCCGGAAGCGATCGGGGCAGAACGAAACTACGACTACCGCTACGTCTGGCTACGCGATGCAGGCATGGTTGTGAGTGCTTTGATTGGGTCATGTAGCGATGGTTCTGAATCGCAACAGTTCTTAGAGTTTGTCTGTGGCTACGATTGGCTTTGCCAAGCGCCGAAGAATCGCGGCTCATCTAAAGACCTTCCCCTTTCTCCGGTTGCTGATGTTGACGGTGAAACTGTTTCCGACGAAGTAAAACTCGATTTCACTGGGTACTGCAACAGCCAACCCGTTCGTATCGGCAATCGTGCAAAATCTCAATTGCAGCTTGATGCTCTTGGTAATGTTTTATTAGTTGCTAAGCTGATTTATAGCCGTTTTCAGACTGATGAGCATTGGTCAGTTGTCGAAAAGGTTGCAGATTATTTGGCAGACCATTGGAGCGAACCAGATCACGGTATTTGGGAAGAAGAGTCAAAGGAACATTACACGGTTGGTAAAGTGCTTGCAGCCTGTGGTTTGATGCACATTGCTGATTTTGCCAAAACCGACGCTCAAGCTCGTCGCTGGCGAGCGGCAGAACAAGCGATTCGCCGTTTTGTGACACGCCATTGTTTGACCTCCGAAGGGGCTTATGCTGCTTTTGCAGGCAGTGAAGCAGTTGATGTCTCCGCCGCTCTATTTCCCGTTTGGGCATACACGGCTCCTGACACAACCGAAATGGTTGCAACAATTGACGCGCTTGAGCGTAACTATGCAAGCGGGAATCTATACCGACGGCATCTAGAAAACGCTGACTCTCAGCAAGAAGGGGCATTTTTAGCAGGTACGCTCTGGGTCGCTCAATATTGGGTCGCTCGCCGCGACTTTCAACGTGCTCGCACGATCGTTGATGCCGCTTTAGCTTGTGCAAATGATTTAGGATTTTTTGCTGAGGAGGCAGATCCCCAGACAAAACAGATGTTAGGCAATTTTCCTCAAACGTTTGTTCACGCAGCGTTTATCGGAGCGGTCATTAGTTTGGAGGCTGGATTGGAGCAGGACAAGGCAGGAAAGGTTAAGATTTCCGATTGAGTTCATCACCCCGTTTGAGGGGCAGCCCATCGTTCCTTTCAAGGGGTTGGCAACATACGCAGGTAAGCGCCGCCGAGTTGGTATTCACCTGTTACATCGGTCACTGAGTGCGCTGTTACCGCTCCCTTTTAAATCAACAGAATTTCTTTTACTTTCTTCAGTCTATTTTCAGCTATAAAAATAAAGACTCTATTCTTTAGGTCAAACCATTCTTGGTCGATTTAATTCGCAAAGTTTCACTGTGGTGCTATTCAATTGGCATCTCAATGACACAAGAATTTCATATATTAGTTCTAGAGCGTAACTTTGAATTATTTATCGCATTATTTTTAAGTCAAACTCTCAGGAATCAGGATTTGAGCGATCGCAGAAAGTCTTTCTGTTAATGGGTTTCAGCATTCGGAACGCCCCCAAAAAGGTTCATTCAGATTGCCCTACAAAATCGCTTTAGAAAGGTTCGGTTATCCCCCTTAATGCTCTCTATTCAAACTCTATCTAAACATTCATGATTATAAAGAACGCAGTTTGTGGAGTGATTCAGTCATGCTGTATCCCTTGCTAAGTATGTTTTTCTGCTCCGTCAGCGGCTGGAAAAAATTACCTCTAGAAATAGGTTCAAACCCTTTACTTTATAGAAAAAGTGCTATATCATTAGAGCATAACCTGAAGTCGAACTGATTTCGAGATAGCACCGCTCCACCACGCTACAGCTCATTGTCAATTTATCTACAGCTCAACGCGACTCATTTGCGATCGCCACTCCCTCAGCTTCTAAATCAGATTCAGTGAACCATTACTTCTTTCGTTTTGTCATGATTCCTTAGAATTCGTAGCATTCATCTCCTTACACCGAGAGATGAAGCTCTATAGCCCATTCCTTACCCTAATAGGATAAGTGGACTGTTTCTCTTCCTATTTTTGCCCCGCAACAGTTTTTCAGTTTGTTTTCACGGAGTTCACAAGCACATCATGGCTACTGCCAACACCAAATCCAAAGCTTCCAAGTCCACCTTCTCAGCCGATATGGTGCGAACTTACTTGCACGAAATTGGGCGTGTGCCGATGCTGACCCATGAGCAGGAGATTCTCTACGGAAAGCAGGTGCAGCAGATGATGGCGTTGCAAGACAAAAAAGACTCGCTGACTAAGAAGCTTGATCACGAGCCAAGTCAGCAAGAATTCGCTGAGCATGTTCACTTGAGCGAGTCAGAGTTGAATGGTATTTTTCAGCGTGGTCGTCGCGCTAAGCAGAAGATGATTGAGGCGAACTTGCGGCTTGTCGTCTCGATCGCGAAGAAGTATCAGAAGCGTAATTTGGAGTTCTTGGACTTGATTCAAGAAGGTTCGCTTGGCTTAGAGCGCGGCGTTGAGAAGTTTGATCCAACCCGTGGCTATAAGTTTTCGACCTACGCTTACTGGTGGATTCGTCAGGCCATTACCCGAGCGATCGCGCAGCAAGCCCGCACGATCCGATTGCCAATTCACATTACCGAAAAGCTCAACAAGATCAAGAAAGTCCAGCGCGAGTTATCTCAGCAGTTAGGACGTAGTCCGTCTGCTACTGAGATTGCTCAAGAGCTTGAGCTTGAGCCAGAGCAAATCCGTGAGTTCTTGATTATGTCTCGCCAACCCGTATCACTCGATATGCGCGTCGGAGACAACCAAGATACTGAGCTACAAGAGTTGCTTGAAGACGATGGGCCATCACCTGATGTCTATTTAACTCAAGACTTTCTTCGTCAAGATCTCAACAACATGATGGACGATCTGACCCCTCAGCAACGTGAGGTCTTAGCGTTGCGTTATGGCCTAAATGATGGTCACGAGCTATCTCTTGCTAAAGTTGGCGATCGCTTAAACTTGAGCCGCGAACGGGTTCGTCAGCTTGAGCGGCAGGCGTTAGACCACTTGCGTCGTCGCAAAGCCAATGTCCGCGAATATATCGCCAGCTAGACTCGTTTAGATTCTGTCTTCTATCCTCACCCTTCTACTTCAAAGGGGTGAGGATTTTTTTAAGCTAGTTGTTACTTATTTAACTAAGAGTAGTCTAGAAGTTACAGTGCCATCTTGAACAAACTGGAGCGTTTCTTCAGAAGTGTTTTTCAACCTGCCGTAAGTAGACCTCAATCGCTTCTTGAACTTTTATTTTTGAATAACTAGAAAATAGATGTTAAGTTATGCGCCCCTTTCTTGGAGGGGAACTTTCTCGCTCTGTGGGTTGTGATAATCTGAATTGAAGAAGCCAGATTCTGATTGCCCGCTAACTATCAACCATAGATAGCTTCAGCATTTTCTAAAGCGTTTTGAAAGCACTTCTATAAGGGGTCAAAACACAGACTGTCACGATGGTCGGTTGTGTAAGCTCTACACAAATGATTTGATAGCGATATGGCATTGACTGCTGCTCAAAGAAGGTAAATCTTCTTATTGAGTCATTAGTCGTATGTACACAATTCTATCGATTTCTAAACCTCTGTTCGCTCTTCCGCCACACCCGAAGTACTAAGAAAAAATATAACTCTTAGATTTCAATTTCTTTCCGAAATCCCACCTATAGGAAGAGTAGTGATACCTGCACTAACCCCTAATCTATTCACTAATCGCCTGTAATCATCAGGGTAGATATAGTGAAACTTTTTTGACTGTATATTTTTTAAGAGAGCATTTGTAATGAAAACGACACTGCTAAGCAGCACATTTTTTAATCCTTTTAAGACAGCCGCTCGCCTTTTGACTGGGCTATCTGTTGCAACTGGATTACTCGCAACGAGTATTCCATCCCAAGCTGTGCCGCTTCGCAAACCTCAGATTGCAGCAGCAACCGCAACGCTTCCTAATGGAGTCTATCTCTACGGACAGTCTTCGCAGCCTGAGCAGGTTGGCAAGTCGTACTTTGTATTTGAGGTCAAGCAAGGCAAATTGATCGGCGGGCTTTATATGCCTCGATCGTCGTTCGATTGTACCTATGGCTCAGTGCAATCTAATAAAGTCGCGCTAACGGTAGTCAACTCATATGAGAAGACTGAAAATCCCTACGCGATCGCAATCGAGCGCAACGCCTCTGTCGCATCGCTTAACAATCCGGTTCTTTCTCCCATTGGACTCGAAGGGTTTCATCAAATTTCCCGGATTAGTGACACCGATCGCCGCATTCTCAACACGTGCAAAGCCGATCATCAAAACCGCGTTTGGAAGTAGTTCGATAAAAGACATATAAAAAAAGGTTTACTTTGGCAGGGATGTTCTATGGAATGTCCCTGTTTTTTACGTCTAGGTGATAAAACGAACAAGATTTACTTTGTTCTAACTAGCGTGTCAAACTTTCACGCTATGTTAAACAGCAACTGGTTAAACAGCAAATGCTGACTCTAGCAGGCAAACATTCCTGTGAAATACTTCTTTCTAACTAATGGGTGGGTAGTAGGTCGCGTTTGGGAACTCGGCGGTTTGTGGAACGACCTGTCCTGGCGACGCAGACCCCAAATTGAGCAGATGACCGTTTGCATTTGGGAAAATGGCGAAAAGCTTTGGCTTTACCGTGTTGAAGACGCCGTACTGATGGTAGAGGTTAAACCGAAGTCAGAAACAGAGATGGCGGCGATCGGGCAAGTCGTTTTGAAGCGACTCATTACGGCTGATCAAGCGATCGACATCCTGAGCAAGAATTTAGCGCAAGAGCAGTAGATCTACTAGACTTCTGGATTTGCCCTCCGTAAGCTGATCCCATTTCAAATTCGACGAGTATAATCGCAAACATGCGCCCTCAACTACGCGTAGAGCTTACCGTTTGGACTTGTGCTGACGGAGGCTTGAGAGATGAGGTAGGCGCACAAATGAGGTTGCCAAATTTTGCAGAATCTTGGCGACCGACTCAGAGTGTTCTTTGCATTTTCTGTTCCTTTGATTTGTCATTCACACCAAAGCCATGCCTCAAGACATCAGCGGTAATAAGGCTCTTCTTGACCCGTCCCAAGATGCTTCTGGGAAGGCTCTTCAAGCCGTTGCAACACCAGAACCACCTCGGGTTGACTCATTTGCTGATCGGCTGATGGATGACCTATTTGATGATGTTGAACGATTGCTAGATGGGAGTCTACCACCACCCCCTCTCAAACCTATTGCAACGGCTAAACGACAGCCCATTGAGTTCAGTCCGACTCCACAATTTTCAGACATTGTTCCACAGCCAAAAGCGCCCCAGTGGAATACTTATATCAAAGAAGACAGTTTAGCGGTTCCAGAGCTTGATGAATTAATCAACGCTAAGCCGTCTCCATCTCGGCTCAGTAGTGTACTTCAAAAAGCTCTAGTCGTAGCGCTGTGTGCCTCTGCGATCGCGGCGGCAGCAGTGTGGCTCAGTCAACGAGGCGTGGCGAGTCGATTTTTCAGAGCGATCGCTCAAGAACCTCAAGTAGTGACCCCAGCGGCAATGGCAAAAGCACCGCCCGTTGAACTCAATCAGCAGTTCTCGGACTATGTGCAGCGATCGCTCAACGCTATCGATCGGAAAGTAGCGAGTGGAAAATCGGGCGCGATTAGCGCAGAGCGCAACTCCGTAGGAATCGCCACAACTCCTTACAAAACCAGTCTTGCGACTGTTCCAGTCAGCAGCGTCAAGTCTTCGACCTTGCTGCCAAAAGTGCCAGTCGTGGTTAATGTTCCCTCTGTTCCCTTTGTTCCTCCGGCTCCCCCGACTGCTCCAGCCTCCGTTACAGTCAACGATCCGGCACGTCAGGAGCTAAATCAACTTTTGGCACGGCTCTCTGGTGTTTTAGAGCGAATGTATCCTGCGGTTAACCGTCCGCAAGTCGTGATTCAGCCGCCGACAGCTTCCCCAACGCGAGCCGCTCAAGCTGCGCCTGAGTTGCAACGCACCATTCGGGGCTTGGTGATTGCGACTGATCCGAGTCAGTCGGCGGCGTTAGTCGATACCAATGGCGTGACTCAGCGATATTATACAGGGGAAACCATTGGCTCTAGCGGCTGGAGTATTGTTGAGATTTCAGGAAGTAGCATTGTGCTGAGGCGCAATGGGGAACTCCGAACGTTCTCAACCGGGCAAAAATTCTAGAATAGCGATTAGGTGAGAGTAAGTGGAGAGTGCTTGATGGTGATCAGACCGTACTCCATCGCTTTACTCTTGAGGTTAATCGCTAGTATCGGAGTTTCACTATGGGTCTGTTTGATGATCTCGGTCGGTTTCTAGAAAGTCGACTGGATGAATTTCTCAAAAACAATCCTCATCTCGAACTGCAAGCATTGGATGAGAAGCTCCGAGAGCAAGAGTTAGAAACAAGGCGGTTGATCTCAGACTTGCGATCGCGCGAAAAGCAAGTTGAGAGCGAAATTCTCACAACCGCTCAAGAGATTCAGCGTTGGCATGTCCGAATTGAGAAAGCAAAAGCCGCAGGTCGGACGGATCTTGCCGAGCCTGCTCAAGCGCATGAAGCGTCCCTTTTGCGAGAAGGCAACCAGAAGTGGGGACAGATGGAAGTTCTGCGCGATCGCATCAAACAAACCGAAGAGCTTTTGCCGAAGATTCAGGTGCGCCGACAGGAAGTAAAGGAAGAACTCGCGCAAGTTCAAACGGCACGAGCAACGCAAGCCGAACAACGTTGGGCATCAACGACGGGATGGAATCAAAGTACAAATGCGTTTCGTGATGCAAGCGATCCGCTAGAGCAGAGGTTCAGAACGTGGGAAACGCAGGAAGAGATTGAACAAATGAAGCGGCAGATGGGGAGATGAGGAAGGACTGAAGCGGAAGCGTCGAGCAGGAGGATTATTTGCTACATCCGCTATCACGGCGATCTCTTCGAGTTACCCGCAAGGGGTCGCATCAAAAACTGAGTGCCATAGCTAAAGTACGGATCTGGAGCGATCGCCCGTGCTTTCACTGACTCTGAATTTGACTGACTCTAAAAATAGGCGGAACGTTTCTGTATTAAGATTGGTTAAGAAGCAATCGTTTTTTTGTCCTTATCCTTCATGTCGCACGCTGGTAAACCGCGCCCCCTTTGGCTTGTAATTCTGCTGTCTGGTGTTACGGGGTTACTGTATTACGGATATTACAAGTGGGCAATTCAAGAAGAGTTGCGACACTACAACGGCTACGGGTGGTCAGGAACGCTGTGTTTAATGCCGTTTGTCTTAGGAGTCACCATTCCCTTAGCACTGGCGAGGTTTGATCCCGATGTGCCAACAGGGTTCGCTTGGGCTTCGCTGCTTGGCATTGTTTGGATCTATATCGTGCAGTTCCGCTTGTATCGCACAGTCAATACGTTGCATCGACAAGCTGGATTGAAAGAACCGCTGATTGTGTGGTGGATGTTTGTTCCAGGATTAAATTTGGTTGTCGGATTGCGGCAGATTCATTTCCTGAGCAAATTTTGGGCACAGATCCAGGGTGAAGATGTAAAAGACCCGATCGCAGATGGCTTGCCGCTCTTCTTCAGCAACACCTAAAACTAACGCCAGGTTCCTTTCCCTGCCTTGTCCCCGCGCTGACCTAAAACAGGCATTCTAAACTGCATCACATCCTGCTACTCTCAATAAAGACCCCTTTCTTGATAGAGAAGGAGGAGCTTAACCCTTACTGGCTGGAACTTATGAGTCATCCCGATAGCATCGCCCCTCATGGGGGTCAACTGATTAATCGCATCGCAACGCCGCAACAGCGTGAAGAGTTTCTTTCTAAAGCAGAGTTTTTGCCGAGAGTGCAGCTTGACGAACGGGCTGTGTCTGATCTGCAACTGATTGCGATCGGAGGTTTTAGTCCCCTCACCGGATTCATGGGCAAAGCAGACTACGATCGTGTGGTCACTGACATGCACCTCGCCAATGGATTACCTTGGTCGATCCCTGTCACTCTTTCGGTTAGCGAAGACGTTGCAGAACCGCTAAAGGAAGGTGCTTTGATCCGGTTAGATGACCTGACAGGCCGCTTTATCGGCGTTTTGCAGCTCACGGAAAAATATACTTACGATAAAGCTCACGAAGCCGTTAACGTCTATCGCACCGATGAAGAGAAGCATCCGGGCGTTGCAGTGGTATACGGTCAGGGAAATGTGAATCTGGCAGGTGATGTTTGGTTGCTAGAGCGGGATGCTCATCCTTTGTTTCCTACTTATCAAATTGATCCAGCCGCCTCCCGGCAGATGTTTCGAGAGAAAGGGTGGAAAACGGTTGTCGCCTTTCAGACGCGCAATCCGATCCACCGCGCTCACGAATACATTATTAAGTGTGCGCTAGAAACGGTGAACGGTTTATTTCTGCACCCGCTTGTAGGCGCAACAAAAGAAGATGACATCGCTGCCGACATTCGGATGCGCTGTTATGAAATTATGCTGGAGCATTATTTCCCAAAAAATCAGGTGATTCTCGGCATTAATCCGGCGGCAATGCGCTATGCCGGACCTCGCGAAGCCATCTTTCATGCTCTCTTAAGAAAGAATTATGGCTGTACTCACTTTATTGTCGGTCGTGATCACGCTGGCGTTGGTGATTACTATGGCACTTACGACGCTCAATATATTTTTGATCAGTTCGATCCAGCAGCGCTAGGCATCACGCCGATGAAGTTTGAACATGCCTTCTACTGCACCCGGACTCAAGGTATGGCGACGACAAAAACGAGTCCGAGTACACCAGAAGAACGCATTCATCTATCTGGAACAAAAGTGCGAGAAATGCTGCGTCGGGGAGAATTACCTCCGCCAGAGTTTTCGCGTCCTGAAGTGGCTGCCGAGCTTGCAAAAGCCATGAAAGCCTAATGTAGGTCATTCGTAATTCGTAGTTAAGCAGATCTTTTCAAAATTACGAATTACGAATTCTTTACCTGTTACGCTGATAGCTATGGGCGTAGGGTGATTGAGAAGATGAAGCGACGATCGTTGTTGCAGAAAACAGGGCTTTTGATTGGAGCTTGGGGCACGGCTCAACTGGGTCTTGGCTTCCGTCACACCGCTCAAGCTCTAGCGCAGCCGACGACTCGCAAGCTTGCTCTACTCATTGGAATTAATGCTTACCGCAATGGCAACTTAAACGGCAGTCTTACAGATGTGGAATTGCAGCGAGAGTTGCTAACCTATCGATTTGGGTTTCAGCCGAGCGATATTGTCACGCTGACTGATGAGAAAGCAACGCGATCGCAGATCGAAACTGCCTTTACCGAACATCTGATCAATCAAGCGAAACCCGATGATGTTGTCGTGATTCATTTCAGCGGCTATGGTACCCTGCTCAAGCTAGGCGCTACGACAGATGATGTGCAGTCTGCCCTGATCACCGCTGATGAGCCATCCCAGGAGCTGATCACAAATGCAATTCCAGAAGACACGCTGTACCTGTTACTGCGATCGCTGCCCACGCATCAAGTCACCACTGTTTTAGACACGAGCTACTTTTATCCTGGATATCCCTTGCAAGGCAACTTGAACATCCGCTCGTTAGCCTCACCAGGCGAATTCGATCAAGTGGCTCAGATCGATCAAACAGAGCATCTGTTGCAAGAAAAGCTGCTCAACACCCTGGGTCTCGATCGCGCTCAAGTCAGGACTCAGCGCCGCTCCGGGCAAATGCCGGGCATCGTTCTGTCGGCGGCGGGAGATCAGCAAGTTGCCACCGAAGCGCCTTGGAACGGGTTTTATGCCGGACTTTTTACCTACGCCCTTACGCAACAACTGTGGCAAGCTCTGCCAGACTCAAGCCTACGGCTTAACCTGAGCCGAACCGCTGAGCGGATTGGCAGGCGCGTTGATCAAAAACAACAGATCACGCTGAGCGGCAAGAATCGTGGTTCTTCTGGATCTGCGCTCAGCGCTAATAGTCCCTTAAAGCCCTATAACTTGTCACCATCTCAACCTCCAGCAGATGGAGTGATCGTTGCGATCGACGACTCTAAAACAGCCCAACTCTGGCTAGGCGGATTAGCTCCACAAGTGCTTGAGCAGTACAGCCTCAATTCTTTGTTCACTGTAGAAGCGGCTGAAGAAGCCGAGACTGAATTGCAGCCTCTTCCCCTGCTACAGGTGTATGAACGGAATGGATTAACGGCACGAGCCAAGACGGTCGCAACCCCAGCAACGCAAGATGCAACGTTGAGCCTAGGGCAACGAGTCCAAGAAGCGATTCGCGTGTTGCCGCGATCGGTGGGACTCACGATCGCTATTGATGCCAACCTCAAACGGATCGAGCGCGTCGATGCAATCAGTGCCTTTTCGGCCATATCTCATATTTCAGCCGTCACGGCTGGAGAGCAATCGGCAGATTATTTGTTTGGTAGCGTTCGCACGACGACTCAAGTGGCGTCTCTGTCTAACGATGCGATCGCGGGATCAATTTCGCCCTCCAGCTATGGGCTTTTTTCTCAAGGACGAGAAGCGATTCCAAAGACGCTTGGTGATTCTGATGAAGCGGTCAAATTTGCTGTCCGTCGCTTAGCGCCCCAACTGCAAACCTTGCTAGGCGCTAAATTACTGGGTCTGACGGTGAATGACAGCTCCTCACAGCTAGGAGTCCGGGCAACGTTAGCTCAACTTGGAACACCCGAAAAATGGCTGGTGCAACAACAGACCGATCGCGTTGCTGCTGATTCTAATCTTGTTACGCCTTCTGATGGAAAGCTGATCACGATTCCGGTTGGTAGCCGCGTTCAGTATCACATTCAGAATACGAGTACTCAACCGATTTATGTTCTGATTTTGGGCTTGGATAACGGAGGAACGGCAGTTAGGGTTGGGCATCCTCCTCAAGTGGTTGCCCTGCAATCTCCATCTAGCGCCCCCAGTCCTCCGAACTGCATTGCACCCAACGAAAGCATGACGATTCCACTTGTAGGGACTAATTCCGAATGGATTGTTGGCGACCCGGCAGGACTGGCAGAAACTTATGTGATTTGCAGCCGCACTCCGTTTGAGCGAACTGAACGGTTACTGGCGGCTGATTCTAGTAGTGGTGTGATCCACCCGATCGCGAATTTTTTAGAGGTCGCTCAAGCAGTACTACAGGATTTGCATCAAGCCAGCGCTCCTTCGGAGCTTCGCGACGCGAACAGTGCCCAGTGGATTGGGGCGACTGACGTTTTTGCATTAGATGTCAATGCTTGGGCAACATTCCGATTTACCTATCAAGTGATGGTATGACATAGAACATGCTGAACAGGTGCATCGTTAAACACATGCGTTGAGCCAAAAGTAAGTCGCCTGTAGTACTTCTACAGGCGACTCAGGTGTAGCAGGTTTTTCTGAAGAAGTCGGCTCAGTTAGTTGGCATACGATCCTGAGAACCAGCCGCCATCTGTCAATTGATACCAACCGCCAGAAGACTGCACAACACGTACCCGCTCACCGTAGTAGAGCGGTCTGCCATTGAGTGCATAACCTGTCCCTGGGCCATTGCGGACGTTGACAACACTACCCGTAACGGTCACAACTCGATCGATCGGAGTACCGCCACCACCAGTACCTGGATTAGAGCCGGCACTAGTGGCATAGGAGGATGAGAACCAACCGCCATCCGGCAATTGATACCAACCGCCGGAAGAGCGAACCACTCTTACGACTTCACCATAGTAGAGCGGTCTGCCATTGAGTCCGTAGCCTGTTCCTGGACCATTACGGACATTGACAATGCTGCCGGTAACTCTGACGCGGGTGTCGATTGGGGCTCCACCGCCGCCGCCGCCGCTACCACCAGAATAGGTAGTATAGTTTGAGGCGATCCAACCACCACTGCTGATGCGATACCAACCGCCAGAATAGTCGCTAACGCCTACCGTCTGACCACTGCTTAATCCGCCGATGACCGGATATCCTGTTCCTGGACCTGACCGAATATTCAAGCCTGATGAGGTCACAGTCACCGAAGCGGGAAGAGCATTTGCGTTAGGGACACTCACCAAAAGTGTGGTCGCCAAAAGCAAACCTGCAAGCCCAACTGATGCTGCCGCTGGAACCGTTAAACCTAGTTCCTTTAGCGATCGCACCTGGAGATCCGGAGAAGGATCTTCATGGGCGACAGCAGTTTCAAGAAATGCAAAAGTTTCCATGGTATGAATTCCCCGATAATTACACGTGTGGAATATAAAATCAGCTTACTGTAGCTTCGTTCCGGAGCATTACGGAGAAAAGATTAATCTTTTCATAGAAAAATGGCTTTCACTACGTGAAACATTCAAGCCCACTTAAAATTATCTGAGTATTATCACGGATTTTTTATAAAGAAAAGTTAAAGATTTTCTTACGGGTGCAGAGTAACTATTTTAATTAGCCGAAAATACTGAGGTCTAGAGTTTGAACAATAGCTTCAACTAAAAACAGTCCAGCAACAGAATTTCCAGTTTGATCAATGGCTGGACTGTAGCAGGCGATCGCGCCTTGATGCGGCACGATCGCCAATAGTGCGCCACTCACCCCAGACTTGAGCGGCAAGCCAATGCGGACAGCAAAGGCTCCAGAATCTTCGTATAGCCCGCAGGTGAGCATAAGTGTATTGACAATGCGCTGATGCTGAGTTGCGATCGGAGGATAAGCCTCCAAAGGAACGGCGTTAGAGCGCGTCAGCAACAGACCGAGGTGAGCAAGATCGGCAATCGTGCCTGACAAGCAGCAGATATGGTTGTAAGTATCGAGTGCGACTTCGACCTGATCTAGATGTTTCGCTTCCACTAACAGCCGCGCGATCGCACGATTTGTTTCATTGGTGAGCGATCGCACCGAGTGCAGCATCTTTTCATCCAGCACAAGCTGACTGCCAGCATGGGTATTGAGCCATTGCCGCAATACTTCACAGCGGCTCTCACCCGAGTTTCCAGTCAAGAATGCGGTGAGCGCGATCGCGCCACTATTAATCATGGGATTACGGGGAAACCCCTGATCGAGTGACAGTTGAGCGACAGAATGAAAGGGCTGATCCGAAGGCCGCATTCCTACCCGCCGAAACACTGCCTCTGCGCCCCACTGCTCAAGGGCAAACAGCAAGAGAAACGGTTTGATCACGCTCATTAGCGTAAACGGCTGCGCCCAATCCCCCGCAACAACCTGCCGTCCATCGACGGTTTCAACCTGAATTGTGAGGGTTTGAGGGTTAACGCGAGCCAATTGTGGAATGTAGTCTGGCAACCGTCCATGAGAGGTGAGCGATCGCGCTTGAGTCAGCCAACGATCGAGTTGAGCAGGTGTGAGCATTGCCAGACTCATAGGAATCCCGGGTTAACCTTTCCCGCGTCTCATCTCGCTTCGTTAAACTCGATCGTGTCTTCGGTATATTCAATCGGCAAGACTGCCATCAGGTTCTCACTCGGGCGCGGAATGTAGTGAGAGGACAGGAACAGCTTATCGCCCTCCTTATATGGATTCATTTTCTTGGCAGCTTCGATACCAGCCTCAACAGCAATCTTGACTTCTGAGACATTGCCGCGCACCACGATGGTGATGTACGCACCGCTGACTTTCTCCATCTCAACGAGGGTTACGCGAGCGGCTTTACACATAACATCTGCGACCGAGAGGGCAGGCGGCAACCCGCGCACCTCGACCATTCCAACAGCGTAGCCCATGACCAAAACTCCCTTCCAGGTTCTAATACCTAAGATTATTACAGCATCGTGGGATTTGGTGAAATGATTTGGCTTGTGGAATCTATTAGAAGAGCTTATGAACGATCTTAGCCTCTCGCCTGGAGAAGAACAGAATTTCAGGAGCCGAGCGACGATGAGAGGACTTGTCGTACGGCAATGAGCAGATCTTCTGACGTGCAAGGCTTGGGTAAGAACGTTTTAACGCTAGCGGCTTGAGTCTGGGCTTCGTTGGTGCTGAGTCCGCTCAAGGCGATGATCTTAACCTGCGGATTGAGCCGCTTTAAGGTGCGAATCGCGGTGATTCCATCCATCGAAGGCATCATAATATCCATCACCACAGCCTGGATCTCAGCCTGATGTTGAGCATAGAGTGCGATCGCATCAATGCCGTCACGAGCCGTCATCACCTGATACTGATGCGCTTCTAGCGTTGCTTTTAAAACCTCTCGAACCGGGGTTTCATCATCGACGAGCAAAATCAGTTCGCCTTGCCCATCTGAAGTTTCAGGGGCTTGAGTTTGCGGCGCTTCAGACCCAATCAGGGCGGGTAGGAAAATTTTGAACTGCGTGCCTTTGCCAACGACGCTCGACACTTCAATAAATCCCCCGTGACTTTTGACAATGCCGATTACCGTTGAGAGTCCGAGTCCGGTTCCTTTGCCTAGCTCCTTTGTGGTAAAAAACGGTTCAAAAATGTGGTCTAGTACCTCTGGCAGAATGCCAACACCTGTATCGGAGAACGTGACGACGCTAAACGTGCCTACAATCGCGTCTAGGTGCATCCGAACGTACTGTTCATCGATCACTCGGTTTTCGGCGGTGACGCGCAGTTTGCCGCCCTCTGGCATGGCATCTCGTGCATTCACGGCTAGATTGAGAAAGACCTGATGGAGTTGGGTCGCATCTCCAGATACCACCCACAGATCTTGAGGCAGCGTGAGATCGACCTCGATCGATTTGGGAAAGGTCTGCCGCATCATCTGCTGTACATCCCGCAACAGATGGCGCAACTGAAGAATCGTTCGTTCTCCTTCGATGCCGCGTGCAAATGAGAGGACTTGTTTGACAAGATTCGCGCCCCGCTTGGAATTCGTTTCTAGCATGACTAGCAGCGATCGCGTGGGTTCGTCGAGGTCAGACAACTTCATCGGCAAAAGTTGCGCGATCGCGAGAATCGGCGTCAGGATGTTGTTGAGATCATGCGCAATTCCACTGGCTAAGGTTCCTAGACTTTCTAGGCGCTGTGTTCGTAAAAATTGCGCTTCGAGATCTTTTTTCTCGGTAATATCAGTGTCCACCATCAAGATCGAAACGGGATGTTCTGCCTCATTGCGAACCAGCGTCCAACGGCTTTCGGTAATGACCGATTTACCCGATCTCGTAACTTTTGAGAGTTCGCCTTGCCATTCTCCCTGCTGAAAAACCGTAGTGTGGGCAAGGTCTAACGCTTGAGATGAACTGCGATGGAGGAATTGAGTGACATCTTGGTGCAGCGCTTCTTCGCCTGTCCACCCGTAGAGCCGCTCTGCTCCTTTATTCCAAAACGTAAGCTGATAGTCTAAATTACAAACATAAATGGCATTGGTTGCAACATCGATTAATGTTGCCTGTTCGCGAATGGTTTGTTCAGCGAGTTTGCGATCGGTAATATCAACACAAGAGCCAATGTATCCTAAAAATTCTCCGTCTGGAGCAAAGCGCGGTGTCCCTTCGTCTAAAATCCAACGATATTTACCATCCGATCGGCGCAGTCGATATTCCATCCGAAAAGATTGGCGGGCATCAAAGGCAGTGGTGTAAGTCTCAAAGCAGTCAACCCGATCGTCAGTATGAACGCTCATGACCCAACCGTCACCGAGTTCTTGTTCTAGCGATCGCCCCGTCAACTCCATCCAAACCCGATTGAAATAGATCCGCGCCTTCTCGACATCAGAAAGCCAAATCAGCATTGGAGCGGTATCTGCCATCATGCGAAAGCGGGCTTCGCTCTCTCTCAGGGCGGCTTCGGTCTGCTGTCGCTCAATCAGTTCGGTTTGCACTTGATGGTACAGTCCGGCCTGCTGAATGGCGATACTCACTTGAGTTGCAATGTGCTGGAGTAATTCAATTTCAGAGAGTTCCCACGATCGCACGTCCGAGCAGTGATGAGCAATTAGCAGTCCCCACAGCGTTTCTCCTTGCAAAATCGGAACAACGAGGTTGGCTCGGACTTGAAATTGAGACAACAGATCGGCGTAGCACGGGGTCACACCAGCCGCGTGAATATCTGCGATCGCGCTCACGCGCCCTTGCCGGTAAGGTTCTACATACTGTTCGCTTAAACACGGATCGTAGATTTTGGTGGATAAAATCGCCGTCCACTCATCTCCGACTGATTCAACGGCAATTGTGCCGCGCCAATCTGGGGCAAAGCGAAATAGCAGCACGCGATCGGTCTGCAAAACCTGTCGCACTTCATCCACAGTGGTCTGCAATATTTCATCTAAATTGAGCGATTGCCGAATCCGCTGAGCAATATGAGCGACAAGATTTTCGGGGTCGGTTTGCTGATGAGGCAGCATCTCAGAATCCTGTGGATCAGTGATCGGTTGATTAACGGTTTCAGCGGAGTTGCGCCTTGCAAGAATGTCGAGTGGCGGGCGTGTTTGCTCTAACTCGTACGGTTCTGAAGCGGCGTTCTGCGCGATTCTTGCCGCAAATTGATCTTCTAAAACAGCGCTGAGCCGATCGAGCGTCGTCACACCGATCAAATTGCCTTGCTCATCCAAAACGGGCAGATGGCGAATCTGATGTTGATGGAGTAAGGACAACGCCGTGAGGAGCGTTTGTGTAGGTAGGGTTTGAGTTGAATGGATTTGAGTTGAATGGATTTGAGTTAAGTGGGTTGATGGCAAAGTGAGCGTCACCACTTCTGACGACATCACGTCTGCGATCGTTAATTTCGAGAGATCTACACCCTTAGCAACCAGTTGAACAACGTCGTGTTCGGTGAAGATGCCGACCAATTGCTGACGAGCCGGATCTAATGGATCTGTCTCAACCACTAAAATGCAGCTTTCAAGTTGAGAACGAGAGATCAGTTGAGCCGTCGGTTGAGTCGTTGATGGAATATGCGGTGCGTGATTTAGTAGAATTCCAAATGGCTGGATCTGTACATTGTCAGAATTGCAGAGGGCGCGAATAGCATCCGCCACGATCGTATGCGGTGCGACCGTTAGCGGAAGTTGATCGATCACAGATTCTTCTAAGGCGGGCAGCGCAACCCAGGAATAAGACGGCGGCATAACCACTCCTATATCTCTAGGATGAGTTAAACCTATCACCTCAGTTTACAGAAGTCATATCAAAATCAAGGGAACTTAATTCTGGTGGAGTGCCCACTCCGATCCGAAAACGCTAGACGCTATAGAACTCAATAGATCGTTGCAAATTCGTTACACAATTCATTCACAAACGATCACAGTTCGTTTTAAAACTACAGTTCGCTTTAAAACTTCCTAGCGGGGCAAGACTTGCGATCGCGATCGGACTGCGGTTCTTGCCAAGAGTAAGCGAAATGACTAATAGATGAAATTCGTGGGGCAAATCGCCGCAGTGCTTCCATCTGCACTTCTAACGGGGGACGGTTACTGATCGATTGCTGCCAAATTCCGGCTAACACAGGTTTAACTTGCGTTCCTGGTCGGGCTTGGCTCATCACACGCTGCACCTGACTAACAATGCAGTCGGTTCGACCACACACCCCGTACGACATGGGATGCCACTCAACGCCGTTAGGAAATCGATCCCACGGCTGTAATCGCGAATCGAATCCGCCTCGCCCGATCGTTTGGTTACCCTCTGGAAAAAAGACCGCTCCGGCAGGGATTCCTGTTTGCCGAGCCGGGTAGACGGCGGCATTCAAGAAGTCCACAACACCTTGCATTGCGTGGGCAACACCCAAGCGCCAAAGATCGGTTTGCAAAATTGAATGGCGTTGAGCAACAGAAGCACGAAACTCATTGGCGAGCGGTTGGCGTCCTTGCCACATGGGGGTTGTTTCGTTGCGAAAGAGTTTATCAACCGCAACCACATCCGCCGTATTAATGAACCCGCGATCGAGGAACCGCTTAATTAACTCTCGCCCTTTGCCATTGGTTCCGCGATCGTAAAACGCTTTTCGAGCCGCTTCGCCGTAGATCCATAGATCCTGCACTTTGGTTGCGATCGAGGCATTGCCCACACTGCGCGGATACCGAATATAGTCGAACAAAATTCCATCGGGGCGGCGTTTTAGCACCGCTTGTACCATTTGGTAATAGTCTTGTTTCGCTGCCAAGCTATACGGATCGATAAACGCTTCGTTGGGATTGAGACTACCCAAATCGGTACTTAGTCCCGCAAGCGTGTTGGCAGACAAGCTCGTTTGTCCGCGACCATTGCGTAAGAGTGAAATCTGCTTATTGGGTCGAATCGCGTAGCTATAGCCAAAATTCATGGAGAACATCCAGGAGTAAACGCCTAAGCCGCGTTCTCGTCCTTTCTGAATCACCTGTGCTAGAAGGTCAGCCTTCTCGTTGCCGTAGCTTCTAACAACCGGCTGCCATGCGGTCGGATTGTCAGCCGCAGGTAATAACACCTGTCCGTTGTAGAAGGTTTCGACATACACCTGGTTGTAGCCGCGATCGACAATGCGATCTAATACTTCATCTAGCGCTCCGGGCCTTAGGTCACACTCATACAGCCGTATCCAAATTGCTTGCGTTTTCAGCCAGTTCTGACCGCGACACTGTTTCAGTTGATTGGCTTGTTTAGCAATAATGTCTTGATACCGCTGCCGCGCCTCTTTTTTTCCACTGGTCGCATCACGGCGGGCAATTTCTTTTTGGGCAATACCATCCGATGTCTGTTGACAGTAGGGAAGAAAATCGGCGGCTCCAGCAGGAGGAATCCAGAAATTTTGCGCCATCAGACTCGCTCCTGCAAGAGAGACTAAGCTCCGAGTGATGGTATTACAAACGTGTTTTGTAATGTTTTGAAGTCCGACAGAGTGAGACGCAGCGGCACTACTCCTAGAAAAAAGACGCCCATTAACCATAGAACGATCGCACAACTCTTATAAAACAGCTAAACCTCCTCACCCTCAGTCTTATAAACCAGAAGTAGGAGAGTGGTCACAAAAAATCACTAAATAGCTTTAACAAGACCGCTTTAAGCAAGTCAAATTTGAGCCAGTCAAATATGGGTGTCAGACCATTTAGTGACAGAAGCGACAGAAAGGTTTCAACCTTGCACCCTAGAGTGTACCCTTTTCAGTTTCAAGACTAATACTGCGATCGCAATCCTTGCACAATCTATATTCTTGCTAATAGAAAAAGAGCGGGGACATTCAGCCCTGCTCTTTACTTCTATGGAAGATGCTATGGAAGACGACTTACTCTTGAATCGGGTTTTGATGTGGAGTTTTGCTTCTCAGCAACGGATTCTAGAGCGCGAGTCGATGGGTGAAGAGAGAGGGCCTGCGCGATCGCGCTCAATCGCCGCGCCTGATCTCGACTAATGCTGTACTCGGTGTTGCCAAGTCCGGGGGCATCCCATCGGCGAGTCGCAGGGTTAATGTAGGAGTACGTGCGGGCACGCAGAACGGCGTCGGTTCCTTGAAAGCCTTCAGTATAGGCTTGGCGGAGTCGCTCAATATAGCCACCGCTTGCGAGGGCCGCTAACGGAGCTTGATTGGCTAAATCGATCGCATTTAACTGCTCTTCTAGAGATAGTTTCAATCCGCTGAGTTCTGCCGTTTGACGAATCATCTCAAACTGCCGACGCAATCGATTGAGTTGTCGTTCATCGGCCTCTTCTGGCGATCGCGCTCCATGCTGATAGGAGAAACTGCCCAAATTCCACTGTGCATTTCCCGGATCGACATGCCCATAGTACGCCCAAGTCTTCCCACCATTAGGCGTCCGGGTTCCCTCAGCACTACCAACGGCAGTAGCGACTAGAGAATCAGATCCGCCCTCGAAAAGCTGGTCAGCAGATAGAAAGAGGGCAGGACGAGGAGATGCAGGTGCGATCGCATCTGCTCCGATCGACATCGGCGGTTCAGATGTTAGCGGTTCAGATCTTGATGCGTTGGAAGAGTCGGATGCGCTGGCATCAATGGCATCTCGACGCGGTGAAGGCTGAAAGGTAACTGCGGCTCGCTTTGCAACACGACGCTGAGATTCGCTTCTCGACGGGCTTGGAAGCGCGGCAGTTTGTTTAACGGGTACTACAACCTGAGCAGAACTATCTTGCTGAGCATCAGCGCTGATCTGTTTAGGTTCGCTCTTGCTGCGATCGCGGTATGAAGGCCGTTCTTCTCGGTTTGAATGAATCGCCTCTTTGACAGGAGGCGCAAAATTTAACACGGTGCCCGCTTGAGCAGATCTCGCAGCACCAAACATCAGAGCCGCAAGGCTCATCGCTACAACCACAAGTCGTTTCATGGTGTTTTTAAGGTTCGTTGCAAAAGGGTTCTATCGGGTTCAACAATTGCCCAGGTTTTATCTGGCTGCTTCAGCAGCGCCGCAAATTGCAGAATCGTTGCTGTTCCAAGCGGTTGTCCTTGCTTGAGTGAGCCAATCGTCGGTGATCGCAGCCCACAATATCGAAACAAGTAAGCCGGAATCGTTGGAGTTGAGAAATAAAGGCAGCCTCGCTGATCAAGAAACGTGTCTCCGTCGTAGGGCGCAAACACCGGCTTGCCGTTTAGCACAATGGAGATGTCGCCCAAACCACCTGCAACCTTGTAGCCCGCGATCGCATCTCCCGGCTGCAATTGCCAGGATTGGTAAAGCGGCACATTAGTTTTAGAGCGGGTAGCAGACTGCAATTGGCATCCGCCAGCCAACAGGGCGATCAGTCCTGCCTTAATGCACCCAGAACCGAAACCCTTTATACTCATCCCCATCGTATAAAACCACCAGTTGAGTCTTTGGCTGAAGCTCCACAAAATCATCGGCGTCAACTAGGTAAACGTCTCGCTCAGGTGGCGTATCGGCTCGAACCTGAACCTTTGGCAATTTGCAATGAGGCTCCTTTAAAATTCCGCGAACCTTACTCTTAGTGGCTCCTTGCTCAACCGTGAGGAGCTTTGCAATTTGGTCTTTTGAAAGTTTGCTGTCTGTCTTCGTGACCTTCTGACAGGTTTCGCTAGCTTTACTGCCAAACGAGGGCAAACTGTGTGACTCTAGAAGCAGTGCGATCACGAGCAATGCAGCTCCTCCCGCCAACCATTGTTTTAAGGTAAGTGTTTCAAGCTTACGAACATACATCACAGAAACTTCCCTCCAATCAGCAACCCAACGGTAATCAGCAGTAAGCGATAAACGCTGACCGAATTGACTTGAGGCAGAAATAGCGCTGCATAAATTGCCATCAGTGCCGGAACAAATACCAACATCGAGATCGGCAGGGCTAGTGCTGGCAAGCTACTTGCGATCGCGCTCAGTCCGTACCGCAACCCGATTGATGCCAAGATCCACAGCAGGGCATCAAGGGCAATGGCAGATGGTTTGGAGGGCAAATGCGTTGCTCGCTGCCAAACTTGCAAAGCAACAGACTTCAAGGTGTGACGCCGACTCCGCCGGGAAGGACGACGGGAAGAGGCAGAGAAAGCAGGAATAGGCGAGGAAGCTGTTCGGGCTTGCATGACCTCTGGCATCTGAAGTTCCGGCATCTGAAGTTCTGGAAGGGATTCTGATGCGGCTGGACTAGAAGGCTGAGCAGATTCTTCAGATTTGGCAGAATCAGATTTGGCAGAATAGACCGGCAGTTCAAGACCTGATGCTTTTCGGTCAGAGGCATCAACATCTTGTGCGATCGCTCTCAGCGCTTCCATCTCTTCTACAATGGAGGCGGACTGTTGGCTAATGTGTTGAAGCTCTTGTTCCAGTTGGGCAAACCGAGACGCGATCGTAGAGCGAGACACATCCCAGATGGGTTTGACTTGGGTAGAAATGGTCTGCTTAGATTTAGTAGCCGCCTGACGCTTCGTTTTTGCAGGGGTCTTAGTGTTCAACTGGCGCTTTCGCTTCGGGGCTACCTCCGGTTCTGAAGCAACCGATTCACTCCCCTCAGGCGATACTGGCTGATCTGCTAGCCGAGACGTGCGCCGCGTCTTTGCACTAGATTGTCCTTGTACTCGTGTGGATTGGCTGTCTGCTTTTAGTTCTGTCATGGCGGCTCCTGAGGCTAGCGAATCACCCTATCACTATAGTACAGAAGTACTATTAATAGTATTAGTGTACTAAAAGCAATAAGTCAAGCCATTCAGCGATCGTAAATTCGCAGTTTTAACTCAGATTTTTAACCGATAGGTAGGCAAAGAATCAGGCTGAGTCTTAGAAAGCTCTTTATCCATAGAAGGCTCTTTATCATAAAATGGTGCATCTTGTGATAGTAAAGACAAAATTTTATGTTTAGATACCTTACCCTTAAACCAGAGCTACTAGAGGACAATCGCTATGGGTCTGAAACGCGGTATTGAAATTATTCCATTAGCATCGGTGAAAGGCGGAATGGCAGAATTCTACACGCCCCAATCAAGCCACGAAACGATGTTGGTCAATGTTCCGGCTGGTACAATTGATGACCTGTTCGTACATCACTTTCAAACCGATCAACTGCTTGTGGTGCGCGGAAGCTTCATTCTGGTTGTGTTACAAAATCGTAGGTATCAATACATTCCGCTAACTGAAAGGCAACCCACGATCGTTAAGGTTCCTCCTGGCGTTCCTCACGGGGCAATCAACTCAAGCGCTGAGCCATGTGTTTTAGTCAATGCTGTATTAAGACATGGAGCAGCTTGCGAACGAGACTATCGCCCACTTCGGCAACCCTTCCCCTACGATATGAATACAGCCAATCGACTCCTACAAGACCTCAACTATCTGACGACGGCATAGTGGCGTCTTACCTGGTCTTCTGGCTTTATCCACCCTGTTCGCATTTACATGCTTGTTGTCCATGCCGTTGACCATTCTCGTAGCTGAAGACGACTTAGGCACTCGCCTCTCAATCAGTGATTACCTCGAATCCTGCGGTTACTCAGTCTTGTCAGCTGAGAACGGCAAGGAAGCGTTTGCCCTAGTTGAAACCGATCAGCCCCATTTAATCGTTACTGATGTCACCATGCCACAGATGGATGGCTATGAATTCGTTAAGCAAGTCCGCAAACGTCCTTCAATGCGGTTGCTACCTGTGGTGTTTCTAACAGGACGGACAGATTCTCAAGAACGGGTTTTAGGCTATCAGCTAGGCTGTGATGTCTATTTGGCAAAACCGTTCGAGTTGACCGAGCTAGGCGCGGTCGTCCGAAATTTGCTTGATCGGGTGCAGATGATCGAGTCAGAATGGCGATCGCGGATGCAAGCGGCAGAACCAACGGAGCGACCGGAGTCCCTCAGCAAATATCCCCCGTCGCTCATTGACTTAACATCCCGCGAGAAAGAGGTGCTGATCTTGCTTAGCGATGGACTCTCGAACGGTCAAATCGGGGGCCAGCTTCATCTCAGTTCTCGCACCGTCGAGAAGTATGTCAGTAGTTTGCTTAGAAAAACAGACACCAACAATCGAGCAGAATTAGTCCGCTATGCAATCGAGCATCAGCTTGTAGATTAGCTTGGGTTGGGAGACATTTTGGTTTTAGTAGAGCAAATTTTTCAAGGCCGCAACGGGTTATCTTGCGGTCACTTCCGCCATCATGTCCACAAACACACCATTGTGGTCGCTCATTTTCCCCTTCTCTGGCGTGGTTCCCTCCCAAGCCCCGACATTCACCAGATGAGGCACTAAACTCTTAGACAAACAAATGTGATCCACCGTTGCCCGCGAAAGCCCTCTCTCCATCATATTTTCCTTCGTCACACAGTCGAGTGAAAGATCGTTTAAGGCTGCACTCAACAGCCCAACTGACTCTTTTTCTTCGTACCAACCCGAACCATCTCGACTTTGATTGAAATCGCCTGCAACGCACATTAGATGATTGGGGTACTGCTTCCCAATGCGTAACCAATCCTGATGATGCTGACGAATGGATTGGCGATGCTCTTCCCATCGCTTAGCCGTCCCACTGATGCCTTTCTCGTTGGCGTAAGGGATGACAGTTCCATAAACAAGCATTGCGCCGAACGGTGAATCCACTTCAGCACAAACCGCATAAGTCGGATCAAAGGTGGGAATGCAACTCCGTATCTTCCAGCGTGACCAAATCGTTGCAAGATTTTCACCGGCTTCGTAATACTCGGAGGCGCAAGACGCAACAGACTCGTAATCGCTTCCAAGAGCGATCGCGGCGTTCGTTTCAGTCAGTACCCACACATCTGCATCAATATCGAGAATCTGATCGAGACGGCGCTGATTTTTGATCCAGCCATTTTGCTTGGGGCGTTCAAGATTCCAAGTTGCCACGCGAAACTTAACAGATGAATTCGCAGTAATTGAATTCATGATGATGTCTTACCAATTGCTTCAACATCATTTAGCCCCAAACTCCAAAGCGAGATAACAAACCGCTTTAGCGGCGAACTAGTTCTTTTTCTCGAATCACGTAGTTCAACAATCCTTCGCAAGCATCCATCAACAAGTCAATCACCTGATTAAATCCTTCTTCACCGCCGTAGTAAGGATCAGGCACTTCCTTGAGGGTGTGACGAGTGCAAAAATTACACATCAAGCGAACCTTGTCGCGGTGCGTCCCAGCCCGGTCAACAGAACAGATTTCCTCATAGTTTTCGCGATCCATCGCTAGGATCAAATCAAATTCTTCAAAGTCCGATCGCACAAATTGCCGCGCCTGACCAACCAGATCAATTCCTTGCGCCTTAGCTGCGATCGTCATTCTGCGATCGGGCGGACTGCCAATGTGGTAGCTCGATGTTCCAGCAGAATCACACGCAATTTCGCCGCTCAACCCTGCATCCCGAACCAAATGATTCATGATGTTCTCAGCCGACGGAGAGCGACAGATATTTCCCAAACAGACAAACAGCAATTTATAAGCCATAGACCTAATACGATTGAACCGGGCAATCAGTCCATCATATCGCCCGGTTCAATCTTATTTTGCTTTATGAAAACCGTTGTAGGACCTTGTAGAACCTGCGTTCTAGAACCTACGTCCAACAACGTTTAGCCCATCATTCCTGGAAGATTCAAACCACCCGTGAGGTCTTCCATCTTCTCGCGCATGGTGGCGGTAGATTTTGTATAAGAATCTTTCATCGCTGCCAACACCAAGTCAGACAACACATCCGCCTCTTCTTGCAACGCTTCTGGCGTCAGAACGACACGCAAAGGTTCTTGGTTGCCGCTCATCACCACCTTGACGATGCCGCCGCCTGCTTCACCTTCGATCTCCATCGCCTCTAGTTCTTCCTGAAGTTTCTTTGCCCCTTCTTGAACTTGTTGCGCTTTCTTGATGGCGTCAGCAAACTCTTTCATCTTGCCAAGCCCGAAGCCGAATCCCTGTCCTTGTGACATAACTTCCTGTGTAAAGTCAAACAGCTACATTATGACATCGGCTCGCTGAATCATGACATCAGTTCGAGACATTAGCCGAATTCGAGCCACAAGCTTAAAGTGCGGTTCGTAATTTGTAACTTTATTGGGTGAAGATAACCGATACAGTAAGTAGAGTCCATCTCGTCAAGACGCGATCGTAGGCCTTACACCAAGCACCAGTCTGCTTCTAACGATTCCACCTATTTGCGTTAAAGGAAACCTCTAGAGGCAGCATACCTCTCACTCTCAAATCACTCACCATACCTAACTTATCTGGAATTCACCTAGCATCTTGACTTCTGGCTCTAGCCACAACGACCATTCTTGCTGAACCCGAGATTGAACGTGGTGAATCAGTTGAAAGATGTCTGTCGCCGTAGCACCACCGCAGTTCAAAATGAAATTAGCGTGGCGCTGAGCGACTTGAGCGCCCCCAATTTGATGCCCCTTTAGTCCCACCTGCTCGATCAGCCAGCCCGCTTTATGAGAGTCAGGATTTCGGAACACGCTCCCACAGCTGGGGAAGTCGTAGGGTTGTGTACGCTGTCGCTGTTGCTTGTGGGCGTCTGTGAGAGCGACTAGCTCCGTTGGATTAGCGCTCGGCTGTAGTTGAAAAGTGGCTTGAGTGACGAGCTTCTGGCTGCCTTGGAGGGCAGAAGTTCGATACTGATATTTCAGATCATCTGGAGTCAGAATTTTGGTTGAGCCGTTTGGAAGGACGACCTGAGTGTCTACCAAAATATCTGCTACACAGTCTCCGTGTGCGCCTGCGTTCATCACCACAGCACCGCCCACCGTACCGGGAATGCCAACTGCCCATTCAAACCCTTGCCAGCCGCGATCGGCAAGTCTCCACGCTAATCTCGGCAACGGTTCCCCTGCCCCAACCGTCACCCGTCCGCTCGCTTCGTCGAATTCGGCATAGCGCAAAAACCGAGTTGAAATCACGAGTCCTGAAATGCCGCGATCGCTTACAAGCAAATTCGATCCGGCTCCCAGCATCGTCACTGGCAGCCCTTGCGATCGCGCCCAATCTAAACTCGCGTGTAGCTCGTCGAGCCGCCTCGGCGCAATATACCATTCTGCCGGGCCGCCCACTCGAAATGACGTTAGCGATGCCATTGGAACATTCGCTTTGATCATCAAGTCAGTACCAGGGAGGGGGATCATGGCCAGCTTTTTGTGCGGTTCCTCCGGAGCCGCGATCGGTGCTAATCGGGCGGTGGGGCGGGCGTAAAGTCCTGTGCCAGAAAAGCCGAGCTTCACAGAAGCGGGAACAGTCCGAGGATCACTAGAGAGAGTCATATGGGTTTCGTTATTTTTTTGAAGGCTCCAACCCGAGACCGAGGCGAGTCTCGCTGAGGAAGCTTAAGCATTCACAGCGCAGACAAAATTAAGAAGCTGCTTTCTCAGCCACTTGCTGAGTTGAGATCGCGTCCGGGATGAGTTGGTTCAGATTTCCGGCCCCCAAAAAGATGACCAGATCACCAGGAGCCAGCGTTGCTGCTAGAAAATTGCTAATGGCAGGTAGCGTCGGTTGGTAGTGTACCCTCGAATGGCGTGTGGCGAATAAATCAGCAACTTGCTGACCGTTAATCTGCCCAGAATCAGGTTCACCTGCACTATAAATATCACTCAGGACAACTACATCAGCATCCCGGAAGGATTCGGCAAACTCTGTTAAAAAGGTTGCGGTGCGGCTATAGCGGTGCGGTTGAAAGACTGCCACAACCCGGCGCTTTGGCGAAGATTCTGCCGCCTGTAAGCGAGCGGAACTCAAGGTCGCCCGAATTTCACTGGGGTGGTGAGCGTAATCATCGATAAACAGAATGTTGTTTGCGGCTCCACGATGCTCAAAGCGACGCCGTGCGCCCTCAAAGGAGGCTAAAGCACGAGCAATCACCGGAAATTCAAGCCCTAGTAATCGACCCACCGCAACCGCCGCGATCGCATTGCTCAAATTGTGATGACCCAGCAATTGAATATTGAGTTGTCCTAAAACCTGCCCATGTTCTAACACTCGTGCAGTTGTACCATCTCCCTGATAGCGGATCTGATCAACGGTGTAGTCTGCGCCAGAGTCTGGATTGAGGCTGTAGGAGATGTTTGGAGTAATGCGATCGCGCACAGTTTCACAATCGATGCAGCCAATTGTCACTTTGCAGCGGCTTGCAAACGTTTGGAAGATTTCGACTACTTCATCTAGACTGCTGTAGTGATCGGGATGATCGAGTTCGGCGTTAGTAATAATGCCAACATACGGCTCAAACTTCACTAGTGACCCGTCGGACTCATCGGCTTCTGCTACTAAATAGTCACCCTGTCCAAACCGAGCGTTGCCTTGCCACGCTTTGACCTCGCCGCCGACGATTACCGTCGGATCGAGATCCGCTTCGAGCAACAAATAGCTAATCAAACTGCTCGTTGTCGTCTTGCCGTGAGTGCCTGCGATCGCAATGCTTCGATAGTCCTTGATCAGCGCAGCGAGTAAGTCAGATCGATGAAAGATCGGACATCCTAGCTCTAATGCGGCTTGATATTCAGCATTAGATTCATTGATGGCAGTCGAACAAATGACTTGCGGCAAAACCATAGAGGAACCAGTCAAGCGGCGATTGGCAATCGGTGTAACCGTAGCGACAGAAGACGCGATCGCCATCACCTCAGCTTCAGCGCGGACTTGAGAAAAATGCTCAAGATTTGAAGCATCCTGACTTAAAAAAATGTGAGCGCCTAACGTTTTTAGTCGCTCTGTAATATGACTGAGACGCAGATCCGAACCAGAAACTGGCAGCTTACGTTCGAGCAGAACATAAGCAAGGGCTGACATTCCAATTCCACCAATGCCGATGAAATGAAATGGTCTGCCGCTGAAGTCAACGGAAGTCAGCATTTTTGCTCCTTACACACCACACCAATGACACGCGATATCATATCAAGGATTGCTTTTTGACGGTATAGCTAGATCAAAATTTCGATTCCTTTATTTGTGATTCAAAAAATGTCAGTCAAAACTGCACCGTAAAAGCTGAATGTTTCCTTGCCTTACTCATCAATTAACCATAAATGCTCACCCTAATTTGTTAGATACAGGGCGGAAGTCGTCGATTCCCGAAAGAAATCTATGATCTTTAACTAAAGTTGCCCACTCAACTAGTGGCTTTCAATAATCGACAAAATCGGTAGCCGCACATTGTAAATAAGAAGCAGGTTAGGAGTTGTGATGGATTGCCCAAACTTTTTGTTTTTACAGTAAGTCTGAGTTGTCTTCCAAAACTAACCTCCTATTAAATGACACGATCTAAGCGAAACCGCAAGCAAATCGAATTCACTATTTATCCGATTCAAATCGTCAATGTTGCTACAAATTTTGCCATAACAATTTCAGGGTGAAAACAATTCTTTAGGTTGAGATTTAATAGAGGCGATCGTAGAAGCTAGCCATCACCTTGCAGTTATTTTGTCGATCGGCTTCAAAGCTGGGCAGAAGATGTCCATCTTGCGACCAATAAGGCATGAGAGCAGTAACCTGAGTTCGCTGAACAGTATCTTTTCCTTTTCCTCGTTTCCTCTTCCTCATTTAATTGGGCGAGCAATGAGAGCGCAAAATCATTTCATTAGAGTTCTTTCAGTGAACAGGCCTCAGCTCCAAATGTAGTACGAGTGTGTTCGTAGCGAAGTACAAATTCCATCCGAATCACCGTACCCCAACTGCTAACGCTGTATTCAACCGCAAAGGGTTATTCCCAATGCCTTCGCTAGACCTCAATTCACAAAATGGTGCCATCGAAACCTTCAATAATTTTCCCGTTCCATGACGGTTAAGGGACAAAAGTTGCAGTGCTTTTTAAGGTATGATGTAATCCATCAATAGGTATTTATATTCAGAGGGCAAGACGCAGTGATTAGAGTAGCGATCAACGGCTTTGGACGCATTGGACGCAATTTCATGCGATGCTGGGCGGGTCGGGAGAACAGTCAGTTAGAGGTTGTCGCGATCAACGACACATCTGACCCTAGAACCAATGCTCACTTGCTGAGGTACGACTCGATGTTGGGCAAATTTACCGGAGACATTGAAGCCGATGAGAATACCCTCACGGTCAACGGTAAAAAAATCAAATGCACGTCCGATCGCAACCCAGAAAATTTGCCTTGGGGCGAATGGGATATCGATCTAATCATTGAGTCGACGGGTGTGTTCATCAGCAAAGAGGGCGCGACAAAGCACCTGAATGCGGGTGCAAAGAAGGTATTGATCACAGCTCCTGGCAAGAATGAAGATGGGACGTTTGTGGTTGGCGTCAATCATCACGATTACGACCACAACAAGCACAACATCATTAGTAATGCAAGCTGTACCACAAACTGCCTTGCCCCGGTTGCCAAGGTGCTGCACGAGAATTTTGGCATCATCAAAGGCACGATGACCACGACACACAGCTACACGGGCGACCAGCGCATTCTCGATGCTAGCCACCGAGATTTGCGCCGTGCGCGGGCGGCGGCTGTGAACATTGTTCCGACTTCTACAGGTGCAGCCAAAGCCGTTGCCTTGGTGTTGCCTGCATTGAGCGGTAAGCTCAACGGAATTGCTCTGCGCGTTCCGACCCCCAACGTGTCTGTTGTGGATCTAGTAGTCAACGTCGAGAAGAGCACGATCGCTGAACAAGTTAATCAAGCTCTGAAAGATGCTGCCGAGGGTTCGATGAAAGGCATTTTGAAGTATTGCGATCTGCCCTTGGTATCGAGCGACCACGCGGGTACAGACGAGTCTTCGATCGTAGACTCAGCCCTAACAATGGTGATGGGCGGCGATATGGTGAAGGTTGTGGCTTGGTATGACAACGAGTGGGGCTATAGCCAACGTGTAGTTGACCTCGCTGAAGTTGTGGCTCAGAACTGGGTTAAGTAGGTTTTTTCCCACTAGGCCATTAGATCTCAAATGCCCTCAACTTAAATCTTGGAGTTGAGGGTTTATTGTTGAAGATCGCTACTCCTTTTTTACCACTTTGCAACTTATCAAGGTTCAGAGATTGCGCCACGACGTATTCAGACCCAATCCCTGAACCTTGCACGAATTTCTAAGGAAGCTAACTTTTCCAAGCTAGTTTTACCGCGACTTCCCAAGCAGAAATTGTAGATATCCTCAATCTATGTTCTTGTGCTGAGGCCCAGATCGCAGGAGCGACTTCAGCATTGGAAGAGAATCTAGCTAGACTAAACGTACTGTTGTGAAACAAGTACTCAAACGATTGAGAGCAAACACTTGATGCGTTGTACCCAGGTCAAGCGGCTTGCTCGCGAAATTATTTAGCTTTTCCAAGTCTATCTGGCTGCATGACGCGGTGATTGATTTGTCTATGAATCGCTACAAATTTGGGCGCGCTGTCTAAGCGTTCGTCCACAGGTTTAGAACATTGTTCGAGAATTTATGAACGTCATGCATGAAGAACGTTTGATTAGTCAATCAGAATACGCCAAACAATTACGCCCCTCACTACCGCCAGAAGCCTTTCTTTCTAACCCTAACAAGGTCTGGATTCTGTTGATTAACATCGCCATTTTAGTTCTGGGTTGGAGCATTGCCGATCAACTGCCTCAATGGAACGGGTATTTCTTGTGGCTTTATCTCCCTCTAACTTTAGTCATGGGAAATAGTGTCATTGTTCTGTTATTTGGCACACATGATCTATTACACAGCCGAACGATTAGAAATCCATCTCTGAGGCGGCTTGTTAGTCTACTCGGACTAGCCATGTTATGGACTCCACCCACATTTTGGAAAGCGGTTCATAATCGAGAGCATCACAGCAAAACGAATTCGTTGCACGACCCCGACCGCAACTATCTGCATGAGCAACCGGAAAATTGGGGCAAATGGATTCAAAATCTCTTTGTTCCATCAGCAGAGGTTAATCCCCTCTGGTTAATGGTCGGAATGAGCCAAGCCTGGGGAGTGCATACATTTCGGAATCTGACATCAGTGCTGCTGTTTAATCATGGGCAGAGCGAATATCCGGTTGCTTCATTCAAGGTGAGTACAAAGGAGCGTCGAGCGATCGCGCTTGAATTCTTCATCATCTTGGGAATTCACTTGAGCATTCTAAGCTACTTGGGGTTGCATCCTGTAAAACTCTTACTGAGCTACTTTTTACCTATCTGGATTGGCTACAGCGGCATCATGTTTTATATCTACACCAACCACATGCTGTGTCGCATGACGAAGATTAATGATCCGTTGATTAATAGCATTTCGGTTCGGGTTCCTAAACTATTTGATCTGCTACATTTCAACTTTTCATACCATACAGAACACCACATTTTCCCTGGCATAAACTCAGATTATTATCCAGCCGTCCAAGAATTGTTGAAGGCGCGATATCTTGATCGGTTTAATTTGGTAGATGCTGGAGAAGCTTGGCGGTTAATGTTGCAGACGCCTCGACACTATAAGAACGAGAATACCTTTACTGATTGGTCAGGAATGAAGTCTGTCCCCTGCCCCCAGTCTTCGACGGACGAGATATTGTGATTCATAAGCTGTATTGGGCGTGAACCGTTTCCGCAGGTCTAGAGGATTCGCGCCGTTTTGCTTCACGAACCCTGAAAATGTTGAAATCCTCTGTTAAGCGTTAAACTTTCATCAGGGTGAGTTCCGGCTGGGTCGATCAATTGAATGGTTTGAGCAGAGGTGATGGTACCTACGATCGCACTTCCTTCTCTCAGACGTTCAACCAACTCCTGAGCCAGGTCTTCCGGCAAACACAATACTAATTCAAAATCTTCTCCGCCATACAGCGCCCACTGCATCGCCTGCTCAGGAGACACCCAGTTTCTCAAAGCTGGATGAATTGGAATCCTCTGACGATCGAGCCTTGCACCAACCCTACTTGCTCGGCAAATCTGCAAAACCGCATCCGCAAGACCATCACTTGAATCCATTCCAGCGCAGGGGAACGGGGGCAAGACATCTAAACGAGAATGTGGATATTGATGAGCCTGGATCAATGAGTCGCGACCCTCTAATTCTGGCTTAACATCAGGATTTAGCAAAAGTTCTAGTCCTGCCCGCGACGAACCGTGATAGCCCGTGACGACGATCGCGTCCCCAGGTTGTGCCGTCGATCGGCGAATTACACGAGTAGGATCAACCTGTCCAAAGGCAGTGATAGAAACGGTGATGACCGGAGAACGGCAAATATCGCCACCTACGATCTCCGTCCCATACCGTCGCAAACAGCCTGTCATTCCCTGATAAAGTCGTTCGACCCAAGACACCAAAACTTCACCTGGAAGTCCTAATCCTACAGTGATCCCCAATGGCGAAGCGCCCATTGCAGCAAGATCAGACAAATTGGCGGCGGCGGCTCGCCAGCCTGCGGATGCTGGAGGAGTTGTGATGTCGCTAAAATGCACGCCATCGACTAACACATCAGACGTGACCACGAGAGATTTGCCAGGCTCGATGGGGAGAACGGCAGCATCATCACCGATGATTGCACTCGAACAAAATGCCTGCACTCGCTTCAGAAGTCCTTGCTCGCCAATATCTTGAACTTGCAGTTCCATCGTGTTTCCTCAAAAAAGAAGAGACGCGACTCGATCACGTCTCCATAAAACCAGCTCGGTTCAATACTGGTTAAGCTACGTTCGGCTCTACCAAGTTCTCTAGTCCATCTACCACTTTCATTGAATCAATTTTGTCTCCCGCTTTCAACTGCCCCAGAACCTCTGCGCCTTCCGTCACAAAGCCAAAGATCGAATACCGTCCGTCTAGTAAATTTGCGCCTGCTGGAGTGAGTTCAGGCTCGAATAGAAAGAAGAAGAACTGAGACGAACCTCCATTTGGGTTATCGGCAGGAGCCGCTAGCGCTAACGCACCGTAAGCCGAAAATGGCAGAACGGGCTGATCGAGATAGCGTCCCGCGTCTTCCAATGTTGTTCCATAGACGGGTTCCTTCTCTCCTTTGACAAGAATTTCCATCGGAACGGCGCGATATTTCTTCGTCTTCGGATCAACAAATCCAATCTCAGGCCCAGGTGGGTCACCAATTTGTAGGACATACGAATCTTCTGCACGAGTGAACTCTAAGCCATCGTAGAATCCTCGTTTGACTAGATCGACAAAGTTTCCGGCGGTGACCGGAGCACTAAAACCATCGAGTACGATCGTCATCTCTCCTTCGGACGTTTTGGCAGCAACCGTAGCGCGCCCCTTAAGTTGAGGAAGATTGCTGTACTCCTGGGGAACTTCAAACGGAAAGTCTTTTACCATCATGGCTTCAAGGTCGCTAATGCGATCGAGCATCTGGCTCCGAGTGATCAAGATTTTCTCTTTGTCTTTCCCGTCCGTTGCCGTTTGAAGCTCGGTAACGCTGGCTTTTAGCTGCTCAATAATCTGTTCAGCTTCCGCCTTTTGACCGTCTGGAATGCTGGCTAAAACTTTTGTTGGCCGGTCATTCAACACCCGTGAAGCGGTTTTGATATCTGAGGTTACTGCGCCCCAGCGACGATTTGCCCGCAGCTGGAGCGAAATATCTTCAAGACTAGTTTGCAGCTTACGCACTTCAGAGTTGTCGATGGGTAAGGCATTTCGCAATAGCGCTTTGGGATCTTTAATCGCGTTTCCTTGCGGCAAGGCTTGCACGGGAAGCGTTTCCCCGAGCACTGTCAAACTGATCACACTCCAAGCCAGCCCTAATGCCAACACACGCGGCTTGAGACTTCCAAACCATCGCTGACCGATTGGCTTCGTCAAGCTCCTTCGGAGCGCTAAACCCAAGTTCCAAAGGCTTGCAGTATTCCACATAACATTGCTCTTAAACGGTGCGTAACAACCCCGCTTCGATTGTGCCATGTAAGGGGGAAGAGAGGATAGAGATGAGGGATGAAGGATGAGGGATGAGGGATGGGGTTGGACAAGATAGAAAGATTGTTTACGATCGCTTGCTTCCTTACTCTTCCTTTCATCCCTCATCCCTCATCCCTTCTTAAAAGCGCCCCAGAGCGGTAAAATAAAGTGCCGAATGTCCTCCCCCACAATTACAGACTCATGATCTCTAGTAACGATTTTCGACCCGGCGTCAGCATTGAATTAGATGGAGCGGTTTGGCGGGTCGTCGAATTTTTACACGTAAAACCAGGTAAGGGATCGGCGTTTGTCCGCACGAAGCTGAAGAACGTGCAGTCGGGCAGCGTTGTTGAACGAACGTTTCGGGCTGGGGAAACTGTGCCTCAAGCCAATTTAGAGAAGAGTACGATGCAGCACACCTACAAGGAAGGTGATGATTACGTCTTCATGGATATGGAAAGCTATGAAGAAGGTCGGCTGAATGCATCGCAGATTGGCGATCGCGTCAAATATCTCAAAGAAGGCATGGAGGTCAACGTTGTCAAATGGGGCGAACAGGTGATGGAAGTTGAACTTCCAAACTCGGTCGTGCTCGAAGTGACACAAGCCGATCCGGGCGTAAAAGGCGATACGGCAACGGGCGGAACAAAACCCGCGATCGTAGAAACGGGCGCACAGGTCATGGTTCCACTTTTTATCTCGGTAGGTGAGAAGATTAAAGTTGACACCCGCAGCGACACGTATCTGGGACGAGAAAATAGCTAGAGGATAAACGGCGGAGGGTAGATAACGTTATCACCCCTGATATATCGTGAGGAGTATAGAGACTGTGCCACTGGATTTGAAAGAACTCCGTGAATTATTGGCTGACCTCAATCAAACAGATATTTCGGAGTTGACTCTAAAGAGCAGCGATTTTGAATTAACGGTGCGTCGGGGGGTTGCTCGCGACGCGATCAGCACCACACAGGATCTGAACGGAACTGTGCCTTCACCGGTCAATCTCAACCCGGCTTCTTCCATGACACCGCCGCCTCCAGATGCGCCAAAACTGCTGGAGCCTCCCCCCTTTGCGCCGCCGCCTCACGAGCGACGCTTGGCAGAAGTGACTTCTCCAATGGTGGGCACGTTCTATCGTTCGCCAGGACCCGATGAGCCGCCGTTTGTGCAAGTGGGCGATCGCATCCGCTTGGGTCAAACGGTGTGCATCGTCGAAGCAATGAAGCTGATGAATGAACTCGAATCAGAAGTGTCGGGCGAAGTCGTGGAAATTCTAGTTCAAAACGGCGACCCTGTAGAATTTGGGCAGCCGCTCATGCGGGTTAACCCAGGGTAAGGCTGCTTTGCAAGGGATACCAAGCTAATGTAGAGGCGGCTTGCCTCCATTTAATAATTCGGCGGGCGTTTCAAGCCGCCGAATTCGGATTTGATGCAGTCTCGGTCCTTCAGCTGAAATCACGGTGAACTCATAATTACCGTACTGGAGCGTCTCACCGTGGGTTGGAATCTTCTGCCATTGGTAGAGTAGAAAGCCGCCTAGCGTTTGGTACTCATCAGTTAATGGGAAATCGAGATCAAGATCTTCGTTCACTTCTTCTAAGTGGACTTGAGCCTGTACCAAAAAGGTATTTTCATCAATTCGCTGGATTGGTAACTCTTCGCCTTCCTGCGCTTCTGGCGTTTCTCCAATGATCTGAGTAATGAGATCTTGAATGGTGACTAAACCTGCCGTGGAGCCAAACTCATCAACCACCAGCACCATGTGATGCCGCGATCGCTGCATCAATGACAGCAACTCTCCCAAAGGCGTGTACTCTGGCACAAATTGCGCTGGGTGAATCCAGGGATGGATTGGGCTTTCGAGAGTCAACGTCCCCTGTACGAGTGGTTCTGCCAGTTCCTTAAAGTGGATTAAACCGCAAATATCATCCACAGATTCCTCGATCACGGGAAAGCGAGAATGACCTGAATGGGCAACTTCTTCGAGGAGGTTGCGAACGGTGGCATCGACGGGAAGCGTCGTCATATTGGGACGCTGCACCATCACTTCTGTCACCGCCACATCCGCAAACTCGAACACGTTGCTGAGCAGTTCTCGCTCTTCTTCTTCGAGTCCACTCGATTCGGTCGAGGTGGCGATAATCAACTGCAATTCTTCCGGCGTGACTTGGTTGTACCAGCCTTGTCCGGTGTACTGCACACCCAAAAGTCTGAGGAGCAGCCGAGTAGACTGATTGAGAATCCAGATAAACGGATTGAAAATGCGGGCGATCGCTAAACTGAGCGGTCCTAAGAATCGAGCGATCTCTTCAGAGTACAGAAGCGCCAGCGACTTGGGGCACAGTTCTCCTAGCACAATCTGAAGATAAGCAATCACAAGAAAGGCAACCGGAACTGCCAACGAATGCGCCGCAGGCTGCACAAAGGCGGCTGAAAGTGGCAGGTCGGCAATCCAACTGCTGACAAGTACCGCCATCGTGGTTTCGCCGATCCAGCCGAGTGCCAGACTAGAGAGCGTAATACCCAATTGAGTCGTAGACAGCAACCGATCGATACTCCGCTGCAAGTCCTGAACCGTTCTTGCCTGCACATCTCCCGCATCGACTAATTGATTGATCCGCGATCGCCGCACTGAGACGATCGAAAACTCAGCAGTTACAAAAAAGGCGTTAATTGCAATCAATAGCAGCACAGACAAAATTCGCAGCAGCGCTTCTCCAAGGTTGAGATGCTGAAGGGGCGCTGCTAAGAGAACGGCAACGGAGGCAATCATGCTGAAACTGAAGACTCAGTCAAGAAGGGGGCACAAGATCGGGTGTTCCTGCTCTTAGCGCACCGGAATCTCTGACAGCTTGAGTTGAAGCTTTTGATCCGGATAGTCTGTCAGCTGAAGTGACAGTTTTTGAGCGTTGGCGAGTAGGGCAGCCGAGATATTCACTGTACCAGTGTAGCGATCGCTCTTGGCAGGCATCTCGCTCGGCAGTCCTGTTGTATCGACTGTAATGGTGCGACCGCGCTCGTCTGTCACGTTTAATGTGCTGTAGAGAAACTTTATAGCCTGATTACTATCGTTCTTCATGGCGACATCTAATGTGACAGAATCCTTCTGCTGTTGGACGCCAGTAATTTCTAACGCCACATCTTTATCGCGCGCTAATAGAGGAAAGTTGGCGGCAGCTTGATTATTTGAGGTTCCAGTCTTACTCTGCGGACTGCTGCTCGGACTTGGACTTGCCGGGGGTTTACTTGTGCCCCCAATGCGCGATTTCACCGTTGCCAGAATATCGTCTTCTTTGAGAAAGGTTAACTGTTCGCGCCCATTCGGGTTTTTGCGATTGACTTTGTTAGTGGGGCGAGAATCGGGCTGCGTGATTCCTTTGAGTGCTTCTCGCCCGATCGCAAATCCCCAGGCAGAACTTACAATACCTGCACCAAACATCAGAGTTAACAAAACAAATGTGAGGGCAACGGTCGAATTAATTCTTTTCATGATGCGCGATCGGGATGGGGGACTTAAGAGAGAGCTAGCTCCATCAGCAATTGTAGGTCTCAACTTCAGTGTAGGTTTTAACACAAGTTGAGACAGCCGATGGTCAAAATTTGTAGCAGTATATCCGAAGTTCACCACATCGGCGATCAAATCAGGAACTCAAGTTACAATATTGCTGAATCGCGTGTAACAGAAACATGTGACCAGGGTTGGCCGATCGGTTTAGGCAGCGAACTCATAATTCGCGTTAGGCGGGTTCAACTCCTGCACCCTGGACTAAATCTATATCTTTACTACGCCCCATCTTTGCTCCTAGCGCTGCCTCAAGATAGGAATGAGCGATGAAGCAACGTTTTAAGGTTTTTCATCGCTCATTCCTGTCCAAACCCATCACGCTTATATTTGTCTTAATTTGACAAACTACTAGTATCTCTGGGGTAGTGTGGGCGACTCCATCGGCATTGGGGGTGGGAACTGTGCTTGAGGGGGCTGTTCGATGATGAACTCACTGCCAATGACACGGTTGCTGGCGTTGGGTTGCAGTAAAACAGAAGTGTTGTAGGGATTTGGCAAATCGGCAGTACGAATCAGGGGATCACTTGACGTTTGTTGGGTGAGGAGATCGCGGTAGAGGCGATGAACTCGCTCCCCATCGCGGGCAATCAGGTTTTCTGGATATCCCGTCACTCCGATCAAAGATTCAGCCGCTCGCGCAAAATTTCGGTTAGGAAAGGTGTCCTCGCTGCCATAAAAGGCTTTATCAACCGCGTCAGGAATGACTTCACGCGGGTTGAATACGGGTGCGCGTTGCTCTTGGGCTGTTGCCGCGATCGCGATGAAAGTAGACGCTGTGCTTAGAACTAGCGAGCCAATCAGACTCTTGATCCTCATACCCATAGGGTTATCCTCAATTAAAATGCTCGATATGTAGTAGGTTTAGTTTGCCCTACCAAGAATAAATATGAGTAATGCTGGTGTAACTTTGTTTGATTGGGCACACGCACCCTTAGCCGAGCTTCGAGAAAAGCTATTAGATTTGTTTTGCGAGGTGGCTTACCGAGAAGGAGACTTTCTGCTTTCGTCGGGTCAGCGCAGCACCTATTACATTAATGGTAAGCAAGTGACGCTACATCCTCAAGGGGCTTTGGGCGTTGGACGGATTTTATTAACGCTTGTACCAGAAGATGCGATCGCGGTTGCTGGGCTAACGCTCGGAGCCGATCCGATCGTCACTGCCACGAGTGTTGTGGCGGCATATGAGGCGCGATCGCTCACAGCACTGATTGTCCGCAAAGAAGCGAAAGGACATGGCACTCAGGCATACATCGAGGGCCCGACATTGCCGGAAGGAAGTCGAGTGGTTGTCTTAGAAGATGTGGTGACGACGGGTCAATCAGCGATGAAAGCGGTTGAGCGATTACACGAGGCGGGCTATCAGGTAGATCAAGTGATTTCGCTTGTCGATCGGCAACAAGGCGGCGCAGAATTCTATCAGCAGCAAGGATTAAAGTTTCAAGCGGTATTTACGATTGAAGATATGCAGCGACGCTACAAGGAACTATCGCGCTAGATTCTGAGCGAATAAGCGCCATCATTTAGACGCAGACGAAGAGGATTTTTAAGCAACGTACTTCCTTTGATAGAGACGGTCAAGGGTCGGTAATTGCGCGTTGGGAGGGTCGTATTGTCATTCTCAATTCTGTACGATAGGGGGACCGATATAAAGATTTGTGAAAACTATGAGCGTTAATTTAGAGCAGATTTCGTCGCAGTTAGATAGCGAGAGTACCCGCGATCGCATGGTTGCCCTTGCGAGCCTGCGGGAAGCAACCGCCGAAGATGCTGTGCCGCTAATCAAAAAAGTTCTTAACGATGAGAGTTTACAAATTCGCTCGATGGCGGTGTTTGCCCTAGGAATCAAACAAACCGATGAGTGCTACGACATCTTGGTTGATCTTTTGATCAACGAAAAAGATTATGGAATCCGCGCAGATGCGGCAGGCGCATTGGGCTATCTCGAAGATGGCAGAGCATTTCAGCCCTTGGTAAGAGCCTTTTACGAAGATACAGATTGGTTGGTGCGCTTTAGTGCGGCAGTGGCACTGGGCAACTTGAAAGATCCACAGGCGAGAGATGTGCTGGTGCAAGCGTTAGACAGCGAAGAAATTGTAGTGCAGCAGGCTGCGATCGCGGCACTAGGCGAAATTAAAGCCGTGGATGCAGTCGATCAAATTCTTCGGTTTGCCCAATCTGAAGATTGGCTCGTGCGCCAGCGGTTAGCCGAAGCGTTAGGACAATTGCCAACTGAGAAAAGCATTTCGGCGTTGAAGTATCTGGAGAAGGATAACAATACGAACGTAGCGCAGTCCGCTATGATTTCGCTGAAAAAGCTGGAACAGTAGGGTTGTAGCAAGCAAGGGATTTAGTAGGGAATGGTTTATCATCCGCTACTAAATCCCTTGCTAACCACTTATTACATCTAACTTTCTTAATCTAACTGGAAGAACGCACCGCCGCGCTGAACACCGGATTCGCTGCCGTAGTTGCTGATCGTCAGTGATCGCAAGTGATTAAACAATGGCTGTCCGGCTAATTCGACTAGCTGAATGAACGGAAACTGCCGTTTTAGAACGGGCTGGGCAGTGTCCCAATCGATGTAGAAATAGCCGTTGTTGGGTGTTTGAATGGGCGCGATCGCGCGGTCAAATCTTGGGTTGCTGGCTAATCCATTCTTCTTAGCATTCAGAACAGCATTCATCGCGTCGAGAGACGTTGCAAAAATCTCGTACTTGTCGACCGACGTGTGGACTCCAGCAACCTGTGCCTCTACAGAAAGTCCTTTGGAAGGCGTTCCGGTTGCCAGGCGAGTCCAGACATTGACGGTTTGATCGTCCAGTGGAAGCGCACCCGGAGTGATGCCTTGCGCCTGCGCCACAGCATCGAGATGAGAAATTGCGGCTTGTGCTGAAGGATCTGACTTATCTGCCACAAATACCCAATCTAAGGGTTGATTTTTGCCGGGTTGAGGCACGAGTCCTAGCGCGTACTCTCCTTTTACCCAGCTAAAGATGTCGTTCTTTAGATCAAGATTCCACTGCTTCTCTAAGGACTCGATCGGTTGGTTGACCAGTTGAGCGACAAAATCGTAGTTCTTCGCGGTGTTAGAAAGCCCTGTCCAGAACTGGTCTAGATCAACGCCAGAGGCCGAAATTGGACTAGTTGCAGGGATATATTGCAAAGCTCCAACAGGTTTAGACAGCTTGGGTTGAGGCGCAGTGGGTTGAGACACAGTGAGCTGAGCAGTCTCAGATACCTCAAGCAGAGCGGTTTCGGCAATTAGTCCTTGACGATTCAATCCTAACGAAATAGCCAGGCTCCCCTCTTGAGAAACGTCTTTTCCAGTCAGGGTTTGGAGCTGGGGCAAGTTTAGAAAAACGAGTCCAATCCTGCCTTCTCTTAGGGTTGCAATTGCCCGTTGATACTCGACCGAACTTGCTAAATTTAGTTCAGCCGCTTGCACATTATTAATAGAATCTTTTAGCACTTTTGGGCTGTTGGCAAATAAGACATAGTGATTTCCAACAACCGCTGTAGCAAGAGGATTGGGAGCCGAGCTTAGTGTTTCGTCGCCCTCTAACTTGCTGGTAATTCCTTCTACTTTGCCGCTAATAATCGTTGTGCCCTGATAAGCTTCAAACTTTAAGTCTGTTCCAGCAAGGGCGCGTTTTTGCCAAAACAGTTGTAGAAACTCCCGCGATCGCTGCGGATCTTTGGTCATGAGTGCCAGCAAATATCCGCGTTCTTCTCCGTTACCGCCATCGCGATCGACATCCAAGGCAGTAATGGCAGCGGTGACTTCATTGCCGAGCCAAGGCTGCACATCTCGCCTGTAGTCTAAGTCTGTGCTTCCCAAAATGCCTTGTTTGAACTGGTCTAACTCCGCTCGTGCCTCCCTGCGATCGCCCGGTTTAGCAATGGTTTGACGCAGTGTTTCTAAGCGATCTGGATTGACGAGCAGCGACGCCACTACGGGAGCCTGGCGAGGAATAAACATGGCTGCCGTAGGACTCTCGATCGGACTACCGCGCAACAAACTGATCGGGCTTTGGGCAAAAATGAGAACAAAGCCGAGAGTGCCGACCAGAAAGAGGACACCTGCAATCGCGGCTAGAGCAGTTAAGAACGAACGGAACTTCATGGTTTCAAGAGAACGAGGGTCTGGAGCATCGGATGTAGGGTGTGGACGCCAATCCACTCATCACCCATCCAGAAACATTATTTCAGGACGCTGCTTTTCCTGCCATCTATCTGCAAATCTTCTCATGCCTGTTCTAGCGATCGCGGGGGTTACGATAGTAAGGGTGTAAACCTTTAAAGCTTGCAGAGCATTTTCTTGGAATTGCGCTTCGCGCCAATCAGCTAAGCTGTCCTTGAAAGCAAATCCATTACCGGTACGATCGATGTCTCAACAATCCTCCCATCAACCCTTACCCCAAATTTCCGTTGCAGAACTGGCACAAAAGTTAGCAGAGCCGGACAACTCTGTGCAACTTGTAGACGTGCGAGAACCGTGGGAAGTTAAAACGGCTCAACTCAACGGATTTATGAACCTTCCTTTGAGCGACTACGAGGAGTGGTCTGGAGATATTCATGCACGGTTAGATTCAGAGAAGGAAACGCTAGTGCTGTGCCATCACGGCATTCGATCTGCGCAGATGTGTCAATGGCTAACTCTACAGGGCTTTACGAATGTAAAAAATATTACAGGAGGAATTGCAGAATACTCAAACAGAGTTGATTCAAGCGTGCCGAAGTATTGATGTCCCTTCCTCTAGAAATTTCAAGATAAAATTAAGAATCTGCTATCTTATATTCAATTCATTGATGATTGCTGGCTTCTTAACCATCGAAATCTTATTTAACGTGTTCAACCTACCGTGTGTTGAAAAAATACTTGGTGTTGGAAAATGACCATAAAGGCTAATCTCACGGCTCGTCAGCAGCAAGTTCTTTGGGCAACCATACGACACTACATTGCAACAGCAGAACCCGTTGGCTCGGAAGCATTAGTGAAGGAATATAACTTAAGTGTTAGTTCAGCGACGATTCGCAATGCGATGGGCAATTTGGAAAAAGCAGGATTGCTTTACCAACCGCACGTTTCGGCAGGCCGGGTTCCGTCCGATTCTGGCTATCGAATTTATGTTGATCAGTTGATTCAGCCTTCAACAGAGGTGACAATTCAGATTGAGCAGTTGTTTAGCGATCGCCTCAATTGGGAGAAGTGGAGTTTTGAAGCACTGCTCAAAGGCGCGGCCCAGATTCTCTCGACCCTAAGCGGCTACATTGTGCTAATGACGATGCCGCTTACCAGTTCAACTCAGTTACGCCACGTGCAGCTTGTCCAAGTCGATTCGCGGCGAGCCATGCTAATTGTGGTGACAAACACGTATGAAACGCAGTCGGTGCTACTGGACTTGCCAAAAGCCGCAGACGGCTCCGATTGGGAGGCTGACCTCATTGATCGAGAACTGCAAATTCTGTCTAATTTTCTAAACGATCAACTCCGCGGGCGATCGTTAGCAGAACTAAGACTGCTCGATTGGAGTGAGTTGGGGCGAGAGTTCGATCGGTACAGCAACATTTTGACCTCGCTGCTAAAAGATCTGTCGCAACAGTTCGCGCACTCGTCTGTGCCAACGCAACTGCTTATCAGTGGCGTGTCGGAAGTGCTACGACAACCCGAATTTTCGGAACTAGAGCAGGTGAAAACGCTGCTGCATCTGCTCGAAGCAGAACAGCATCAACTGGTTCCGCTAATTTTTGATCAGCTTGAATCCGGTACGCCGAGCCGACGAGTTTCCATTCGGATTGGCGCTGAGAATCCGTTAGAGCCAATTCGCGCCTGTACGCTGATTTCTTCGACGTATCATCGCGGGTCGGTTCCAGTAGGCAGTGTGGGAGTGCTAGGTCCAACCCGGATGCTGTATGAAGATACGATCGCGCTGGTTGAGGCAACAGCAGATTATTTGTCAGAGGCACTGAGCTAGATCAAAATCTAACCGTTTGAAATGTTAGCAATTCAGGCTGGTCTGTCCGCCGTGTGCATAGAGAGTTGAAATGATTGTGCTTTAGTTGAAACGATTGTGCTTTAAATGACAATTTTGCTCTTTGGATTTCAGGCGTTCCTCATCCTTCTCCCCAAAGCTAGAGTCTTAATCTAATCTTCCAAGTTATTTTCTAGGGGATCGAGCTACCGTGAGAAGAACCCTCGCTCAGAGCGATTCTTATAGAATCACCAGCGATCGCAGAGTTAGCAGAGAATCTTATGACACAGAGCTTTGGCGTAATTGGTTTAGCCGTAATGGGAGAAAACCTAGCGCTTAACGTCGAGCGCAACGGGTTCCCAGTTGCAGTATATAATCGTTCCCGTGAAAAGACTGACGCATTCATGGAGAACCGGGCAGGCGGCAAGAATGTAAAAGCAGCCTACACAATCGAAGAGTTCGTTGCTTCGTTGGAGCGCCCGCGCAAAATTCTCATCATGGTCAAAGCGGGTACACCTGTCGATGCTGTGATTGAACAACTCAAGCCGCTTCTCGATGAAGGCGACATTATGATCGACGGCGGTAACTCCCTCTTTAGTGACACCGCTCGCCGTGCCCATGAGCTTGAAGCTGCCAAATTCACCTTTATCGGCATGGGAGTGAGCGGCGGTGAAGAAGGCGCACTCAACGGACCTAGCCTCATGCCAGGAGGCACGAAGTCCGCTTACGACTATCTTGAGCCGATTCTGACCAAGATTGCAGCGCAGGTAGAAGATGGTCCTTGCGTCACCTATATTGGGCCAGGCGGCGCAGGGCACTACGTCAAAATGGTGCACAACGGGATTGAGTATGGCGATATGGAACTGATCGCCGAAGCCTACGATCTCCTGAAAAATGTCGCAGGACTCAATCACAACGAATTACACGATGTGTTTACCGAGTGGAATAACACCTCTGAGCTCAATTCCTACCTGATCGAGATCACGGCAGACATTTTTAAGAAGATTGATCCCGATACCGGAATGCCGCTTGTTGAACTGATCCTCGACGCTGCTGGACAAAAAGGCACAGGACGTTGGACGGTGACAGATGCGCTAGAACAAGGTGTACCCATTCCAACCATTATTGCCGCTGTCAATGCGCGCATTATGTCCTCTTACAAAACAGAGCGCATGGATGCCGCGCAACAGTTGAGCGCTCCTAGCTCAGCCTTTAGTGGCGATAAGAAAGAATTCATCAATATGGTACGAGACGCTCTCTATTGCTCTAAAATCTGCTCCTACGCCCAAGGAATGGCACTGCTGAGCAAGGCATCCAAGACCTATGGCTATGAGCTGAACTTGAGCGAATGTGCTCGTATTTGGAAAGGCGGCTGTATTATCCGGGCTGGCTTTTTGGGTAAGATTCAAAGTGCCTTTATCGAGAATCCTGATCTCCCGAACCTATTGCTAGCGCCCGAATTTAAGCAATCTATCCTCGATCGTCAATCGGCATGGCGTCAAATCATTGCTCATGCGGCAACCTCTGGGATCGCTGTTCCGGCCTTCAGCGCTTCACTAGATTACTTCGATAGCTATCGCCGCGATCGCTTGCCGCTCAACCTGACGCAAGCCCAACGCGACTATTTTGGCGCACACACGTACCTCCGCACGGACAAAGACGGCGTTTTCCACACCGAGTGGACAGATCTCAACGAAGAGTCAGTGACCAAAGTCTCGACGCCTGAGAAATTGGCTGCCGATCAACCTTATCCCACACGGGAGGAAGTTGAAGTCCAAGAAGTGCAAACAAAATAAGCGGCCAATCTCTGAGATCAGGACATCATGAGAGCAGAGTAAGTCAGATCTCGTTTTGGCTACTCTACTGATTTAGATTAGGAACGCGCAAAAACAGGGGTGTCTAGATAGACACCCCTGTTTTTGGTTAAAGGAATTTTCTCTATTTCTTATAGGGTGCGACGACTATGGAGCGTGATGACGAGCTACCACACCCAATTGACGCAGTTCCGGTCGTACCTGAATGGGCGTCATTTCTAACGACTGCCTCTGACTAGGCGGCAAGCCTCGACTCTCTTGTAAACGCTGCAAGCCCTCTAAAATGGCATCCCGAACGATCGCATCGTCTTCGCGATTGAGCATCACTCGCAGATAGTCTGCCGTTTGGTGCCGTTGGGCGCGAGTTTCTTGATGCTCGATATGTTGAGTCAACTGGTGTACAGCAATCAGCCGTTTAAGCGGTGACTCATGAGACAAATCCGATAACGTTTGAGCAAAGCTAGCGTCGGCAGAACGCTGCTTTTGACTAGCCATCTGCCACACCAGCAGACCAAGCATTCCCATCGTTGCTGTGCCCTGAAGAATCATTGCTGTGGCCATCCAGTGGTGTTCTGCCTCTAGCCAAACTGACGCGGCTAAATAGGTGCCAAACATAGCGGCTCCGCCACTTGCCGCCGCGATCGCAAATGACTGATTCCAACCTTTCAGAAGCGGTTTCAGTCCCTTCCAGGGTTGCCATTTAGAGTCTTGCAGCAGATACACAAGCATCATGATGCCGACTCCAACGCCCGTAGCAACGACAAGCCTGCCATTCCAAAACAGCAGCGCGGTCGCGCCGCCAGTGACGAGCAGCCATCCTCCCGGAGCTGACCATCGCCGCCACGGTTGCTTGCTGAGCGTTGTTCCTACATCCGGCAGAGGAACTGCTTGGAGCAGACCGACCAGATTCCGCCACTGAGATGAAGCCTGTGCCACGGTGCTTACCTGAAGACAAAACAATACAAGACACTATTCAGATAATAGAATACCTGCTCTAATTGCGATCGCTGTAGAACTTCAGAATCAAAAAAGACATTGAAGATATGTTCTGAGCCTGTTTTTTCTGAGCCTACACTTTTTCTGAGCCTACACCTTGTGCTGCTCGCGATCACGATTTAGCCTTTTCTAAAATCCGAACGGCAATGACACTGCTGGCAAAATTGTAGGTCGGACCATCTAGCTCTAGTGTCGTTCCAACTTTTACCTTTTCACCTCCAAAAATTGGGGTTCCGCCCACAACTTGAGCATTGTTTTTGAGGGTAAGAATCATATCGTTGGATAGCGCACTTTCAGGACGCGGATCAGGCAAAATCTTGAGCGATCCATCCGGCTGCGTAACCGCCATATTTCGAGGCAAGTACTTGATAGCGGTCAAGGTTGCGTCGCCTGTTGGCTGCTTCCGCACAATCACGCTAGTCTTTGCGCCTTCCTTGATCAAACTTTTTGGATCAGAAACACTCAACCCTCTTACTAGAACATCGATTTCAACCGGAAGCCGATCGGCGTTGCTGGCGATCGACGATCCCGATTTTCCAGGGAAGAAAAAGATCCCAAAAATCACCATTAAAATAATCAGTCCTGCACCCACGTCTAGAATGCTGAACTTACCAAATAACCGACCTTGAGAATCGAGAATAGCCATAAATATCGTTCCAACTTTGGTAGGAAGAATCTAGAGTAGCAAGAATTTAGTCTGCCACATTCAAGACCACGGGATCGTGACAGTACAGATTACCATGTCGAGTAGAACAGATTGCCATCTCCCAGGTTCCTTACCTTTTTCCATAAAATCTTCCGGTCATCTGCAACTAAATTTGGTTGTAAACCGTCTGAGGAGTAACGCTTCTTTCTAGCTTGACTATTTTCTCAACTGACTATTTTTGAGTGGCAGACCTTCATCATGTTTAAGCAGCACTTGCGTCATCGATGGCTTTATCCTATTCTCTCGCTGACTATCGTTCTGACGATTGCCTTCGGGCAACCCCTTGTCGCTCAAGCCATTTCATGGGCGGACTTGCTTCGAGGCGGAATTCAAGTTATTCAAGGCGTTCAACTAACACGCCTATCTGATAGCCAAGAGGTAGATCTTGGGCGTCAGATAAATGCTCAGCTTTCTAGCCAAGGCATTCGCATCTCTAACGATCGCAACTTAACTCAGTACGTCAACAACATTGGACAACGCCTTGTGACTTATAGCGATCGCTCCAATCTCCCCTTTACGTTTCAGGTGGTCGATGACAAGAGCGTCAATGCGTTTGCTACAACGGGTGGCTTTGTCTATGTGCATCGAGGCTTAATTGAGGCGGCAGATAACGAAGCGCAGTTAGCGAGTGTGATTGGGCATGAAATTGGACATGTCACAGGTCGCCATCTCCTCGCTCAGATGCGAAAGTCGGCGGTTCAACGAGGATTGTTGTCCGCCGGAGGACTCGATCGCAGCACCGCTGTCAATTTAGGTCTTCAGCTTGCGGTCAATCTTCCCAATAACCGAAACGACGAGTATGACGCCGATCAGCGGGGGTTACGCACGATCAGTCGAGCGGGTTATGCTCAATCTGAAGTGGTAGCGTTCATGCAGAAGCTCTTAAGATCTAGATCATCGCCCTCGTTTCTCAGTAATCATCCAGCAACGAGCGATCGTATTACGCGCCTCAAGCAGTTGATTAGCGCAAATCCAACGAATGGGCGCAACGGTGTTGATCCAAGCGCCTACCGCTCTGCCGTACGCTAATGTGCTAATCGCGAGTAGGATTTGAACTCAAAAAGGGGCAGCCGAGGGCTGCCCCTTTTTCAAGGCATTAACTAGGTTGTGTTGACATTTCAGCGAAGTTCAATCAGCAAGGCAGTGAAATAAACAAAGCTGAGAAAATTCTTCGCTTTCTTCTCAAAACGAGAAAAGACGCGGCGAAAGTGCTTGAGCTTGTTAAA
>JAHHHP010000017.1 GCA_019359275.1 Myxacorys chilensis ATA2-1-KO14 | reverse complement strand
CGTTAGGTTATCTAACACCCGACGAATACGAAAAGAAATGGAATGAGCAACAGAAGTAGAAATGTGGTAGAAAGTAGATACGCTTAAATCTTTTGTGCTTCTGTCCGAACTAAAGGGGTCACTTCAAGCGTCAATATGAAATACTACTACCTTTAGCTCGTCTTTGGGCTACAGAAGGTAATCCTGAAGATGCGGCAGAAATTTATTTAATTCTCCTGGATATTGCTCCTGAACATTTGTCATTTGAAGACAGAGCTAACATTGCCACACTCTCATCTTTGGGAGGTTTTGGCGATATATCTAATGAGCAGGAGGTTAGTTACTATGAGGAGTGCATTGAGGTAGCAGGTTCAAGAGTTGCTACTCTATCCAATGCTGAGGACATCCTGAAAGAGCGAGCAAAGCTCTGGAGACAAATAAATCAGTTGGACAAATTTATCATTGCTTATGCCGATTGGCTGGATTGGCTAGCTAATCAGCAGCGGATGGATGACCTGGAGCTTGAGTTAGCCCACTTACGTACTATTGCTGCCAATCAACAAATCAACCGTGGACAGCACTTTGAACTTTTGGAAGGGCTTGAACCCTATGGTGCTCTTCTGCCAAAACTACGTTCGAGTCTGGCTAATGAGTACCAAGGAATTGCTATTGACGAAGTCGATAATGCTATACGGCAAGGTCGCTCAGAGGAATCTTTTTTCCAGGACTTAAAACGTGCCCTTTACTGCCTCAGCCCGGATATTGTCCCGCAACTCATTGAATACCAGCAACAAAGCAGAGATGAGGCAACAAAGCTTGGCATCCAAGCTTCCCCCTCTGGCGACAGTCAAGAGACGGTGCTTGATCTTTCATCCCTACGCTTGGCCTTAGTTGGCGGACATGAAGCAACTCGGCGCGAAGTAAGTCGAGAATTAACTTCCACTTATCGAGTGCAAGAAGTAGTTGAAGTAGCCCCCTCTAGCGAGGCATACAATAGCCGCAGTAATGTTCAAAGCAGAATTAATAACTGTAACCTAATTGTTGTTATTACCGGGTACATGGGACACGACCTTAGCAATATTGTCTCTGAGCTCAAGAGGGATAGTGCCCTTGCAGGGCAAGTGCTACCAGTAGCCTGCCGTGGTAAAAGTGGAGTCATTAGAGAGATTCTTCGAACTGTCACATATTACTCCGGCAATAATTGAGAGTGCATTTTTGAAGCTGGAACCCCTGAAAATTCTAGATCTCCTTTTGTAACTTTCACTGCCGATTTAATAGGGATATGTCGGCAAAAGTGATCGTCCTTCTCCCGCCCTTACTCTGATGAGTAACAAAAATTTATAGGCACGATCTCGATTACAACCTCTGAAGTAGAAGCTCTTTCTGGATAAAGGTCATTAACCTATCTTCTTAGTACCCAATACCCACTTTGTGAAAATTTGCGCTCGCAACCTTACTTCACTAAAACAGAGAAAAACCACTTTGTTTCTTGTGTAACTGGATCTCATAGGAGCGCTCGCCCTAGTGTGGCTCCTCGGCCCTCGCAAACTTCATGTCGCATCATCTAGATCTTCTGAGAAGGGAGTGGTATATTTTTACTACTCACACTACAAATATGGCAATCTCCAATGGACGAAAGCCACGTTTCCGGCTTAAATGCCGATTTGCAAGACTTCGATGCGGTTTTGTTAAGTGATCGCGCCTTCGACACAGATCCATCCCAAATCCTGATCGAATCATCAGACCCCCACAAACTGCGCTTTCGCCTCATGCAGTGGTTAGCTGAGTCTCCCAATCGAAAGGTGAAGGCGGAGCGGAAACGGAAGATCGCTCAAACTCTAGAGATATCGCCTCGTCAGGTGGAGCGATTACTGGATCAATACAACGGGGCTCGGTTGGACGAAACCGCAGGGATTGAGCGTGCCGACAAGGGACAACATCGAATTGACATCTATTGGCAGGACTACATCCGGCAAGTTTACGAGCAAAGCCTGAAGGATAAACATCCGCTCAAGGCCGCCGATGTGGTGCGCGAAGTCCAGCGCCACGCCATGATTGATCTGCGGCACTCAGAAGGCGACTGGCCCCACCCAGCCACCGTGTACCGAATTTTGCAGCCCCTGCTCGAACGGCAGAAGCGGCGCAAGACAATCCGCAATCCAGGGTCAGGTTCCTGGCTCACGGTTGAAACACGGGATGGGAAATTGCTGAAAGCGGACTTCAGCAATCAGATTCTCCAGTCTGATCACACGAAGCTAGATATGCGGATCGTCGATCAAGATGGCCAGCTCCTGAACTGGAGACCCTGGCTCACCACGGTGGTTGACACCTTCTCAAGCTGCCTCGTGGGCTACCATCTATGGCACAAGCAGCCCGGAGCGCATGAAGTCGCCCTCACCCTCAGACATGCTGCCTTACCCAAGCAGTATCCAGCAGACTATGAGCTGCAGAAAGCTTGGGATATTTGTGGAGTCCCGCTCCAGTACTTCTTCACTGATGGCGGTAAGGATTTGAGTTCATCGAAGCTGATCAAAGCGATGGGGAAGAAGTTGGGGTTTCAGTGTGAACTGCGAGATCGCCCGATTCAAGGCGGCATCGTCGAGCGACTATTCAAAACAATCAACACCGAAGTTCTCGCTCCTCTTCCGGGCTACATCTCAAAGAAGGAGAATGGAGCCAAACGGGCCGAGAAGGAAGCCTGTCTCACCCTAGAGGACCTCGACAAGATGCTTGCCCGTTACTTCTGCGACGACTACAACCATGCGCCCTATCCCAAAGATCCGCGTGACACGCGCTTTGAGCGCTGGTTTCGAGGCATGGGAAATAAGCTGCCTGACCCGTTGGATGAACGTGAGTTAGATGTTTGCTTGATGAAAGAGGAGCAACGGGTGGTGCAGGCGCATGGGTCGGTTTACTTCGAGACCCTGACGTACCGCTGTGAAGCCCTGCGATCGCGGAGGGGTGAATATGTCACGTTGAGCTACGACCCCGACCATATTTTGACCCTATACATCTACAGCCAAGCGACGGGTGATGAGGCCGGTGAATTTATTGGCTATGCGCATGCGATCAACCTGGACACGCAAGATTTGAGCTTAGATGAGCTGAAGCAACGGAACAAAGGCCGGAGCAAGGCTAAGCGGGAACATTCAAACTATGATGCGCTCCTCGCTCTCGATGCGCGACAAAAGGATGCAGAAAAAGGCAAGCAGGAGCAGAAGGAACGGCAGCGCTCCGAGCAGAAAAAACTGCGAGGCAAAAGCAAACAGAACTCGAAGGTGGTGGAATTACGGCAAGAGCGATCGGGCAAATCTGCTAGGCGTACCGAACCGATGGAACTCTTGCCAGAAAGGGTGGCACCCGACCCGCTGCCGCTGCCCCCTGTACCGCCTCAAACTCTTGAGTTTGCTACTGCCGCGCCTCAACCCGAAGGCCGGCATGAACTGGTGATTCGCAAAAATCAAACGTTGAAGAGGATTTGGTAGGGCATGGCACGATCCCAACTCGCAATGCAGGTTCCGGTAGAAGTTCTGGCTCCTCAGCTCGACTTAACCGAGGTGCTGACCAAAACGGCCGCGATCGAGGAGCTCTTCAAGACGGCCTTTATCCCAACGGATCGCACCTCACAATACTTCAGGTGGCTCGATGAATTGCGCTTGCTGAAGCAGTGTGGTCGAGTGATTGGCCCGAGGCAGATCGGCAAGAGCCGCTCGTCGGTGCATTACCGAGAAGAGGACCGAAAACGGGTTTCCTGTGTCACAGCCTGGTCCAATTCCAGCTCTAAGCGGTTGTTTTCACAAATTCTTAAAGATATCAACCATGCCGCTCCGAGGGGAAGACGACAAGACCTACGCCCTCGATTAGCGGGCTGTCTCGACCCCTTTGGGATTGAGCTGCTGCTCGTGGACAATGCTGATAATCTGCAACGGGAAGCCTTGCTTGACCTGAAACAGCTGCACGAGGAGTCAGGAGTGCCTGTCATCTTAATCGGCGGGCAGGATCTTGACAGCAGCCTGCAAAATTTCGATTTGCTGACCTGTTTTCCGACCCTGTTTGAGTTTGACAGGCTGGACCAAAACGACTTTCAGAAAACGCTGCGGACGATTGAACTGGATATTTTGGCGCTTCCCCAGGCCTCTAATCTATCGGAAGGAACTCCCTTTGAGATTTTGGCAACCAGTACGGAAGCTCATATAGGGGTTTTGATTAAGATTTTGACGAAGGCGGTGTTGCACTCGCTGAAGAAGGGGCATGGGAAGGTTGATGAGGCGATTTTGCGTAACATTGCCACTCGGTATGGCAAGCGATACGTTCCTCCAGAAGCGAGACGCAACCATCACCTAACTGATGGTTGAGACCAGATAGGGTTGAAGGAAGAAACTCATATGAGTCAGCTTGATGAGAATGTGTCCCGACTCGGCTATGTGGAACCCTTGGAGCAGGAGAGTATTAGTCATTACCTGGGGCGTTTGAGACGATTGAAGGCCAACAGTCTGCCCTCGGCTTATGCTCTAGGACAAGCGGCGGACCTTGGTGGAGTAACTGCGCGGTGGGAGAAACTCTACTTCAATCCGTTCCCGACAGAGGAAGAGTTGGGAGCGGTCGCCCGCCTCATTAGGCTAGATCCCTCGTGCTTCCAGGAGATGTTACCCCACCCGGGAATGACGTTGCAGCCTCGCCCAATCCGGCTCTGCGGGACTTGTTATGCTGAGGTCCCTTGTCATCGGATAGTGTGGCAGGACAAGGATGTTATTGCGGTTTGTCCGCATCACGAGGTGCGTCTGTTGGAGCGATGCCCCAGTTGCAAAACCCCATTTCAAATTCCAGCGTTGTGGACGGATGGGAGATGTCATCATTGCGGGATGCGCTTCACCTCAATGGCGAAATATCAAGAGAGAATCAAGAAACCTAGCTGAGAGATGCGATGCACAGCGAGAACTGCAAAACATCGCCAGTCCTGACCTGATCAATAACAACGAGATCTTTCATCGCTACCTCACTGAAGGCATCACCGTTAAATTTCATCGCAACGGCGAAACCAAAGGCGAACAGCTTTGGCTGAGTTGACTGGGAAACCCCCGAAAACAACGAATTTCTCGCGCTGAATCAGTTTACCGTCATTGAAGACAACCACAACCGCTGCCCCGACATTCTCCTCTTCATCAACGGGCTACCCCTAGTGGTGATTGAACTCACAAAAATGCCGCTGATGCCAAAGCCCACCTGCAAGCTGCCTTTAACCAATTACAGACCTACAAGCGCGAAATTCCTAGCCTCTTCACCTATAACAACCCTGTTGCTGTGGCACCTCTGCTCGTGCAGGTTCCCTCTCTGCTTCCTATAGCCGTTCCAGCCAATGGAAACGCAAACTCCCCAACGGCGGCATTGATAACAACCCCAACGAACTGGAAATTTTGACTCAGGGGATGCTCAATAAAGGCACCCTGCTCGACCTGATCCGTCACTTCACCCCTAGCCAGGGTCGGTGCCCGTAAAAGCATATTTTCGGCTACCTCAATCTTCACTCAACCTGCGATCGCCTACGCATCCCAATTGCGAGACAGCAAAATCATTCTCACTGGCGGACAGAAGTTAGCCCAACTAACGATCGAACATGATGTTGGCATCAGCATCGAAGAAACGTTTCACATTAATATGGATTGCTGAAGGCTTCTTCACCGAGGTCAATTTCTAGTCTTCAAAAAAGATCGTGGTTCTCTAAACTCTGGTCTGGCGGATTCTCCACTCGCTCTGGGCAGCACTGCAAGGGGATATCGCAGAAACGGCATTCCTGGAAGCTAGGAACCCTGCGAGCTGAGGTAGTGTTGCTGAGGATGGAAATCGCCTCCCGCAACTGTGCCTTAAACTCAACATTCACCTGACTCGCCGGGACATCGATGATACCATCGGCATAAACTAACCGCCCCTCTAACCGCAACCCCTGACAGCGCTCCACACTTAGCGGTACCAGTAGCATGTAAAGCAACACCTGATACAAGTCGGCATTTTTCGGCTTCCCCGTCTTGCAGTCCTCCACCCAAGCATCATTTCCCCGAATCGCCACAATATCTGGCTTACCTGCTACCCTAATTGCGTGCTGCCGCCCCGGCATCTCAAACCAATTCTCACCCTCTACATGCACCTCACACCCTTCCTCCTCTAACCAGGTGACTCGCTGGTTGAGCAACCTGCGGTGTCGGGCACTCCACTGTGCTGAGTCAAAATTGCTCGGCACCTTCCCATAGGTGTAGTGACTGCGAAACAAGGCAGACCAGTGGCACTGTAACTCGTCCGCCATTAGCTTTGCCAGCCAAGTGATCCATACAGACGGAACAATCTTCGATTCATAGGGAGCCATTGCACTACGGAGGCGAAACTGACAACTTGAGGCAGCGACGGCTAACATACCATCGTCCACTCCAACCCTTACCGTAAGCTTCAATCCCCAGCATGACCAGAAAAACTTGTCATCTGGCAAATAACAAGCTATCGTCGGCGCGGCTTCTTTTGATACATCTCCCGCAGCACCTGCAAATACTCCGGTTCCGTCTCAATCGTCCTCCAAATATGGTGGGTCAGAGCCAGCTTCTGCTTGTGCTTCTGGTTGGGAAACCTGCGGTGCTCTCCCTGCGAAAACCAGTGATTCACCGTTGTGACCGAGCAGTCGCAGATGAACGCCAGTTCCTCCCGTGACACCTCCCAAATCCGCAGAAACTCCTCAAGTTCCATCAATTCCTTGTGTGCCCATTGCAGATACAGTCGTAACGCACACCAGTGTGTAGGAGAGGGAGGTCGAGGAGCAAGAGCCATGTCAGCTAGCTTGTCAGGATGACAAGCTCTAGAGTATGATGCCTCTAGAGTAACAGTACACTTGTACTATTACCAGGCAACCAAGAACTTTTCAACCGTTCCCTCCGCTGGATCTTGCTAACTATGAGCATCATCACGATTCACTGTCGCCTAATCGCCCCTGAGCCGGTTCGTTGCCACCTCTGGCACCTCATGAGCGAGAGCAATACTCCCCTGATTAACGACCTGCTGAAGTGCGTGAGTCAGCATCCCGACTTTGAAACCTGGCAACGCAGAGGCACCATTCCAGGCAGCGCCGTTAGAGAGCTTTGTGAGCCGCTCAAAGCCGTGTATCCGGGTCAGCCTGGACGCTTCTACGCCTCTGCTATCCTCATGGTGACGTACACCTATGAGTCATGGCTGGCGCTCCAGCAGACCCGTCGCCACCGCCTGGATGGCAAGCAGCGCTGGATCAACGTGGTGAAGAGTGATGCTGAACTGCTTGACCTCAGCGGCTCTACCCTCGACGCCCTCCAAGAGCAAGCGCGAGCTATTCTGAACCAACTGGAGGCAGAGCATGAACCTGAGGCAGATCCCAATCCAAAACAGCGCCATTCGTCACGACAACAGGCTCATTCTGCTAACAATGTGAGCTTGATGACGGGTCTATTTGCAGCCTATGAGGCAACAGACGACATCCTGAGCCGTTGCGCGATCGCTCACCTGATCAAAAACGGCTGCAAGCTGGCTGCAACCGAAGAAGACCCGGAGAAATTTGCCCACCGCCTTCATCGCCAACAGAAAGAAATCGAACAACTTGAGGCTCAACTTCAGGCTCGCCTACCCAAGGGGCGAGATCTCACGGGAGAAGAGTTTCTGGAAACCCTCGCGATCGCGACACAGCAACTCTCTGAGACGGTTGCCCAGGCGCGAGAGTGGCAAGCTAAACTGCTAACCCGGCCTGCCTCCTTGCCCTATCCCATCATTTATGGCAGTTCCACAGATGTCTATTGGGGCAAGACGGCAAACGGTAGAATTGCTGTGGGCTTTAATGGCGTCGATAAATATCTCAAGGCGGCTGATCCGGATATCAAAGAGTGGCTCAAAGTCCATCGGGAATATCCCTTCCGGTTGTCCTGCGACCAGCGGCAACTGCCCTTCTTCCAGCGCTTTTTGGAGGATTGGCAAGCCTATCAAACCCACAAAGATAGCTATCCCGCAGGTCTACTCACCCTTAGTTCGGCCATGCTGGCCTGGAGAGAAGGCGAAGGGAAAGGGGATCCCTGGAACGTGAACCATCTCGCTCTCTACTGCACCTTTGATACTCGCCTCATGACCGTCGAGGGCACCCTAGAAGTCCAACAGGAGAAAGCCGCTAAAGCCCTCAAAAACCTGAGCCATGCCAACCCTGATCCTCGAAACCAGGCGACGCTCGCTCGCCTCAAGAATGTGCCTGGCCGCCCCAGTCAGAAACCCTACCAGGGCAATCCCGAAATCTTGGTTGGACTCAGTATTGGGCTAGCGAACCCCGTCACCGCTGCCGTGCTCAATAGCAGAACTGGAGAGGTGCTGACCTATCGGACACCTCGCACCTTACTGGGCGATCGCTACTCTCTGCTGAACCGGCATCGCCACCAGCAGCAACAAAACGCCTTGCAACGTCACAAAAATCAGCAGCGGGGTGTGAGGTACCAATCATCCGAATCAGAACTAGGACAAACGGTTGACCGTCTCCTGGCTAAGGCCATCATTCAACTCGCGCAAACCTATAGAGCAGGTAGCATCGTGCTTCCCAACCTGACGCATCTGCGAGAAGTGCTGAACAGTGAGATGACGGCTAGGGCAGAACAGAAGTGTCCCGGTCCCGTGGAGGCCCAAAACCGATACGCCAAGGAGTACCGGAGGACGCTTCATCGCTGGAGTTACAACCGGCTGATCGAGACGATCCGGTGCCAAGCTCAACAACATGGCATCCCAGTTGAACCCGGATTTCAACCCATCAAGGGCAACTCTCAAGAGCAGGCCAAAGATATGGCGATCTCCGCTTATCATGCTCGTGCTACAAAATAATCCAGCTTTGCAGTACATCTGAACCTAGACAAGTTAATATATTCATCAGCGCCGCAGTTCAAGCTTTCTGAGCCGCTGAACTGTGAAAAATGGGGGTCAGTTTAGTCGTCTCACGACGACTGTGCTTTCCGACCCTGGTAGCTGTCCGCTCGCTGACTGCCATCCTGGTGTAAATTTCAGTTTGAGATTTATGTGGGGATGGGAAGCTGCATTTGTTGAGTTCGTTCTTCAACTGTAGCGCAGGTGCGCACCCAGCAGAAGTGAGTTCAGCCTTCACCATAGGTGTGGGGGTACAGGAGCATTCTCTCTTCAGGTGACTGATGCAGAGGATGTGACTGGAGTGGCGGCTACCGAATCGCCTCCGAGCAAGGAGGAGTCCTCCATCATTTTTGGCAAACCGAAGCAAGGGCAAAATCCCTGGAGGGTTCGCCAAACCTCTAAACGATCCTGCTGGCAACACTTTCATCCATTTGAAAGTGGTCAGAGTAAGCTTTGGAGAAAGTCAAACGAGTACTTTTTAACCAGGTTGACCAAAAGGCAGCCTGGAGAGCTTACAGGAAAAGGATTCTAGCGCTGGGAGTCGCAATCGCCCTCCCAGACATGGGTGGGCGGAAAGGGACAAAACAGCAATTTCCCTGTGGATCTTCCGGGTCGCAATCGCCTTCCCAAACCTGGGTGGGCGGAAAGGGGCAACAATGTTCTGCCTTAGCTATCTAGGCCTCTAAAATTCCAATCAGCTTCCCAAGGAAAGAGGAGGTTAGTTGCATCTACTAAGCTTTATAAAAATACGGAGGACTGAAAGGAGCAGCTGATTTGTAAACTTGATTTCGGCTACTGCTCAATCCTCAGCGCTTATCTGAGACATTATGTTCTCAGATAAAGCGACACTAATTTGCGAATCGATAGGAAAGTGACACTGGCAACGTTAATCTGCGGACTTCGGCAAACAAATAGCTGATTAGCCGAGAAACGACATTAATTTGCGAATTGGGACGTTTAATGTCGTAGGTTAGAGCTGCTCCATAGGCGCACCACACTTACCGTTTTGCTAAGCACCTAATAGCGATAGGTATTGCATTAGGCGGATTAGCTGGTGAACGGCTAGGTCGTCAGTTAAGTTGTGGAATTTGGGACAGCACCCTCCTGTCCTTATCCCGAATAAAGCGACATCAATTTGCGAATTGCGCAATTAACACCGAACGCGACATCAATCTGCGAATTAGAGCAAAAAGAAGCTAGAACGACATTAATCTGCGAATTGCGACATTTAATGTAATGTGCGAACGTACAGTTGATTTTCCTGAAAGCTGGTGACAAGACTCGAACTTGCGACCGGCTGATTACAAATCAGCTGCTCTACCAACTGAGCTACACCAGCGTATGCGTTAGACATTGTAGCAGACAAAATCAGTTTTTTGTCCCCTAACTGAGAATTTTCTAGGGAGAAAAAGAGAAGCTGTTAAAACCTCTCTTTGAGCAGAGCCACGATCGCAGGTAGATTCTCCTCCTGATAGAGTTAGGGGTCGCTTTAATTTTCTTAATGTAGAAGCAACATAAATTCTAAAAAGTTGAGGCACAATTATGGTAGCCAATGCTGTAAGGCTCGATGATCGGCTCAGCGGTTTCAGTACAGAAGCACTCAAAGCTGAAATTCTATCTTTAATCAAAGACCGCGATGCTGAGCCGCTGAAAGAGAAGGTCGCGTTTCACAAAAACGAATTGGCTCCTTATTTTGAAGAGCTGCAGCGGCGTAATCCATATCCAGCTGTAGAAGATCAGATTCCTGTTGTCTTAGGTGTATGGACTCCTGTGTGGTCTACCATTCCTTTTCATGATGCGCTACCTGGTCGATTACACGATTGCTCTTATCAAATCTTTCGTGATAACGGTTATTACGCTAATATTGCGCGCTACGCTCCAGGAAACCGCTATAGCCTGCTGAAAAAGCTTTCTGCCTTTCTGGTTGCTTACGATTTCATGGTGATGCAGAAGTTTGAGGTGCGCGATGGAGAATGGTTTATTCAGAATGTTGCGATCGAGCAGAAATTCGGTAGACGGATTATTCCGCTCACGATTGAGCGGGCAGCAAACTGGTTTGATACCGTCTTGCGATCGCGATGGGAAGAGTTGACCGAAAAAACGGCGCTACCGAAAGAATTGAAGCTAGAAAATTTAGATAAAAACACAGTCAAGAAATTTGAGAAAACCTACTTAGCCATTCCCAAATTTGAGCATTTGTATGTAGACCACGACTTCCGTGTTGTAAAGACGCAGCGAGAAGCAAAGCAAAGGCCATCCTACACGATCGCTGTTCGTCGGAAGTAATTTTGGCTGATTTAGATTTTGCAGACGCAGTTATAGCATCAGGTTGAGTTAACGACTCTGAGCTACAAACTGCGTCTTTTTGCTATTGAGCCATTTTGGAGGCGATCGCGGCTTTTAACAGTCGCAGATTCGCCCCTAATGCTTGAAACTCTGCGTTGTTCGATAAGCTAATTAAAACCGGGTCGTTACTCTTTTTAACGAGCTGGTTGTACGCTCGAATAGCAGCACTTAATTGATTGACGTTGAGATTGGTACAGGTTTCTACTCGACCACCGCAACCCGCTGCTAAGCCATCACTGGCGATGAGAGTTTCCGTTAGAGATTGCGCTAACCCAATCACTTCAGCGTTACTGAGCTTGACATCGCCGAGCGAGGTTAGCATTGCGATCGCAGCTTTCACACTGGTAAGTGAGGATCCAGATACGTCTAATGCGGTCAGCACTCCCACTAGAGCAGCTGCCACCTTGGCATTAGGAGCAATAATCGTTTGAGAATTGGGTTGACCCGCTGATCCGGCTCCTGGTGTAGACATGAAACGAATTTCGATCTGCCGATTCAATCTTGGGATTAACGCGAATTTAACATCTCTACTAATACCTCTACGATCGCTACCGAACACATTAAATTGCCCAGGCTGAGCATTCAAATAGAGAACATAATTAGTAAACCTAGTGACAATATTGCTTGGTACACTACCTGCACGCTTTAGATCTAACCGAACAAATCCGGGTCGCTCCGGTTCAACATTCAGTTCGTTGGGTGGAACAGCGCGTTCAGAGAAAACAGCCCGCAGCTCACCAATCACTTCGTTATACAGAGAAGTCGGAATGTCAGGACGGGGAGTTAGGTTGCGCGGAGCTACCTCAGAGCCAGTATTAATTCCCGATGTACCACGGGGCGTATTGGCATTCACCAAACTACTACTCAGCAGGACGAATGAGATTCCGAGTGCGAAAACACGCTTAAAATAGGCAACAGGCTGATTCATACACCTTTAAAGAATAGACTGACAACAGACCGTAGACTTGCAAAAAATATAAACTTAGTACTGATACCCTGCGTAGTTAAAGCCGTAGCCAACCCCAAAAGAGAATAACGTCGCATTATCATTTCGGCTCAACACATTGCCTACGACTGCCGTCAGAAAAAGAGGCTGAGTCTTGATCGGAACATAGGAAACGCCGAGGTTGAGATCTTGCCCTGTCCAGCTTGCAATCACTGATGCTTGAGGAACAACGCGCAGACCCACGCTGCCAAACACACCAGAGCCGCCTCTGCCGTTTCTAATGTTGTTAAACGATCGGAAACGCCCGCCGCCTACCCCTAATGATGTCGTTAATGCCAAGGTATTGGTTGGATCGTTGGGGCGGAGATCAAACACTTTGCTGGCGACGCCGTACAGAGTAGAAACTGTGGTGCTGTTCTCTTCTCCCCAAGTGATGCCAGAGTCCCAGCCCAGCGCGATCGCAGATTTTCCAGGAAGCGCTCTGTGCAGCTTAAACCCAATGTCACCATTGCGGGCAAATCGTCTGAGACTACCAATGTTGGCACTCACTTCCAACCCAACCGTTCGCTGAGAATCTCCTAGCCCAAAGCCTGCTGATATGGCTCCATCGGCCCGATTCACCCGTGGTCTGCGGTTGGCAACCGAGAGACCCACAAAGGCGTCTCCATAATTTGCTCCAAATGCGGTAGGAGTGCCGACGGTAGAGCCGGGAAAAAACACAGGCGGGCGCAACTCGACTAACGGATCAATAATCAGCCTTTGTCGTAATGTTTCTGTTGACTCAGATGGTGCGGCTTGAGCCACCACACCTATTGAACTTGAAACAGGAGCGAGCAACCGTTGGGCACTGTCTCGACGGTGTTGCTGTAGAAACTCTTGTTTTGAAGTGGCTTCCGTTGGCTGAACTAGCGGCAGAACAGGGGTTTGAACAAGACCATTAGGCTGAGTTGCCTTTGTGTTAGGTTTTGCAACATTTTGCAGAAGAGCACTGTTTTCAGCACGGGCTGCAAGCTTGGCTTTACGCAGCTTCACCGGATCGAGGCGAGTATCTAGAGGTCGCTTAGGTATTTCTGCTAGTGGGAGAGCAAGTTGAGGCTTCTCAATAGGCACACTTGCAGCAGACGTTGAATTTGGTTGAGCTACGCTAACAGAGCCAGACAACCCCATCACACCTAAGACCGAGCTAATAGTAACCCATCGCATCCACAATCCAAAGCGAGGCTGATGATATGTATTTTTTCTGAATGCCATGATTTCGAGTCCACTGCTTGTATCAAAGGATTAAGTGAGGGGCGGCTCACGCAATCAGTATATTCAGCAAGTCAGTGTGATTATCCTGTAATTGCGCGCATTTTTAACCGCATCTAGCGCAGCAGTCTACGTATTTTTGTTTAGATAAAAAACAGCCAATGCTCATTCAGATTCTGTACCTATTAGAAGCATAAGTGAATAGTTGAGCTTTTTATATTTTGAGATTTTTATTTGTATACTATGAGCGGCTCTAACATTTAAGCGTTGGTTTTAAAGTTAATTTGAATTTTCTTTGCTATCCTAATTCTGATTTAATTGAGACTCAAATTTTGATAACAGCGTTTTCCAAATTATTCATTTCTCATTACATAAACCTTAGAATTGTCTAATATCAATTTCATTTGCTAATGCGACGAATCCTCGTGGGGCACGGCGCGGCCATGCCCTTATCGATCGCACATCTGTAGCGAGTATTTTTTGAATTGGGATGAGATAGCTACTCTTCTCCGCGATCGATGAGTTGACGAACTTTACTCACAGATTTTTCAACGAAACTAGTTTCTGGAACTTCCTTGCCCTGAGCATCCTTAATTCGCTTGTAGGGTTTAGGCATTTTCTCTGGATCTTGCCCTTCCTGGAGTCGTTGCTGATAGGTATCTTCCTGAATTCCAGTAGACGTACCAAAGCCGTCGTAAGCCCGTTCCTCCTGGTCTTCAGGCGAAATCGCATTGGATGCAGATGGGGCAGCAAAGCTGGCTTGACTGAGACCAACCCAACTCGTCACAGTCATCAAAGTGAGCAGGACAGCTACAGCAAGCGTCCGGGATAGGGTCGATTTCAAAAGGTTGAATAGCTTTCGCATGGTATTTCTCGAATAGTAAATGCCATGTACGATACTGATTTCTAAAATTTTGCTCTTCTTTCAAAAGTCAGAAATATCGCTTAAAAACTCCAACTGATAACGGATACAAACCGTAGATCAGTTCAACAACTCAGGTGGTTTAGCAATGATAACTAGTTCGTGTCCCTGGGTTGGATGAGTCAATCTCAGTTTGTAAGCGTGAAGATAATAGCCGCACTCTCCGGGAACCGATTCTTGACCAATAGCGTTTCCTCCCACACCATACAGCGGATCGCCCCAAAGCGGGTGTCCAGCAGCAGCAAGGTGAATCCGAATCTGATGCGGTCTGCCTGTCGGAATGATCACGTCTAACACGGTTGTATTAGGAATCAGCCCGTGCTTCAACACCCGACAATGACTAATTGCTTCTTTGCCAGTGTCAGTTGCGGCGTAGAGATACCCCAAGGTTGGATGAGCAACCTTTCCGATAGGTTGGGTCACAGTAAACGTTGCAGGCAAATCGATTCCAGTGACTAAAGCGCGATAGGTCTTCTGGATGCTGCGATTCGCTTCACCACACGTTGTAGAATCGCGGAACCCCTTTGATAAAACTGACCGTGCGATCGCGGTTTTTGCCAACAGCATTACCCCTGATGTTCCGCGCCCTAACCGATGCATTGGAATCGGTGGCTGCTCATAGTGGCGCTTTAGCCAACCTAAAAGCGTATGGTCGAGAAAGCCACCACCCGGTAGTACAGGCAATCCTGACGGCTTATGCAAGACCAATAGGTCATTATCTTCATGCAGGACAACAACATCCAATGGAACGGCTGGTTCAACCCAAGGCGGACGGTAATAGGACAGCAACTGTCCTGCTTTTAGCGGCTTTTGAGGATCGAGACTGACAGTATGATCGATGGCGATGAGACCCGCTTGGATGCGATCGCGCCAGTCTTGTCGGGAAGAGTGAGTGTAGCGAGTCGCATAGTAGTCGAGCAGCGTAGCACAACTGGTTGTGACGCGATCTTCATAGGTCCAACCTTGATTAAGAGTACCGCTCTGCATATCATCAGGCGAGCTAGACGCTCTGTGAGTAGAATTCATCAAACTGACGCATTCTGATCGTTTAATTGAAACACTCGTCTGAGACGTTCATTAAAAATTTCCGTCTGATGAATTCCTAATTTTCCTAAATACCTGAGCATCTGTCTGCGTTGTAACGTCACCATCCGAGTGACTCTGATTTTAGAAGCGACTTTTAACCCCGTTGTTAGAAATTCTGGATCTGATGCATAAATCGCAAATTCTCCATCTACTATGTCTTCAAGCTGCTGAGAAGAAATGAAGCAGAGTGTAATTTCATCTTTCCTGAAATCTACCGTCAGGAGTAGGGCAGGACGTAGTTTTGTTTGGCTCAAATCGGTAAACGGAAACTCGACTAGAACGATGTCACCTTTGCTGAGCGTCATCTAATCGCTTCTCCATCTGTGAGGCTGTAAAGGTCAGGTTCATCGTGTAGAAAGTCGAACGCTCCACCCTGCTCAGCAAGATGCATCAGTTCAAGGTCAGAGGGTTCAGAAATCTCATCGTATAGTTTTGCGTATAGCAAAGTTTGTTCGTCGGCTGAGAGAGTGTGAATGATTTGAACGAGAGAATCCACCAGCTTGACGTTAACAGTGCTACTAACGTGAGTGCTACTGATTTGGGTGTTGCTCATACTTCAATGACTTTAGCTAGACTGCTATTTTAAGTTTAAATCCATTACTAGGGTTTGAAGAGAACGCTCAAGGCATGTCTACAAATACTGTGACAGAAGCAACGGCAATGTACATATCATCGTTTTTATCGTTGAATTCTGCGATCGCGCGTCCCTGCACAATCATGCCGCCCGGTTCAACCTTGAGCGTTTTCTGGCCAAAAGGTAGCACTTTAAAAACTTCTTCTTCGCGTACCTGTTCAGGATGAGGAACGGCAACTTGAACTTCAATGATCATTTGATTGGGATGATCTAAGCCTGCGACTTCCCAAATACCCGGAAGGGCATTGTGCGCGATCGCATTTCTCACAGCACGTGCCGCCGCTACGGTCGGATCTTGTCCGTGCTGATCGATGCCCATTCCCATTTCAATGACAAATCGTTTTAACGCCATAGTGATCCCTCCAAACTGCTTCACTAGTGTAGTCTGGACGGAACGCAACTCTAACCACCGCCTCTAAGAATTACAGAGTCGAGGATTACAAAAAGGTTTGATCGACATAGCACCAGCGCCAGTTTTCGCCTGGCTCAATCGATCGCACAATGGGATGCTCTGTGGCATGAAAATGCTTCGTCGCGTGTTTGTTTTTTGAGGAATCACAACAACCAACGTGACCGCAGACAAGACACTCTCGCAAATGCACCCATGAGTCTCCGATCGCTAAACACTCTTCACACCCATTTCCACTAGGTGAAACATTTTGAATTTGATTAAGGTGAGTACAAGCTGTGTTCATTGTATAATCCTCAGTATTGCTAATACTTGACAAAAACCATTCTTTCGCGCTTCAGTATTACATTGCTTTTATTGATCTTGCATCATCACTCTTATTGCTCACTGCTCATCGTCTTCCCTACAGAACTTTACTGAGATATTGGTGAACAAATTGTACACAGATCGATCCTTCACCAACCCCAGATGCGACTCGTTTGATTGAATTGTGCCGTACATCTCCAACCGCAAACACGCCAGGAATATTTGTCTCTAGCAAATAGGGATCGCGATCGACAGACCAGCCTTTGATCGGATGACTATCGCTCTTTAAGTCAGGCCCCGTCAAAACAAAGCCTTTAGAATCGCGATTAATTGTGCCATCTAGCCAATTAGTACGGGGTTCGGCTCCAATAAAAATAAATAGAGATATGGCCGGAACCGTTTTTGTTTCGCCCGTGACGGCATTGGCGATCGCAATCGCTTCTAAACTGTTTTCGCCTTTGGCTTCGACCACACTGGAATACACCTCAACGGCAATATTTGGGGTTGCCTCAATTTGATCAATCAGATATTGAGACATGCTTTTGGTAAGCGATTCGCCGCGCACCAGCATCGTGACCTGTCTCGCGTATTTTGAGAAATACATCGCCGCCTGTCCCGCCGAATTCGCGCCGCCAATAATGTAAACATCTTCGTCTTGACATGCGATCGCTTCGGTCTGCGCCGCTCCATAATAGACCCCTGCGCCTGTCAACCGCTCCATCCCTGGAATATTGAGGCGTCGCCACGAAACGCCCAATGCCAAAATTAATGCATGACAGCTAATTTCGCTGCCATCTGCCAAGGTAATGATGCGATAGGGATCTTGGACGCGAATGCCTGTCGCTTCTTGCGGCGACAGGATCTCTACACCAAACCGTTTTGCCTGAGTCACGGCACGACGGGCCAAGTCGCTGCCGCTTAACCCCACGGGAAAGCCCAAATAATTCTCAATGCGAGAACTCGTGCCCGCTTGTCCGCCCGGAGCTTCGCGCTCTAGCATCACCGTCCGCAAGCCCTCAGATGCGCCATACACTGCCGCCGCCAGCCCCGCCGGGCCACCACCGACAATCACCAAATCATAAAACGGATTGCCGGCTTGAGTTTGCAGTCCAATTTGCGCGGCGATTTGAACTGGAGTCGGTTGCAGCAGACTTGTGCCGTCAGCAAACAGTACAAGCGGCAAATCTAGACGATTACATTTGGCGAACTCTGCTAACTGTTGGGCTTCTTCGGAAAGCTCAATGTCAAGCCACTCATAAGGCACTTGATTGCGAGCCAGAAAATCCTTCACCTGATGCGACTGAGGCGACCAACGATTCCCAATCACCCGAATGCCTTCAAACGGAGGGCGAAACGACGCAAACCAATCATCGGTTAAATCGTCTAAAACAGGATATAGCCGTTCTTCAGGTGGATCCCACGGTTTCAGCAGATAGTAATCGAGTCTGGCCGTGTTGATCGCTTGAATTGCTGCATCGGTGTCCGCGTAAGCAGTCAGCAAGACTCGTTTTGCCGTTGGAAATAGCTCGATCGCTTGCTCTAGAAACTCCACCCCGCTCATTTGGGGCATTCGCTGATCCACCAGAAATGTAGCAACGGCTTCATTCTTGAGCTTTAGTTGCTGCAACACTTCTAGCGCGGCTCCCCCCGAATCTGTCCGAATAATCCGAAAGCGATCGCCGTACTGCTTGCGAAGATCCCGTGAGATCGCGCTCAGAACGTCAAGATCGTCGTCTACCGTGAGGATGACTGGTTTCGCCATAAACTCTATCTTTGTAGGTGAAGTTGGTTCTAGCGTAAAGCCGAACGGGTGAGGTCGGGTCTGCCTAAAGGAGGAGCATGATCACCTCGAAGTTAAGGACACTCAATTTAAGCGATCGCGGTTTTCTAACCTAAGCCTCTTACCGATCATGTTCTGCCCGAGCGATTCATCTGCCCGATTGATTCAGGAGAAGTCTGTGTCATGCTGTGTATTGAAGAGTTACAGAAACTTGAATTGTTTCAAGCCTTGCCCGAGGATCGACTGCATTGGATGTGCGATCGCGCTCAGCCAATCGATCTAAACCCTGATCAAGTGTTGTCTCATGAAGGTGATCCGCCGGGTGGCTTTTTTATTCTCATGTGTGGTCACCTTGGGCTGACTCGCAAAAGTGGTGGGATCGAGATGCCGATCGGGCAGCATGAAGCGCCGTCGTTTTTTGGCGAAATTCCTGTTATCACGGGTGAACCTGTTCCTGTGACTGTGCGGGCAATGTCCCAGTGTCACCTCTATGAGCTATCGGCAGATGACTTTCTGACGTTGCTACACCAGTGTCGCGCCTTTGAGCGAGTAGTGTTTCAAACCGTAGCACGGCGATCGCGGGGGTTAGAATCGTTCATTCGCGGTCGAGAAAAAATGGCGGCACTGGGAACGCTAGCGGCAGGACTGGCGCACGAGTTAAACAACCCAGCAGCAGCGCTCGTGCGTGCCCTAAAAGAAGTGACGCCTGCGCTGCTCGAATTGCAGCGCATGAACTTAGTCTATGGCGGACAAAAGATCGAAGAAGCTCATACTGAGCAATGGCTGAAGCTACGAGATCAGGGCTATGACACAATCGCCAACAGGCGCATCGATCCATTAAAGATGAGGGATCAAGAAGATCAGCTCTTGGAGTGGCTAGAAGATTATGGCGTGAAGGAAGCGTGGAAGTTAGCTGAGCCGATGGCGGAAGCGGGCATGAAGGTAGAGGCTCTAGCGCCCATGATGGAGCGGTGGAAAGATGATTCGACCGAACTGCGAGACATGGGACTGCGCTGGCTCGGACTGTCGTTTGAAGTCATGTCGATGATTACAAGCGGCTTGCGGGGGGCCGAGCGCATCTCGCAACTGGTACACTCGATGAAATCTTACTCGCATCTTGATCAAGGGGCGCGGCAAATTGTCGATGTGCATGAAGGACTCGAAGACACAATTCGATTGTTTTCATACAAGCTCAAACAGGGCGTCGAAATTCGGCGATCGTACGACTCGACGATGCCGAAGATTTGGGCATATGGCAGTGAGTTAAACCAAGTGTGGACGAATCTAATTGATAACGCGATCGATGCGATGAATGAACAAGGTGTGCTTAAGATCACCACTCAGCATCATGGCGATCGCATCGAAGTTTCCATCACCGATTCGGGAGCCGGTATTCCGGCGGAGGTGAGATCGCGAATCTTTGAGCCGTTTTTCACCACAAAACCTGTGGGCAAAGGCTCAGGATTAGGATTAGAAGTAGTGAGGCGAATTGTTGAAAACCGCCATCAGGGAACAATTTCGCTCGAATCCCGCCCTGGTAAAACTGAATTTACCGTTTGCTTGCCAATCTTACAAAATAGCTCTAGCAATCCCTCAACTACTGCCTAGCATCTAATGGCTTCGCACTAAGAGTTCAGAGATCAAGAAAACGTTAGATTGCAAAGTGCCTACTTATACCTCTAGTCCTTCTACACCCAAGTCCAGTCGCACTACTTGAGCAGCCTGGACGCCAGTAGACGGGGGTAGCGACATCCCCCCATTCGTAACAACGTAGACGCTTGTGCGTTCGGCTTTACCGTTTCGAGGAGAATCGCCATAACCGAAGGACAACGCAGTGCTACCTGTCATGCCTTGTTCAGCTTTAGCAATTGTAGTGATTTGCTTGTCGGGCGAAATCCGAATTACGCTGTTGTAAACGTGGGTTGTGCCATAAAGATTACCGTGAACATCAAACGCGAAATCATCTAGATTGACATCGGTCAAAAATACTTCTGGTGTTCCGGGTATTCCGTCTTCTGACATCGGGATTCGAATCAGGTGTTGACGCTGTGTGTTGGAAGCAAACAGTGAGTTGTTATAAATTTTGATACCGTTAACGGCTGGGAAAGGATTACTTGTGTCTGAACGGGCTAAGCAGTCATCTTCGATCCAAACTTGCGCTGTTTTGGCGGCGATATTAATATCCCAAATTGCTCCTTTATAAGAATCGGCAACCAGATAATGCTGATCCTTGAGGGGTGTCATTCCGTTCAAGAAAATTGCCTCAGGAATTGTAACAAGGGACTCTACCATTCCGGTGGAATCAACCCGAAAAATTGTAGGAGTTTTTCCTTTGGTAGAACCTGCAACGATCAAATCTCCAGTGCGATCGATGGCAATCCCAGCAACGTTACCCTCAATCTGAGCAAACTCGCTCTGTTCACCGTTTGGAGTCAGACGGTAGATTTTCCCTTCCTCATAACTGGTGATAAAAATATTGCCTTCAATATCAATTGCAATATTTTCTAGAAAGGTGTTGACTGGAAACTTTGCAATCGTCTGTGCTGGAATGATCGCTTCTGGTATGTGTTCAAAGATTGCTGGAAGTTGACTAGTCATAGTGTTTCCTGCTATATCGCTTTTTGTTTCAGTCACCAAATATTAATTCACAATTGTTGAATTCTCAAACCTCTATGCTTTTGGTTTTGGATAGAGCCAAGCAGAAAATAATTTAGTGACACGCGGCATCACAACATAGGTAGTTAGAAATAGCATAATGACTGTGACAATTAGACTACGAAGCAACGGGGGCAGTGATCCTAGGAGAGGTTGCAGACCTAGATTTAGCAGATTGATGAGCGGAAAAATCACAAGTAAACTGACGAACAGCATTTTATAACGAGGCGGTGGAGTGATTGCCCCTTGAGTGGACAATGTGAACCATGATTCAAGCCCGGTCAAAATCTGAAACTGGCCTGAATTTACCGTAAGACGATTTGCTCGTTCTAGTAATCGGTGACGAACCGGAGAATTTTCCCATTGTCGCAGGTGACTCAAACGGTCGAACTTGAATACAATTCGATACTCAGAATTCGCGTGATTGGATGGGCGAAAAACGCTGACTCCCAAATGCCCTTCAAATGTTTCAGCCGCGTGAATCAGATCCGCTAGCACTTGTTCAAATGCTGCTTCACAGTTAGGTTTAATCTGCTGAAGTACATCGACTGTCACAGGCTGATCATTAGGCTGATTTGTCTTGAGCATAAGTGTTTCTCTTGATTTATTGATAAAACCATGTCCACTTCAGACGCTCTAGGTAGCTGTTGAGATAAAGGAGAACTAATCGATCAGTGCAAAGCGCAACTTTAGAGAAAATGGCTTTGCCAAACTCCAAACAACTATATTCGGTGAACCGTATTTTAGACTGTCACCGTTGTAACGTGAATACTGCCTTGACTTATGAGCTTTTGTTAGGTTCACCAGCAAGTGATAATAGAGGAAATTGGGCGTAAACCGCGATCGGAACTCGCTTAAACGCAGGCGTGCCCGATCGCGCTTCAATTTTGGCGTTGAAAATCACATTCACTTCTGGGTAAAACATCAGCGCTGCCCCTGGTCGAATTGCTCCATAAATAATTTCGACATTTTCTAGCTTGCCTGCATTTCCCTGCACAATGACTCGCCCATGTTCCTGCAATCCTGCTCGCTCTGCATCAAGTGAATTCATCAAAATGCAGTTGCGGTGAGGCATTCCTCGATACTTGTCGCCAATTTTGTAGACAACAGTGTTGTGCTGAGAATAGCTCCGAGCCGTAATTAGGGACAACACTAAGCTATGGTCTGGCGCATTTAAGTCTTTCGGTTGGGGCAGCGTTAGCGTGGGTAATGGCGTTGTAAACATTGACGCTTTACCCGACGGAGTGGAGAATTTTGGCTCGGTTAGAATGCGACCTGCGATCGTAAACTCTTCTTTGGTCGCATCAATTGTCTTCATTTTCTCGTAACCCGGAACCGTCTCGCCAATTAGCTGCCGCACATATTTCGTATCTTGCAATTTACGCCAATTCACGGGGTATTCACCATGAACTCGCCCCGCTAATTCGGTCAGAAATTCCACTTCTGGAACCAGATCAGCCTCCGTAAGATGAGTCTTTCCCTCGTCGTTGAGGCGCACAAAATTGTTACCCGATTCGACCGTTGTTTTATGCGGATTCTCAAACCGATTGAGTACCGGAATAATAATTGTGTTGTGCTTCGCTAAGCCGTTGAAATGCCCGATATTAGGCTTTGTTGCCAGATAAATCACCGTTTCAATCTGAGCGATCGCGCGTTTTGCTTGGGTTAAATCGGGGTTTGCGCCGTACAAGTTGCCGCCCAAACAAATCAGTGAATCGATTTTGCCATCATCTGCTGCTTCGATCAATGCGCGAGTATCGTAGCCTTTGACTCGGCTGAGTGGACGTCCTAACAGCGTTTCGAGGGCTTGCTGCATCTCTTGCTTCAACCCATGCGCCGTCACGCCCATCGATCCAAATCCCTGAACGTTAGAATGTCCTCGCACAGGCATTACTCCTGCACCTTCTTTACCGACATTCCCAGTCATCAGCGCGGTGTTGGCAATACTGTAGACATTATCGACTCCGTTTGCATGTTGGGTAATGCCCATTGCCCAGCCAAAAACCACTCTCTCTGATGTTCCAATTATTGTTGCAGCCGCTTCGATTTCGGGTTGCGAGACTCCACATGTTCCGGTAATCGTTTCCCAAGAAGTGAATTGGGCTTGCTCTACGATCGCTTCCCATCCTTCAGTGTGCGCTTGCAAATATTCAGTATTGAGGAAGCCTTGCTCGATCAGAGCTTTTTGAATGCCGACAAACAGAGCCACATCGCTACCAGGAATCGGCTGAAGATAGAGCGACGCAATAGGAGAGCCGGGAATAAGAGATTTGATCGGAAACGCTGGCGAACCAAATTTGACTAATCCGATTTCCATCACTGGATTAATCACAATGATTTTACCGCCACGCTTGGCTTCGCCAGAGCCGGAGGCACCGCGCAGTTTAATCAATTCATTCATCAATCGGGGGTGATTGTAAGCAGAATTTGCCCCCGTCAGCACTACACAATCTGCGTGTTTAAGACTTTCTAAACTCACCACCGATGTCTTTGTCGCGAACATCTGATTGAGCGCAAATGTCGAAGGCGCATGACACAAATCAGAACAGTCTGCCAAATTGTTTGATCCAAGTGCCCGGATCATCAGTTGCAGCAAATACGCCGCTTCATTCGACGATCGACCGGAACTATAAGATGCCACTCGTTCAGGAGACTTACGCAATGCCGCTGCTGCAAGGTCGTAAATTTCATCCCAACTGATTCGTTCGTAGTGAGACTTCCCCGCTCTCAAAATCACAGGAAAACTGAGCCGCCCCAACCGATCTGCTTCCATCGAGGTGAGTTGCCCAAGTTCCTCAATGCTATGTGTGTCAAAAAAGTGAGTCGGAATTGCAGGCTTAATTTCTGCCGAAATTGCTTCGACGCTTTTCATGCAGCGCTGAAGTTTTTCGCCCTCTTCGTTGGTAAAGCCTCCCTTTTGCCCGCCTGTGCCCCACGAACACGAGAGACAAGCGCTATTGTGAAACAGCGTTTTCCAAAGTTTTGGTCCTTCGGGCGACAGCGTATGCTCTGCCCAATATTCAATGACTGGCAAACCGCCGCCGATGTCGGGCGTCTGATCGTTCGTCTTATCAAAGGGAGGGGTCGGGTGAATATCTTGGGACATAATACGGCTCCGGTTGGGGGTGCGATTAGCAAATCCGTTGGTCGCAGAACCCCATTGCGGTTGCTGCGGAGTTGTGCTTTGCGCTTCGCGCTAGTGATCAAAATTACATCAACATTCGATCTTACAGAGGCAATATACAAGCCAAAAAAATAGAGACGCAATATTTACGTCTCTACTACTATAAACAAACTGACCAACCGAATTAATCGCGACCGTTAATCGCAATCAGCAACCGCAGGATAAACACGAACAGATTGATGTACGTTAAATACATCGACAACGCTGCCGGAAGATATTGTTCATCACGATAGGTGCGCGGCAAAATAAAGAAATCGACCACCGCCGCGCCAACAAATAGCAAAACCCCGATCGCAGAGATGGCAACCTCTAAAAAGGAGGGCGCGTAGACGCCAAACAGCGACAACAGAAACTGACCCAATATCACCACAAATAGAGCGATGATGCCGAGTTGTATGGTTCTGGTCAAAGCAAAGCCATCTGCTTCGGAAAGATTAGAGCCGATTGGACGAGCCGCGATGAAGGTAATGCCACACCCTAACGCCGCAAACCCAACTCCAGCTATGCCAACCCCTTCGGTTCGCAACGCAAGAGAAACTAATCCACTCAAGGTATAACCCGACAGCAAACTGTAGGTTGCCAGTAGAGGAAGAGCAACACTGTTGTTCCCTTTCTGAGCAACACTCGACGCGACGAAGAATAGAATTAGTTCGACGATCACTGCCCCAATAAATGTGGGGAAGAAAATCTGGGGATTGTTTTCGATGACTTTCAATCCGCCATAAGCCCCGGCTGCGGTGAGAATTAGCCCACCCCCCAACCAAGGAAGGGCATTAGCGATCACATTAGGACCAACGATCGCTTGTCCTTTAGCACTCCGAAATGCTTCACGAAAGTTACTGCTATTACTCATGTGCTTTCAACAAAAAGTAGTTCCAATCTCTATTTTCCTTCGCTTTTCAAAAATCGGCCAGAAAACTAGCAATTCTCAGCGTGAAGCCTAACTTTTGAATCGTTGAATTCAAAAGTTAGGCTAATCACAAGAATTATGAGCTTCTTATTTAGACGCAGCCAACAGCCCAGTAGAGCGGGGTTCGTAAACAATCGGTGCAGGTGGTTTTGCCTGATCCGTCACTAGCACCTCTCGAAGCAGCCGAGCCGTCAACCGCTGAGCCAGCCCGCCAACAATCTGTTTGCCAACTTCTTGAGTTTCCGGTTTCGCCAAAATTCGAGGAATTAAAGCGAGCACTTTGTTTTGATCAAAGCCTGGTGTTTCTTGCAAAATCTTCCAAATGCGTTTGACCTGCTCTAGAGTTTGCTGATTTTCGGGGGAAATCGCAGGACGCTCAACCGCCAAACCAACTCGCTCTCGCAAGCCGTAGTTAAGATTGCGCCACGCCGATTGTCCTAGCGCATCTAGGCTTTTGATTACTTCGTTGACCAGATTAACGCGAATAAACTCACCGCGATCGGAGAACAAAAAGTCTGTTGCTTGATCGATGACTTGATCGAGATCATAATCTGCGTTGCTTCGAGCGTTTCGCAACAAGTTTTCAAGTCGATTCCAACGGAAGCTTCCATCCTTAAACAACAAGTCCTTTAACGATTCTCGAAGTTGAGGAGCCGGATCGGTGAGCAACCGTTTCGCTACATAAGGGTACGCCTTGCTCAAAACTTTAAAGTCGGGATCAACATGAATCGCGATTCCTTCTAGCGTAACGAGCGATCGTATGATCAGCGCATAGTAAGCAGGCACTTGGAACGGATACTCATACATCAGAGCCGACAGTTTATCGGTAATGCTTTTGATGTTGATCTCGGCAACGCTTGCACCCAACGCTTCGTTAAACACTTCTGCAAACGCGGGAATAATCGGCGTGAGATCGGTATCAGGCGAGAGGAATTCTAAATTGACGTAATCGCGTCCTAATCCGTCAAAATCGCGGTTCACTAAATGCACGATCGCTTCAATCAATCCATAGCGCTGATAAGGCTTCACCTCGCTCATCATGCCAAAATCTAAGTAAGCCAACTTGCCATCTGGCATCGCGAGTAAGTTGCCCGGATGCGGATCGGCGTGAAAGAACCCGTGTTCTAACAACTGACGCAGCGAACATTGCACTCCCACCTCAATTAGATGAGTCGCATCAATGCCCTGCTCTTCAATGGCGTCTAGCTGAGTTAGCTTTGTGCCGTTGATCCATTCCATCGTCAGAACCCGACGACCCGTGTAGCGCCAGTAAATCCGAGGCACATAGATATCAGGAAGATGCCCGTAGAGTTCGGCAAACCGCTCTGCGTTGTGTCCTTCCTGGGTGTAGTCCATCTCTTCAAAGATGCGAGCTGCGAGTTCATCTGCGATCGCAACTAAGTTACTCCGCACCCGCTTAATGTTCGTCATTGCCCAAGCTGCAATCCGCCGCAAGATATACATGTCCAGCGCAATATTCTGAGCCAAGCCCGGACGTTGCACCTTCACCGCAACTTGTTCTCCCGTTTTCAGCCTCCCTTTGTAAACCTGACCGAGCGAGGCAGCCGCGATCGGATCAGCGCTCAATTCTGCATAGATATTTTGGGGGCGATCGCCTAACTCTTCTTCAATGAACTGAAACGCAATTTCGTTTGGAAACGGCGGTAGCTGATCTTGAAGCTTCGTAAGTTCTTCGAGATAGGCAGGCGGAACTAAGTCAGGGCGGGTAGATAAAGCCTGTCCAATTTTAATAAAGGCAGGTCCTAAAGTTGTCAGCATGACGCGCAGATGAACCGCTTGACGCGCTTCTTTTCTAAAACTGATGCCCGTAATCCGATCCCACCATAGCCGCGCCGCAAACCAGAGAAACGGCAGAAAAATACCAAGTGAACGTCTCCACGCCTGCCACTGACGGGTTCTGTAGTACGCTGCAATCAGCGCTGGATCGTAAACTCCCGCCAAATCTTCCTTTTTAGGCACAAGCGACAGTTCTGACGTAATCATGCCGTCTTTATCGGTGCGAATAAAGAACTGCGGCTCTGCAACTATAGGATCACGATCGGGGTAACCCGTTACAGAGGAGTGATCTTCTTGCAAATCAACCGATGCAATAGGGGAGGCAGGCTTAGAATTGGTAACGTTCATAGGGGAACCGGAGACGGCATGTAAACTATTGTAACAACAAGCCCCGAAGCTTCTACTAATTCCTAGTGAATCATTTTTTGCCTGAACTTGAGGTGTAGCACTATCGCCAGATTACCGAACGATTCGAGCAGAGGAATCCCAACGAAGAGAGAATTGAGGAACAAAGCAAGAGAACATGAGAGCCGACCTTAACTTTCGACCTTAACTTTGAGACACAAACTTTGAAACACACTTGACGATTAAAAAGAACATACTTACTATCAGTAAGACGAAAAAGTGGTTGTGATAAATTCAGCGATCGTTACCATTGATATAGACTCTGTAATTTGACTTTTCCTTTCCCTCAAAAATCGACCCGTCAAACCAGTCGCTAGCGAAGTAGGATCGATGAATCTAAGATTGATAAATCAGCGTCTTCGCCAACTTGTATAAACGCCCATGTTGCTGTCCTTACGGATCGAAAATTTTGCTCTAATTGACCATCTAGAACTAGATTTTGGGTCAGGACTTCACGTTCTTACGGGAGAGACAGGCGCGGGTAAATCCATTATTTTGGATGCGATCGATGCGGCGTTGGGGGGCAAAATTTCCGGTCGGTCGATTCGTACCGGAGAAGAACGAGCGCTGATCGAAGCGACATTTCAGGCAAATTTGGCGCTGAAAGAGTGGTTTGCCGCCGAAGAAATTGAATTAATTGATGACGCAACCGCTGTCTGTACGCGCGAGATTGTGGCCAACCAAAGCGGGCAACGCAATCGATCGCGGATCAATGGCGTCTTAGTCAACAAGCAGCAGATGGAGGCTCTGCGCGATCGCTTGGTCGAAATTACCGCTCAAGGTCAAACCGTTCAGCTTGGGCAGCCCAGCTTACAGCGCGACTGGCTCGACAGCTTTGGAGGATCTGCTCTTTTAAGGCAGCGCGAAGTCGTAAGCAAAGCCTTCTCAACCTATCAGCAAGCGTCTCAAGCGCTCGAAAAACGTCGCCAGTCGGAACAGCAACGTCTGCAACAGCTCGATCTATTTCAGTATCAATTGCAGGATCTTAACGGCGCAAACTTGACCGAACCCGATGAGCTTGAGCAGTTAGAGCAAGAACGCAAACGCCTCGGTCACAGCGTCGAGTTGCAGCAGCAAAGCTTTCAGGTCTATCAAGCGATCTATGAGAACGAAAATGAAGGCGGCGAAGCCTGCGCTGATCTGCTTGGTAAAGCTGAAAACTTGTTAACGGATATGGTGCGGTTTGACGACCAAGTGCAGCCGATTTTAGACATGGTGCTGTCTGCCCTAGCGCAAATCGAAGAAGCCGGACAGCAAATTAACGCTTACGGCGATAGTTTAGAAACCGATCCGCAACGGCTTCAGGAAGTAGAAGAACGAATTGTTGAACTGAAACAAATTTGCCGTAAATACGGGCCTACATTGGCAGATGCGATCGCGCTGCAACACTCCTTGCAAACGGAACTTGAAGAACTGACCGGAGCCGGACAATCGCTCGAAGAATTAGAACAGACGGCTAAGGAACGTCAGAAAGCCCTGACGCAAGCCTGCGATAAACTTACAGGTCTTCGGCAAGCCACAGCGAATGATCTTGAATCTCGTCTCGTTGCCGAACTAAAACCGTTGGCGATGGAAAAAGTGCAGTTCAAGGTCGGTATTAGTGCGATCACACCGACAGCGGCGGGGAGCGATCGCATCACCTATCTCTTCAGCCCCAATCCTGGAGAACCCTTGCAGCCCCTCACCGAAATTGCCTCAGGCGGAGAAATGAGCCGATTTTTGCTAGCACTGCAAGCCTGTTTTTCGCAAGTTGATTCGGCAGAAACTCTGGTGTTTGACGAGATTGACGTGGGCGTGTCGGGGCGAGTGGCACAAGCGATCGCAGAAAAACTGTATCAGTTGGGTCGTCATCATCAGGTGTTGTGCGTCACTCACCAGCCAATCGTCGCTGCAATGGCAGATCATCACTTCCATGTCGATAAACAAGTGATCGATTCGGTCAACGGCAAAAACGGGAAAGCCACAAATGGGAATGGTGCTAAACCTGCTAAAGACGCTGATTTGCGGACGGTGGTGCGAGTCAATCCTCTAGATAGTGACCAGCGACGGCAGGAACTTGCTCAACTCGCAAGTGGACAAGTCGGCTCTAGCGAAAATGCCACAACAGAAGCGGCTGCCTATGCCTTTGCAGAATCGCTACTCGCGCAAGCCGCTACTCTGCGCCAAACTGACTCTACGAATGTCAACAGCACTAACGGTAACAGCTCGAAGGTGAAGACGACTAAGACAAATGAAGCCAAACCAAAAGCACGAAAAGCGAAATCTGCAAAGCAAGCTTAGTCAAGGCGTGATGAAGACGATCGCTATTCATAGGGCGATCTCATCTAAAACTTAACTTCGGCTTTCGGGTCTGATGAGTAACGTTGCGCGTAACCCGCCGTGACTGAACTCTCGAACTCAACTAATAATCTTTAAACGGACGGGTTCACGGGCGTTGTTAGCCTGCTTACTGGGTCAACACAAACCTGGATGGGGTCTTTCATTCACCCACAAGCACTTTGGCGATCGCTTCAATCTGATTGACCACCACCGAAATGTGTCCTTCGTTTGGGAAGATCATCAGTTTAGTTTGAGGTAGACTCACAGCGACTCGCCTTACCAGGTCGAGCGGTACGTTCCTATCTTCTTCACCATAGAACAGCGTTAATGGCATTTGGATTTCATCCAAACTAAAATCCCACTTCCTCAAATAAAGCTGAATATCCCAAGCCGCTCCTCGCGTACCTGAACGCAGTCCTTCGATCGCTGCTTGACGATAAACTTCCATTCGACCCGGTGATTCCAATACTGCATAGTCAGATAGTGGAAGTTGCGGTTTGAACGAAGCAAGCAACCTTTCTGGAGAACTGTTGAGCGATCGCCGCATAACTTTCAGCGACCCTCGATGTAATAAAGGAAATTGTTTGAGGAGTATCCAACTCCAACGATTGAACTGCGGCAAATTGTTGATGGTATCCATTTGCCATGCCCCTGATGCAATCACCACTGTGTGTAATCGTTCGGGAATCTTTGCAGCACAAACAGCAGCATAGCCACCTCCTGCCGAAATGCCCAAAACTGAAAATTTATCCAATCCCAACCCATCAGCAAGCACCTCAACATCCTTCACCCAGTCAGAAAATCCGCGTTTAGGTTGAAAGTCAGACTGCCCAATTCCCGGACGATCTGGTGCAATGACCCGTAACCCCAATCGACTAAAAACTTCATCACCCAACAACAATGGCTCTAATCGAGAAGCTCCACCACCATGAAAGTAAAGAAATGGATGACCATTGGGGTTGCCATATTCTGCATAGGCTAACCGCCGATTGTCAGGTAGAGTCAGCAAATTTGTTGTCTTCATAGCGACTTTTTCCAACGGAGCGCTAAGTCTAGCATTTTATTGTTTTGGAGTTTGCGTCTTTCACAAACAACTTCGCAAGCTAACGACCCTGTTCACCCGCCGCTAGTAACCTCTCGAACTCAATGAAAAAACTCTGTACGGTCGGTGTGCAACGGGATTGTTATACGGTGTTTCTGCTAGAAAACTTCTTCAGCTAAGAGTTGACCCTTCACCCGTTCATATTCATCTTCAAGAAGCCATTCTTGGGCAGCTTCATAGTTGGAGTGGGTGACTACGAGTTTGTAATCAGAGGCAGGATTAAAAATACGACAAGTGCCATCTTGATCACCCACCAGCATGAGAATCTTAGGTGGAAAAAGCACTGAATCAACCCAAAGTTCTAAGAATTTCCAGGTTTTAGCTTGTTCTGCGAGGACTGGTGCGGGGGATTGCATGATACTCACCTGTTGCTTTCACAATTTTGACCTCACCGTAATAAAGCGGAGTTTGGCTCCCATCTGCTCTAATTATGTAGCCGATTGGCTCGGAAAAGTAGAGTCCATAACGTTCGTAATCATCGTCTTCATCCTCGATTCCGGTTCGCTCTCCGCCTGCAATGATAGCCTCTGTAACTCGTTTTAGGGTTTCGCGATCGTTGAATACATGCGCTCTACCCTCTCTTCGGAGCAGTCGCTGGACTTGAGAGGTGTTAGGCAAATGACGATCAATCAGGCTGGGTCGAGGGTCAAGAGTAATATCTCGGTCAATGCCGCTCATGGATTAGGCGATTGCATACATCTTAGAACCGCTCATTGTAATCTGCTACATTAATCGAGATTACTTGCCACATGTGATACGAGGAAAAGAAAGTCTATTTATGACTTCAGCCCAACCCAGCCCAGCTTAAATCCTCTCGGCTGACTGACTCACCCTCATGGGTAACTCGAAAAGATCGCCCTGTCGTCATTCAACATAATCTTGCACTCAAGAGATTTCTACGCGTTTCGGCGCAAAGCATCTCGGTTCGGGGAACCCTGAACGCAGGACGTAGCCAAAATCCTGTATGAACCCCGCATCTTCGCATCTGCCCGATTCGACAGTCATCAGCCCAATCCTTGAGAACTTGGCGGAGCCGTTTCCTTCGGAGTTGCGCTTCGCACCAACCGCATCTGCCATTGAAACGGTGGAACTGAATGAAAAAGACACCATTGAGGTTCAGTCTTCAGCGTTGGCGAAAGCGAATAGTGGTTTAGCAACGTCCAAAGGCAAGTTCGCGTCTTTTCTTGCACCCTTGACGCAAGATAAATTTAAAGAAGTCGTTCATGACGTTGAATACAAGCTTCAGATCGTCAATCAGACCCTCTCAATGCTAGACATGCAAGGGTTTGAAACGATTTTAGAAGAGATGCTTAACTCGATTACGGCAAAGACGGGGGAACTGCTCAACGCCGATCGCACCACCATTTATCTGCTTGACGAAGAAAAGCACGAACTCTACACGACGATCGCATCGGGCAACGGGGGACGGGCAATCGAAATTCGGTTTCCTGCCGATCAGGGCATTGCAGGCGAAGTCGCCACCTTCAAACGCCCAGTCAATATTCCTTACGATTTTTTTGACGATCCGCGATCGGCACAAGCCAAGATTCAATACAAGAAGACAGGTTATCGCACCTATACGATGCTGACCTTGCCGTTGCTCACCGATGACGGCGCGTTGGTTGCGGTAGTGCAGCTAATTAACAAACTCAAACCAAGCTGTAATGGCGTTCTTCCTCTCGACCAGCGCATTCACCTATCTGGTTTTACCCCCTATGACGAACAGCTTTTTACAGAATTTGCGCCCTCGATTCGGCTGATTCTAGAGTCGTCCCGGTCGTTCTACATCGCGACGCAAAAACAACGCGCCGCTAATGCTCTGATCAAAGCCACTCAATCGTTGAGCCAAAGCAGTTTAGATTTGGATGACACGCTCAAACGAGTGATGGACGAGGCGAAGCAGTTGATGAACGCCGATCGCAGTACCTTGTGGTTAATTGATCGCGATCGCAACGAGATCTGGACACGCATTGCTATTTCTGCCGATACCTACAAAGAATTGCGCCTGCCGATTGGCGTTGGGTTCGCTGGACAAGTCGCGGCAACGGGAGAAGTGATCAACATTGCGTTTGACCTCTACGATCACGACGGCGCAGAAACCGCGAAGCAAACCGACAAAGCCAACGGTTATCGGACCTGTAGTTTATTGTGTATGCCCGTTTGCAATGCTGACGGTGAGCTAATCGGCGTGACGCAATTGGTCAACAAAACCAAACAAGGCGAATTTCCGGCTTACGATCCGCAGGGTTGGCCTCAAGCGCCTGAGCAGTGGAAATCAAGCTTCAATCGCAGCGACCAAGACTTTATGGAGACCTTCAACATTCAGGCCGGGGTCGCCCTTCAGAATGCTCGACTGTTTGAAACGGTGAAGCAGCAAGAACAAATGCAGCGAGATATTTTGCGATCGCTCTCCAATGGGGTCATCTCCACCGACAAAGAAGGCACCATCATTGCCGCAAACGAAAGCGCTAAGAAGTTACTCGGTTTGAAAGGTGATGACGTGATTGAAGGTCGCTCCGTTGCTGATCTGATCACCATCGAGAAAGGCAACTTCTCGTCCTGGTGCCGAATGGCATTAGAGGCGCGAAATCAGCAGCAGTACTATCCCGACCGGATCTTGCAACCTGTGCGAGGTGAAGAGCAGCACAGCATTAATTTGTCGATTAATACGATCGCGGATGCCAACGACAGCCAAAAAGTTTCTGGAGCGTTGGTTGTGATGGATGACATCAGCGACGAAAAGCGGCTCAAAAGTACGATGTATCGCTACATGACTCAAGAGTTAGCCGAACAGTTGCTAGAGAATCCCGACGCTGCCAAAATGGGCGGCGATCGCAAAGAAGTAACGGTTCTGTTCTCTGACATTCGCAGCTACACCACGCTGACCGAAACGCTGAAAGCGGAAGAAGTGGTGGAAATGCTGAATCAGTATTTTGAGTCGATGGTTGAAGCTGTGTTTATGCACAAAGGCATCCTCGATAAGTACATTGGAGATGCGATCATGGCGGTTTTTGGCTCTCCCTTACCGCTCGACGATCACGAATGGATGGCCGTTAAAACGGCGGTTGAAATGCGCCGCCGCCTTGCCATTTTTAACACCCAACGCGCCGCCCGAAATCAGCAAACGATTAACATTGGCATTGGCATTAACTCGGATACCGTAATTAGCGGCAACATTGGCTGTAGCAAACGCATGGAGTTTACGGCAATTGGAGATGGGGTCAATCTTGGTGCGCGACTCGAAGGCGCAAGCAAGATCTACGGAACTGATATTGTGATTAGCGAAAGTACCTATCGTCCCTGTGCTGATCGGATTTGGGCGCGAGAACTCGACTTCATTAAAGTCAAAGGTAAAAACAAACCCGTTGCAGTGTATGAATTAGTTGGATTGAAGACAGACGCGATCGCAGACCAAACGAAACAGGTGATCGAGCATTACCACAAAGCGCGAGAGCATTATTTGAAGCGCAAGTTTGCCGTTGCCGTTGCCGAGTTTGCAGCCGTTCTAGAAATCGACTGCCATGACAAAGCTGCGGCCCTTCACATGGATCGCTGTCAATACTGGCTCCAACATCCTCCAACCGAGGATTGGGATGGCTCATGGACACTGACAGAAAAATAGACAGAATCCTTAGCCAATGATCAAAGAGTAACTGTAGTAGGTCAGTCTAAGAGTAAGGAGTAGGTCAATCTAAGTATCTACCGAGTTCTACACTCGCTATACTCACTATTTAAATCCGTTGCCAATATCTCCAAATTATCTCGACCTAACAACCTAAATTGGGCGGCCCTCACTATCTTGCATTCGCTGATCAAGTTCTTGACTTTGCAATTTTGCTTGATCCGTCAGCAATTCTAGCTCCTTCTTCTGACGCTTCAAGTCTTCTTCGAGGTCTTGAATTTGCTCCCGGCGAGCCTCAAGCTCTAGAGTACGCCGCTCCAGTTCTTGACTCTGAAGGGTCAGCGACTGCCGCCACTGTTCTGCACGCTCGGTTTCTTGTTGTAAAAATGCAGGCGTAATTCCATAGCTGAGGTACTTTTGAACGAGTTCTAGCACCCAATCAGTCGCTTCCCTAATACTAGCGACCTGATGACTACTCGAAAACTCAACTAGTACTAAAAGATCTTCACTGTAGGCAGCAGCGTCTGTTGAAAGAATAATGTCTTGCTCTGGCTCTAGCGTCCAAACATGCTCAGATTTTTGAGATGCCAGCAAGCGTAGCCCTGCCTTGCCTAAATAGCCTTTCTTCTGAATTTGTGCCAAGTACAGCATTGCTATTTTCTCTACTTATTTCAAAAGAAAAACATGATGAGATTAACTATTCTAAAGTGAGCGTTAAAGCTCTGTCTAAGATTTCTCGAGGCTTATTCGACTCAAGGGTGTTTGATGAAACGAATTCTCAATCAGACAACATATTTTTTCCTACTTTGAAGTAGAAATCGTAAAACACCTTAAGATGTAATTTATATAATTGAAAATACTTGAGATTCATAGTTTTCTCCGAATGTATATTGACAGTTTTATGCAGTTTCAATCTGATGCAACTCAATAGATTATTCGGATGGGCTATTTGGATATTACGGTTAATTACACAGAAGTATAGCTTTTTCGCTCTTTGTCGCTATATTGGTTTTTTTGAACATTTGGAATCCTTACATAGGTAAAGAGACGTTCAAGGAGAACGCCTCTGTGCATTAGATGCGATCCTTCGGAGCTTCGCAGAGCGAATCGCATTGTTACAAGCGCTCAAGCTTAGCTCGCAAAATTTCGGCTTGGGTTTTCGCTTCTGCTAAAGCCTCTCGCGCGGTCTGGACAACATCTTCTGGAGCCTTATCCACAAATTTTGGATTGCTCAATCGTCCCGTGAGCGCCTGAGCTTCGGCTTCTGCTTTCTTCAAGTCTTTCTCAGCTTTAGCCCGCAGCGCAGCAACGTCGATCAAGCCAGCAAGAGGGATAGCGACTTGAATGGTTCCAACGACTCCTACAATGGATTGAGAATCGGACTGAGAATCGGTTTGAGAGCCTGTGGTTTGAGAATCTCCAGTCTGAGATCCAGCTTGAGAGTCTTCCGTTGCTCTAGAACCATCTGGTAAGGTCTTCACCTCTGAAGTATCCGGCTCCCCGATTACTTCTGTTGTAAATTGCTGAATTTGCTGAAGTAGCTGTTGGCGATCGCGGCTTCTCAGCAGACTGTGATAGCTAAACCACCCCGAATATCCGATTCCAATGATTTCCAGCACCGGAGCCAGCAACGGAATTTCATGAACGGTAGTCAAAATCGCAGCCAACACTTTGAGCGTGATGGCGATAAAAACGATCAGACCAACCGACAGAATGGGCTTGTGATGCTTAGCAAAGAAGTTACCAGTGGCATCTAGCGCCGTTGCGAGAACAGATTGAGCATCCTCCGATAAGGTATCCGATAAACCAACTGGAGCCGCACCTTCCGAGGCATGGGCTTCGGTTTGGGTAGAAATGGTAAGTTGCTTGACTTTGGCAAGATCTTGAATGTACGGCTGACCTACCGTGAGAATATACCGTTCGCGATCGCTCTCGGTCTGCAAATTCGCTTCCACTTTCGCGCCGGGTTTGATGTCTGCTTCAGCTCGCAAATTACGAATCGTGCGAATTGTTTCAATAATCAAGTCAAACTGTTGCTCTAAGTCAGTATCGATCAGCATCTCATTGGGAATCGGATAGCGCTGCAAGGCTAACGTTTCTCCCGATGCTTCACTGGTCTGGGTTAAGGTGTGCCAAATCTCTTCAGTGATGTGAGGCATGAAGGGATGCATCAGTTTCAGCGTTCCTTCTAAAACAAAAGCGAGGGTCTGCTGGGCCGTGAGCCGCGATGCCTCATCGTCTCCCTGCAAGCGAGACTTCGCGAGTTCGATGTACCAATCGCAGAAATCGCCCCGGAAGAATTCGTAGAGTAACTTTGCCGCTTCGCCTAAACCGTACTGATCGATTGCGCCTCGAATTTGACGGCTGACTTGGTGAAACCGGGAGAGAATCCAGCGATCGCTTAACTCCAATTTGCTCGTATCCGGTTCGCCCAATTGCTTTGGCGTTTTACCGTCTAAATTCATCAAAACAAATCGAGAGGCATTCCAGATTTTGTTGGTGAAATTTCGCGCGGCTTCAACTGATTCAGACTCATCCGTTTTGCGGTTATAGGCAAGCCGAATATCTTGTCCTGCGCCTGTAACTTCTCGAACCAGCGTATAGCGCAGAGCGTCGGTTCCGTACTTATCAATCAGAATCAAAGGATCGATGCCGTTGTTTGCCGATTTCGACATCTTTTTATTGTTCTCATCGCGCACCAATCCATGAATATAGACATCCTTGAAGGGCATTTGCCCAGTAAAGTGTCCAGCCATCATGGTCATGCGGGCAACCCAGAAAAAGATGATGTCAAACCCAGTTACTAAGGTGGCGGTCGGATAGTAGCACTTAAAATCAGCGGCAGATTCATCCGACCAACCAAGGGTTGAAAAAGGCCATAGTCCAGACGAGAACCACGTGTCTAATACGTCGGGGTCTTGCTCTAATCGAACATCTGCGCCAAATCTTGCGATCGCTTTTTCTCTCGCTTGATCTGCGGTTCGAGCCACGACAAACGGCGTATCGTCCGTGATCTCGCCATTGGTTTCGCTCACCGCATACCACGCAGGAATTTGATGTCCCCACCACAACTGACGAGAAATACACCAATCTTTTAGGCTCACGAGCCAGTCGCGATACACCTTTGTCCAGCGATCGGGAATGAAATCGGGCGAGCCTTGATCGTCAAGAGCAGTCAGCGCACGGCTAGATAGGGGTTCAATTTTGACAAACCACTGAGTTGAAATCAACGGTTCGATAGGAACTTTGCCGCGATCGCTGTAGGGAACCGTATGCTTATAGTCTTCAATCTTGACGAGGAAGCCTTCTTCTTCCAGTTTCTTCACGACGTTCTTTCGCGCTACGAACCGATCTTGCCCCTCAAATTCCCCAGCGTTCTCGTTGAGGGAGCCATCTTTATTCATGATGCTAATGAACGGAAGTTTATGCCGCATCCCCATCTCAAAGTCGTTGAGGTCATGAGCAGGCGTAACCTTAACGCAGCCCGTACCAAAGCTTGGATCAACCGCATCATCGGCAATAATCGGAATTTCGCGTCCCATCAACGGCAGCGTTAGCGTCTGACCCACCAGATGCTTATAGCGATCGTCGTTCGGATTCACTGCCACTGCCGTATCGCCTAGCATCGTCTCAGGGCGAGTCGTCGCAACTTCCACAGAACCAGTCCCGTTGGTCAGAGGATAGCGAAAATGCCACAGATGCCCGTTCACTTCCTGGTTTTCAACTTCTAGGTCAGAAACGGCAGATTGACTCGCAGGACACCAGTTCACCAGATATTTGCCGCGATAAATCAGTCCTTCTTCGTAGAGCTTGTTAAACGCATCAAGAACAGCGATCGACAGCCCTTCATCCATGGTGAAGCGTTCTCGTGACCAATCTACCGACACCCCTAACCGACGGAGTTGATTAACGATCGTGCCTCCCGATTCTGCTTTCCACTGCCAAGCGCGTTCTAAAAATTTTTCTCGTCCCAAGTCATGACGAGTTTTGCCCTCGGCTTTAAGCTGCCTCTCTAAAATGGCTTGGACGGCAATACTGGCGTGGTCGGTTCCAGGTAGCCAAAGAGTATTGTCACCCAGCATTCGATGATAGCGAATCAAAACATCGATCAGCGAGCTCTCAAACGCATGCCCCATGTGCAAACTTCCTGTCACATTGGGTGGCGGAATCACGATGCAGTAGGGGTCACCGGGCTGATTGGGATCTGCCTTAAAAACTTGCTTGTCTTCCCAAAACTTCTGCCACTTCGATTCAGTGGTAGTCGGATCGTATTGGCTAGGCAGCGTAGGGAGTGTTGCAGTCATTGGACAACCGGAGATACTATGGAGTGCTTATTTGTCATGATAAACGCTCTCACGCAAACCACATGCAGAGGCTCACGCTTCAGCGCTGAATCTAGTGATAAAAATGGGTGCTTCCGACCAGAAACACCCATTTTGTCCTCTCACTATAGAAACCAACCTAGAAGAAACCAACACAGAAACCAATATTCTACAGACCAGTACTGTAGAAATTAGTCAAGATAGCCCATCAGCGCAGGAGCATCATCGATCGCGTTGCTATAAATTGGACGCTGTCTCAGCACCATCTCCGCGTGCATCAACCCTGGATTGCTCACCATAATGGGGCGATGTCCAGGCAAATCTACATCGTCGATCAGCTTCACTTCGTCAAAGAAAATTGGGCGATTTCCTATCATCTCCGCAATTCGGAGATGGCTTGATGTGACGGGGCGACCTGCTCCCATCGTTCCAACAATGTCGAGATGGCTAGCACCGATCGGGCGAATGCCGCCGTCTAGAATCGTGCCAACAATCTCTAGATCACTTGGCATGGTCGGACTGCCCGCAAGGACGATCGCGGTCTGCTGATGCTGATCAGACTGATCCTGATCGTGCAGTCGCATCCCGCCTTTTTTGTCCCCGTTTTCACCTGCGTCTTCAGGCGTCACATCGATCGCGTCTTCCTTCGTACTCATGGGTTATACCTCCAATTTAATTAGGTCACCTTAGAACTTACTGTTTTTCTTAATCGAGCATTCAAGATGGCAAAAGGGGACACCTTGCAGCATCCCCAACGGCTTCCCGCTCAGCGCGCTTACACTCGTGCTGCAATCTTCGCTTCAGTCTTGGTCAACCGCTCATAGGTGGCTCTCATTTTCAAGCCCGTCAGGACTTGCCACAAGCCTGTCCCGTTATTAGAACCAGGATATTCGCGGTGTTGCAACAGCAGTTCGGTTAACTCGCCGTTGTGCTTGGCAGAAGTGGCGCTTAAGTGCTGCTCGATGTAGATAACTTCTTCGAGCAGGTCAAACTGACCATCAACTTCCAAGATCGAAACACTGTGACCGTAATATTCGTTCGGTCCGTAGTGCATCTTGATGCCGGGATAGGAGCAGGTCAACTTGCGACCGCAGGGAATCCAATCGATCGTCGAACCTTCGTCAAACAAGTAGGCTGGCTCAAATCCTTGCACGCCATCGCGCTGGATCATCTGCACCCGCAGCACCTTCCGCTCTTTGTCATCTTTGATCAGTTGAGTCGGCATCACGCGAATCACGACATCCGCGTTTCCTTTTTGAGGATCGATGTACGCATCAAAATCGGGTTTCCGAGAGTTGATGGCCGCTAACACATCGTTATAGCTATGACCCCGCTCTGCCATGTCACGCTGAATCTTCCACGCGATCTTCACCTCATCGGTGATGTCGAGATAGACGCTGAAGTCGAGCAGTCCACGCACTCGCTCATCGTAGAGGGGATGCAAGCCTTCAATGACAACGACATGATTGGGTTCGATGACTTCTGGCGGATCAATCTCTCCAGTTTCGTGGTTATAAATCGGCTTTTTGATACTTTCGCCACTCTTGAGAGCTTTGATCTGCTCGTACATTAGATCAAAGTTGTTGGCTCGTGGATCAAGTGCGGTAATGCCCGTTTCTTTGCGCTGTTTCCGATCCAGACTGTGGTAATCGTCGAGGCAGATGACTGTGACGAAATCTTCCCCGAACAAATCTGTGATTCGGCGCAGAAACGTGGACTTACCGCACCCGGAGTCTCCGGCGACGCCAATCAGAACCACGCGGTCTGGCTTACTGGTCATGGGTTTCCTCTTAAAATAAAACGTGATCAACAAACAGTTAGGAAGGTCAGCCAAAATGTGGCTGTCGATAAAAGCCTCATCCAAGTGATGACGACCCAGCGATAGAAGGAACGTCACTTGCTCCACGATTCGCGCACAGCGCAACTCTGCAGGAACTACCTACACCCGCGAAAACCAGCACAGCATATTTTTACTACTTGGAAGAAGAAATGTGTTTCTTCCTATTCGCAGAAAAATGCCTTGCAAGCAGCCAGGGAAGGCTCAAGGCGACGCATTAAGTATTTATACTACCTGCTATGGCTGATTCTACCAAAACACGATCCCGTCCACAAGATTTGTGGCAATGAAAGATTGAGAAAGGAGACATCGAAAGAGAGCAAATTGGATTTGATTGGGCGCGAGCGAATATTCGTTTGAACTTTAGGATTAATTTGAACTTTACAATTAAAGCGATCGCGGTGTCCAGAAGCTCTGTAGAGTAATGACGAGAGCAACTTTTGTAAAGGTGTGCTTTTTAGATTCGGCTTGGTCGTGTCGTAAAATACCGTTTAGGGCAAACTCATCATTCCGCAACTGGTCTTTTCACGGGTTGCCTTTCCACAAAGAACGGTGCATGTTTGTTTGAAAGCACGCCTTGCAGCACAATAATCAAGTTAGGTTAGGTCGGAGAAATTCAGAGCAATGTACAATTCGAGCGCATCGAGTGCTGCTAACTCCCTTTCTGGCAGCCGTATGTTCCGTTATGAGGTGGTGGGTCTGCGCCAAAACGGAGCCACCGATCAGCAGAACTATCCTATTCGGAAAAGTGGCAGCACGTTTATCACGGTTTCTTACGATCGCATGAGCGACGCCATGCAGCGCATCACCCGAATGGGCGGAAAAATTGTCAGCATTCAGCCTTTAGACACTAATGGCTCTTCTGCTGAAAACGTTACCGTTGGACAGACTACATCCTCTGCCAAGCAGGAAACTGTTCAAGAAGGCACATCAACAGGAGAGAAAAGCAAGCCAATGACTCAAGCAAAGGCTAAAGCTGATGTACCCGTTAATATTTATCGACCCAACGCTCCTTTCGTTGGGAAATGTACATCAAACGAAGAATTAGTGGCTGAAGGCGGCATTGGTACAGTCCGTCACATCATGTTCGATATTTCAGCGGGCGATTTGCGCTATCTGGAAGGACAAAGTATCGGAATTATTCCACCCGGAACGGATAAAAACGGCAAGCCAGAAAAGCTCCGGCTGTATTCGATCGCGTCTACTCGCCACGGCGATGAGGTAGACGATAAAACCGTTTCGCTCTGCGTTCGGCAGCTAGAGTACAAGCATCCTGAAACGGGTGAAACTGTATACGGAGTCTGCTCGACCTACCTGTGCAACCTCAAACCAGGCGATGATGTAAAAATCACAGGTCCAACCGGTAAGGAAATGCTGCTGCCTGAAGACACCGATACCAACGTCATCATGATGGCAACGGGAACTGGAATCGCGCCGATGCGAGCTTATCTCTGGCGTCAGTTCAAAGACAAAGAGAAAGCAGCCAATCCTGAGTATCAGTTCAAGGGATTCTCTTGGCTGATCTTCGGTATTCCAACTTCGGCAAATATTCTCTACAGAGTTGAATTAGAGGAAATGCAGGCGAAGTATCCGGATCACTTCCGGCTCACGAATGCAATTAGCCGTGAGCAGAAGAATAAGGATGGCGGCAGAATGTATATTCAAGACCGTGTAGCGGAACATGCGGCAGAACTTTGGCAACTAATGCAAAGTGAGAAAACTCACACTTACATCTGTGGTCTCAAAGGCATGGAAGATGGGATTGATGCGGCACTTTCGGTTGAAGCCGAGAAAGCAGGCGTCGTTTGGAAGGAGTTCCGTAGCGCTATGAAGAAAGCGGGTCGCTGGCACGTTGAAACGTACTAATTGCGATTAGCGAATAGAGTCTAAACCGGGAGAACTGATTCAGGTTCTGCCCGGTTTTTTAGCGTTTGATGAGCGATCGCTCTTCAGCATTTGTAGGGTAGTGATGAAGAGCGATCGCCAAACGGTAATCGGCTCATCTATTTACGCCTTCTTCACTAACTGCTATTTTCCCGAAAGGCTCTTGTACTATGAAGGAAAGTTTATAGGGTCAGAATAATGAGTGCTGGAAGCAACTCAAGAATTAAGTTTGGAACCGACGGTTGGCGCGGCATTATTGCCGATGATTTCACCTTCTCCAACGTTTGCAAAGCCACCCGCGCGATCGCAAGCTATCTCGAAACGGCCTATTCAAAAGACCGTCCGGTACTCGTTTGCTACGACACGCGCTTTCTTGCCGATCAGTTTGCTCACACTGCCGCAGGCGTTTTGGCAGACCTAGGCTGGACGGTAAAAATTGTCGATCGCGACTGTCCGACTCCTGTGATTGCCTACAGTGCTCGTCACCTCAATTCGGCTGGAGCACTGATGTTTACAGCAAGCCACAACCCAGCTCCTTACTGCGGCATCAAATATATTCCTGACTATGCCGGCCCAGCCACCACCGAAATTACCGATACGATCGTTGCCAATTTAGACAGAGCTTCGGATGCCATGCCCAGTGGCAAGAGTGCCGACAAAGTTTCGATCTTTGATCCCAAGCCTGCTTATCTCAACTTTATCTACAGCATTCTAGATGTCGAGCGGATTCGCAACGCCAAACTGAAGGTCAAGTATGACGCGCTCTACTCCACTTCTCGCGGCTATTTGGATACTGTTTTGGAGCATTGTGGCTGCGAAACGGAGAGCTTCCATACCTATCGCGACGTGCTGTTTGGGGGCGGAATGCCTGAACCGAAAGGCGAACAGCTAGAAGGATTAGTTGCAGCCGTGAAGCACGATCAGGCTGATCTCGGCTTAGCCACCGATGGAGATAGCGATCGCTTCGGGATCGTTGACGAGCAAGGCAACTTCCTGACGCCTAACACCGTTCTGCTGCTGCTCGCGCGCCACCTCGTTAAGAACAAAGGCAAGAAAGGCGCGATCGTTCGCACTGTCGCCACGACTCATTTGTTAGATAATTTCACGAGAAAATATAATCTCGACTTGTATGAAACGCCTGTTGGCTTTAAGTACGTCGGTGAGAAAATGCGCGAAACCACTGTTTTGATTGGCGGTGAAGAATCGGGTGGACTGAGTGTGATTGGTCACATTCCTGAGAAAGACGGAGTGTTGGCAAACATGCTAGTTGCTGAAGTGATCGCTTACGAAGGCAAACCGCTCAGCCAGTTAGTGCAAGAAGCGATCGCAGAAGCTGACGGTCCGCTTTTCAACACTCGTCTCGATATGCACCTCACCAACGAACATAAAGAAGCGGTCTTAGAATCGGTGACCAAAAATCCGCCGTCTAACGTTGCAGAGATTCGTGTGGCAGAAGTTGGTCGCAAAGATGGCATCAAACTGTACTTAGAAGAAGGAAGCTGGGTACTGCTGCGCCCCTCGGGAACAGAACCTCTGATCCGGGTGTATGTCGAAACGAACTCCCCTGCCAAACTGAATCAGATCTCTGAGTACATGGAGAGAATGATTCATCAGATTGAACCTGTTGCTGTTTAGGGATGAAGGATGAGGGATGAAGGATGAAAAGTGAAGAAAAAGGGAGAATGAGACTAAACCATTCCGATCAACTTAAAGTTCTTTCATCCCTCATCCCTCATCCCTAACTTATGAGAACTCTCGCAACTCTAATCACAGCTTGCATCATCGGCGGTTGGATTGCCGCGATCGCCATCATCTCGGTGCAAAATGCTGCGCCCGTCTCCTTTCGCTTTCTCACAATCCAAACAATTGAACTTCCGTTTGGATTAGTACTCGCCTTTAGTGCCGCGATCGGCATGATTGGGGCCGCGATCGCCCAGCCCCTGCTCGGCTTTTCTCGTCCTCAGCGCAACGATGACCAGTATTAGCGACGCGGCTACAGCGCGTAGACTTGCCCATCGATCAGCAAGCGCGTAATGCCTTTTGCTTGCAGATGGTTGGCTGCTTTTTGCAACACCCGGCTGTCGGGCACTTTGATCACCCGTTGCGTCCGAATGTTAGAAAACCGTCTCGCGACGCGGTGATTATCAAACACAGGCAGCGTTCTTTCCTGGATCTCCTCCGACGGAATCTGCCCTAATTCAGCAAATTCTTGAAGCGGGCGGGCAACCAATTCGGCTGAGCGATCGACGACTAGGTAACATGTTCTGGGTATCGCGGCCTCGGCAATCGGCAACACCTGGATAAAATCCGTCGCGCTCAGTTGAATTGAGGGAAGCACAGGCGTATCATCGCCATCCTCGTCATCATCATCAAACTCGCCGCTCAGCGCTGAATCAAGATCATCATCATCGTCGTCTTCGTCTTCCTCATCATCCTGAGCTACAACACTGTGCTGAAGCGTCAAATCGGCTCCGATTATCTTTTTAACAGATGGTGCAGGTTTCTCAGGTTCTGTGACGGCATCAGTACTCAGCAAGTCACCCAGTTCCACTTCCTCCCCTACTGAAGACGGCTTCTGCGAGGCTCCCGAAGAACGACGCAGCACTGGAGCAGTGACTTTCTTTGGTTCTGGTTCGGGGATGGGTTCTGGTTCGTAAATAGGTTCTGGTTCGGGGATGGATTCCAGTTCATATAGAGAGGGTTGCAGCTCTACGACAGGTTCTAATTCGACAGGTTCTAATTCAGCCGCCTTTGATTCAGCCGCCTCTGCGACAGGTTCTGTCTCTAGCAAATTGCCCTGAACTGTTGCTCCACTACTAAATCGGGCAGTCCGCTTCTGTTGAATCAGGCTCTCATATTCTTCAGACGACAAACTCGTTTTGAGAATGCGGCTAATCGTGGTGTTGCTGACACCATAGTGTTCCGCCAGCGTCAAGGTTGTGTGACCTGGTTGACGATATAGCTCAACAATGTCCTGTTTGTCCGAATCAGTTAGTCTGCGAGAACTCATGCCTAAGAGCGCCGATGCTTAGAGGGCGATCGCTAAGATTACTGCTCTATTCTATGTCGAATCCTCAATTTGTTAGATGAAAGCATTCTAGAGACAATCATTAGAAACGATATTCTCTCCTCTATGGACAGTATTCAAAATCGAGTACGCCAGTTTTTTCAGAATGACTCATTCAAAATTACGGTTAATCATTCCAAGTTAACTTGGAATGATCGATCACCGTGATCAATGCTCGCTCAAAAGTAAAACCAGGAAGGAGCAAATTTCTTTCCTGGTTTTATCGAACACTGTTTTTATTGAACAAAGACAACTTGAACAAAAACAACCGATTTCATGACAGATCCAAAGTTATGCCTATGGTTTACCGACCAATGCCGACACACCGGAAGCCTGCTGCTTCTAACGCAGAGCAGTCAAGGAAGTTCCGTCCATCAATCAAAATAGGGCTGTGCATTAGCGTTGCCATCTTGCCGAAGTCAAGCGTTTGAAACTGTTGCCATTCGGTGACGAGGACAAGCGCATCACAGCCATCCGCTAGCCGTTCTGCATCAGTTTCAACAATGACATCAGACAAGCCGTGACGCATCCCACTTTGAGAAATGATGGGGTCGTAGGCTTTCACTTTGGCTCCCAACCGCACTAAGTTTTCAATCATGCTGAGAGCGGGTGCATCGCGCAGGTCATCCGTATCCGGTTTGAAGGTCAGACCCAGCAGCCCTACCGTTTTGCCTTTTAAGATCTTGAGAACTTGCTGCAATTTCTCAATCACAATCAGGCGCTGACGCTGATTGACGCTAACTGCCGCTTTGAGAAGTTGACTCTCGTAGCCGTAATCGTCGGCGGTGTGGATCAAAGCAGAAACGTCTTTCGGGAAGCAAGATCCACCCCAACCCAGTCCAGGCTGCAAGAATTTACTACCAATTCGCGAATCCAAACCAATCCCTTTCGCGACTTGCATTACGTCTGCGCCGACGCGATCGCAGATGTTTGCGACTTCATTGATAAAGCTGATTTTTGTGGCTAAGAACGCATTCGCCGCATACTTAATCATCTCTGCCGAGCTAATATCGGTTACAAGCACCGGAACGGTAGGGGCAGACGGATCTTCTGCAAACTGACGGCTCACAATGGGAGCATAGAGTTCTTGCATCAACGCGATCGCGCGATCGCTGCTGCTGCCCAGCACAATTCGATCCGGGTTGAAGGTATCGTAAACGGCTGACCCTTCTCGCAAAAATTCAGGATTGCTGACGACATCAAAATCATATTCCCCGACAAGGGCAGTGGTTGTAATGCCCTTGTCGCCGCTAACACCCGCCAGAATGGGTTGAGCTTCAGACTTTTGGCGCTCAGCCACACCATCAAGAACAATCATTCTGACCCAATCCCCCGACCCAATTGGCACGGTTGATTTGTTGACAATTACTTTGTAGCCGCCACTGAGGTTAGAGCCGATCCCACGAGCGACCGCTTCTACATAGCGAGTATCGCTCTCACCATTTGGCAAAGCGGGTGTCCCCACGGCGATAAAGAGTACTTGTCCGTGGGCAACCCCAGCGGCAAGGTCGGTTGTAAATTCAAGCCGCTTGGCTTGAATGGCAGATTGCATAATATCTGACAGCCCAGGTTCAAAAATTGGAGACTGCCCCGACTGCATCAGTTTGACTTTAGCTTCGTTGTTGTCAACGCAAATCACATGATGACCCGCATGAGCTAAAGAAGCGCCAGTGACCAAGCCAACGTATCCCGTACCAATGACACAAACACGCATGAGAACTCCTTAATAAATAGGTGAACGATCGCGGGATCAGCGAGAACTCTGAAAGATCCTCTCTTTACCCGTGAATGATTTGAACGTGAAGGAACTTTCTTCAACCAACCGTTAAGGTTCCCCCTGATGACAAGCTCGCGAGCACTGCCGTTAGAGATGAGCTACCGACTCAGGTTGTGGTGTGGTCGGTGTAACGCGATCGCGGAAGTCAGCGATCGTGCGCTCTAACCCTGCTTGAAGCGGAATGGCCGGTTCCCAGCCCAACTGCGTTTTGGCACGAGTAATATCAGGCTTGCGGCGGCGGGGATCATCTTGAGGCAGCGGCTCAAACTTCACCGACGTGCCTGGATTGATCATTTGCTGAATCGTTTGAGCCAATTCTAGAATGGTGTACTCGCCCGGATTGCCCAAATTTATAGGACCAATGGAGTTGCCGTTCATCAGGCGCATCAGTCCCTCGACCAAGTCTGAGACGTAGCAAAAACTACGCGTTTGAGAGCCATCCCCGTAAACTGTAAGCGCCTCTCCTCGCAAGGCTTGCACAATCAGATTGCTCACGACTCGTCCATCGTTTTCGAGCATCCGAGGACCGTAAGTATTGAAGATTCGCGCAACCCGAATGTCTACATCATTCTGGCGGTGATAGTCAAATGCCAGGGTTTCGGCAACCCGCTTTCCTTCGTCGTAGCAACTGCGGATACCAATCGGGTTGACATTGCCCCGATACTCTTCTGGCTGGGGATGTACTTCTGGATCGCCGTACACCTCAGAAGTAGACGCTAAGAGAAACCGAGCCTTGACCCGCTTTGCCAGCCCTAGCATGTTGAGCGTGCCCATCACATTTGTTTTGATGGTTTTAACCGGATTGTACTGGTAATGCACTGGCGAGGCAGGACACGCCAAATGATAAACTTGGTCGACTTCGAGCCGAATCGGTTCTGTGATGTCGTGGCGAATCAGTTCAAAGTTGTGATGCCCCATCCATTGCTGGAGGTTGCGTTTGTGCCCAGTGTAGAAGTTGTCGAGGCAAACAACGTCGTGCCCCTGTTGCATAAGGCGATCGATGAGATGGGAGCCAATAAACCCCGCACCACCAGTAACAAGAATTCGCATAGGTCTAAAAAATCCGCAGTTAGAGTTGCAAACGGGCAAGGGAAAGGAACGTTGGTTAGAAGGTTGCTTAGATAATGCCTTGCTTGCCAAAAGTGTACCCAGGAGGCAATCGTGCATCACGAAGCGCTGCGACTAAAGCAAGTCCGATCGTGAGAAAGAAGCGCGGCTAACAGGCTTAACTTTTTTCAAGAATCTAACAAAATTACTGAAAGCCAACTTCTAACAATTCAAGTTTTCATGAAAACTTTAAAGCATCTGTGCAATATTACTTATTCTTATAGGTTTTGATATATTGATATGTTTTTGATAAAAAGCCCCTCTTTAGTGTTAAAGAGGGGCTTTAAAAGAAATCAGTCGAGCTTTACCCTTGTTCGTTTGAAAGGCGTAGTACTGCCATAAATGCCTCTTGTGGAACATCAACTGTTCCGATCGCTTTCATGCGCTTTTTGCCTTTTGCCTGCTTCTGCAACAGCTTTTTCTTCCGAGAAATATCACCGCCGTAGCACTTAGCAAGAACGTCCTTCCGAATGGCAGAGATATGTTCGCTGGCAATTACCTTACTGCCGATCGCGGCTTGAATTGGAATCTTGAACTGGTGACGCGGAATCAGTTCTTTGAGCTTTTCGGTGAGGGCACGTCCGACTCCATAGGCTTTGTCGCGGTGAACAATCGTGGCTAGCGGGTCAACCGGATCACCATTAATCAGGATATCGAGCCGGACTAAGGCATTCTCGCGATCGCCAATCAGTTGATATTCCATGCTGGCGTAGCCGCGCGATCGCGACTTCATCTGATCGAAGAAATCGGTCACCACTTCGGCTAGGGGCATCTCATAAATCAGCGTTGTCCGTCCGGGCGTCAGATACTTCATATCTTTGAAGATGCCACGCCGAGTTTGACACAGCTCCATCAAGGTTCCAACATAAGTTTCGGGCGTAATGATATCTAGCTTGACGTAAGGTTCTTCAATTTTCTCGCGCTCTTGAGGAGAAGGCAGCTTGCTGGGGTTGTCGATATAAATGACATCACCTTTGATCGTCGTGACCCGGTAGACCACTGACGGAGCCGTAATGATCAAATCTAGGTTGTACTCACGCTCTAGGCGTTCTTGAACAATTTCCATATGCAGCAACCCTAAGAAACCGCACCGAAAGCCAAATCCCATCGCGCTAGACGTTTCTGGCTCGTAGTTCAGCGAGGCATCATTGAGCTTCAGCTTTTCTAAGGCATCTCGCAGATCGGCAAACTGATCTGCATCGGTGGGAAACATGCCGCAGAACACCATTGGCTTTGCTTCGATATATCCTGGTAATGCCTCTGTTGCTGGCTTTTGAGACAACGTAATCGTGTCGCCGACGCGGGCATCTTCTACGGCTTTGATCGAAGCCGCGAGATAGCCAACTTCCCCAGCGTGCAAATCAGTCACCTGGACTTGATTGGGAGACAGAACGCCTAGTTCATCAATTTCGTATTCTTTTTTCGATGCCATCAGGCGAATGCGATCGCCTTTTTTTAACTGACCGTCCATGACTCGGAAGTAAACAATCACCCCACGATAAGCATCATAGTAGCTGTCAAAAATTAGGGCGCGGAGTGGCTGATCGACGGTATCTTTAGGCGGTGGAACAAGGTGGACGATCTCCTCTAAGATCTCTGGAACGCCAATTCCTTCTTTGGCAGATGCCAAGATGGCTTGACTGCAATCGAGTCCGACAATTTCTTCGATTTCTTGCTTGACGCGATCAGGTTCAGCCCCAGGCAGATCGATCTTATTAAGCACCGGAATGATTTCAAGATTGTGCTCTAGCGCTAGGTAGACGTTTGCCAACGTTTGCGCTTCTACCCCTTGAGACGCATCTACGACCAGCAATGCCCCTTCGCAGGCCGCCAGCGATCGCGACACTTCGTAGGAAAAGTCCACATGTCCTGGCGTGTCAATTAGATTGAGAACATACTCCTCACCATCTTTCGCGGTGTAACTCATGCGTGCCGCCTGAAGTTTAATGGTGATGCCACGCTCTCGCTCTAGCTCCATATTGTCGAGGAACTGTTCCTTCATATCCCGTGCAGTCACCGTCCCTGTTTCTTGCAGCAAGCGGTCTGCCAGGGTAGATTTGCCGTGGTCGATGTGAGCAATAATCGAAAAGTTACGGATTCGGTTGACGGGTACGTCAGTCATAAATCGAGGGTTTAGGTAGCGGCGATTAAGAACGGAATGACAACAGCCTAAGCCTAAATGGGTCAGCAATGCCAAGCGCCAGAGAATGGCTAGAGTAACCGAGACAAGGAAGCCTACGTTTAAGATATTTTAATGCTTTCTTCAGCAAAGTATGGGAGTCTAGAGCACTATAAAAAACGCTGTGCTGCTTCTGTTTTATTTTGCTCTGATAATGTAGAAACCTGTCAATACAATAATTTATGAAAAGAAGGTTGATTTGTTGAGTACTCTATAAAAATCAGGTATAGGCACAATTAAGCGTGTATTCCTCTACCAAACGACTAAATCTATTCAAATAACCTAATGTGGGAGCCAGCGGATGTAGGTTAAGAATAACTAACCCCTTTTGTTTTAACTTGTGCATCACGGTGCTGAATCACTTGCCCGCGAGTCGAGTGATGTCTGTCAAAGCAGCGGTTCTTCCGTACTCCCAACTTGTTTTCTCACCTCAGCGTGGGTCTATCCGCGTTTGGGTAATCTCTCACTACAACCCTAAGCTTGATTCCATGAACGACTCTACCTATCCATCTCCCACGTCACACGAGAAGGTTGAAGTTTCACTCCGGCTTGATCCAGATATACTGGAGCAGCTTCAGCACCTTACTAACGATCCAAGCAAGGTTGTCGAGGTTGCCCTCCGGCAGTGGTTACGCAACGAGTCGCGGCGAGACGAAGAATTCTCCCGCACCTTGCCTCGTAATCCACCCGTGCCACCGCGAGGGGAGTGGAATGACTAGTAGGTGATTAACTCGCCAAAGTGAGCAACAGCTTAACTGTATCGGCTTTCGGTCTGCGTCTGGCTATCCAATGGTCACTTCTGTGAACGCCTCAAACTCCGTCTCGAACAATTCTGCTGCATCTTCCCAAGCCGTTCTGCCGTCGGGTGAACCGATTAGCGCGTTGTACAACTCTGACGGAACCTCTGGCTTAGAAGGGGCAGAATTCATCATGATTCAAGACACGGCGGCAACCCTCGTGTCATTTCGCTGGGTCCACGAGGGGGCGCTGAAAGAATTTCGCCCTCTTGCGATCGCTCAGTATCTCGATCACATTCAGCATGTCCTCGCTCATCAAACGTCAGAGCAGTTTCGCTGGCTGTTTCAGTGGGGCGAGCAAACGTTGCTGTTCGATCTGGTCATGAGTCCAGTCAAGTTTCCCGATGGCTCTGCTTCCTTGGTCATGGTCACTGGAGAGCAAGTGCCATCTTTAGGAGCGCCGCCCAGCGAAGCTCAGGGTGAATCCTGTTCGATTCAGGACATGCCGTTCAGTCAAAATGAGGGGATTTCCTCGAATCGATATCACCGTCTGCTGACCCAGATTGCGTGGAATGTTCGTCGGACACTAGATTTACCGACGATTTGGCAGCAAACCGTGACTGGCTTGGGAAATGCTTTAGGCTTGAGTTGCTGCATTCTCTGTCCCTATGAGTCACCCAGTGACACGGTACGAGTGGTGGCTGAATATTGTCAGGACAATCTAGACTCGCTATTAGACACCGAATTTCTGCTCAAAGAGGAGCCGGATCTGACTCAAGCGCTGACTCGTCTACAGCCAATCCGAACCCTCACTCCAGCCCTAGACGCAGGTGCCAAAGCTAAACCTAACGAACCCCTTCAAACTCGTTTAGCGGTTGCAACGCACTATCTAGAGCAGCCGAATGGGTTGATTGTCATGTATCAATGTGATCCTAGTCGCCAATGGACACCAGACGAAATTGAGTTTATGCAGGAGTTGGCAGATCAGGTAGGCACTGCGATCGCTCACGCCAGTCTGTTTGCCGAAAGTCAGGCGCTCGCTACCGAGTTGCAGCGAGTCAACTTTGATTTGCGCCAAAAACACCGCGAGCTTGAAGAAGCCCGCCACCAGGCGGAAGCCGCTTCCCATCTCAAGAGCGAGTTTTTAGCGAATACATCCCACGAATTGCGGACGCCGCTCAATGGCATGATCGGCTTTCTCAAGCTGATTCTAGATGGGATGGCAGAAGATCCCGAAGAGCAGCGAGAATTTTTAGAAGAAGCTCACCGATCGGCGATGCATTTGCTTGAAGTGATCAACGATGTGCTAGACATCGCCAAGATCGAGGCGGGCAAAATGCAGATCGAACTGAGTCCCGTCAATCTTGACGAGTTATTGGCACAGCTAGAGAATATGACGCGGACTCAAATCCGTCAAAAATTTCTCAGTTTTGAAATTCAGCAGCCCGCGACTCACGATGAAATTATTCTTTACGGAAACTACCAGCGGTTGCTACAAGTTTTGCTCAATCTGGTCGGCAATGCCATCAAATTCACCCACGAAGGCGGCATTACAATTAGTGCAGAAGTGATCAAAAAACGGGTTGTCGTTCAAACTCAGGAACTTCCTGGCTTGGTTAAAATCCGAGTGGCCGATACGGGGATCGGAGTTTCTCTCGACAAACAGGACAAATTATTCCAGTCGTTTAGTCAGGTCGATGGATCGCTAACTCGCCAATACGGCGGAACCGGACTTGGACTTGCGATCTCACAGAAGCTAGTTGAAGCGATGGGCGGAGTGGTGAACTTCTACAGCATGGGCGAAGGGTTAGGTTCGACCGTAACCTTCACGATTCCGCTATACCAGGAACCCGTAATGGTGACAACCTAAACGGATTGTCCCTAAAGTCTTTAAACTAGAAGAGACAGACCAAGGAGAGATTGCATGACCGAAAAAGACGCTCGTGAATTATTTCGTGCTGCCTACGAGAATCGCTATACCTGGGATCACAATTTTCCTGGCTACACGGCTGATGTCACTTATGAAAGTGGAGATCAAACCTACACTGCAAAAGCGCGCATCAATGCTGACTGCACGTTCGAGGTGAGCGGCACCGACGATGAAGACGCGAAGAAAGCGATCGCAGGTCAAGTTTGGGAAATTGCTGTTCATCGCGTTCGTCGCTCCTTTGAAGAAACTCACGGTAAAAATATTTTTACCCTGGGTGACACTGACGAAACGGGAGCCGTTGAGGTGTTTGTCAAAGGAAAATCGATGGGCGATCGCTATAAGGTTCACAACAACGAGGTGAGCTTAGTGCATCGTCACATCCGCGATATTGTCGTCACGATTCACACCTATAGTAGCCATGACACCGGAAGCGGATATCTATCCCACCGCTACGATTCGGTCTATAGCGATCCCACAACGGGCGAACTGAAGGGCGGAAAAAGCGACTTTGAAGACAACTACGAAAAGGTCGGCAATTACTACGTCCTCACGAGCCGCGTGATTCGCACAGAGCAGGATGGCAAAGTCAAGACCGAAACATTTGGGTTCTCAAACATTGCATTGCTCGAACCTGCAACGGTTCCGGCTTAAACCTAGACCTTAACGAACCATTGTCTTTTTACATTCAGCGCTGTTTCTACAAGCTAGGATCAAATCAACTCCACATTCCAAGTCCACACTAAAAGGTGAATTATGTCTCAAACATATGCACTAACTTCCGAAAATGTCGAAACGGTTCTTGATGAGATGCGCCCTTATCTGATGGCAGATGGTGGCAACGTCGAGCTTGTCGAACTCGACGGCCCGATTGTAAAGTTACGGCTGCAAGGCGCTTGTGGGTCTTGCCCAAGCTCCACAATGACACTCAGAATGGGTCTTGAGCGTCGCTTGCGGGAAATGATTCCTGAAATTGCTGAAGTTGAGCAGGTGATGTAGACGAGATAGGGTGTAGGGTATGGGGAGGATAAATGTAGAGGAAACGGGTCGCTTAACCGAGAAGATGGTTTCTCTACTAGTTGCGTAAGCGCTGATTCCCTACTCCATACCCCATCCCCCTTCATCTATGGCTCATCCTCTCTACGTTGCGTTCATCTGGCATCAGCATCAGCCGCTTTACAAAAGCCGAAGCAACTCCTCGGCAATGGGTTCACAGTACCGTCTGCCCTGGGTTCGGTTGCACGGCACAAAAGATTATTTAGATTTGGTATTGCTGTTAGAGCGATATCCGAACCTGCATCAGACGGTCAATCTAGTGCCATCGCTGATTCTACAGATTGAGGATTACGTAGCGGGTACAGCGCTTGACCCATACTTAACGACAACGTTGACTCCAGTAGAACAGTTGAGCCTGGAGCAAAAAGAATTTATTGCTGACCACTTCTTTGATGCCAATCATCACACGTTGATTGATCCTCATCCGCGCTACGCAGAGTTGTATGGACAGCATCAGGATCGTGGGCGGAGTTGGTGCTTAGAGCATTGGAGCCTGCAAGATTACAGCGATTTGTTAGCGTGGCATAACCTGGCATGGATTGACCCGCTCTTTTGGGATGATCCAGAAGTTGAAGCTTGGCTTCAGAAAGGAAAAGATTTTACGTTAAGCGATCGTCAGCGCATTATCGCTAAACATCGCGAAATTTTGAGTCGGATTATTCCGCAGCACCGCAAAATGCAGGAGGCGGGACAGCTTGAGGTCACAACAACTCCGTATACGCATCCGATCTTGCCGCTTTTAGCAGATACGGATGCTGGGCGGGTCGCCGTTCCACAAATGGCACTCCCGCAGGAACGGTTTCAGTATCCTGACGATATGAGCCGCCACTTAGAAAAAGCGTGGGGAATGTATAAGGATCGGTTTGGCTGTCCGCCTCGTGGATTGTGGCCCTCCGAACAGTCTGTGAGTCCGGCAATCTTGCCGGACGTGGCGAAACAAGGATTTCAGTGGCTCTGTTCTGATGAAGCGGTTTTAGGATGGACGTTGAAGCATTTCTTTAATCGAGATGAGCGAGGTACGGTGTACGAGCCGCAGTTGCTTTACCGTCCTTATCGGTTAGAGACATCTGCGGGAGATTTAGCGATCGTATTTCGCGATCACCGTCTGTCGGATCTGATTGGCTTTACCTACAGCGCGATGGAGCCAAAGCGAGCCGCAACCGATTTGATCGGACAGCTCGAAGCGATCGCACGCTCTTTAAAGTCGGGTAGCGGAACGTTGGATCAACCTTGGCTGGTGACGATCGCGCTTGATGGTGAAAATTGCTGGGAGTTCTATCCCCAAGATGGCAAGCCGTTCTTAGAAACGCTGTATCAAACTCTCAGCGACGATCCAGACATCAAATTGGTCACTGTTTCAGAGTTTGTTGAGCAATTTCCGCCCACTGAAACCCTCCCTGCTGACCAGCTTCACAGTGGCTCCTGGGTCGATGGCAGTTTTACGACTTGGATTGGTGATCCTGCTAAAAATCGCGCTTGGGATTTGCTCACAGCGGCGCGGCAAACCTTGGCCAATCATCCTGAAGCGACCGAAGAAAACAATCCTGAAGCCTGGGAAGCGCTCTATGCCGCAGAAGGATCAGATTGGTTTTGGTGGTTTGGAGAAGGGCATTCGTCCAATCAAGACGCCATGTTCGATCAACTCTTTCGAGAACACCTTGCTGCCCTGTACCAAGCCTTAAACGAACCGATTCCTGAGAATGTTCGTCGCCCCGTAGAAATCCATACGTCACGGGGAGATCATCCGCCCCAAGGCTTTATTCATCCTGTCATCAATGGTCAAGGAGATGAGCAGGACTGGGATAAAGCTGGACGAATTGAAGTCGGTGGCGCACGCGGCACGATGCATCGCAGTAGCCCGATTCAACGGCTATGGTACGGCGTTGATCACCTCAATTTCTATATGCGTTTGGACTTTCAAACGGGAGTGCAACCGGGCAAAGAAATTCCGCCCGAACTGAATGTGTTGTGGTTTTACGCCAACAAAACCATGCACAATAGCCCGATTTCACTGATCGATTTACCAAACGAAGCACCGCTAAATTATCAATTTCATCATCATCTTGGCGTGAATTTGCTGACGCAAACCGTTTGGTTACAAGAAGCGGGAGAACATTTCACGTGGCATTCGCGGGCGACTCGCGCTCAAGTTGGAGTAGGTAACTGTGTTGAAATTAGTGTTCCGTGGGCAGATTTACAAGTTCCCCCCGATTCTTCGCTGAGAATTGCACTGGTGCTATCAGAAGGGGGACGCTATCGAGAATACTTGCCAGAGAATGCGTTAGTTCCAATCTCAGTGCCTTAGGCTGGGGTACAAGCTGGAGTCTGCTGACAAACTGCCACAGACTCCTCTCTAGATTGATTCTAATGCTCACCGATAGCCCTATCATCAAGGCATTCGTAAAAATAGAACAATGTCATCGAGTGCCTTAGTTGCAGGTCTTTGGGGATTGCTTGGTGGATCGGCACTAGTGCTGGGGGCGTTTGTCGGTTATTTCGTGCGGTTGCCTCAACGACTGATTGCAGGAATCATGGCATTCGGGTCAGGGGTGTTGATTTCTGCACTCGCGTTTGAGTTGATGGACGAAGCCTACAAAGAGGGTGGTTTTGACTCTACAGCAATTGGCTTTCTGTCAGGCTCAGTAGTCTATACGATCGCAAATTTGATCTTGGCAAAGCAGGGAGCAAAACACCGCAAACGCTCTACGAGCCGCCAACCGTCTGAAGCTGAAGATCAAGGAAGCGGTTTGGCGATCGCGCTTGGTGCTCTTCTCGACGGCATTCCTGAATCGATTGTGATCGGGGTCAGTTTGATTAGCGGCGGTGTGGTCAACTGGGTTACAGTGGCGGCGGTGTTTCTATCGAATGTCCCAGAAGGATTATCGAGCGCTGCCGGGATGAAGAAAGCGGAGCGATCAATCCAATATGTATTTGGCATTTGGGGCGCGATCGCGGCGTTGTCTGGACTAGCATCTGCATTTGGGTACGTTGTCTTTAGCCATGTCTCAGTAGAAGTGGTGGCGGCAACTAATGCGATCGCGGCGGGCGCAATTCTATCGATGATTGCAGACACAATGATTCCAGAAGCGTTTGAGTACACGCACAATTTTGCAGGGCTAATTACGGTGTGTGGCTTTCTGGCAGCATTTATTTTAAGTAAGCTCTAGCAAACTTCTGGATTTCGCTTTAAAGAACTCTTTTGAGCTTGCGAAGCCTTTCCTATAAAGTTATGCCTTGCGCTAATTACAATGCCTAGTAAAGAGAAAAGCCCTTGGGCGTCTGTCCGTGTTTCGACTCCAGGGGCTTTTCTTATTCGCTCTTTAACTCCTCACACGTCTATACTCCTGCTGATCTTCTGATTTAGATATTCCCCTTAGGACAGATTCTAGAGTGGCTCATTCTGAAATGTGAGTAGTTCAAGCTAATATGCAAGTAAGCACTTGCACACTAATCACGGTGTTTAGTAATCATGGAAAAGACTCGCTCCAAACGTGAACAAACTCGCGATCGCCTGTTAGACGCTGCCCTTAAAGTGTTTGCACAGGCGGGGATCACAGGAGCGACAACCCGCGAAATCGCACGAGTTGCGGGTGTGAATGAAGTCACGCTATTTCGACACTTTCAGAGCAAAGAGCAACTCCTTGAAGCTGTTGTGCAACATGTGAGTGCGCTGCAAATAGAGGCACTGACGAATCAAGATGAATGGACGCAGAATCTTTTTATTGACTTAAAGCATTACGCTTGGTTGTTCAATAACACTCTAGAAGCCCATGAAGACCTCGTTCGCACGTTTATTGGGGAAGCGAGACGGCATCCAGAAGCGGCGCGACAAATCTTACAGGAAGCGGCTCAAGGGTTGCGTGAAAAGCTAATTGTTTATCTTCAGCAAGGACAAGGCAATGGCACGGTTCGGGCTGATCTTGATTTAGCTGCTGCTGTCGATTCGTTTACCGGAATGCTACTAGCGGGAATGCTACGGCGAAGTGCAGCTTCAATACCCTTGGATTACAGCCGAGAGACTTACATCGATCAGTGTGTTGATCTGTTTGTTCGGGGAGTGAGTGCCTCTTCTGCCGCATTTGTGACTCCTTTAGACGTTGAAAAATCTTAGACGAGAAATCTTAGACACTGAGAAGTCAACGTAAGCAAGGACACCGTTCCTCAAGTTTCATTCACCGATTTGTTCATTTTTGATTCTTACCTTTCCTCTCAGAGTTCTTCATGGCATCCAAATTATCTGATCCAGCGTCAATTTCTCCGGCTGGTTATATTCAAGGGCCGTTAAAGTGGGCGATCGCATTTTCAGCTTCCCTCGGTGCAATTCTTGAAGTCATTGACACCAGTATTGTTAACGTTGCTCTCACGGAGGTTCAAGCCAGCTTAGGTGCAACCGTCAGTGAAGTGGGATGGGTTGTAACCGGATACGGGGTTGCAAATGTCATCATGATTCCGCTGTCCGCTTGGTTGGGAGATTATTTCGGGCGCAAAACTTACTTTGTTTTCTCACTCGTTGGATTTACGGCAGCTTCTATTGTGTGTGGGCTTTCAGCAAATCTGCCCATGCTGATTTTTGCTCGCATTGCTCAAGGATTATTTGGGGGAGGATTGCTAGCCAAGGCGCAAGCAATTTTGTTTGAAACCTTTCCGCCCGCAGAGCAAGGACTGGCACAAGCCGTATTTGGGGTTGGCGTGATTGCAGGTCCGGCAATTGGTCCGACGCTAGGGGGCTATCTCACTGATAGTTTAGGCTGGCGCTGGATCTTCTTTATCAACTTGCCGTTCGGCATTTTAGCAGTAGTGATGTCTTGGCTGTTTCTGCCCAAAGACCACAAACAGACGACCCAACATCAAGCTGTGGACTGGTGGGGCATCGGATTTTTGATTCTGGCGGTCGGCAGCTTGCAAACGTTTCTCGAAGAGGGTGAGAAGAACGATTGGTTTAATTCGGGAGAAATCGTAGCGCTGGCACTCTCAAGCGCTGTGGGATTGGGTTTGTTTATCTGGCGAGAATTGAGTACAGATTATCCTGCTGTGGATTTACGGGTGTTGCGGCATCGATCGCTGGCAGCGGGAAGCGTGTACTCAGCGATCGTAGGAATGGGGCTTTACGGCGCACTGTTTGCCGTTCCGATTTTTACGCAAAGCGTCCTCCACTTCACGGCTACTCAGACGGGCGAATTGCTGGCTCCGGGTGCGTTAGCCTCTGCGATCGTCATGATTTTACTCGGCAAGGTGTCGGGCAAAATTGATGCTCGCTTTCTGATCGCGATGGGGGCAGTAGGAACCGCAGGCGTCATGTTTCAACTGTCGGATATTAACCCTCAGACGGGAGCCGATCAGCTATTTATGCCTCTGCTCGGACGAGGCGCGTTTACAGTCTTGATGTTTTTGCCCTTGAGTTTGGCAACGTTAGGATCGTTACCCAAACACCTGATCTCAGCAGGATCTGGATTTTATAACTTGACTCGACAGCTAGGCGGCAGTATCGGAATCGCGCTGCTGACCACGCTGCTAGATCGCCGTGAAGCCTTTCATCGATTTGTGTTGCAGTCAGATCTTAGTCCTTATAGTCCAGCGACTAATGAACGGCTGAATGCTCTAACAGGGGCACTGCAACATCAGGGCAGCGATTCGACAACGGCTCATCAACAGGCGATCGCAGTCTTGCAACAGATCGTAAACACGCAAGCCGCCGTCTTGTCATTCGCTGATATTTTTCGGGTCGTTGGAGTTGCATTTCTGTGTTCATTACCATTGCTGTTTCTTTTAGGTAAAGGAACAGGAGCAAAAGCGCCGCCTGCCCATTAAAGTTGCTCAGTCAATTTAAGAAGACAATTTAAGAAGAAACAATCTGCTTGCCTCGAAAGAAGACGACAAATGCGATCGCGAGTAGCCCTAAACTCAAACCACAAACCCCACTCCAATAGCTGCGGCTCCAACCATACGCGCCTATGTAAGACTCTAACGCTCCTCCCACAAAATAAAACGTGATATACAGCGCATTGGAATAAATCCGACTTGGGCGGCTGAAGCTTGAAAACTTTGCCCAATCACCACAAGTAGCGGCTCGTTGTAGTAGAGGTTTGCGACTGTTGCGCCGCTTGCGATCGCCACTATCCAAATCACAGTCGGTTTCATCGTTTGTTTTAGCCGCGATCGTGTTATTTCGTATTTTCATCAGCAACCTGAGTCAATGTTGCTTTTGCTGTCGTCTTATCAATCGTATTTCAGCAGATTTAAGAGTTGCAGGGCATTAATGATTAAGACTTGAGCTTCAGTCGGTTTTACGGGAGTTCATATGATTGCGGTGAAAGCATCCTACCAAGCAGCTTTCGCTTATTTCGGCAATTCCCCTTTGAAGAGGTGTAAACACCGATCTTCCGAATCGCGCTACCTTCTCTACAATGGCGATATCAAGATTTAAACGTGATGATTCAGAGGGGAACGCGATGCAGCCAACCGATCCCAATAAATTCACCGAAAAAGCCTGGGAAGCGATCGTTCGCACCCCAGAAATTGTCAAGCAGGTGCAGCAACAGCAGATCGAAACAGAACACTTGCTAAAAGCGCTGCTCGAACAAGATGGCTTAGCCGCCAGCATTTTTAATAAACTTGGCGTCAACGTGCAGCAGTTGCGCGATCGCGCCGACGAACATATCAATCGTCAGCCTAAAGTTTCTGGCAGCGGATCGTCGGTGTATTTAGGACGCAGCACCGACACCTTGCTTGATCGCGCTGAAGACTATCGTAAGCAGTTTGGCGACGATTTTATTTCAATCGAACACTTACTGCTGGGCTATGCCAAAGACGAACGATTTGGCAAAGGGCTTTTGGCAGAATTTAGAATTACTGAAGCAAAACTAAAAGACGCGATCGCGCAGGTTCGGGGTAATCAAAAAGTGACGGATCAAACGCCTGAAAACAAGTACGAATCATTGGAGAAATACGGACGAGACTTGACCGACTATGCGCGGCAAGGCAAACTCGATCCGGTGATTGGACGAGACGACGAAATTCGCCGCACGATTCAAATTCTGTCTCGACGGACAAAGAATAATCCGGTGCTAATTGGCGAACCGGGCGTTGGAAAAACCGCGATCGCGGAAGGTTTGGCGCAACGAATCATCAATGGAGATGTGCCAGAGTCGTTGCGCGATCGCAAACTGATTGCGCTCGATATGGGTTCTTTGATCGCAGGGGCAAAATATCGCGGTGAATTTGAGGAGCGCTTAAAAGCCGTTCTGAAAGAAGTCACAGATTCACGCGGGGCGATCATTCTGTTTATCGACGAAATTCATACTGTTGTGGGCGCAGGCGCAACCCAAGGCGCAATGGATGCTGGCAACTTGCTCAAGCCGATGTTGGCGCGGGGAGAATTGCGTTGCGTTGGTGCAACCACATTGGATGAATATCGCAAATACATCGAAAAAGATGCGGCACTTGAACGACGTTTCCAACAGGTTTTCGTCGGTCAGCCCTCTGTGGAAGATACGATCTCGATCCTGCGGGGGTTAAAAGAGCGCTATGAAGTCCACCACGGCGTCAAGATTTCTGATAGCTCATTAGTTGCCGCAGCGACCTTATCCAATCGATACATCAGCGATCGTTTCCTACCTGATAAAGCGATTGACTTGGTAGACGAAGCGGCGGCCAAACTAAAAATGGAGATCACATCGAAGCCAGAAGAGCTAGATGAAGTTGATCGCAAAATCCTGCAAATGGAAATGGAGCGCTTGTCGCTACAAAATGAATACGACAACGCTTCACGCGATCGCTTAGAACGACTTGACCGAGAACTCGCCGATCTTAAAGAAGAGCAAAGCCGCTTCAACGCTCAATGGCAAGCCGAAAAAAGCATCATTGATCAGTTGCGGACGCTGAAAGAAGAGATCGATCGGGTCAACATTGAAGTTCAGCAAGCCGAGCGAGATTATGATCTCAATCGTGCTGCCGAACTGAAGTACGGCAAATTGACCGACTTGAACCGCCGATTGCAAGAAGCTGAATCACAGCTTTTGCAGACGCAGAAAAGTGGAAAAACCCTGCTGCGAGAAGAAGTGACCGAAGCCGACATTGCCGAGATCATTTCCAAGTGGACAGGCATTCCGGTGAGTAAATTGGTCGAATCGGAGATGCAGAAACTGCTGCACCTGGAAGATGTGTTACACAAGCGCGTGATTGGACAGGATGAAGCTGTGACCGCCGTTGCCGATGCCATTCAGCGATCGCGAGCCGGACTTGCCGATCCAAACCGTCCGACTGCCAGTTTCATCTTTCTAGGTCCCACGGGTGTGGGTAAAACCGAGCTTGCCAAAGCGCTGGCGTCTTACCTGTTTGACACCGAAGAAGCGATGGTGCGGATCGACATGTCAGAGTACATGGAGAAGCACGCCGTGTCTCGCCTGATCGGTGCGCCTCCGGGATATGTCGGATACGAAGAAGGCGGACAGTTAACCGAAGCCATTCGTCGCCGTCCGTATTCTGTGATTCTGTTTGATGAAATTGAGAAAGCGCATCCTGACGTGTTCAACGTGATGTTGCAAATTCTCGATGATGGTCGCGTCACTGATTCTCAAGGTCGCACGGTGGACTTCAAAAACACAATCATCATCATGACTTCCAATATTGGATCGCAATACATCTTTGAGTACGGCGGCGATGATGCGCGTTACCCAGAGATGAGATCGCGGGTGATGGAAGCAATGCGAGCCAGTTTCCGTCCAGAGTTCCTAAACCGGATTGATGACACGATCATCTTCCACAGCTTGCAGAAGTCGGAGCTTCGTGAGATCGTCAAGATTCAAATCAAGCGATTGGAGCAACGGTTGGCAGAGCGGAAGATGTCGCTCAAATTGTCAGATTCGGCGCTCGATTTCTTGGCAGATCTGGGCTTCGATCCGGTCTACGGAGCGCGTCCCCTGAAGCGAGCGATTCAGAGGGAGTTGGAAACTGCGATCGCGAAGCAGATCCTACGCGGCGAATATACGGATGGAGATACCATCTTTGTCGATGTGGGTGAGACGGAGCGGCTAGAGTTTAAGCGATTGCCGTCTGAAGTGCTGACAACTCAATAATTGTGATACGAATGGGATGGGTGACACACTCATCCCATTTTTTTAAGTCATGTTCATATCTGTCATTTGAGGAAGGGAGTATGTTGTCTTTCAAAAAGAAAATCGTTACTGATGAGACGATGCAACCGATCGCGGTTCTAATTAATTACCAAGATTGGCAACAAATTGAGAAGATTTTGGAGGACTATCAGCTTGAAGATGAGACCCCAGATGATATTAGTGAATTTGAAGGCATTCTTCAGCTAACAGAAGATCCCTTAAAGTATCAGCGCAGAATCAGAAATGAATGGGAATAAACAGCCGAAGTTTGTCCTAGACACGAATATCGGCCTTGACTATCTTGGAAGAGGATTAGCTAGTTCATATGTAAAATCACCTTACAATCTTTTGCTGTATATGCTAATGAGTAAGATCTAATGAATCCGTATCCAATTGTAGAAAGACTCAACACAATTCAGCAAGTAATTGCCAACTCTGAAAGTTCAATAGCAGTGATTCGAGAATTGACTTCATATGTAAAATTACCTTACAATCTTTTGCCGTATATGCTAATGAGTAAGATTTAATGAATTCATATCAGATTGTAGAAAGACTCAACACAATTCAGCAAGCAATTGCTAACTCTAAAAGTTTAATAGCAGTGATTCGAGATTGACTTCATATGAACAAAAAACAAATGAGATTGCCAATAAAATTTTGTTAGCTGGCGGGGATATTAGTAAATTTAATCTCTCTAGAAACGATTATTTAACCCAAATCTACTCAGCTCGTTCTTTTCTGCAAAGTGCTGATATTGGAGCAGTATATGATGAGCTTCGAGACATAAAAAATGCCCTTGACTTAGTAGAGAAAGATTTTCAAGGTGAAGAATTTTTTGGTCGACTTGTTTCCCTATTTAATTTATTTAGAAATAAATATCAGCAAGCCCTTCAAGGATATCAAGACTCTGCAATCTGGGCACTCATAGATGCTTCAAGCAGATTTTCTATAACTTTAGAGAACTTTGAAGCTCAGACTCAATTGACCATCTCAAAGTTGCTTCCTCAAGCTGAGTATGATCACTCAGAACTTGAACAGCTTTCGCTTTTTCTAAATTCTGACTACCTTTACGCAGAAGTAGTAGAAAAGCTAGAAGCGATTCGGCAAATTTACTCAGAAGTGTGTCAGCTTCTAGAAATCTCAGAAACAGATTTTCCACTTCGAGTAATTAAGATTGAAACAGGCAGCCTTCACATAGGAATTCTCGGCAATAGCGAAGTCATTAAGTTTCTTACCTCTTGCATTCGTGATGTTGTTGATTTTTTCTACAGAAAACATACTTCAGAAGGTAAGCTTGCTGAAATTCCGAAAAATGCTCAAGCAATAGAAGCTGTACTTCATCTTCAACAAAAGTTAGATGAAGCTGGTATTGACACAACTGAGATGAAAGAACAGTTGCAGAAATCAGGCATCACATTAGGGCATCGGCTGAACTATCTCTTTTCTGGTGAATCTAAAGTTACTGTGAATGGTAAGCAATTTTTAACTAGTGCTGAACATGAAAAACAATATTTAACTGCTGCTAGGCAACACTTGCTTGAAGGTGCATCTGAGACAGATTCCGATGATAAATAACTCGTTTTTGTAAATAAACTCGATAAGCTAATCGAGCAGTTCAAGCGGGAACCACCAAAAATTTGATACTGTTTACCATCTCTTAAGTGTTCAGAGTTAAGGAAATGCGTTCAAAAGGAAGTCACCATACATTTCGTAATTTTGATGGGCTGAAGATTACAGTGCCAAAAACAGGCGGGAGAATGGTGAAAGGAGTATACATTAAGCAAATCGCTGCATTGTTAAAGTTGGAGGAATGGCAGGATGAGCCAGAAGATTAAGGAGAAGCTTAACTCTTTAGAAGATTACATCAACCTAAACTATGCCATTACCCTTTATCCAGAATCTGATGGTGGATACACTGTGATGATCAAGGATCTTCCAGGATGCATCTCTCAAGGTGAGACGCTAGAAGAAGCAATAAGCAATATCCAAGATGCAAAAGAGGCTTGGTTAGAGACAGCTTTTGAATTCCACGATGAAATTCCTTTACCGTCAGTAGAATATTAATTTCTTCAGGTTTATTAAAGATAATTTCAACGCGATCGCCAAGCAAATTTTACGCGGTGAGTCATTGACAGCGACACGATCTGTGTCAATGTGGGCGAAACAGAGCGCCTAGAGTTTAAGCGGTTGCCATCTGAAGTGCTGACAACGCAACAACACGCAGTTAAACTCTGCAAGTAGGGTGGAAAATTTCCACCCATTTTTTGCTTTGTCAAAAATTACGAACATCAATGATAAAGTGCAGTGATAAAGTTTCTGGCGAGATGTTGAATGGCTAGATTGATGGGCAAGCGATCGCGAAAGTTTTTGCTGCGATTTTCAATCTTTTATGGGTTGATCTGCGTTGCTCTTTACTTTCAACAACAGCGTCTCATTTTCATTCCCTTCCATGATTTAGAACACACTCCAAAGCTTTATCAACTTAAATACGAAGACGTTTGGATTCCCATTTCAACATCAGATGGCAAGGTTGAACGGCTACATGGTTGGTGGATTCCTGCTCAGAAACCTGGTGCTCCCGTGATGTTGTACCTTCATCACAATGCAGTTAACATCGGCGCAAACGTTAGTCAAGCATTGCAATTTCACAAACTGGGTTACTCCATTTTCTTGTTTGACTACCGAGGCTTTGGTCAAAGTGAAGGAAAATTTCCAACTGAATCTCAAGTTTACGAGGATGCTCAAGCAGCTTGGAATTATTTAACCCAAATGCGCAAGGTTCCTTCAACTCAGATCATTATCTATGGTCATTCTGTAGGTGGAGCGATCGCAATTGATCTCGCTGCCAAGCATCCAGAAGCCGCAGCATTAATTGTACAAAGCTCGTTTACAAGTATGCGTGATATGACTAAGCGGCTTGGTTTGTACTGGCTATTTCCAGTCGAATTGTTATTAGGACAAAAATTTGAGTCACAAGAGAAAATGAAATCTATAAAAATGCCCGTTCTCATTATTCAAGGTACTAAAGATCTACAAATTCCTACTGAGATGGGAAAGAGTTTATACGCTGCGGCAGCCTCTAATTCTAAACAACTGTTGATCATTCCAGACGGAGGACATGACAACCACATGGCTAAGGAGTACACCCAGGTTGTTCAGCAATTTGTTGAGCAAGCCGTAAAGTAGATTGTGCAAACTGCGAGTAGCTCAATTCGCACGAACTTTGATTTGCTCCGTGTGATCCTTTGGAGCTTGCAAAGCGATCGCAGAGTTCATTTGAACAAAACCAAGTTTCATCACGACAAAACCTGGTCGCGTTGTCACAAAACCTTATTTCATCCGAACAAAATTTGCTTTCATCGCGACAAAACCTGATCTTGTCGAAGCAAAACCTGGTTTTATTCGCGCAATCACAAGTTTTGTTAGGGTCACAAGCTAATAGAACTAACGCTCCTGCTTCGAGGTGATCTCCCACGACTAGTTAGAGCCAGATCACTCAGGCGTTTGAACCTTTTTTCGGGTACTAGTTGTCTTCTTTGCAGCAGCCGTTTTGGTCGTCGATTTTTTAGCCGTCGACTTCTTAGTCGTAGTCTTCGCCGCCGTTTTTGTCGTGCTGGACTTCTTCGCGGTTGTCTTCGCCGTTCCGCCCGACTTAGCCGAGGTTTTAGACGACTTGCGCCCTTTGCTCTTCGTACCTGCTTTGGCAGACAACGCCTCCACTGCCATATCCATCGTCAACGACTCGACGGTCTGCCCTTCGGGGACAGACGCATTCACTTTGCCGTGCTTGATGTACGCGCCGTAGGGACCATCGTAAACATTAACGGGTTCATCATCCTCTGGGTGTCCGCCTAGCTCACGAAGCGGTTTTGCAGCCCCCCGCTTGCCCCGTACCGCTTTCGGTTCTGCCAGCATTTCTAGGGCACGCTCAAAGGTAATGGTAATCACGTTATCGCCTGCTTTGAGCGATCGATAGTCTTTCTTTGGTTTGCCCGTCTCCTCGTCTTTGCCCACATCATGAACAACGTACGGACCATAAGGACCGATCGCGGCCTGAACCTTTCTACCTGTGTCTGGGTGCATACCCAGCATGCGAGGTAAGGACAGCAACCCCAGCGCTTGCTCCATCGTGACGTTCTCTGGATTCACGCCTTTCGGCAGGGACACGTTTTTAGGTTTCGGGTTCTCGTCAGTTTTGTCGCCAAGCTGAATGTAATGTCCGTAGGGTCCTAACTTGACATAAATCGGCTCCCCCGTCTCAGGATGCAGCCCAAGTTTGCTGGGTCCTTTCAGCAAGACCTCAACCTTCTCGGCATTGAGATCAGCAGGCGGTAGATCTTTAGGAAGGTTAATGTTGCCGCTTTCGGATTCGATGTAAGCGCCAGTCTTGCTAATGCGGATCTTGGCCGCTAGATCGTTAAGGTGAATGGTGCGGGCGTCTTTGGGATCGATGTTGCTTTCTCGATCGCGCACTTGAGTTTCGAGTCCTGTATTGCCGAGATAAAACTCTCGCAGGTACGGCAGCCAATCAATATCTCCATCAGCAATATCGTCCAGTTTTTGCTCCATCTTGGAGGTAAATTTTGGATCGACAATATCCGGGAAGTGCTTTTCGAGTAGATCTGTGACGGCAAACGCGGTAAAAGTCGGGATCAAAGCACTGCCAACAAGTTGAGTGTAACCTTTGTCAATAATGGTGCTAATGATGCTGGCGTAGGTACTCGGTCGCCCAATGCCTTCACTTTCCAACGTCTTCACCAAAGAAGCTTCGGTAAAGCGGGCGGGCGGTTGAGTTTCGTGCCCGATCGCATCCAAATTTCGACAGTCGGGATGATCCCCTGATCGCATCGCGGGCAGAATGAGTTCTTGATCTTCGATCGCGGCATTGGGATCATCTGATCCTTCGACATACGCTCGGAAAAATCCGGGGAAATCAATGCGCTTGCCGCTGGCGCGGAAGCCTGCATCTTCTACCCCAATTTGAACTGTGATCTGCGTTTGACGCGCTTCTGCCATCTGGGTTGCCACCGTGCGCTTCCAAATCAGATCGTAGAGTTGAAACTCTCGTCCTTTCAAACCCGTTTCGCGGGGAGTCCGGAAGGTGCTTCCAGAGGGGCGAATTGCCTCGTGCGCTTCCTGTGCGCCTTTGCTCTTGGTTGTGTATTGGCGAGGCTGAGGACTCAGGTAAGGTGTGCCGTACATGGCTTCAACACAACTCCGAGCCGCTGCGATCGCTTGACCCGACAGATGCACCGAGTCGGTTCGCATATATGTGATGTAGCCTTGCTCATACAAGCTTTGCGCCGTCCGCATCGTGTCGCGAGCCGACAAGCCAAGCTTACGGTTCGACTCTTGTTGCAGAGTTGAAGTAGTAAACGGCGGCGAAGGTTTGCGCGTCACAGGACGTTCTTCTAAGTCTGTTACCGTCCACTGTTTGTCCCCTAAGCGCTCTTGCAGCGATCGCGCTTCCGCTTCGCTAAGCAACACGACGTTTCGACCCGCTGCAACCTGTCCGGTGGATTCATCAAAATCGGCTCCGGTTGCCAGTTTGCGACCTGCCAACGTAACTAGCTTCGCTTCAAATTCGCTATTGGCTTTACTTTTAGCGTCCGTTTCAACGGCAAGCAGCGCTTTGAGATCCCAATAACTTCCTTTGCGGAAGGCGCGGCGTTCTCGTTCGCGATTCACCAACACGCGAACGGCGACGGACTGCACCCGTCCTGCTGATAGACCGTACGCAATCTTCTTCCAGAGGAGGGGCGAGAGAGTATAGCCCACCAAGCGATCGAGAATGCGCCGCGTCTCCTGCGCTCGCACCAGCCGCTCATCCACCTGACGGCAATTCTGAATTGCCTCCTGAATCGCCTCTTCTGTAATTTCGTGAAAGACCATGCGCTTAACAGGCACTTTTGGCTTGAGAAGCTGCAATAAGTGCCAGCTAATACTCTCTCCCTCGCGGTCTTCGTCAGTCGCGAGAACCAGTTCATCAGCATCTTTCAGCGCGTCTTTCAGCGTTTTGACAACCTTAGCCTTGTCTTTGGGGACTAGATAAATCGGCTCAAAGTTCGCCTCAACGTTCACCCCAAGCTCCCGCACTTTCTTGTCGGTAATGGAGGCAGGAACGTCACCCGTCGATTGCGGCAAGTCACGCACATGTCCCATCGACGCCTCTACCCGATAGCCGCGCGGCAAGTAGTTGCGGATAGTCTTTGCTTTGGTTGGAGATTCGACGATAACAAGAGTTGACATGGGTCTCGTTGAAGAAATTCGCAGTTCGACAGAAGGAAAGGCTCAGAGGTCTATCTCATCAATAGCACCAAATCTGAATAATCGTGGAGTTCGGATAACCAATCTGAGGGTCAAGACCAGCAGCGTAGGTTGGACAACAGCAGAGGATCACTCAGATGATCATTTATACAAACGGACTAGAAAAGAGATGAGTCATGGCTGCCCCTTCCTTAACTTATAACCATACCCAAGGAATGAAACGGATCCACCACCTAGATAAATTCAGATTTTGATTCTATGGAGCCTTGAATGAGTTCTCAAGACCTAGACTTTAGACCATAACGCTAGAAGAGTCTATTGATTAGGCTCTAAAGAAGGGATTTGACATTTAACGGGAACTAAACGAGGTTGCACGCTAAAATCCCTTATGAGGACCTATGACCGTCAGATCTACGGAATTTTAGATGCGTTCATCATAAAGTTTCGTTAATTCTGCTTAGTTGGATTTCGTTTTATGGATTTTGCTTCTCTTGCTGCTCAGTTAAATGCTGGCACGATCGTACCAGAGGCGATCGTAATCGTTACCTTGATGACGGTTGTGGTGGTCGATTTGATTATCGGACGCCAAGCGTCGATGCAGTGGACGCCCTACATTGCGATCGCGGGTCTGCTGGCCTCAGTTGGAGCGCTCTTCTATCAATGGGATATCGCTAACCCAATTAGCTTTATTGGTGAATTTAACGGCGATGCGCTCAGCGTTGTGTTCCGGGGGATCATTGCTCTATCGGCGGCAACAACGATTCTCATGTCGATTCGCTATGTCGCTCAGTCAGGCACCTCTCTAGCAGAATTTATTACAATCCTGCTTACTGCCACCTTAGGCGGTATGTTTCTGTCTGGCTCGGATGAACTGGTCGCTGTATATGTTTCGTTAGAAACGCTCAGTATTTCCTCTTATTTATTGACGGGCTATACAAAACGCGATCCTCGCTCGAATGAGGCAGCGCTAAAGTATTTGCTGATTGGAGCGTCGAGTTCGGCAATTTTCTTGTACGGCGCGTCGCTGCTGTACGGATTGTCAGGCGGAGAAACCAGACTCAGTGCCATTTCAGCGGGTATCGCGGCGGCTGGCTTGGATAAATCTATTGGGCTAGTGATCGCGCTAGTGTTTGCGATCGCGGGCATTGCGTTCAAAATTGCTGCTGTTCCCTTCCACCAGTGGACACCGGATGTCTACGAAGGGTCGCCAACGCCAGTCGTAGCGTTTCTGTCGGTGGGATCAAAAGCTGCTGGATTTGCTCTAGCGATTCGATTGCTCGTCACGGCCTTCCCGCTCGTGAGTGAGGAATGGCAGTTTGTCATGACGGCGTTAGCTGTTCTCAGTATGGTGCTGGGCAACGTGGTTGCGCTGGCACAGACGAGTATGAAGCGACTGTTGGCGTACTCGTCGATCGGTCAAGCGGGCTTTGTAATGATCGGGTTAATTTTGGGTACGAATGCGGGCTATTCCAGCATGGTGTTCTACCTGATGGTTTACCTGTTTATGAACTTGGGCGCGTTTACCTGCGTGATCTTGTTCTCGCTGAGAACTGGAACTGACCAAATCAGCGAATACTCTGGTTTATATCAGAAAGATCCCTTGCTAACCTTGGCACTCAGCGTTTGCCTGCTCTCGCTAGGCGGTATTCCTCCCCTCGCCGGGTTCTTCGGTAAGCTGTATTTGTTCTGGGCAGGTTGGCAAGCCGGTGCGTATCCGTTGGTGATTTTGGGTCTAGTGACGAGCGTGATCTCGATTTACTACTACATCCGCGTAGTCAAGATGATGGTGGTGAAAGAGCCGCAAGAGATGTCTGACTCGGTGAAGAACTATCCACCGAGCAACTGGACGCTGCCAGGAATGCGTCCGTTGCAGGTTGGCTTAGTGGCCGCCTTGATTGCAACATCGATCGCAGGAATTCTCTCGAATCCTCTGTTCACCTTGGCGAATGATTCGGTTCTCAAAACGCCGATGTTGCAACAGGCATTAGGGCGAACAAAAGCGCCGATCGCAGCGCAAGCTTCCCCTGAAAAAGCAGTCTCGAAACTTGCAGGAGATTTAGCGAAGAGTGCTGCCAGTCTTCCTAAGTCAAACGCTCAGAGTTAAGCAATTCTGAACCTGAAATTTGAAACAGCGCGATCGCAAAACGATCGCGCTGTTTTTGTTTTTGAATCTTGAATTGGACGGCACAATAGCTTCACAGACGAACCTTGCACTAATTACAACAAACCCTACACAATAGAATTAACAGAAGCATTGAATGCGTGATGAATTTAGATGAATTTAAAAGAGCATATTACAGCTATTATCCAGCTTGGTGAGCAACAAGGATATGTTGCGGAATGTTTGGAGATTTCTGTTGTGACTCAAGGAGCCACATTAGATGAAGTAGTTGATAATCTCCGCGAAGCAGTTGCCTTGCATTTAGAAGATGAAGACGCTACCCAGTTTGGGTTAATTGCCAAACCTTCTCTCCTAATTACATTTGAGTTACAGCCAGAATATGCCTAGACTCAAACGCTTAACGGGATCAGAAGTTATTGAGATTTTAGAAGCATTTGGATTCCAAATTCATAGTCAGAGAGGAAGCCATGTTAAGTTACGGCGCGTCGGTGCGAAGAGCAATGAAACTTTAACTGTGCCTAATCATAAGCAGCTAGATGTTGGTACTTGTAAAGCAATTTATAGACAAGCAACAAAATACATTGCTGAGCAAGAACTTTATTCTTACTTTTACGAATAGTGCAACAAAACCAAAGTCACTTTTTAACCAGTCGATCAAGTCCTAAACATGGGTGTGTTGGAGATGCACCTAATTATCTTGAGTTATCGACTACGCCCGCTTTGGGGCAGCACCTTGCTGAGCTTGATTCGTTAGCATCTGCCTTGCACCTTTGAGATTTTTGTGTCCGGTTTCGTAGCTTAGATCTAGACTAATGGCTTGCTCATACTGCTGGATCGCAGGTTGGAGTTTACCTTGGCGTTGCAGCACCATTCCTAAACCGTTGTACGCTAGGGCATGGCTGTCTCCTAACTTCAGCTTTTTCGCATTCGGAAGCTTGAGAGCTTGCTGATAATTCTGGTTGGCTTCTTGAAATTGTTTCTGCTCAACTAGGGCGTGCCCTAAGTAGATGTAAGTCCAAGTGTAAGTTGGGCTGAGTTCAATCGCGCGGCGGTATAGCGCGATCGCATCGTCCCATTTTTCCTGCGCGTAGAGTGCCCGCCCCAATCCAAGCAGCGCCAAGGTACGAGCATTGACGTTTTGTTTGGGTTTGTCGGCTACTGCCAACGCTTGTTCGTAAGCCGCGATCGCCTCTGAGATCTTCCGCTGCTCCATCAACGCATTTCCCAATCCAGCGTAAGCGGTTCCGTCTTTCGGATCTACTTGAATGGCACGACGGTAAGACGCGATCGCTTCTTCGGTGCGCTTTTGATCAGCAAGGGCATTTCCCATACCATCGTAGGCGCTAGCATCTTGAGGATTGATTTGGATCGCACGGCGGTACGACGCGATCGCTTCTTCAGAGCGATGCTGTTGAGACAAGACCTCCCCTAAGCCGTGATAGGCAGCCGCACTTTTAAGATCAATTTGAATCGCTTTGCGGTACGCTTCAATGGCGTCATCGGGCTTATTGCTGCTGCGCAATTCTTGACCCAAGTTAATGTAGTAGGCTGGATCGGTTAAGCCAACATCGTAGCGATCATCGGCTGCATAGGCGCTGACCGAATCAGGGGCTTCATCGCACCCGGCAGCAACCACACCTACGGCTAATGTCAGTACAACGGGAAGGGTGTGACGATTGGAGACTCGCATGATCTATATCTCACTAAACGCGATTTGTTCACAGTCAGCGCACCCTGAATTATTTTGCCTTGACCATCACAGACTCTAACCGAGCCGGTCAAGATTTTCAATGTTCTTTACAAAGCCCCGAACCATCCTTGTTTGAAGAATTTCTTCCACTTGCCGCGATCGCAACAACTCCCCTCGGAGCAAAGCGTTTACAAGTCCTAACAGAATTGTTGCAAACCACCCTCTGGGTGCCTGCTTCTGTAACTTCTGAAAGTTCGTGTATTCAAGTTTACCAGAAACCCCTACAAGATCATCTAGCTCAGCTTTGGGATCAGCAGAAAAGTTTAGTGTTTTGTTTAACTACCGGGGCAGTGGTGCGGCTGATTGCGCCGTTGCTTCAGAACAAAGAGACTGATCCGGCGGTGGTCGTGGTTGATGAAGCTGGAAAGTTTGTGATTAGCTTGTGCGGCGGGCATCAAGGAGGGGCAGATCGACTGACTCAACTGATCGCCCTCCAGATTGGTGCAACCCCAGTTTTAACAGGAGCATCCAATCGGCTGGGGCTGCCTGGAATTGATGTTTTAGGAGTGCCCTATGGCTGGACGAAAGGAGAGGGAGACTGGACGGGAGTAAGCGCTGCGATCGCGCGTCAAGATCCGGTACAGGTGATTCAGGAAACAGGATCTACGCTGTGGCGCTCGCACTTACCGAAGCATCATTCATTCCAATTTGGCTTTCCTGAATTCACAGCAACCGTTCAAGAAGAGGTGCTTGAGCCGACCGCGCGAGTTTGGATTAGTGCGATTCAACGGCGATTTGCGCCCGATTCGGGCAAGGTGCAGTGGCATCCAAGAGTGCTGTGGGTGGGGATCGGCTGTGAGCGAGGCACATCGAAAGCGTTGATTGGGCAAGCGATTCGAGAGGTGTTTGCGGCGCATCATTTGGCAGAAGGCGCGATCGCAGGCATTGCGACGATCGATCTTAAAGCCGATGAAGTGGGATTGCTCGATTTCTGTCGCGATTGGCTCCGCCAAGCTCCGAAGGATTGCGCATTGCCCCTAAAATGCTTTTCGGCTGAAGACCTCCGGAAAGTCAACGTTCCAACTCCGTCCGACGTGGTTGAGGCGGAAGTTGGAACGCCGAGCGTAGCAGAGGCCGCCGCACTATTAGCAGCAAATTTATTGGCAGCGGATTTTGTAACCGATAGAGCGGGGGCAAAACTCCTTGACACCAATCCCTCATCTGATCCCCATCCGCCGCTTCTGATCCCAAAACAGATCGTTCGGCAAGCCGGACAACCGGGCGCAGTGACGATCGCCGTTGCTCAATCGCCGCAAGAATACACCGGACGCACTGGAAAACTTTGGCTAGTCGGGATTGGACCTGGAGAACTTGCTCAAATTACGCCTGCGGCTCAAAGCGCGATCGCGCACGCTGATGTCGTGATTGGCTATTCTCTGTATGTCGATCTGGTCGCTCCAATTCTGCGTCCCGGTCAGATCGTCGAAGCCTTGCCGATCACTCAAGAACGACAGCGAGCCGAACGTGCGATCCAACTCGCTAATTGGGGCTTGACGGTCGCGGTCATTTCTTCCGGCGATTGCGGCATCTATGGCATGGCAGGCTTGGTGCTAGAAGAACTCCGCGCCCAAGAGTGGACAGGAACGCCCGACGTTCAAGTGTTTCCAGGCATTACGGCACTGCAAGCAACAGCCGCGCGAGTCGGCGCACCGTTAATGCACGATTTTTGCGCCATCAGTCTCAGCGATTTGTTGACGCCTTGGGAGGTGATTGAGAAACGACTGACGGCGGCAGCACAAGCCGATTTTGTGACGGCGCTGTACAATCCCAAATCTCAAACTCGCACAGGACAAATTGCGATCGCGCAACAAATCTTTCTTCAGCATCGCGATCGCGCCACTCCCGTTGCTCTCGTTCGCTCTGCCTATCGCCCAGATGAAGAGATCCGCTTCACCACTTTAGAAAAGCTGCTAGATGAACCCATTGATATGCTGACAACGGTTCTCATCGGCAATCAGAGTACGCAGATGTACTGCGATCGTATGATTACGCCACGCGGTTATCTCGGCTTTGGGAGGTGAACGCCCTCAAGCTCGATGCGATAAGCTGAAATGTGTTGCTTGTAGGTGACGGTATGGTGTTCAGACAACTTGCAGGGTTTGTGCTGGCCTGGATCATGATGGGTTGTCTCCTGATGACTTCTGCATGGGCTGATCCCGCACCCGTTGGAAAACGCTACTCCGAGCAGTATCGCCCTCCAGTTTCCTACGGCAACGCTGAATTACGAGGGCAAGATTTCTCTGGGCAAACCCTGAGACTGGCAGAATTTGCTAACGCCAACCTAAATCGGGTCAATTTTTCTAATGCCGATCTCACAGGCGCGGCAATGAGCGCTTCAACCATGACCGATACGAATCTGAGCGGCGCAACCCTGACTCAAGCCATGCTCGACCAAATTTTCTTTATTCGGGTTGACTTGAGCAACGCCAATCTCAGCGATGCGATTTTGCTACGCAGTGAGTTTCAGGATGTTAACATCGCAGGTGCAGATTTTTCAGATGCGATTCTCGATCGCGCTCAGGCGAAAGAACTCTGTAAAGTGGCAACAGGCGTGAATTCTAAAACAGGAGTGGAGACACGAGAATCGTTAGGGTGTCCTTGAGAATGAGGGATGAGGGATGAAGGATGAGGGATGAAAGTGTTCTTAATGAACGGGGGAGCGGTGATCAATTGGTGGTTAAACGGATTGGCGTGATTGGGGGCGGACAGCTAGCCTGGATGATGGCAGACGCCGCCAAGAAGTTAGGGATCGAATTGGTGGTGCAAACGCCTAGCAAGGATGATCCGGCGGTTGCGATCGCGCACAAAACCATCTTTGCACCCGTCGATGATGCCGCCGCAACGGCTCAACTCGCTGCCCAGACAGATGTCATCACCTTTGAAAACGAGTTCGTTAATCTAGAGGCACTGGATCATCAAGACATCGATTTTCGTCCCCGTTTAGAAACACTCAAACCGTTGCTAGATAAGTACGATCAGCGCTGTTTTCTGCGGGAGTGCAACCTGCCGACGCCGCAATTTTGGCGGCTTGAAGACTACTCATCCTCTCAGTTTCCCGTTGTTCTAAAAACGCGTCGTCATGGATACGATGGTCAGGGAACCTTTATTGTCAGAAACCAAACAGATTGGGAAGCCATCCTTCAAACGCTTAAATCTTGTCCGCTTCTAGTTGAAGAATTCATTCCGTTTGAGCGAGAACTTGCCGCGATCGGCGCGCGATCGCAGACGGGAGAAATCGTGGTCTATCCCATTGTCGAAACCCATCAGAAGCATCAAGTCTGTCATTGGGTCATTGCGCCTGCGGATATTCCCCAATCGGTTGCGGCTGATGTTGAAGCCATTGCCCGAACTATTCTGAGCCGTCTGGAAGCGGTGGGAATTTTTGGAATTGAATTCTTTCTTACAGCGGATCAACAAGTTCTAGTGAATGAAATTGCGCCTCGAACCCACAACTCAGGGCACTTCACGCTCGATGCTTGCGTTACCTCCCAATTTGAGCAACAGCTTCGTGCTGTTAGCGGTCTAGCGTTAGGCAATCCTGCTCTGAAGTCTAGCGGAGCCGTGATGGTGAATCTGCTGGGCTACGAAACTGCCCAGCACGACTATTCCGAGAAACGTCAGCGCCTTGCCGCGATTCCAAAGTCAGTTGTGCATTGGTACGGTAAGTCCCAGTCCCGTCCAGGGCGGAAGCTTGGTCATGTGACCGTTTTACTCGAAGCCCCCTCTGCTGCTGAACTGTATCAACAGGCCCTAACCTTAACCGAAACGATCGAAGCCATCTGGTACGAGGTGCCTGAGCAGTTCAGTTAGAAAAAGTTTGGCTAAAGCTACCACTTTGAAAGTTATCCGGTTAGAATAATCAAAGGTTGTACTGCGGTGTTGGTGACTGCCAATAATGTTTTATGATCTATGCTTTGTCACTTTCGGGAGCCAATAAGGTCTGACGGCAGTAAACTGGGCTTGTACCCAGAAACTTAAAGTTAGGCGTTCGGTACCCACCTGGTTTTTTACCAGGTCAAAAACTGAGGCAAGACGGCATTGCGGTACCCTATCTTTTTTAATCCCTCGCTAGCTATAGTGGGGGAATTTTTATTAGTAGACAAGCTCTGTGTGGACAGTCTACTGAAGTTTGCGTTTTATCAAGAATACCTTTCGAGCGATAATTTAACCTTGTCTTAATGCGAAGATGAGAGTCAGAATCGAATACGCAAGTCGCCGCAGATCTTTCTTTTTAATAATTCAGGCTACTCGCATGCACAAGCGACTTTAATTTGCAGTCGTAAAGATAGCGAGATAGCATGAAGACTTCCCGCGAAATTATTGCTTCTCAGTTTCTCAATTCAACCTTACTTAGTCTCAGTTGTACTCCCCTAATTCAGGTCAACACTTACCTTGAATTTTATTAGAACGTCCCAATCAACCCTTTCGTTACCAGCAACTCCCCTCAAACTGGCCAACAAACTAACGCTGATTCATCAATACATTCCAGGATGCGGAGTTGCTGCTGTTGATGTGTGGGTCAAAGCAGGCTCAATTCGCGAAATTGATCAGTGGTCGGGGATGGCGCACTTTCTTGAACACATGATCTTTAAGGGAACCAATCGCATTCTGCCGGGGCAGTTTGACTATGCGATCGAGGGTCGAGGCGGCATGACGAATGCGGCAACCAGCTACGACTATGCCCACTATTTCATGACCCTTGCCGCTCCAGATTTAGTCGATACATTGCCCTATTTAGCAGAACTGCTGCTCCATGCCGCGATTCCCGATGAGGAATTTGTGCGTGAGCGCGAGGTGGTCTTTGAGGAAATTTATCAAACCTATGACAGTCCGGACTGTCTTGCATTTCAGGCATTAATTGAAGGTGTCTATCAACGCCATCCTTACGGGCGTCCGATTTTGGGCACTGAGGAACTGTTAATGCAGCGATCGCCGTCTGAAATGCGAGCGTTTCATCGCGCCCACTATCAGCCGGAAAATATGACGGTTGTGCTGGTTGGCGACATGGATCAAGACGAGGCGATTGCTTTAGTCGAGCGATCGTTCCGAGATTTTCCATCTCCGGGCGATTGCCCTCAGCATGAGGCTGAAGCAGAACCGCCCATGACCGACATTCGGCGGCAAGAATTACGCTTGCCTCGACTAGAACAAGCTCGACTAATGATGGCATGGATGGGTCCCGGCATCGATCCTCTCATGCAGGAAAAGCGCGATGATGTCCTACCGTGGAACCGCTTTTCACCCGAACAACATCTTGATCCGATCAAAGATGCGTGCGGATTGGATCTGCTATCTGCCACGTTAGCCGAAGGGCGAACGTCGCGACTTGTGCAAGAACTCCGCGAAGAGCGTCAGTTGGTACAAGAAGTGAGTAGCGGATTTTCCTTGCAGCAAGAGTCGAGCTTATTTACAATCACGGCTTGGCTAGATGCCGAAAATCTGGAGCGCGTTGAAGCACTGATCTGCGATCGCTTCTCTCACCTAATCACCGCCCGAATAAACGAATCGGAATTAGAGCGCAGCAAACGCTTGCTTTGCAACGATCATGCCTTCTCGACCGAGACACCCAGCCAAATTGCTGGACTCTACGGCTACTATCACACCTTGGCAGATTTAGAGACTGCGATCGCCTATCCTCAATGGATCAAAGAATTTACCACTGAAGATCTGCAAAATCTGGCGAGTCAGTATCTTTCGCCCTACCGCTATGCGGCAGTCGTCGTTAAACCTCTGTAGCGTTAAACATCTGTAGTTCGCAACTCTGCACCTGAGCCGCTAGAATGAGGTGTGTTTCAGGCAGTTCCCGCGCCAAGGATTTTCTTACCGTGACTTCAACTATTGCGCTTCCTCAAAATCGCACCATTCATCGTCGCATTTTGAACAATGGCATCACGGTACTCGTGATCGAAAATCCGTCTGCCGACATTATTGCGGCGCGGCTGTTTCTCAAAGCCGGGACTCGTTGGGAATCGCGAGAAAAATCCGGGCTTTCTCACCTCCTTTCAGCCGTTTTAACGAAAGGAACTGAGCGGCTTTCCTCGTTAGATATTGCAGAGCGAGTCGAATCAATTGGCGCAAGTCTGGGAACGGATGCGGCATCAGATTACTTCTTGCTCAGCTTAAAAACAGTGTCGTCCGACTTCGCAGATATGCTGTCGTTGGCGGCAGAATTGATGCGATCGCCCACATTTCCAGAAGCCGAAGTCGAGTTAGAACAGCGGCTCACGCTACAAGCCATTCGTTCCCAGCAAGAACAGCCGTTTACCGTTGCCTTTGATCAGTTGCGTCAAGCGATGTATGGTCAGCATCCCTATGCGCTGTCAGGTTTAGGAACCGAAGAAACGGTGTCTCAGCTGACTCGTCAAGATTTGCAAGAGTACTATGAAACTCATTTTCGCCCCGATAATTTGGTCATCAGCATTGCTGGTCGAATTACTCCAGATGAAGCTGTTGCACTGGTAGAAGAAAGCTTTGGCGACTGGAGCGCTGGGTCAAAACAGCGCCCGATACTAAATTTTCCAGCGATCACGGGGCAGTCAAACGGAACCTCACCGACTGAACATCGGGTGACAACGCCTCAAGAAACGCAACAGTCCATTGTGATGTTGGGCTACTTGGCTCCTTCCCTGCAAGCGGATGGAGCTATGACCGATTATGTGGCCCTAAAGCTATTGAATACGTATTTGGGCAACGGATTATCGAGTCGCTTGTTTGTTGAGTTGCGAGAAAAGCGAGGATTAGCATATGAAGTGTCTGCCTTCTATCCCACTCGGCTCAACACATCGCATTTTGTCACGTATATGGGAACGGCTCCGGTCAATACTGCGATCGCGCTTGACGGACTCAAAACCGAGATAGATCGCCTCCAAACCACGCCTCTCACGTCAGAAGAACTACAAACCGCCAAGAATAAATTGCTTGGACAATATGCACTAGGTAAACAAACAAATTCTCAATTAGCGCAAATCTTTGGTTGGTACGAGACGCTTGAACTTGGTGTAGAGTTTGATACGCGCTTTCAGGAAGAAGTTGCGGCTGTCACGGCTGAAACGGCTCAAAGTGCCGCACTTCGTTGTTTTGGGACAGCTTACATCTCGCTGTTAGGCCCAGCGTCATTGATTGGCGAGTAATTTCTGTAGCGACGCAACTGATCGCATTTCCGTCATATACGACTGGTAGAACTGCACCCCATTCTGCTCTGTCAGTTTTAAACAATGACTCTTTAGTGTTGATAAAGACGGCAAAGAGCCTCAGACGTTAGTTGCGCCTAATGCTAATCGCGAGGATCGACTCGGCGATATAGATCGTTTCCGTTTGCACCAGTTTTTGGAATGCGCTTTCTAGGTCGTGCTTGAGAGTCGGCGCGGATAGAGTCTTCAGATGATTTAAGTGACCGAGAAGGGGAGTTTCTTCTCGGAGCTTCATCATACTGATCGTTAGGCTGATCATAGGCTAAGCGAGCAGAACGTCGAGGTACTTCAGTGCGAGAAGAACGTTGACGTTCTTCGGTGTAAAACTGCCTTCTTGGCGATTCGTCGTAATTCTCCTCAGACTCAACGTATCCATCCGCTTCCAACCTACGGCTCACCGCTTCAAATTCATCGCGCCGCAGGTAAGGATAATCGCTTACCCAAATTCCACTGCGAGGAATAAAGATGTCTGAGACTTTTGCAATTCGCCCCAAATCTGGGCGATTAGAGACGACTAGCAGTTCAGCAGCGTCTCCCGGCAAAATGGCTTGATGCTCTTGTCGAAGCGGAACCTGTAGCAAAGTTGTAAATCCTGATTCGTCCCCAACTTCTAGATTAATTCGGCGCTCTCGGTTTTCAACAACCACCAACTCGCCTCGATTGTTGACATTCTCTTCAGTGCTAATTAATTCGTCACTGAGGTAAACATCTAACACCTCTCCCTGCAAAAAACCAGAAAATTTATAGCGCCGGTAAGCGAAGTTCCGTAAGCTCGCTTGCAAAACTGGACTCCATAGCCAATAGACCAATGCAAACAATCCGATGAAGAACGTTACGCTTTGTAAGCTGTCTTGGAATTCTCCAGAGCCAAAAACCGCTCGAATTAAAAGGATAGACGCGAGGGCTGAGATAGACACGAGGATCCGTCTCAGAAAATCCGGAAACTTTCCCCAACAGTATTTGTATTGAGCGCCTGTCGCGACAAGCGGAATTAAATCTTCAAATTTTTTACGGCTAAGGGGAATTAGCATGAGTTGCGGCTTGCTTCGGTATAGCGAACTGAGTCTGTCTTAATTTTATCTGCTTTAGCTCAGGAGTTTCCGTCAAGCTAAATTTGAACCCACTTGAATGGGTGTTTTGGCAAGTGCAGGGAGAGAATTTACGGAATTCTTCTACGTGCTAAATTCAAAATTGATGTAAAAATGAGTACTTTCTTTGAGGGGGAATACCCGTAAGTATTCCATACTAGATTCAAATCTGAGGAACGCATTCGGACAGAGCTAAGCAACTAGGGGGCAACTAAGTTTGTTTAGTTTTTTTCGATAACAAGGCGTCCTTACAGGTAGACTGCCTGACTCTGGGGGCTTTTAAGAGTCAGGCAATTTTTTGTTTAAATGTACAGTGACTAATTAAATGTCGTCGGTGACAAATTAGTGTCGTCGAGACAAATTACTTGTCGCGATGACAGATTGTTGTCATTTAAGCAGTAGTGACAAATTACTTGTCGCTATTTGAACATGTACTATGTGTAACTTAATTAGGAAGTGACAACAGACACTTTAGTGCTAACTGATTGAGCCAAGGTGGTACTTGTCTAGGCTCCTCGTGAATGAGACTCCTTGACCTTAAAGCCTGCACCTTCAAGCTAGACAGTCTACCTGTAAGCTTTCAACCCACCCTGTTCGCGTACGGGATTTGCATATCCTCGCTAGGAATCAAGCTCAGCAAATTGAGCCTTTTCAGAATAAGCGATTGCAATGATAATGGCTCACTGATCACATGAAGGATCGTTTAACCTGCTCCAATTGAGACAGGTGATTGCGACCTAAAGATCCAGGTCTGAGCGACATGCACCACATCCTTTCAACCTGCCTCAGTTGAGACAGGTGATTGCGACGACCGTTCCCGATAAGTATGCAACCCGGATTCTTACTTTCAACCTGCCTCAGTTGAGACAGGTGATTGCGACTTCAGAGTACTCGTTGGGTCATGCGTCGTTTATGCTTTCAACCTGCCTCAGTTGAGACAGGTGATTGCGACTTGGAGTGGCAACGGATACCGTCTTTAATCATGCTTTCAACCTGCCTCAGTTGAGACAGGTGATTGCGACCGTCGCTTTTGGAAGGAGCTGTTTAAGTCGATCGACTTTCAACCTGCCTCAGTTGAGACAGGTGATTGCGACCTGAATCCAGGCAAGCCCAATCTGGACGCCATGACTTTCAACCTGCCTCAGTTGAGACAGGTGATTGCGACCGCAGTCTTCTAGAACCCAAACCTGATGAAGGGTGTAGAAGATGTTGGTGCGGATCGCATTGCCTATCCCTTCTCCAGACCTAAGGTTTCAAAATTTAGAGATGATCTAACATCGTGAAACCCAGTGAACAAAGGAATATCAGCCTTTGCGCGGATCGCTGCAAGGAATTGCTCCTTTACGAATCGCTGAAATGAAGAATAGAAGCGGGTTCCCCCTTGATTGGGGGTGATTCGGTAGCCACTACAGCAGTACATCCGCGCCCTTTTTGCCGGGAGCGCACCTACGCCATAATTGAAGTAGACTAGCTCTTCAATCATGACTTAATCTCTTTTGAGAAGCAAAAGTTTCTCATCCGACGGCATCCGGGTGAGCAGCTACCAGGGTCAGAAAGCAAGACTGTCGGCAGACAGCCAAACTAACCCTCATTTTGCACGAAGCGTAGACTGCAAGCAGTCTACGCCGCGGCGCATTTAAATTATTCAGTTTTCAAGGTACAAAGCTTTTGGAATCGCCTTCTTCAAGCGCGAGCTTGATACGCTGCGATCGCGACATCTCGGGCTTTCTCTTCTATCTTCCCAGCACGCGGTTGTTTCGCTTCCTCGATCGCAATGCCAAGTTTGGTTGCTTGGCTCCGAATACTCTCAATGAGTCTGCCATAGCTCCAGCGGTGAACACTGGCACGGTACTGCTTGGCATATTTCTGCTGTCCCTCTAAGTAGCCTGGGCATTTCTGTTCTGCGGTAATGTCCCAGATATGTTGTTGTGACTGAGAGAATCTGCTGAAATAGAGGGTGAACTTATCTAATCCTTCAGCATCATGGTATTAGAGCCAATTCATTGTCCTGATTGTGCGGGAATCGGTAATGTCTCAGACATGTTGTTTGGGTCTAAATGACTAGTCCAAAGGCGATTCGATTGATGAATAGTCCGATGACCACATCGTGCATCACAATCGA